>NZ_AUZM01000025.1 GCF_000478195.2 Lyngbya aestuarii BL J | reverse complement strand
CAAGTCAACCTCAATGGTACCCAAATCGACGAAAGCACTCAACTTAGTCAAAAATGGCTCTTAGTGCAGAAAATCGTCACTCAAGGTGCAAAAGGGTGGGATTTGAGTCATGTAGACTTAAGCTGTGCCAGCTTTGTGAGTGTTGACTTCACTGATGCGGATCTCACAGGCGCGAACCTAACCGGAACCCACTTCAGCAGCGTTGATCTCAGCAATGCTAAAGTCAAAGATGCCAGTTTTATCGGCTGTACAGGGTTATCAAAATCCACTAAACTTGCTCTGAAAGAACAAGGCGCAATTGTTGACGATGAGTTGATCCCCGCAGAAATGAAAGTCAATTAAACCTTAACGCAGGGCTTGTAGATCCTGCCAAGCTTGAATTAGATTTCCCTGCATCAAAGCTGCAATTCCCCTTAACGCTTGGAATTCACTTTGATCGGGGTTTAATTTAATCGCGGTTTGAATAGCTTTTTCTGCGGCTTGGGGATGCAAAGCATACAGATGAATAAAAGCCAAATAAGCATAAGCGTTTGGGTTTTGGGGATCGAGTTGGGTGACGTGTTCTAAAGCGGCGATCGCAGTGGGTGCATCTTGTTGTAAAACCGTTGCTAAAGCCAAAGCATAAGTATAATCTAAATTGTCGGGTGCAGTTTGTAAGCGATAACTTAACGTCTTTTCTGCGACAACAGTATAATCTTGAATTGGATCATATTGGTTAATCCGTCCGACTTGATCAAAGACAGGTTCGAGTCCGGGTATTCCTTGGGGTAAATTCAGCGCCAACTGACGCAGTTGAGAAACGAGATCTAATTCGGGTGCGGGTAATTTAGCTGCTTGGGGATCAATTTCAACGGTAACAGACGGAACGGCGATCGCATAGGTTTCTCCGCTTTCTCGGTTTAAATAGGTCGCTTCTAGGCGGTAAGTTCCGGGTAAAATATTTTCAGGCGGTAACATTCCCATCCGTTCGAGAACTTGAAACCCCGTTTTTTGTTGATTATTTTCTAAGCTTCCCGGATGTAATGTCCCCATGGCGATCGCATGATCATGTAACCACTCAGACGAACCTTTTGTCATTGAAGGCGTTTGCAATTTCCAGGTTAAAAGAACTAACCCCGAGTGAAGCTGTTCCCAAGAACCCGACCACACATAAATAATCGGAATCGTTGCATTGGGGGGAACTTTTGGGGATACAATCACTTGAGACAGTTGAACCTTTTCTGACGCATTGGGTTGAGGAGAAACTTCAACATAAGGAGTCTGACGGTGATAAAGATTTAAAACGGTATTATCAGGTAATAGCCAGCGTTTATGTAACTGAAATTGTCGCCCTTGTTCAATTTCTCGGACAATGGCAACTTGCGCCTCTCCAATGCGTTCAACCATTCCTTGTTGACCTGTTTTCGTCACAAACCAAGACAGGGATAAAGAGTCTTGACCAACGTGTTCTAAACGAGTTCCGACTTGACGCCCATAAACCTGTTCATCCCGCAAAGCGCCGTAATAATTGAGGTTGTGTTGATTAATATCTGGTGTTGACGGTAACACGCCCAAGGTAGACTGTAAATAGGGTTCAGTTTGAATAATTTCATCAATTACCCGTTCATGGGGCCATTGTAAACCGAGATGGGCAATGCGATCGCCTCCGGGACTCAGAAAAGCTGCCATTCGTCGCCCCCAAACGCCGCCAATCGGCCATAAATTGAGTAACATTAAAACAATGGCTAAACTGAGGGTTAGTCCTCGGACGGTTTTCCCCCAACGTTGCGGCCATAACGTCAAACCGTAGGCGAGAAAAATTGCAGAAATGGGTAATAAGGGTAAACTGTAGCGAAAGTCTTTATTAATATTCAGCGAACATAACAAATAACCCCCGATCCAAAATATTGCTAACCAACGCAAAGCTGAGAAATTAATCGGTTTTGAGAAGAATTTTGGATAGAAAAGATAGAGGAGAAACCCAACAGTGGGAACAATTAACCACAGCCAAGAAATATGATAGGGAAGTAAGTTCCAATAGTATGTCCAAGCGTCTAAGGTATTTAAGGCGGGATCACCTTCAGCTATTGCCGAGTCAAGGGTGGCGCGTTTTCCAGAGGTTAGCATGAGTAACCAGTTGGTTGTTACCCAAGGGATTAAAATTAGACCGGATAACAGTAAGGCAACGGTTAACTGAATTAAGCTTTGCCAACGTTTGTGTTTGAGACTGTCTACACTCACCCAAACTAGGGGAAAAAATAAGAAAAATAGGGCGGTTTGTTTGACAAACATTGCTAACCCAAAGGATACACCGAATGCGATCGCCCAAACCCATTTTTTTTGGCTATATTTCCACTGAGTTAGACAACAAAAACTCAACGCAACCATGACGGTCGTTGGATAGTCGGTGAGGTATTGCAGACGATAAACGTAGAGTCCGGGTAACAATGCAGAAATTATACAAGCCCAGAGTGCAATTTGTCGGTTAAACAGTTGAATCGCAATTCCATAGACCGAAGCGAGTAGAATACCACTAAAGAGTAAATGGACGAGTGTTCCTTGTGCTGTCCCTGTCCCAAACAGGTTGTAAAACGGTACCGTCAGCAGGTAAGTCAGGGGAGGAACTTTCGGAGATAGCATCCACACCTGTTCCCACCACCCGGAAGAAAACCACTGGGGATGTTGTAGCGCCCGCCAATAGTTTAACGAATTTGTTAGGTAGTCCGCCTGATCCCACGCGGGAACCGAACGATCCAATGCAAACCAAAGGCGATCGCTAATTCCCGCAAACAGCCAAATGAGCAATAATGGAACTAAGCTGCCGAATTTGTTTTTGTCCGTCACCAACTGTTACCTCTATTCCCCATTTCTCAGATGCTACACCTAAGCTGAATTCATCGTCTAGTCTATGGTTCCGTCTTCGCATCGGGAACAGAAAAAAATTTTGTCAAACTACTTGCAAGATTTAAAACAGATCTGCTATCCTAGTTAGGCAGTGAACGAAAGCCGGGATAGCTCAGTTGGTAGAGCAGAGGACTGAAAATCCTTGTGTCGGGAGTTCAAATCTCCCTCCTGGCATTTATTATAATTCCTTTTCTATATCCTTATTTCAGATTTTAATTTGTATTTTATCACTGCGGGTGTAATTCAGTGGTAGAATGTCAGCTTCCCAAGCTGAACGTCGTGGGTTCGAGTCCCATCACCCGCTTTTCAACTACTACATTTTATTTGAAATATATACATATACTCAAATTATTGTATATATTCTTGTTAGCACGGTTCAACATTTAGTCCGCCGAAATAAATATCAAAATTACGATTAAGAGCATTTTGAGTTTGCGGTTTTCAAGGAGGATAAATTGTGCAAATTATCAAATTAAAAGCTCGGGTTGATGCCGAAGGAAAAGTAATTTTACAAGTTCCTCAAGGTTTGGCGAATCAAGAGTTGGAGATTGCGATTGTCTATCAGCTTGTTTCTCCAAACCCTCCCACCCAAACCCCCGAAGAATTGGGCTGGCCTTCCGGTTTTTTTGAACAAACCGCAGGTTGTTTAGCCCAGGAGCCGTTGGTGAGATATTCCCAAGGTGAATATGAGACGAGGGAACCAATCGAGTGATTTATTTGTTGGATACGAATGTCTGTATTATTTACTTGAACCGTCGAAATTCTGGGGTGCGGCAACATTTAGAACGGTTATCTCCGGGTGATATTGCCGTTTGTTCTGTGGTCAAGGCTGAATTGTTTTATGGGGCAATGAGAAGCTCAAACCCGACTCGGACACTGGAACTACAGGAAGCTTTTTTAAGTCAATTTGTTTCTTTACCTTTTGATGATGCCGCCGCTCATATTTTTGGAAGAATTCGCACTCAATTAGCTGCTTTAGGTACGCCCATCGGCCCTTATGATTTGCAAATTGCGGCGATCGCTTTGGCGAATCATTTGGTTTTGGTGACTCATAATGTGAGTGAGTTTGGACGGGTGGAAGGGTTACAAATAGAGGACTGGGAAGCAGAGGGATGAGGTGTTATGAGTCAGGAAATAACTAAAGAGTTTTTATTATATCAATGGAGAAGCACTTTATGTTATTATCAAAGTTTGAGGGAAAAACTAGATTTGTTGGAGTTTGACCGTGAGAAGGCGATCGCATTTCTTCGCTTTCTGATTCTTAGAGTTTAGCAGCAATACTATAAAATTTTAGATTTCCAACTCCTCAAAGGCAATAAAATTGTTTATTGAAGTAATTCTTGGAATTCTGGCTGTTCTCGAATTAAAGCAAAATCTTGGTCGGTCTTGGCTTGATCCTTGTATTTTGGATTATAGGCAATAGCTTTTTCCAAATGGCTCACTGCTAATGATAAGTTTCCTTGTATTCCATAGATACAAGCCTTGTTATACCATGCCTTGTCATAATCACGCTTATACCGCAGTGCTTGATCGTAAGAAGAAATAGCTTCTTCGTATTTTCCTAAATAAGCCAAAGCAACTCCTCGATTATACCAAGCACCATAATCGTCGGGTTGATATTGTAGAGTTTGATCAAAAGAAGCAGTGGCTTCCTCGTATTTTCCTAAATGACCCAAAGCAATTCCTCGATTATTCCAAGCATCATAATCGTCGGGTTTGTATTGTAAACCCCGATCATAAGAGGCAACGGCTTCTTCGTATTTTCCTAAGTCATCCAAAGCATTTCCTCGATTATACCAAGCATCATAATCGTCGGATTTATACTGTAAACCCCGATCATAAGAGGCAACGGCTTCTTCGTATTTTCCTAAGTCATCCAAAGCATTTCCTCGATTATTCCAGGCTTCATAATCGTCGGGTTTATAGAGTAAAGCTTGATCGTAAGAGGCTATGGCTTCAGTATATTGACCCAAACTTCTTAAAACTAATCCTCGATTGTAATGTGCGTGTGAATAATAAGGGTTAATTTTAAGACTTCGATTCAAATCTTCTAGTGCTTTTTTACTCTTTCCCAAATAAAACAATGCCAGTCCTCGATTATTCCAAGCATCATAATCTTTTTTCTTGGGATCTAATTGAATAGCTTTCGTAGAATCTTTAACTACGCCTTCATAATCTTTTAAAGTTCCTCTTGCATATCCTCGTTTAACATAAGCATCTATATATTTGGGATTCAAACTAATAGCTTCAGAAAAGTCTTGAACGGCTTCCTCATATTTTTCTAGCTCTAAGTAGACCGATCCTCTGCTAAAGTAAGCGTCGTAATAATTGTTATTAATGTCGGTGGCAATGGTAAAATTTTCAAGGGCTTTTTGATTGTTTCCTTGCTCAAAATAAAGATTTCCTAATCCGATGTAAGGTTCAACTAAATTTGGATCAATATCTACGGCTTTCTGGTAATCTTGAAATGCTTTTTCTACCTGTTCTAGCTGAGAACGTGCATAGGCTCGACTAACGTAAGCCTTAGAAAAATAAGGATTAAATTGGAGGGCTTTTGTATAATTTATTATGGCATCTTCATAATTTTTTTTACTGGCTTTTTCTAAGCCAACATTTAAAAGCTGACTTTCAGGAGGTAAATTTCGGGATTGATCCGTTTGATATTCATAAAGACGAACTTCTATTCCTTTATCAATTCTTATAATAGAATCTACTTTAACTAAAGAATTATTAGAGAAAAATTCCAAATTGATATTTTGGGCGGCAGCAGGATTAATATTCGGGAGATGCACACCCCAAAAAACTATAAACAATAAACTAATTTTAACTGAGTAAATGATGGCTCGGGAAAATTGTTTAAAATAGAACATAGCTGTTATTTCTATTGACAAAAAGTACAAAGGGTAAGTTCTAAAGTCCCAACTCCTCAAAACTTTCGGTAATCACCTCAGTTTAAGAAATCGGTTTAAAAAATTATCCTATAGAGTTGTCCTAGCATCACACCATCTCAAGCCCTCTATCTGTAAATCTTAATCTATGTCATCCTAGTATTTGACAACCGATCGCGAGATGACATGAGGGAGGGCAGCAAGTACCAGCCGCTCCTGGACTATTTGCACGAATGCGACAAGGGCGAAGTGATTCTAACGTTCGCCGAAATAGAGGCATTGATGAACAATCGACTCCCGGCTTCTGCGCGAACGAAACGGGCTTGGTGGAGTAACCGCACAAAAGGGGCGTTACAGGCGGAAGCTTGGATGGAGGGGGGTTATCGGGTTGAAGATGTGGACTTGGACGAACAAAAAGTTACGTTTCGCAAAGCTAACCTCAAACCCCCCGTTCAACGGGTTGGGGATACGGTTCTTTGGAATGCAGAACTGATCAAAGCGTTACGGCGACACATGGGGTTAACTCAGGCGGAATTTGCAGAACGGTTGGGTGTGCGTCAGAAAACGGTGAGTAACTGGGAAAATGAACTATATCTGCCTCCTCGTTCAACCTGCAAACATTTAGAATTACTTGCTGATACGGTTGGATTTAGATACGAGGAGTAGCGAGAACATTTTGAATCTACTGTTGACATTTTAGTAATTTATTTCTTATATTGTCAATATAGCACAAAACAAGAACCAGCACCATAAACCTTGGCGCTGGCTACGAAATTCACTAAATTTTTCACCATGATACAACGCTTCGGAACTCCGATACCAATTACGGCGCGAGAACAACGACTGATCGAACTTTACGTTTATTGTCCCCTGGCGATGACACCCGAACAGTTTTATACCAAGTGGGATGTCAAACAAGAAGCGATCGCCGAGATCTGTTTTCGTTCGGTGTCAATGGTTCGGCGTTGGTTTGCGAGGGGACGCAGCCATTATCATCCCCACCCGAATGATCTTCGCCATCTAGCATTAATGGATTTTCTCCTCGAACATTTTGAAGAAATTCCGCCGGAACTTTGGGAACGGCTTTGTTCAACTCCCCCCCAAGATTAAACCATCAAACGACTGCAAAAGCTATCGAAATTTTATATTTCTTTTGAGCCGCCTTACTTTTAAGGTGGCTTTAGTGCGATTTAGAGAACATTAATCCGATGAAAAAATCCAAGCCGAAAAGCTACGCTCAACAACTGAGTCCCTGGTGTTTGCTGCGACTTTTTCCCGACCGAAAACCAATAATCGTCGGCCGTTTTCGCAGTTATAATGATGCCGAAGGATATTTAAAAACCTTGCGGGGTTTAATTCCAAACGCCAGTGATAAAATAATATTCGATCTCGGCGTTCAACGACAATCAACCTCAGAAGATTAAGAAAAATTCAAGAAATAGAAAATAAGCTCTACACACAAGTCTAACCAAAGGCAGTGTTTCCAGACTGAGACACAAACAATTAGTTAATATAGCATTTCTCAGACTCATAAGGTAAAGATTAAACTAATTTAACGTTGATAATACCTTTAAAAGCGATCGCTGATTCAGTTTGTGAGTATTTTAACGTTTTTGCTAAACTTCTAACTGAGACTATATGAACATAAAAAGATGAAAAAAGTATTATTCATTTGTAGTCAAAACCGCCTACGCAGCCCAACCGCAGAAGCAATATTCTCTGAATATCCTGAGTTAGAAGTAGACTCAGCCGGATTAGATCGAGACGCTGAAATGACTCTTTGTAGCGAAGCTGTTCAGTGGGCTGACATTATTTTTGTGATGGAAAAGTCTCATCGGCGTAAACTTTCTAATCAGTTTCAGCCTTGGCTAAAAAATCAGCGTGTGATTTGTTTAGATATTCCTGATGAGTATGAATATATGGAACCTGCTTTAATACAGTTATTAAAGAAAAAAGTCTTACCTTTACTGGGAATTTTTGAGTAAAGATAAGACAAATACTGAATGTTTGATGAGATTAGCGATAATTTGGAGTTTGAATATTTCTCAAACGCGCTTCAGGACGTTTAAACCGATCTAATTGTGCTTCAAAAAAGTCACGATTGGCTTGTAAATGTCGAGGGTTTGGATCATCTAAAGGATACAACAACGCCGTCCGTAATGCTTGAATGACCGCAGAAGTCACACAATACATCGAACGTTGAAAAGTATTAGCAAGCTGAATCAACATATCCTCCTCCCCCCGACAATGTTTTTGGTAATATTCTACCAAATAGGGCGGTAGGAAATGAAACATATCCTGCATTAATAATGTGGGTGGAATTCCCGCAGTTCCCACCGGAAAAATATCAGCATAAAGAATTCCATAATGAAAGTCTTTTTGATCTTGGGGAACTTCTTGGGCTTGGGCGTTGTAAGACTTCGTGCCTCGGAAGGGTGCAGTGCGATAAAACACTGCTTCGACATAGGGAAGTGCGGCTTCATACAACCACATAAACCCTTTAGATTTAGGAATAATTTCGTAGCATTCCCCATCAATATAAACGTGATGATAAATAGGGCGTCCTGCAATGGCAAAAATTCCATTGACAAGAAAGTTCATTGCTTCGGGAACAGTGGTAATTTTTCCCTCGTCATACAAGTCACTCATTTCAAAGAAAACCGGTGCCATGACTTCCCAGAATAGTCCTAAATTACTGTAATAGGAAAGCTGACGAACTTGTTCGAGAAACATATCGGGGAAAAGCTGATATAAGCTTAACATCACCGGATTATTTTTAAAGTAAGCTTTGATGGCGCGATCAGCATTGGCTTTGTATTCATCGGTATCAAGATATGGGTCAAATTTACCCCCCATTTCTCGATGCCAAAACATCGCCCGCATACAAGCTTCTGCAAACTCCATGTTAATCCGATCATGCCACAAATGATGCAGTAATTTAGGAATTTTTGACGTTTCGCCTTTTTCAATAAAAGCCAATAATTCTGGATGTACGGTTGCTTCTCCTCGCCAAATTCTTAAGTCTGCATCATCTCCTGCATAATGATTATGCAAGTCTAAATACTCTTGGGGGAGGAAGTATTTAAAAAAGGGTAAAGGGTCTAAAAAGACCCGTTCAGCGATGTACAATAAATCCCGCCAATAGAAATCCATCGGCACCGCATAGGCTTTATAAATCCCGATAATTTGCATTAAATTCTCAGGAGTATCAGGAAGCATCGCCCCTCCTGCTTCCAAACGATGAATAATCTCAGAAAATTCGTGAGTCGAAGGGGGTAACTTAGCTGATTTAGTTTGAGTTTGCATTTCGGTTGTGACCGTCATAGGATGTTCAAAATTTAGTGTTAAAAATGAGAGTTAACACAGTTAAAAATTAAGGCTCTAGGTGAATTGAAACTTGAGTTTGAGTCTGGTTTTTCAAGGTCATTACCATGGCTTCAGCCGTCGGTTCACTCCACCGCAATAACCAACTCGGTTGCACACCCAGAAAGAAAATTAAAACCGCTAAAATGAGAGCAGGAGCCTGTTCAGAAAACTTCACTTTAGGATAATAAGCTAACTCATTATTTAGCTTGCCAAAACAAGTGCGATTCAGCAGAATTACAAAATAAACAGCAGTTAAACCCGAGGCAATAATACAAAGTAAACATTGGATTGGGAAAACGGAAAATGTGCCTTGAAAGACCAAAAATTCAGCTACAAAACCGACTAATCCTGGAATTCCTGCACTTGCCATTCCAGACATAATTAACAATGCACTGACCAGGGGTAAACCCCGAATGGGGTTCATTAAACCGTTGAGAATTTGTAAGTCACGAGTTCCGACTTTGGCTTCCACCACACCCACAAGATGAAACAATATTGCCAGAATTAAACCATGAGCAACCATCTGAGAAATTGCCCCAATTAAACTGATAGAGGTTCCGGCTGCTGCTGCTACAATGATATAGCCCATGTGACCAATTGAACTGTAAGCAACCATTCGCTTAATATCTTTTTGAGCAATAGCAGTTAACGCTCCATACATCACACTAAAGACACCAATAATTGAGAGTCCAGGTGCAATTAATTCCCAGGTTTGGGGAAACAGTTGTAAGCCAAATCGAATTAAACCGTAAGTCCCTAGTTTTGCTAAAATTCCCCCTAATAAAATAGTGATTGGAGCGGAAGATTCCACATAAGCATCAGGGAGCCAAGTATGGAGAGGAACCAAAGGGATTTTGATGCCAAATCCAATTAGTAAAACCGATAACAGAATTAGTTGAGCGGTTTGAGATAAGCTTTGAGTGTTGATGACATTGTAATCAAAATTTGTTGAACCACTCAACCAAGTTATCCCCAAAAATCCTGCTAAGATTAGGATTCCTGACAACGCCGTATAAATCAAAAATTTAGTCGCGGCATAACCCCGTTTTTCACTTCCCCAAATCGCAATTAATAGATAAAGGGGAATCAGTTCTAACTCGTAAAACAGAACAAACAGTAACAAGTTCTGTGCCAAAAATGCACCCGCAATTCCCGCATTAACAAGCAGAATCAGAGAATAATACAGGCGCGGACGTTCAAGTTCAGGGCGAGTGCTAGCAATGGCAATAATCGTTAAAGTGGCATTTAATCCCATCAAGGGTAACGATAAACCATCAACTCCTAAACTGTAGGATAAACCCAATTGAGGAATCCAATCAAGATATTCAGAAAATTGAAAGTTGGGGTCACTTAAGTCAAAATCTGTGGCAAGTTTTAGGGTCAATCCTAAAATAGTAATCGCCACAATCAAAGCGACAGAGCGAACTTGACGACTGATTAACTTTCCGGGTAGTAAGCTAACCACAATTGCCCCAACAACAGGAATTAAAATGAATAAACTGAGCATAAACTACTGATTCAAAAACATTTGTAGGGTTGATCTGAAAATTGATGGGTTGCGTTTACAGGGTTTTTGTTCCTGACGAAAGTTTTTGACTCCAAAGAAATCAAACCCAAGTTTTATCCCTCTAAAAAAATGCAAAAGCAAGGAGTCCCATAATTGCGGTAACTCCAAGCACAATTGTCAGGGCATAAAACTGGGTTTGACCGGAAACATTATACCGTAAACTTTGACCGCTGAAAATTGTCGCAAAACCGACTAAATTGACGAAACCATCCACCAAATAACGGTCAACCCAAAACATCACTTTAGAAACCGAACCAACAACCGCGATAATCGTCAAACGATAGAGTTTTGCCGTGTAAAAATCGTAAGCAAAAAAGTCTTGAACTGCTTTTGAACCCAATTGAACAGGTTTTTGCCAATTGTCATTGAGATAAATCAAACAACCCAGTCCACAACCACTCAAACTAGACAATAGCAATACACCTGCAACTGTTTTGTTAATCGTGGTAAATTCGGGTAACAAATTCCAATTTGCTAACAACAGGGGAACGTGTAAACAAAACCCTGCTAAAAACATCATGGGTAAAACTAAAGCCCAAAGACCTTCAGGAGATCTAACTGTCATTTGTTGGGGCTTTCCGGCAAAAATTAAACCAAATTCTCGCGTCAAACTAAAGGCGGTTAAACCATTAACAATTAACACCGTCCAAGCAATAGCGGGTTCAGTCGTCCAGAGATTTTCAATTAATTGTTGTAACGTCCAAAACCCGCCGAAAGGAGGCATCGCAATTAAAGCAAAAACACCGACAATAAAACACAATCCTGAAATCGGACGACGTGACCACAAACCGCCATATTGGGTTAAATCTTGGGTAATATTATTGAGGATAATTCCGCCCGTACTCATCACCAATAAAGCCATTGCTACGGCGTAGGTCAATAATAAGAGTAAAGCCGTTTCCGTTTGTTCGGTGCCAACAGCAACAAATGCAATCCCCATGTAGGAACTCACCGAGTAAGAAATCGCCCGTTTAATGTCAATTTGAGCCATCGCAATTAAACTGGTGCCGACTGCTGTTGCTAGCCCAACAACAACCGCTGTTGACAGGACTGTTGGGGAGAGGGCTAAAACAGGTTCAAGCTTTACTAATATCCAGGCACCGGATGCAACGACAACTGCATTCCGTAAAATTGTACTGGGAACTGGGCCTTCCATCGCTTCATCTAACCACAAATGAAGGGGAAATTGAGCGCATTTACCCATTGGCCCGGCGAGTAATACTAAACCTAATAATGTGGCAACTTTGGGGTCAATATTGGCTGTTTGCGCCCATTGGGCTAGTTCTCCAAAGTTCCAAGTTCCTGCTAGGGGATACAACGCCACCACCCCCATTAACAAGAACAAATCCCCTACCCGTTTGGTGAGAAAGGCATCTCTAGCCCCGGTGACAACCAGTGATTGATTAAACCAAAAACCGACTAATAAATAGGTTCCCAGCGTCAAAATTTCGAGGATAATGTAGCTGTAAAAGAGGGAATCACACAGCACTAAAGCTGATAGTCCGGCTTCAAATAAACCCAGAAGACAATAAAATCTTGCCCATCCCCAATCCATTTCCATGTAACCAATGGTATAAATTTGGGCGAGTAAGTTTAACCCGGTAATTAATAGTATTGCTCCTAGAGTTAGAGTTGAGATTTCTAAGGGAATCGAAAAATCGAGATCAACAACTTGTAGATAAGGAATAATCAGTTGTTGGGCGGGTTTTTCCCAGATTATATTCAGAGCAAATAAGCCATGAAAAAAGGCAATTAGAGTCAGGAAAATATTAAGATAACCTGCGGGTCTTGGCCCTGTTTTACGGATGATTCCCGGCGACCAAGGAATTGATAATATTGCCCCAATTAAAGGATAAAGGGGTATCCACCAAATCGTTTTTAGGAAAACTTCTGACATTAATATTGCCTCGACTTTCTGCTGAAGTTGTTAAGAATTGAGTTAACTATTGAGTAAATTCCCGACACAAAACCCAGAGTATTGACTTGTTTAGGGACTCGAAAGACTAGATCTCTGTTGGATCAACCCAGTTAGTCCGAAAATTTACATAGACTTTTTAAAACAATATCATGGTTTGACATAGATTTTAATCTATAGTTGATCTTTCCGTGAACATAAGATTAAGAAATATTTCTAATGAATTAGTTAATCAAAACTTATCAAGTTCGTCTCTAGTCTGGCTTGTCGTGTCTCTGTGTCTGATCAGTAGTCGGATACAATTAAAGTTAACTGTGAGGGTAGCTGATGTGAAATACTTAAATATTTGCTACAGATGAAGGGCGGAGGAGGCGGGGGAGACGGGGGAAGTTGAGGAAATGATATGTAGCATTCTTTTTTAGATTTGATCTCAATTTGGCAACAGGCAATATTTTCTCACTTCTCTATCTCTCCAGCAATCAAATCAAAAAGCAATCAACTGAACAGTTAAAAAGTTGATCGCTATCCTAAAAAGTTATCTATTTTTCCTTTTAAAAAAGCCTTAAAAACAGACCTTTAACTATCCTTAAAAAGGAATAGGATCATAGTCTGGGTTTTCGGGGTCAGTCGGAGGCTCAAAATCCGGTTCAGATTCCACCTCCGAAGGCGCAGGCTGCATCGGTTCAGAACTCGAAGAATTACCCCCCGATGAACTCCGGTTCCGAGAACTCAAATGAACGACATTATTGGGAGTCGAAGCCGCTTCTGACATCTCCTCATCTGAAAAATCCGATGAAGAATTGGTCGTGGGAATATCTAGCATATAAATTCTTCGTGCCGTCATTTCGGCTCGTTTTTCCTTAAATCCTTCGGGTCGCTCAATCACATTCATACCCAAACGACCTTCAACAATAACATGATCGCCTTGATGGTATTTTTCATTAATTTCTTGCGCTAAATTTCCCCATCCCACGACTTTTAACACGGCAAAAGAATCATCCCTCAAGTTGGAAAACTTAACCAACATTTCTGCAATCGGAGTCTGATTATCAGCCGTGTAGCGCAGTTGAGGCGGTTGGACAATTTCTACCATTAAAATGCAATTATTCATGGATTTAATTCAATATTTTTCAGCAATTTGTCAATTAAATTTGTCAAGCTAAAGTTCCAAACAATCAGAATGATTTTTGAGTCAACCCTTTGAGTGTAGCAAACTTTAAAGGTAATGCTCATCCCCTCGATTGATTCCTTGAGATTGGTTAACAAACTCTTGTACGAGATTGCGGTATTCTCTGATAGTCGTATCTACCCAATCGCGATCGTGGCTATTGGCATAGAGATGAACAAGAGGCTCACCTGCATCGGGTAAAACCAAGATCCAGTTATCATCTTGAAAATTTAACAACTTGACTCCATCTATTAATTCTAAATTATCGGTGGTGTGAGTTTCCACCAAATGACGCATTAAAGTTCCCTTCACCGACCAGGGACAGCGGACCGTATGACAACGGTGAATAACATAAGGCAAATCCGCCCGAATTTGGGCCAGACTTCGCTCTTGAGTCGTCAGCATTTCAACCATCTTAGCGATCGCAAACATAGCATCAAACCCCGGATGAAATTGGGGAAAAATAAAACCCATCTCCCCACTTCCCCCCATGACAACATTCGGGTTGGTGTGACAAGCTTCCATCAAAGCCGTCGGATTAGCCTTAGTGCGAATCACCTTCGCATCGTGACGACGAGCAATCTGTTCAACCGCAGAAGAAGCCTGTACCGGAACCACCACCGAACTTCTCGGATTAGAAGTTAAAACCATATTCACCATCAAAGCCGTCAGCAGTTCACCACGAATCGGGCTTCCGGTTTCATCAACCAGAATAAACTGTTCACCATTGGCATAAACCTGAACCCCAAAATGCGCTCGCAGGGCTTCGACAACCCGACTCAGTTGATCGAGAAGATTTTCTCGTTCTCGGTTAGACACCGAAGTTTGACTCAAACTAGCATTGAGAACCACCGCATCACAGCCAAACTTAGACAGTAAACGGGGTAAAATAGCACCCGAAACCGCATAAACATAATCAATCACAATTTTGGCGTTACTGTGGCGCAGAGCTTCAACATTGAGATGCTTCTCAAAACTAATGCTGTAATTATCCACCACTTCCGCCGGATAGACCACGTTCCCAATTTCAGGAATTTGCGCCCGTCGTAAGTCCTCCTTAAAATAAGCCCCCTCGATTTTTTTCTCTTTCGCTTTGGTGATATTAATCCCCTTACTATCGATAATTTCAATTAAAATTTGATCGGCTCGATCTGGAGATAGACGAACGTGCAATCCTCCGGCAACATTCAGCGTGGGAATCACCGCCCGAGCTACTGGAATGGCTGTAGATTCGAGGTTAAATACATTCACACCCACCGACATTAAACCCGAAATCAGCGATCGCGTCACCATGCGAGAAATACGGCGTTGATCCCGTGAAACCACAACCGTTTCGCCCTGTTTGAGAGTCGAACCATAAGCCGCACCCAATTTCACAGCAAACTCAGGAGTAATATCAATATTGGCTAACCCCTGAACACCTCGTTGACCAAACAGATTCCGTTTAGCCGTATTTCCCCAAATCAAGTTAATGTTGAGGGTAGCGCCCGATTCAATTTTTTTGCTCGGCCAGACTCGTACACCCGGACTAATTTGTGATTCTTCGCCAACTGTCGAGAGCGATCCCACCACCGCCCCTTCTAGGATATGAGCGCGTCGATCTACCCTTGTTCCTCGGGCAATTACACAAGCCCGTAGATGAACATCATCTCCAATAATCGCCCCATTCCAAATAATTGGCCGTTTAATATTGGCATCAGCACCAATTGTAATATTATCCCCTAGCACCGATCCGGCAGCGATTTCGGCTCTCGGCCCAATCCGACAATTATGACCAATTAAAACCGGAGTTTCGATCTGAGCCGTATCATCAATGTAAGTATTTTCTCCCAACCACAAACCTGGCGATCGCTCCTCATAGGAGACATCCAGTTTAACTTTACCTAACAGGGCATCATATTGAGCTTCTCGATAAGCATCGAGATGACCGATATCACACCAATATCCGTCTGCAATATAACCGTACATGGGAATGTCTTTTTCCAGGAGTAACGGGAACAACTCTTTAGAAAAATCAGACTCTTGGTTGGGCCGAAGATACTCTAAGACTTCGGGTTCAAGAATATAGGTTCCCGTGTTCACCGTATCGGAGAAAATTTCGCTCGTGGAAGGCTTCTCTAGAAATCTGCGAATGCGATAATTTTCATCAGTAATCACCACACCAAACTCGAGAGGATTTGGCACCCGAGTTAAGACCAATGTAGCTTTGGAGTTGTGTTTGAGATGAAAATCAATCGCCGCACTGAGATCAAAATCTGTGATGCAATCACCACTGATCACCAAAAAGGTATCATCAAGGAGTTCGGCAATATTTTTTACACAACCTGCGGTTCCTAAAGGTTGATCTTCTTCGACCGCATAAGTCATTTGCACTCCAAAGTCTGTACCATCGTGAAAATATTCCCGCATAACATCTGGGAGATAATGAAGGGTGGCAATCACTTCATAAATTTGATGTCGTTTGAGTAAATTGATAATATGTTCAGCAATGGGGCGATTTAAAATAGGCACCATCGGTTTAGGGAGATCACAAGTTAACGGTCTTAGTCGTGTTCCCGATCCACCAGCCATTAACACTGCTCGCATAGATCCTCCAAAAGTTGTGTAGGTGTTCTGAAAATTAGGCCCCGCCTGCTCTCACTTTGATTGAACAGTCAGTAAGATTTTGAGGTAGAGCCAGACTCCTGAAAGCATCTCTAATTGTTCGGACAGGGAAGAAGTTCGACGTTGACCCTGTGCTTGTTAAGATCTTAAAACCTCTAAACTGACCGTGCCTTGAGCCAAAGACGCAGGAGGAAAGCTCAGGGGAAAAGCATCGACTGCACCCGCTACGCCCGCTTTCAAAGTGCTATTGCCAAGAAGCCAGAGGGCTTGTTAGTATACTATCTATCTCTATTCCTAGCGTTAATTTTATCATTTTCGTTGTACATCCCCCGTATTGGCGTACAATTGCGCTGATTCATCAACTAACTTGACAACTTTGAAGCCCAACAGAGGGAAGAAGCTCACGATTATTGAGTAAAACTGCTAACATATAGAGAATACGCAACCCTTGCTTGAATTTACACAAATATTTAGAGAGTAACTACATTATGAGTGCGCTCATCACAATTGCTTTACTGGCTCTCTACGCGGGTGGAGTCTGGAAGTTCTGGAGTGGGTTTGAGCAAACTAACTTTGTCAAAAGCTCCGGAAATCGTCTCTACCTGTCGTTGCTATGGCCTGTATTCTTCACGGCTAACCGATCATATCGGAAAAATTTTACGAAGGCATTAAAGGGATCAAAGCGGTAGGTTTATCTAGTTGGTGGCTGTTGCCGCCAGACAGACTTGCATCTCGACTATCTAATCTGGTATCCTAGCCTAGAATTTGGGAAAGTTAGTCTCGATAGCTAAGTTATTTGTTTGAGTAGGGCTGAGAAGTTCCACCTGTTCACAGTCAACCTCAAGCTGAGTCGCTGTAATTCGAGTCAGTTCGAGCCAACAGTCTGGCATCTTCCCCCCCTTTCCACTCCATTTAAGGGGTTGCTGTGATCGATAAGCTTTTACGAACCCTCAAACGGAAGTGGCCAGACGCGACAGAATTCTCCATTGTTGCGACTGTAACTTTTGTCTCGATCGTCGTGTTACTTGGAGTGATTCATCTCGGAGGACTCCAACCTTTTGAACTGGTTGTCTACGATCAAATGATGCGGTTGCGAGTAAGTTTACCGCCTGATCCCCGCATCTTAGTCGTTGCCATTACCGAAGAAGATATTCAAACCTATAACCGCTTCCCCCTTTCTGATCAACTGATCGCCTCACTCCTCGAAAAGCTATTAGAACTTCAACCCCGTGTAATTGGTCTTGACCTCTACCGCGATATTATCTACGAACCTGGACATCAACAACTGGTTGAGCAACTTAAATCCCCCAATATTATCGCGATCAAAAACTTAGGTGATCCAGATACTCAGGGTGTTCCCGCTCCTCCTGGGATTGAGCCCAGTCGGGTAGGGTTCAACGACATCCCTTTAGATTACGATAACGTTGTTCGCCGCAATTTGTTTTTTGCAGATTCATTAACAGGAACTTCATTTTCCTTTTCCCTTCAGTTGGCTCTCTACTTCTTAAAAAGTCAAGGCATCCAACCCCAAAATGATCCCGCTGATCCGGATCGAATTCGGTTAGGAAAAGCAATATTTGTCCCCTTAAAAACCGACTCGGGAGGATATCAAAATATTGATGCTAAAGGCTATCAAATCCTCTTAAACTACCGTTCAGGAATGGATGGTGTAGTTACAGTAAATGTTTCAGAAGTGTTAAATGAATCAATCGAACCGGACTGGGTGAAAGACAAAATCGTTTTAATTGGTACAACCGCCCCCAGTAGTAAAGATCTGTTTCTCACCCCCTACAGTCCCGGTAAAAAAAATAGCCCAAGAACGCCTGGTGTGATTATTCATGCCCAAATGGTCAGCCAAATTCTCGATGCTGCCACAGGAGAGCGACCCTTATTTCAATTCTGGCCGCAATGGGTTGAAATTATCTGGATCAGTAGTTGGGCAATTATCGGGGCAACTTTGGCTTGGCTGAGTCGTCATCCGTTGATTTTAGTCTTGGGGAGTCCCCTTTTACTGGGGATTTTATTTACCCTATCGTTTATGCTGTTTTTAAACGAGATCGGAAGAGCCGGTGGTGAGTCCTGGTTTGGCTTTTTTACTGACCAGTGCGACCCTTATTTCCTATCGGGCTTTCCAAGCCCAACGTCAACAACAAATCATGATGCGGCTACTGGGTCAAAATGCTTCTCCTGAAATTGCGGAGGCGTTGTGGAAAAGTCGCGATCGCTTAATTTTTGATGGCAAGTTACCGGGCCAAAAGTTAACGGCAACCATACTGTTTACCGATATTCGGAACTTTAGTACCATTTCTGAACAGATGCCCCCTGAGAACTTGCTGGAGTGGCTGAACGAATATCTCGCCATGCTTACCCAGACCATTCACAATCATCACGGCATTATCAACAAATTCACTGGAGATGGGATCATGGCAGCTTTTGGTGTACCGATGGCACGGTTCAGCGAAAACCAAATTGCCCGAGATGCTAGAGCGGCGGTTTCCTGCGCCTTGGAGATGAGTGAACAACTGCAAAAGTTAAATCTAGTCTGGCAACCGAGAGGTTTACCTGTGATTCAAATGCGGGTCGGTATTTTCACCGGGCCGATTGTTGCGGGGAGTTTGGGGGGTCGCGATCGCTTAGAATATGGTTTACTCGGAGATAGTGTTAATATTGCTTCTCGCCTCGAAAGTTGTCAGAAAGAACGTCAATCGAGTGTTTGTCGGATTTTAATTGCTTACCAAACTTTACAGTATGTTGATCATCAATTTGAAGTCGAATCTTGGGGGTTAATGCCGTTAAAAGGAAAACAGCAGATGGTTGATGTTTATCGGGTGATTCGCAAACTTTAGAACCAGATGAGATGGCTTTTAAAATTAAAAATATTGACCGATTTTTCCAGCTTGTACAGATAGGATTTGAGTCTGCTGCAACCACTGAGAATCAAAAGCACCAAGATGAGTTGTTGTAATTAAGGTTTGAAAGCGATCGCCAATGGCTTCTAAAAGTTGATTTTGACGGCTGAGATCGAGTTCGGCTAAAACATCATCTAATAGCAATAAAGGGGGTTCACCAATCACGGCTTCAATTAATTGTAGTTCTGCTAATTTTAAGGCTAAAACAAGAGTTCTCTGTTGACCGGAAGATCCATACTGACGAGCGGGTGTTTGGTTAATGGTAAAGATAATATCATCTCGATGGGGGCCAACTAGAGTTGTTCCTTGCTGTTGTTCTGCTAGAGTCCGGGTGGATATTTTTTGGAGAAAAGCTTGCTGAACGTCTTGGGGAGAGAGAGCGGATAAACGAGTATTTTCGGCTGTAATAACCTGAACATTGGGTTGATAGGTGAGGTGTAAATTCTCGGTACTTCCACTAATGAGATGATGCCAGGTTTGAGCGAGTGGAATCAACCGTTCTAAGACTCGATATCGTCGTCGAATCACACGCGCCCCAGTGACGGCAAGTTGAGCATCCCAAACCGCTAATTCTGAGTTTAAGATGGGTTTTTGGGAGTGTTCTTCCCCAGATGAATGGGATTGAGAACGAGCCGTTTTGAGTAAAGCATTTCGTTGTCGTAAAACTTGATAATATTGTTGTAAAATATAGGCATAAACAGGTTCAAGTTGTACTAATAATCGATCAATCCAACTCCGGCGGCGTTCTGGACTTCCTCGCACTAATTCTAAGTCTAAACTTGAAAATTGTACCACATTTAGAATACTGAGAAAGTCGAGTTGACGACGGAGAGACTGACTATTTAATAGCACAGTACGGCGTGCTTTACTTCGTAAGATCAGCCCCAGTTCTATGCGTCCAGTTTCTCGTTCTAGATTTCCGGTAATTTGTCCATTGTCTTGAGTGTCTAAAATCAGTTCGCGATCGCGACTGACTCGATGACTTTTTAAGGTCGAGAGCAACTCAACTGCTTCTAAAAGATTAGATTTTCCTTGAGCGTTATCACCAACAAGGATGGTTTTAGGAGCATCAAACGCTACTTTTTGATCACTATAGTTCCGAAATTGTTGGAGGTGTAGCGTTTTAAGATACATAGCAAATCAAGCCAAAAGTCAAGATCAAATAGTAAGTGTTGAATGATACACTCAATGGATCAGATTTGACAATCTATCCGATTGTTGCCCGGAGAGGATGAACAGGTCGAGTCCAACCCCTGTCAATGTAAATGAAATCTTTCAATATTGGCGACAGATGAGCGATAGGGAGGTGGGGAGGGGGGAGTTTAGGAAAAAGATGTGTAGCATTATTTTCTGTCTGTGATGTAAACAAATGTTAAAGAAGCGGGATTCAAATCCCTGATCAACGGTAAAGAGCTGGAATCCAACCTCTTTACACTTAGCGAAGTTTTAATACTCTAGAGCCGACATCTGACCCTGAAACCTTTAAGATCAAAGAGAGACTAATCGTAGCATCAGCTACACTTAATAGGTTTGTGAAAGGTTTGTCCCCAAGCGATCGCGAATCGCAGGTTGTTCAAACCGTTGTTTGAAAAAGGAGTTCCAACATTGAAAAGTGCAGCACCACAGCAGGGTCTTCCTGCAATTATCTTAGGTATTATTCTCTCCGCGGCTCTTTTAATCGGACTCAATTCATTTGTGATCATTAATCCGGGTCAGGCGGGAGTATTGAGTATCTTAGGGAAAGCCCAAGATGGCAGTCTATTAGAGGGTCTTCACTTTAAGCCCCCTCTGGTTTCTGCGGTTGATATTTATGATGTGACAGTACAAAAATTTGAAGTTCCGGCTCAAAGTTCCACAAAGGATTTACAAGAACTTTCGGCGAGTTTTGCGATTAACTTCCGTCTTGATCCGGTACAAGTGGTGAGAATTCGGCGAGAACAGGGAACGTTACAAAATGTAGTTTCTAAGGTGATCGCCCCTCAAACTCAAGAATCGTTTAAAATTGCCGCAGCCAAACGAACGATTGAAGAAGCGATTACCAAGCGCGATAACCTCAAAGCCGACTTTGATGAAGCACTCAATAGCCGACTAGATAAGTATGGCATTGTGGTATTGGATACCAGTGTCGTTGATCTAGCGTTTTCGCCTGAGTTTGCCCGAGCCGTCGAAGAAAAACAAATTGCCGAACAACGGGCGCGACGGGCGGTTTATGTGGCACGAGAAGCCGAACAACAAGCGCAAGCCGATATTAACCGAGCCAAGGGTAGAGCAGAAGCTCAACGTCTGTTAGCAGAAACCTTGAAAAATCAAGGGGGCCAGTTAGTTCTGCAAAAAGAAGCGATTGAAGCTTGGAGACAAGGCGGATCTCAGATGCCGAATGTTTTGATTCTCAATGGAGATTCTAACAGTAGTGTGCCGTTCTTGTTTAATTTGAGTGAGTTATCAGAAGATGCAATGGCTAACTAAGTTGGATTGAGATCGGGCGGGGATAATTGATCAATTATCCCTCCAATGACAGGTGATTGATCACGGTATGTTATCCTGTCCCAAATTCTGAGATGATGATAGGGCGAATATTATCGATTCTCAACTCAGAAGCTACTTTCTATGCGAGTCGCTCTTTTTACTGAAACTTTTTTACCGAAGATCGATGGCATTGTCACACGGCTATGTCACACTGTTGACCATTTGCGTCGGGCTGGTGACCAAGTTCTCATTGTTTCTCCAGAAGGAGGAATCAAAGAGTACAAAGGATGTCAAATTTTTGGGGTGGAGGGTTTTCCCTTACCCATGTATCCCGAGTTAAAGATTGCTATTCCTCATCCAGGTGTGGGTACGAAGTTAGAGGCTTTTCGACCGGATCTGATCCATGTGGCTAATCCTGCGGTTTTGGGGTTGGGTGGGTTATATTATGCTAAAAAGTTGAATTTGCCTTTGGTTGCGTCTTACCATACTCACTTACCTCAATACCTACATCACTACGGTTTGGGGATGTTGGAGGAGGTACTGTGGGGGCTGCTACGTTCGGCTCACAATCAGGCAGATTTAAACCTTTGTACTTCAACGGCGATGGTCGAAGAATTATCCTCTCATGGCATTGAGCGGGTGGATTTGTGGCAACGGGGCGTTGATACTGAACTATTTCAACCCCATCAAGCCACGGCAAAAATGCGCGATCGCTTAAGCCAAGGCCACCCGGATTGTACATTATTACTTTATGTGGGGCGTTTGGGTGCGGAAAAAGAAATTGATCGTATCAAGCCTGTTTTAGAAGCAATTCCCAATGCGCGTCTGGCACTGGTGGGTGATGGCCCAAACCGCCAAACTCTAGAAGAATATTTTGCTGGAACTCCAACTTATTTTGTAGGATATTTACGCGGACAGGAACTAGCGGATGCTTATGCTTGCGCTGATGCGTTTATTTTCCCTTCTCGGACAGAAACTTTAGGGTTAGTCTTGCTAGAGGCAATGGCGGCGGGAACTCCGGTGGTCGCGGCTCGTTCCGGGGGGATTCCCGATATTGTCACCGATGGGGGGAATGGTTATCTCTTTGATCCAGCTGATGAGGATGGGGCAATTTCTGCGACTCAACGGTTACTGTCTCACCAGCTTGAACGGGAAACCTTACGCCAAAACGCCCGTCTAGAAGCGGAACGTTGGGGATGGGCCGCAGCGACTCAACAGTTGCGACGCTACTATAGCACGGTTTTAAGCCGTCATATTCTGCCATCAGTTGCTTAGTTTGGTCTGGACGCTTAGACTGAAGACAGAGAAAATGGCAGTTGTGATCAGTAGCCCGTTGTCAGCGCGAACTCCCCTCTTGCGATTTCCAGTGAGACTTAGTTTGTAAGAGAGGAAGTTCGCAAAATAGTTAACAGTTATCAGGGACCGATCACTTATTTTCAGATCTCGATTATCAGTATTAGAGGGGTAAATGGATCAGGTGAATATCAATTTAAGCGTGAATATTTCATCAAAATCTACTCCTAAACTGTTTCCTTTTTCCTGTTGTCTGTTTTCTGTTAACGGGTTTCTGTTTACCCCAAAGCAGATCTCTGATTTGCCATCTTCGTTGAACAACTATCTCTCCCATGACCTTTTCTAATGCTGGTAGCATCCTCGCTACACTGACTCAAGTTGATCGCATGGGTTTGTTGGCAGATCGTGTCAAGAATATGCCAATTGGGGAGTTTATATGTATATTAGATTTTATCACCGCAGAGTTTCAACAATTTCTTCGAGCGATCGATCTGATCAATAATGAAGCACTCGAAATACTCCTCGAACAACTTCTGGATGCCTTCACTCTCAAAATTGGTCAGATTATTCAAGCGGATCGCACGACGATTTTCTTAATTAATCGCAGTAAAAATCAACTCTGGTACAAAACAGTTCAAGAAGAAACAGGGGAAACTCAAGAAATTCGCTTTCCGATGAATGCCGGAATTATTGGTCATGTCGCGAATACTGGCGAAACGGTAAATGTGGCGGAAATTAACACAAATTCAATGTTTGATCCAGAAGTTGATCAACCTCTAAATTATGCAGTTGAAAATATTCTCTGTATGCCAATTTTTAGCTCTCACAATACAGAGGAAATTGTTGCCGTTGTGCGTCTTTTGAATAAATCAGAAGGGGCGTTTAATGACGAAGATGAACAGCAATTTCGCTCCTTTGCTGATTCGATTGGGATTATTTTAGAAAGTTGTCAATCCTTTTATATTGCGGCTCGAAATCAACGGGGTGTTGCGGCGTTATTAGAAGCGACAAATACTTTAGGTCGAAGTTTAGATTTAGAAGATACGTTGCTTTCGGTGATGGAACAAGCTCGTCGCTTGATGCACGCTGATCGCAGTACAATATTTTTGTACAATAAAGAAACCAATGAACTGTGGACAAAAGTAGCTAAAGCCGATGGGAAAACGATGATGGAGCTGCGTATTCCAGCCAATCGTGGAATTGTTGGTTTTGTGGCTTCGACAGGTCAAGTTCTCAATATTACGGATGCTTATACTGATCCTCGTTTCGATCCTTCGATTGATCAACAAACGGGTTATCGAACTCGTAATATTCTTTGTATGCCTGTTTACAATTCTTCGGGAGAATTGATCGGAGTAACCCAGTTAATTAATAAACATAAAGGTAGTTTTATTAACTCTGATGAGGAGTTTTTACGAGCTTTTAATGCTCAAGCCGGAATTGCATTACAAAATGCTCAACTGTTTGAAAATGTGATGCTAGAAAAACAATATCAGAAGGATATTCTTCAAAGTCTTTCTGATGTCGTTATTTCTACAGATATGCAAGGGAGAATTGTCACGATTAATGATGCAGCTTTGGAACTTTTAGGGTGTCCGAGACGGAAACCGGAAAATCGAGAAATTAGGGAGTTTTGGGAATACAAACTCAAAGGCCGATTAATTTGGGAAGTGGTTCCGATTGAAAATTTAAAGTTTTGGTTAGAAAGTAGCTTACATCATGGTTCTCGTCATTTTGTTCCCGAACAAAATCTAACAGTTGGCTTGGTTAAAAAACAAGAAAAAGAATGGCAAAATGATGATGAAATTCCCGTTTTAGTGGTGCCGAATAGTCTCAATTCAACTGCTTATTTTATCTGGGGAGAATTGGATAATCATCATAGTTTTGATCTCGAACAAATTCAACCGATTGAACGGGGAATTAATTTAACCGTTAATCCTTTAACAAATCCAGAAGGCGGCGTGCGAGGGGGGTTGGTTGTTCTTGAAGATATTAGCCGCGAAAAACGGATGAAAACGACCATGTATCGTTATATGACGCCCGGTGTTGCTGAACAGGTGATGGCGTTGGGTGAAGATGGATTAATGAAGGGTGAACGCAAGGAAGTAACAATATTATTCTCGGATATTCGGGGTTATACAACCATTACCGAAAATCTCGATGCGTCTGATGTGGTTGCATTACTCAATCAATATTTTGAAACGATGGTTGAAGCGGTTTTTCACCATGAAGGAACACTGGATAAGTTTATTGGCGATGCGTTGATGGCGGTATTTGGGGCGCCGCTTCCTTTACGACAAAATCATGCTTGGATGGCGGTAAAATCAGCTTTAGATATGCGTAAGCGTTTGAAAGAATTTAATCATTCTCGTCCGAATGAACCCCAAATTAGAATTGGAATTGGGATGAGTTCGGGTGAGGTGGTTTCAGGAAATATTGGTTCACAAAAACGGATGGATTATACTGTGATTGGTGATGGCGTGAATTTAAGTTCTCGTCTAGAACAACTGACTAAAACTTACGGTTGTGATATTATTTTGAGTGAGATGACCTATCAGCTTTGTGGGGATAAAATTTGGGTGCGAGAGTTAGATAAAGTTCGGGTAAAAGGGAAAAATCAAGCTGTTAATATTTATGAGTTGATTGATGCACGTTCTGAGCCTTTGATGGCGGAAACTGAACATTTTTTAGAGGCTTATAATCGCGGTAGAGAAGCTTATCTTCAGCGTGATTTTAAACAAGCGATCCAACATTTTGAAACGGCTCAAGATATTCGTAAATCTGATCAAGTCGTACAGATTTATATTATGCGATCGCTCCAATATTTGGAAAATTATCCCCCTGAAGATTGGAATGGAATTCAAACCATGACCACGAAATAAAGACAGAGAATAAAAGTGTCTTGCTGGCGATCGCCGAGTCTGAATCTAAAACCTGATTTATTCAATTCTACGAGCCGTCATATTAATCCGATCAGAAGGCTGACCATTATTTGAATTGCGATTATTGTCTGCATTCCGATACCGTAAACGCTTCATAATCTGTTCTAAATTGCGATCGCTCATGGCTTCTTCTCGATAACGGGGATTAAGTGCGATCGCCTGTTCTAAATGTTCCATCGCTAAATCCAACTTTCCTTGAACCGCATAACAACTCGCCGTATTGTAATAAACATCAGCATATTTCGGTTGCAGTTTCATCGCTTGATTTAAACTTTCTAAAGCTTCTAAATCCCGTTTTAACTTCATCAAGGTGTACCCTTTATAGTTCCAAGCCTTCGCTGAATTGGGATCAAGTTCTGTGGCTTTCTCAAAGGAAATCGCGGCTTCATCAAACTGTTCTAACACCTGTAAAGCCATCCCTCGGTTTAACCAAGCGACTGGATCATCGGGTTTAATTTGCAACGCTCGATCAAAAGATTCATAGGCTTGTTGATGTTCCTGTAAAATCCCTAAAGCAACACCGCGATCTATCCATGCTTGACGATAATTCGGCTCAATTTCTAACGCCCGATCATAGGAAGTGACGGCTTCTTGAAAACGTTTCATTCGTCGTAAACTCATCCCCCGATTTAGCCAAGCAGTGTGACGATTGGGTTGAATTTGAACGGCTTTATCAAACATTGCAAAGGCTTGTTCAAATTGCCCGTCTGCGATCAAACTGATTCCTTGGTTTTCAAAGTCTTCTGCACTTAAGAACAACTCGGGTTGATTGGATTTGAGACGTTCAAGCTGTTCGGAAAGGGCTTGAATTTTTTCTAACATTTCTGCCACTGCGCCTTCTGCAATGGACGCGGGAGAAATATCTGCTAACTGCTTGAGGATTTTAGCTTTTTCTGCCTCTGCGTTGGCTTGTAATTCTGATAATTGTTTGAGAACTTTTTCCTGTTCAGTTTGAATATTTCCCGGCAATTGAGACAATTGTTGCAGGATTTTGTCTTTCTCGTTTTGGGCGTCGGCTTTGATTTCTTCGACTTGTTGGGCGAGGGTGGTTTCAAAGCGATCTAATCGCTCAAAGGTAGCATCTCGCCGGGTACGAATATCAGACTTAAAGGCAGAAAGTTCACTTTCCAGTTCATTTCCTGAGTTTTGAAATTGTTTGAGAAGCTGTTCTTGTTCGGCTTGTGTGGTTGATTTTGCTTGAGATAATTCTTCGATAAATTCAGAAGAAGATTGTCGTAAATTCTGAAGTTGCTGTTCTCTTTCGGTTTCGACTCCTGATTTTGACTGGGAGAGTTGTTCGACAAATTCTGTTGCTAATTGTTGGAAGTTTTGTATTTGCTGATCTTTTTGAGTTTCTACCCCTGACTGTGCTTGTTTAACCTGTTCGATAAATTCGGCTTCAAGCTGTTTGAGGGCGTTATACTTTTCTCGAACTCGCTCTTGAATTTTCCCTTGGGCTTCTGAGAGTTGCGCTTCTAGTTCTCCGCCATAGTTCTCAAAATTAGCCAGCATTTCATCGGTACGTTGTTTTGCTTTTTGTTCGGCTTGGGTGCGAATTTCAGACAATTGCGGTTCAAAATCTGACTCTAACTGACGTAAGTTTTGCAGTAAAGAATCTTGATGACTTTGGGCTGAATTTTGCAGTTCGGATAACTGAGTTGAAAAATCTGTTTCGGCTTGCTTTAAGTTCCGAACAGTTCCATCTTTTTGAGTTTGAATGTCAGCTTCATAACTCGATAGCTTTTCTGACAAATCTATCCCCAACTGATCGATATTTCTGATGACTAAATCTCGTTGTTGTTGGGCGGTTTGCTTGAGTTCGGAGAGTTGGCTGGAGTATTCGCTTTGGGAGGAATTCAAATTCTTCAGCGTTTCGTCTTGGCGGGTTTTGACTTGGTTTTGTAGTTGAGAAAACTCGGAGATCACGCCTTGACTGGAACGTTCTAAGTTTTGTAAAATCTCATCTTGTTGATGTCGGGCTTGTTGGTTCAGTTCCCCGAGTTGGGCTGCAAATTTACTTTCTAACTGTTTACGTTCTTGGATGGCTTGCTTAACTTGATGTTCTAATTCGGCGATTGTTTGTTGTTGAGAATGAGAGAGATGAGAACGCATTTCATCAACTTTTTGACGTTCTAACTCCAGTTCTTTTTGAAATTCATCGGAATGTTGATACAAATCATTGATGTGAGTATCCGTATCGCGCAGAACACTTTGAATTTTACGATTTGCACTAGAAATGCGATTTTCTAAGTCTCCCAGTTCGTTAAGGTGAGTTTCGACAATTCCCGTCACTTCATGGATAACCGAACGTCGCAACACCCACAACGCCGCTAAACCCACCCCCAATAACACCACCAAAACCCCCAACAGGAGGTTAAACAACGTCATGGTGCGGCTAAAAATGCGGTTCGCCTCGGCTTGGACACCCTCTTGAATTTCTCGTTCCCGTCGCAACTGTTCCAATTCTTGCTCTGGGGTGAGGACTTCGGTTTCCGCTTCTGTATCGCCTGTAGGTGCGGGAGACTGGGAAAAAGAGGGGCTGGCGACACCCAATAACAGTAGGATGGTTGAGAGCAAAACACCGCTTCTGTACGCTAAAGTTAAAACTGCTTGATTTTGACGGTTCATCGCAACTCCTTTTGCCCGTAATGGATGTGCCAAGGTCGATTTTGCCTCGCCAGTCCCGTTTGATGGCGACTGCAATCTCAATTTTTTCTAGTTTACCGAATCATGGTCGTAAAAAATGCGCTTTGTCGGGGGTAGAATGCCGAACTTCATCCCTCAAACCTCAAGATAAAGGAGTCTTTGGGGTTTTTCAATTGTAGCGGAAATCCCTCAAGATTGTAAATTCTCGTTTAAATTCCCGTGAATGGCTAACCAAATACAAGGGGGGTTGGTACTGGTGTATTCTACTCGATGTTTTTGATGGGCGCGAATCAGTAAATAGTCCCCCGGTTTGAGTTGAATTTGTGAACCATCGGAATCAGAAAGGGTTGCTTCTCCCTGCAAAAGCATAACCCATTCATCTTGTTCTTGATTGTACCACTCTCCCTCGGGGGTTGTTTGTCCGGTGGAAATAATCCGTTCTATTAATAGAGATTGATTTTGAATTATGGGTTCAAATTGTTCTGAGTTGGGGAGGGGTTCGGGTAGGGTGTAGATATTTTTCATTTAATTTTTTCTTGATCTAAAGGTTAGTTAATTGGTTTTCGTTGCGACTCCCATATATGTATAACTGCCAACTTTAGGAAAGTTCTCGATGTCAAATTTATCTAAGGTAATTTCCTGAAATTGTTGTTCAACTAAACGCTGAATATTGCGGTTGAGATGACAACCATCAGCGATAATTTTTTGGAGAGGAGTCAAGCGATTTTGCCAAACTTGTATTTGGGGTTGATCGCTGAGTCCATGTTCAACAAAGAAGAATTTTCCACCCGGTTTAAGAACTCGATAAATTTCTTGTAAGGCTGTTTCAACTTGGGCAATACTACAGAGTGTCCAGGTACTAACAACACTATCAAAAGTCGAGTCCGCCATCGGTAAACTTTCACTATTCAGTATCCGATTTTCTACCTTTATTTTTGAGGCTTGTATTCGCTTTTGGGCGAGTTTGTTCATACCGGAGTTGGGATCTATTGTTGTAATTTTTTCGATATGATGGGGATAATAGGAAAGGTTTAGTCCTGTCCCAAAGCCGATTTCTAGAATTTCTCCTTCGACATTGGCTAGGACTTGTTGACGATATTGGGTAAAAGCTGGATCAGCCATTGTCCAATCCAGCAAACGAGGTAAAATCACTCGGCTATAGAAACCCATTCTCTACATCTCCATATATTAGATCCTGAGATTTTAAACCTCATTGAACTAATCTATTTTACAGAATAGGTAACAAAATTTCAAATTCTGTGCCTCGTCCGACTTGGGAGATCACATTTAATTTTCCTCGGTGTTTTTCAGTAATAATTTCATGGCTGATAGACAAGCCTAAACCTGTGCCTTTATCGGGAGGTTTTGTGGTAAAAAAGGTTTCAAAAATACGTTCTAAAACAGGGGCTGGAATTCCAGGGCCATTATCACTGATCCGAATTGAAATGCAGCAAGGTAAGTGATTAGAGGGTTTTGTTTGACAGTCACAATTAGAATTCGGTGAACTGGAATGATCAAAATACTCAGCAGGATAGTCTAATCGTGTTTCCATCGGAGAATGAGAAGGAATTTTAAGCGTCTGCTTTTCGATCTCAGAACACTCTCGAACTTCTGTTTTAATCGTTATTTTTGCTAGATGTGGATGGTCTTGGCTTATATCTTCTAGAGCATCAATCGCGTTGGAAATGACATTAAGAAAAACTTGACTAAGTTGATTGGGGTAGCCATAGATTGGGGGAACTTTTTCGTATTTTTTAATCAAGTTTATTCCCGGTACAAATCGATTTTTTAAAATTAATAGGGTATTTTCTAGACAATAGTTTATCTCTACTTTTTCTGGTTTAGAACTATCAACTCGGGAAAAACATCGGAGACTGTTAACAAGGTGAGTGAGTCGTTCAGAAGAAATTTTGATGCTGTCTAAAACTTCGGGTAAGTCTTGTTGAGTAAATTCAAAATCTATTTCGTCTTTGTAGTCTTCGATAGCTTGGGAAGGTTGCGGAAATTCTTGTTCATAAGTTTCGACTAAACCCATAAAATCTTGATAATAATTAGAAAGACATTGAAGATTTCCTAAAATACAAGCAACCGGATTCCGAATTTCGTGAGAAACTCCTGCTAACATTTGACCCAAAGTTGCTAACTTTTCAGTTTGAATGAGTTGGGCTTGAGTTTTTTGACGGAGGAGTTCAGTTGCGAGTTGATGAATACAAGATTGAGCAATCAGAAGTTGTTGAACTTCCAGTAGGCGATATTCAGTAGAAGAAAGTTTGACAACAATTGGTTCATAAAGAAGATGGGGAGAACGACGGATAGCTTGTTGGGCAGCTTCCACAACGGGGGTATCTCCTGATAATAATAACAAATCGGTTTGAGCAAAATTGTAGAAAATATGAAGCGATCGCCCTAAAAACAATTCTCGGGCGTAGGGGCGACTCATCCGTTCAAAAAATCGCCGTTGAGAAATCATTCCAATGAACTTTTTTCCATCCATCAAAATCACACCGGGAATGGTGGAATCAGACTCAAAAAGTTGAGTAACAATCACTCCTCTTTGATTAATATCAACTTGAATTTCAAACAAAGAAAGATCTTCTAAAGTTGACTCTAGATGGAGATTTTGAGCAGAACGGTTGAACTCGATGGTGTGAGAGTGATCGGGGGAGTAGGTATTTAACATGGGTTAGTTGATCAAAGTTCAAGATTTTGTTAAAGTAAGCTGTGCAGATCCACCCGAAATATACGGACTCTCTTTTATTTTAAGTAAAGACGGGAATCCTTGCACAGAAGGTTTCCAAGATTAATCTCTGCTTAACTAAAGCTTAAACTTTTACATTACATTAATTTCTGTTGCTCGCTGTGGCACTCTCTGCAATGATGATAGAGCTAGAAAAAATCGGAGAATGATGCCATGACACCATCGGGGTATGAGTTTAGCAGCAGTCAAAATGAGTTAATTGGTGATTTAGCCAAAAAAATGAATTTTGTAGCGATTCTATTAATTGTGATTGGTGTGTTGGGAATTGTAGTGGGAGTTGTGAATTTATTTACGGCTCTCGCGGCTTCTGAAAAAACAGTTATTGTTCTGAATAATCTGATTCAAGGATTTTTCTCATTACTAATTGGTACCTGGACTAGAAATGCAGCAAAAGCATTCAAACAAATTGTCACAACTGCGGGAACAGATATTGAGAATTTAATGATTGCTTTGGGTGAACTTCGTAAACTTTATACTTTGCAATACTGGTTAGTGATTATTGCTTTAGTGTTCTTCGCTATCTTATTTGTTCTGGGTATAATTGCGGCAATTGCTGCTTCAACTTAATCTAATTTGCGGAGTTTAAATCGGTAGTTTAATCCTAAATTCTGTTCCTTTTCCCCGTTTAGAATGACAGAGAAGCTGTCCTTTGTGCTTTTCTACAATAATTTGATAACTAATTGATAAACCTAGACCCGTTCCTTTTCCAACGGGTTTTGTTGTGAAAAATGGATCAAAGATTTGTTCTAATATTTCGGGTTTAATCCCTGAACCATTATCAGCAATCCGAATTTCAATGTGATCATTGATCACCGTTGTACAGATATTAATTTCAGGATTGTTCACTTGATCATCTGGTTCTAAAGCATCAATTGCATTGCTGATAAGATTCATATAAACTTGATTAAGTTGACCAGGATAACAGTTCACGAGAGGCAGTTTACCATATTGTTTAATGACTTTAATTTCAGACCCTTCTGATTGAGATTTCAGGCGGCTTTGTAAAATACGAAGGGTGCTTTCAATTCCTTGATGAATATCAACCTGTTTTTGTTCAGATTCATCTAGTCGAGAAAAATTTCGCAGAGATAAAACAATATCTTTAATCCGTTCAGATCCGTCCTTCATAGAATTTAATAACTGCACAAAGTCTTCTTGAATAAATGCTAAGTCAATTTCCTCAATTTCATCAATAATTTCTTGAGAGGGCTGAGGATAGTTTTGTTGATAAAGCCGAATTAAATTTAACAAATCCTGAGCATATTCATAAGCCGGTTCTACATTTCCATAAATAAAGTTAACGGGATTATTAATCTCATGGGCAATTCCAGCAACAAGCTGACCTAAACTTGCCATTTTTTCTTGTTGAACCAGTTTAGTTTGGGCTTTTTTCAGTTCTTTTAAGGTCGCTTCTAAATCTTGATTTTTGTGACGAATTTCCTGCGTTCTCTGCTCAACATTTTCTTCTAAGGTATGACTATAATCGGCTAACTGTTGATAGGATAATCTCAACTGTTTGATCATCTGGTTAAATGTACCCGCTAGCACTCCAATTTCATTATTACTCAGTACAGGTGCTGTTTGATTCAAATCTCCTTTACTCACTAAACGAGCCGTTTGAGCAATTGCTTTAATCGGTTTAACAATTTGACGACCTAATATTAACATTCCCACTGCCATTAGACTCGATAAAAATAAACCACTGATTAAAATTGAAGTGGCTAGTTTTCGAGCCGGAGCAAATGCTTCGACTTGAGTTTGTTCTGCAATTAAAGCTAAATCTTGTCCAGGTAAAGCATAATAAACTCCAATCACAGGTGTACCCCGATAATTTAGATAAAATCCGCGACCACTTTTTCCCTGCATAGCTTTTTGAATTGACCAACTTTCAATGCCTTCAGAAAATTCTTTTAAGTTTGATTTTTGAGTAGAGAGAAAAACATAACGACTGGATAAACTGCTCCCCACGTTTCCTACTAAATAGGTTTCTCCTGTACTTCCTAAGCCTGTATTTTGACGAATAATTTGATCAATTCGATCTAAATTTAAATGAGCCGCAAGAATTCCCTGTTGTTTATTTTCAGCATTTAAAAGCGGAATTGCAAAGGTAATTTCAGGCTGTCCAGTCTCCGGTGAACGATAAAAATTAGAAATAAATCCTTCTGTTGAGTCCGGCGTGACTAAACTATATTGAACTAAAGGTTTATATAAGCCAATTTGAGTCGAATTATTTGAAGCTAAAACTCGACCCGAACGGGAGAGAATAAAAATCTCTTTTAAGCCTGTTTGATGCTTGATAAAAGCTGTTAAACTATCTTGTAAAAAACTTTGATTAGATTCCCTATCAGAGTTACTTAAAAGAGCTTCTGCTTGACTACGGATTTCGGGCAACTGAGCTAATGATAATACCGTCAGGCTTTGATCTCTTGCCCAACGATTTAACTCTTGTTCTTTCAGGGAGGCAGCTGAACTCAGTCGATCAAAAACGGATTGCTTTAAAGAGGCTTTAGCTTGATAAAAAGCAACAGAACCCACTAAAGCAACAATCACCAACGAGAGGAGCAAAAATGAGCCAACAAGCTGTACTAATAGACTTTTTTTCCAGAATTTCATTCTTAAGTTAATTCCTATTTAAGTAGTTTTCCATTCAGCAAAAATTTCTTTAATCCGTTCAATTGCTTGATCAACGGCAACACTTGGCAAAACATCATTAACGACAACTTGCTGAAGGGCTTCACCCCAAATATTTTCAGTAGAGACTTGAGCGTAAGCGGGATTTAAAACTTGATACAAAGAACGAGTTTTACCCTGCCGTAGTTGTTTCGCTGCTTCATAAACATGAGGATTATTTGGATTATTCCAAAATGGATCAGAAAAGAGTTCCGGCATGACTGGAAAATATCGTCCTGCGGCTCCTTTAATATATTGTTCTAAATGATCCGGTTGGACTAAATAAGTCAGAAATTCTTGGGCTAGGGTTTGATTGGGAGAAGCGGCAAAAATCAAAGCTTGTTTTATTGAAGTTAGGGATTTCATCGGCTCTCCACTCGGTTTATTCGGAAATTGTATCGTTGCCATTTGATTGAGATAGATATCTTCATCTTGTTGTTGTGAACCGGGAATGGATAAACTCACATTTAAGGTCATTAGGGTCATTTTATTGAGGAAAGTGGTGTTATTATCTGCATTTAACCAGTTAATAGAATTAGGCGGGATATATCCGGCTTTATAAAGATTAGTCAGCCATGTTAACGCTTCGGTAATTCCGGCTTTAACTTGAGGTTTATCGAGTTTAAGTTTACCCTGAGAATCAATCAGTCGAACATCATAAGCTTCGAGAATCTGTTCAAATACCCAATAAGTATCAGAAGAAGCCACAGATATGGGTATGCCCATCGCATAAATATCGCTTCGTCCTTGCAGTAATAAAGTTTCTTGAGCCTGTTTCCAATAATTCCAAAACCCTTGCCAATCTTGAGGAATTGAGTCTTGTAAACCTATTTGTTTAACTAAGTCTTTCCAATAGTGAATATGAAGACTTTGCTGCATCAAAGGAACAGCATAATAAGAACTTTTCTTGGTGACATCATTATCAAGTGAAGCTGATTTCAAGGCAACCGGAGTGTATTGAGCTTTAATCGACTCAATCACGGGTGAAACATCAGCTAGTTTTCCATTTTTTGCCCACAGAGGAGTCAAAGTATATTCTGCTCTTTCTGAAAACAAAATATCGGGTGGATTGTTATTTTCTATTGCTTTAATTGCTTTAGAAAGAGTTTCATCTTCACTAAAAAACAATAACTCTACGGAGTTGTTAGTTTGCTTTTGCCAATCAGAAACAAGTTGTTCTATTGCTTCATCTTGTTGGGGATAATAGCCCCGATTCCACCAAATTGTTAAAGGGCGATCACTAATGTTTATCGAAGTTTTTTGGGGTAGCATTTCTCCGCTACAAGTGGATAAAATCAAACTGAATAAAAAGAGGAAGATAATTATCAATTTTTGCTTCATATTTTTTCTCCAATTTTTAACTGTTTCCATTGAGCAAATATCGTTTTTATTTGTTGAATAACCTGATCGGCTGCGGTCTCTGCTGAGACTCCTTCAACGACAATTTTTTCTAAGGCTTGACCCCAAATATTTTCTGCAAAGAGTTGAGCATAAGCCGGATATAATATGGAGTTTAGCGGACGAGTAGAAGCAAATTGTTGACGAGCAACTGAAATATGGGGATCATCTAAATTATTCCAAAACGGATCAGAAAGGAGTTCAGGCATAACAGGAAAATAACGCCCTGCTGATTGTTTTAAATATTCATTGATGACTTCAGGTTTAACGATAAAAGACAGAAAACTTTTCGCTCCCTGTTCATGGGGAGAATCGGCAAAACTCAAAATCTGTTTAACGGAAACGAGGTATTCGGGTGAACTCCCATCCGGATTTTGAGGCAATTCTAAAGTAACAATTTGATCATGATAAACAGGCTCATCGGAACGTTGAGAAGCGGGAATTGAGAGAGTTGGATTTAATGTCATGACCAGTCGGCGATTGAGGAAATTAACGTTATTATCTGCCGGAAGCCAATCAACAGAATCTTCAGGAACATATCCCTGTTTGTAGAAGTCTGTAAACCACTCTAACACTTGAATTAAATCTTGGCGAACTTGAGGATTTTCAACTTGCAATTGACCCTGATCATCCAATAAATTCACTCCATAGGCCGCTAAAACCTGTTCAAATTCATAAAAAGTATCATTAGCTTCGGCTGAAAAATTCAAACCAATTCCATAAATATCTGCTTGTCCTTGTTCACGCAGTTTATCTTGAACTTGTTGCCAAAAGCTCCAAAACTTATCCCATTCTCGAGGAATATCGCTATCTGTAAATCCAGCATCATTTAATAAATCTCGCCAGTAGTGAATATGCAAGGTTTGTTGATGAATTGGAACTGCATAATACCCGGAATTTTTAGTGCGAGTATTGTATAAATAGGTCGAACGAACTGCACTCGAAGTATAGCGCTCTTGAATCGGTTCTATGACGGCTGAAACTTCACTCCCTTTTCCTTCCCAAGCGACACGAGGATTTAGTGCAAATTCTGCTTTTTGATTGTAGACAATATCAGGTGGATTATTATCTTCTAGGGCGGCTTGGATGCGTTGGAGATTAACTTCTTCCGCTGAAAAATTCAGTTCTGCTTTAAAACCGCTTTCATCTTCCCATTGACGAACTATTTGCTGAATGGCTTCATCTTCTTCTGGATAATATCCATTCGTCCACCAAATACTAACAGGTGTATTATTGTTATTGGTAGAAAGAGATGCAGAATGGTCGGGAGTTGACTGGGAACAAGTCACCAAGACTAAACTCAACAGAAAACATAAAATGACAGTCAGTTTAAACTTCATTCTAGAAATAGGCTCTAACTCAGAGGGTTTAACATTACTCTTCCGTTATAACCTGCAATTTTCAATCTGAAACCCTGAATATTGTTTGAAAAACCAAATTAACAGCAATTGCGATGATACTTAAAATGAGTAAAACGAGGGTGAACCAATCTCCCCACCGAACATACAACGTTTGGGTTTGTTGGGGTTGAATTATCCCGATATGAAGTTCATAGGTATCCATTTGTGATTTCCAAAGGGTTTTTCCATGAGGATCAACCACCCCAGAATACCCTGTATTTGTTGCTCTGATTGCCCACCGATCTGTTTCTATTGCTCGCATCACATCTTGAGCATGGTGTTGAGCTAACATTCCTGCTGAATAATGGGAATCATTAGAAGCAGTTAAGATAAATTCTCCTCCAGTTTTGGCTTGACGGCGAAAATGTCGAGTAAAGGTTGAATCATAACAAATCCCAACAATGGCTTGACCGAATGGAGTATTAAATTGTTGATTGGGATCGCCTTTAACCAGATGAGAATCTAAGGGTGATAATCGATTGATAAAGCGACCTAAAATGGATTCAAACGGAATATATTCCCCCAAAGGAACCAGGTTCACTTTATTGTATTGGCTGATAATATTTCCCTCGCTATCGACGGTAAATAAACTATTACTGATCCGATTTCCTTCTTGACCATAACTTCCCACCCAAGCGACAACTTTTTTCTCTAAAATGGCTTGATAAAATGAACTTTGATCACGAGCGGGTGTTTTCCATAAAAAAGGAAGTGCAGTTTCGGGAGTGAGTACCGCATCTACTCCTTGATCGGCTAGGGTTATGTATCCGGTTGTGTAGCCTTGTAATGCTTGACGCCATCCCTCAGAATAGAGTTTAATTTTGTTAGGAATATTACCTTGAATAATGCCAATTTTTAACGCTGTTTCTGGGTTGGATTTTAAGGGTTGGCTATAGAGATAAAATCCGATTAAATGGGCGAGGGAAAAACATAAAATTGGGAGTAAATAAATTATGATTTTTGTTCGGATTTCTATTTTGTTTTTTAAGCGGTTAATTAGCCATGCTTCTGTGATCAATCCATTAACCGCAACTAAAGCCGCAGTGACAGTATTAGGGCCAGAAATTTGACCCAGATGCAGAATCACTAAATTCCCAAAACTTTGAGTGAGAGAGAGGGATGACCACCACAGAGAACCTTGACTCCAAAACCATTCTAAACTACACCAAAGGGCTGTTCCAACTAACACACGAGTTAAGAGATGATTGAGATTTTGACTCGGAATTTGGCGGCTGACAATGGATAATATTTTCGCCCAAACAATGACTAATCCAACGCCCCAAAAAGTAATAAAAATCCAACAAAACAGTGCAATCGCTAAACTAGCTAACCAAGGAACCCCTAACCAAGTCATGGGGTGAACTCCCGTGATCCAAAATAAAACGGTGCCGTGATAACCAATTCCCCAAGCGATTGCAAAGGGTAAAGTCGAAATTTTGTGAGTTTTTGACTGAAGAACAACAAGCCACAAGGGAACTAACGCCACCCATGCTAATAGCCAAAAGCCTGTCGGTTCTGCGGCTAGACCCATTAATACACCAGCAAACAAAACTAATCCAAGTTGGTAATTTTGTTTAAAATAATCTAAAATAAATTGTATAACGCGAGAAAATTCAAGGGTTTTGGGTTGAACTTTATGGGATTTAGTTTTCATTACGATCAGCAAAAATTGATCACATTTCTAGTAAAGTTGTAGAACAAGAATAGACTAAAGGTAATTTTACTACAAAAGTGGTACCAACCCCGACTTCACTTTCAACCGCAATTTCGCCCCCATGAGCCTCAACACAGCGCTGAACAATGGCTAATCCTAAACCTGTACCGGAAATTTTACCGACGTTACTGGCGCGATGAAAAGCTTGAAATAATTTTACAAGATCATGAGGTGGAATGCCAATCCCGTGATCAATGAGATGAAAAATGGCAATATTATCTTGAGCCATCACTTCTAACTGAATCATACCGCCTTGAGGAGAATATTTAATCGCATTGGCGAATAAATTACTAAAAATATGTCGTAACAGGCTTTCATCCCATAATGTTTCTGCAAATTCTCCTTGCATTTTTAATTCGACTTGGTGTTGAGAACTGGCTTCCAGTTGGGCTTCTTCGACTAATTGTTGACAAAAAGATTCTAAATCTAGAGGGGTCGGTAAACATTCTAAGCGATCAACATCGGCTTGACCGACTAAAATCACTTCATCTAATAATTGAACCAAATTTTTACCCGCAGAACGAATGCGTTGAAAGATCGAACTTTTTTGCTCTTTGCTTAAACTTTGTTCCCAATCTCGCAATAATTCTGTTGACAATAAAATGGTACTTAAGGGATTGCGAAAATCGTGAGACATCATCGAAACAAATTCTGAGGTGAGTTGATGTTGTTCTTTGGCTTTCACTAACTCTACTGTCTGTTCTTTGACCCGATGAGATAAGCTTTGATTGACTTCCCGCAAAGATTCCATTGCTTGTTTCCGTTCAATCGCATAACGCAGAGAACGAACTAATGTTTCGACATTAACTTGTCGTTTCACCAGATAATCTTGCGCTCCTTGTCGAACAGCTTCGAGAGCAAGTTCATCATCATTAGTATTTGTTAAAACGACAATCGGAACACTCGGAGCAAATTGCAAAAGGGGCTGAATTGATCCGAGTCCCTGACTATCGGGGAGAGTTAAGTCAAGTAAAATCACATCATAGACAAGGGCTTGTTCGTCGGTGAGCAGATGAACGGCTTCAGTCAGTCGTTTGACATGAATCAGATTACAAGAGTCTAGCTTGGAACCTTTGAGCAATTCTTGCAGGAAGCGGGCTTCAGCCAAGCTATCTTCTATCAATAGAATATTTACCAAACTTGCAGGCATCATTTCCTTGCTTTTCCCCTCATACGGCTCCATAACACGGATAGAACACGTCATCAACTGACGTTCTGAGATTAACTTTTGGTTGCTGGCGCTGTTCAAAAAAAACAAATGGGAAAAGTTTTATTTCTATTTTTTCACCCCCTCATACTTGATTTTATTTAAGATACCTTATTGAGTCGGGAGAGTGGCAATTTTTAGCCAAAATTCCTCAATCCCCTTGACAATCTCAAACAACTGACTCAGGTTGCGAGATTTAGTGATGTAGCAGTTGACGTGTAAGTTGTAACTTTGGGAAATGTCATCATCATTTTTAGAGGTGGTTAAAACGACAACAGGAATCCGTTTTAAGTCCGGGTCTGCTTTAATTTCGGCTAACACTTCCCGTCCGTCTTTGCGAGGCAAATTCAAATCCAATAGGATTAAATCTGGTCGGGGAGCTTCGCTATACTCCCCTTCCCGATGTAGAAAAGACATCGCATCCATCCCATTTCTCACCGTCACAACTTCGTGTTGGATGGTACTCCGTTTTAGGGCTTCTTGAATCAAGCGAATGTCGCCTCGATTATCCTCAACTAAAAAGATGATTTTGGTTCTTTCCTGGGCTTCGCCGATCACGCGCTTGTCCTCCGACTGGAATCGTAAAATAGAGTGTTGTACCTTGACCAAGTTCAGACTCAACCCAAATTCGACCTCGATGACATTCAACAATTTTTTTACAAATTGCTAAACCCATCCCAGTACCTGCATATTCATCACGGGTGTGCAAGCGCTGAAAGATGATAAAAATACGTTCAGCAAATTGAGGGTCGATACCAATCCCATTATCTTTGACTGAAAATAGCCAAGCATCTTCGAGTCGTTGCGCTCCGATATAGATTTCCGGAGGTTCACAACTGCGGAACTTGAGAGCATTACCAATTAAGTTTTGAAATAATTGCATCAATTGGGTACTATCAGCCATCACCGTTGGCATCGGTTCAGAAGTAATAATAGCACGAGTTTCACTGATGCGGCTTCGCAGGCTACTCAACGCTCGTTCGAGAGCTGTTCCGACGGAGGTGAGTTCAAATTCAACTCCTTGGATATCGACTTTAGAGTAGGCTAAGACATCATCGATCAGGGTTTGCATCAGACTGACTCCCTCAACCGCAAATTCGATGAACTCTTTGGCATCTTCGTCGAGTTCTTCTTGATAGCGCATCTCTAACAATTGTACATAGTTTGCCACCTGGTTGAGGGGTTCTTGTAAGTCGTGAGAGGCGACATAAGCAAACTTTTTCAATTCACCATTGGAACGTTCGAGATCATGAGCGAGTTGGGCTAGTTCATCGGCTTGACGCAGGACAATATTAACAATTGCTTTTCGCAGTTCTAAAGCAGCATTAATTTCAACCGGTTTCCAGGGTAGAGATTGGAGTTTAACTGTTTCTTTCCACAGTTCAAAGGATTTTCGGGGCGATAACTGTACCACGCCTTCGGACTGGGTGGCTTCAATAGCTTTGGAGGGATCTCCGCCCCAGTTCACCGTTTGAATGACTTCGGGGCGGAACCATAAGACATAATTGCGTTCGGAAATGGTAATCGCAAGTAAACCACTGGCGACTTCTTTAAACCGTTCGGCATCAGAATAAAGGCGCGGTAAACAGTTCGTTGAAAAGACTTCTTTTTCGGTATTTTTCTTCAACCACTGCACTAAAAAGTTGAGATCTTCTTCTTTGGGAGTTGCACCCAGAGTTGTCCACTTTCCCCCAAAGTAAATGGCAGCACCTTGAGCATTGGCGAGGTCGAGAAGATTGGGTTGATGGCGAATTAAACCTTCGATAAAGTTCTCACCTTGAGACATGAAATCAATCAAAGCGGATCGAATGTAGGTCAGTTTCATTCGATAGTCATAGTCTTCAGTTTCTTCGCGAGAAGACAGTTCAGAGAAGATGACTCGACCTAAAAATTCACACGCTTTCCGCAATTCATAGGAGACATATTTGGGGGTACGATGATGACAAGCAATTAAGCCCCAAAGTTCTCCGTCTTTAATCAGGGAGATAGTCAAAGAAGCGCCGACTCCCATATTCTTGAGGTATTGTAAATGGCAAGAAGAGGCACTTCGCAGCGTGGAATGAGTGAAATCTAATGGACGTTCGATCTGGGGGTTTTTATAGGGAAATAAGGCAACGGCTTGGGCGCTCGCATCGGGAATAATTCTAATCCAATTTGCACTCAATAATTTCCGAGCGGGTTTGGGAATATCAGATTCGGGATAATGAAGTCCGAGATAGGGTTCTAACTCCTCTATTTTTTCTTCAGCAATGACAACGCCATGCCCTTCTTCATCAAATTTGTAGAGCATTACTCGGTCAAATGCGGTGACTTTTCGGACTTCCTGGACAATAATTTGACAAAATTCATGCAAACTGGCGGTTTCTTCCAGTTGGTTAATTGACATTCGAGCTAAGTGATAAAAGCTCAAAAAGGGAATGTTTTCTTGAGAGGTTGCAGGTTCTAACTCAAGAATCAAAAAATGATCAGGGTTGCGATGAAAGACTCCATCAAATACAACATATTCGTCGCCTCTGATTCTCATCCAGATTTTCGTGGGGTTGAGATAGTCTAGACTGTCTTGAAATAATCCCGTTTGAATTCGTTCGATTTGAAAGGGATCGAGCAAATCTTCTAAGGTTTTTTCGAGCATCTGTTCTGGCGAAATCCCCAGAATAGATTGAGTATTTGTACTAACTTGTAAAATTTTTAGATTCGGTTCTTCCAATACCAGAAGAATGCCATGAGGCTGCACTTGACCGGAGATTTGAATCGGTTCTTGATCCAAACGAACGAGATTACGGGCTTTCAGTTCGACATCGATATCTTTCATGATTTTTTGATCCCATTAATTGAGAATAAAATATTGAACTTTAATTATATATTTCTAAAAATTTAATGAGTTGAAATTCCGAGAACTGATCAGAAGCTCTATCCGCATAATTACTCAAAAGTTTCTAACTGTTCCCCAATCTTTATCCGCTGCGATTGACTCGTTATCAAAAAAGATTTGCGCTCAATTTTTCCTTATTTTCTAACTGTTTTGAGTATATCACAGTCTTCTCTTGTGCTGGGCAGGTCAACTCTTGAGAAAGTCTTAAAACAGAAAACTTCAAAGGAAAACTGAGATTAATTAACTCTTATTAATTAAAATAAACTTTTTTCATTAAAGTTTACAACTCTATGGGCTGAGTTTAGCGATCGCTGTGCTAAAGTGAAACTTAAAAAATGAGCAGACAGAAAACAGAAGTTCTGATTTTGTCCTGAACACTGCTCACTGTCTACTGGTCATTATTAATGGCTTAGAGTTGCTTGTTGAGTCGCTTAGAAATTTGACCGATAATACCGCTTAAAATCGCTCCTCCCATTAAAATCCCCAAAGCGGGAGTAAAAACAGGTTCCCAGAGCTTGTACCACAGGTCTAGACCCAAGGAGAGATCGAGAGAACGACCAATAACGGCAACCACTAACCAAAAAAAGCTGAATAAAACCAAAAAAACATCAAACACTAACAGACGATTTAACCAAGTGAGAAATAACTCTTTCATTAGACTAAAATCAACCTAAAATCTATTGATCTTTGTGAACTTTTATAAGAATTTTACCATTTTTGCCCTTGATTAAGTTAGGAATCCCCAGAATAGTTGTGATTTTTGTTAAAATTTTTAAGTAGAATTTCGGTGCCGAGAGAGGAAAATCTCATGCAACTTCCGCCCACTTGGGCTATTCCCGATCAAATTCGCGATCAATTTGGCTAAAAAAGTGCAGGAAAACAACGGGCGATGGTGGCTGATAGTCATTGACTCTTGGTTTTGCATCAAGCCCCTCAACCGGGTAGTCATCAACGAGAAGCAGTTTTTTTTGGCATCAGCCGGATGGTCGTTGGGAAACGAGTCAAAGCGGTGTCGGTTTTCAACTGTTAATTCAACACATCAAAGCCTACAATTAAATATAATATAAAACCCAGTAAAACCCGATTCTTAATGACTGATCTCGATCCACTTTTTAATATTCCTTAGCGTTGTGAAATGGCGATCGCGAATTCCTAATTTTATTGATATCTTGTATAAGCTGCACTTAACAGGGTCAAATCCGAGCATTTTTACTCCCTTTTATGTAAAGTTTAGTAACAAGTCTTATTAAAATGTTTAGAATTTGCTCTCCACCTGTGTATCGCTTTAACCTTAAAAATTAAAGCAATGTTGTCAAAAAATTCAGTCCAACTTCTTAAGCTGATTAAGAAGCTGTCGTCTGTGGTCTTGAAAGCCGTTTGCTAAATGCCAGCGACAACTCGATAGACTCAACAAACAAAACTAACTTGTCCAAACTCCCCATTCCCAACTCAGGGGGGGAAAGAATCGTAACGAGGAAGTTCTAATGAATAACCTGCAAAAATATCGTTTCCGTTGTACTCTAAGCTTTGGTGATATTTACGCTCAAATCATGATTTGGCTGATTGTCATCTTTCTCACTCTTGCATCTGCTTTAGCATTGTGGAGTACCTCTCGCCAAATCTACGCCTTAGCAACAGTCGGTTTAATCGTGGTACTCTCTTTACCCTTTCTGCTGTTTGCATTTGTCACCACTCTACTCAACCATATCGAAATGATGCCGATTGATTCGACCGAAGACGAATTCTCCGATGCTAACGATATGATTACCCCACGACCCGCAGAAGCCGCAGGCTAGAGTAAAGCCCTAATTTCTAACGACCAATCTTTATTTTTTTGTTAAAACTTCCCTGTTTTTGGATAGGGAGGTTTTTCTGTGAGTCAACATAGAAGAACGAGGAGAACTCTATTCACGATTCACCAACTATGCTAGAACATGATGTCATAATTGTCGGTGGGGGTTTAGCAGGAAGTCGAGCTGCGGTAGAAATGGCTCGTATGAACCCCAGTCTCAACATTGCGATGGTTGCCAAAACCCATCCCATTCGTTCCCACTCCGTTGCCGCCCAAGGGGGAATTGCAGCCAGCCTAAAAAATGTTGACTCTGCCGATACTTGGGAAGCTCATGCTTTCGATACCGTCAAAGGTTCAGACTACCTTGCAGACCAAGATGCGGTGGAAATTCTCGCCCAAGAAGCCCCAAATGTGATTATCGACCTCGAACACATGGGCGTACTGTTTTCTCGCCTAGAAGATGGTCGTATCGCTCAACGGGCTTTTGGAGGTCATACTCATAACCGCACCTGTTACGCAGCCGATAAAACAGGTCACGCCATTCTCCACGAACTGGTGAATAATTTACGGCGCTATGGCGTACAAATCTACGATGAATGGTACATCATGCGTTTAATTTTAGAAGACGCTCAAGCCAAAGGCGTCGTGATGTACAACATCGAGAATGGTGAAGTTGTCGTCATGCGAGCAAAAGTGGTGATGTTTGCCACAGGCGGTTATGGACGAGCGTTTAACACCACATCAAATGATTATGCGTCTACAGGCGACGGGTTAGCGATGTCGGCATTAGCCGGAGTTCCATTACAAGATATGGAATTTGTCCAGTTTCATCCGACGGGGTTGTATCCAGTTGGGGTGCTGATTTCCGAAGCGGTTCGGGGTGAAGGGGCCTATCTGATTAACAGCGAAGGGGAACGCTTTATGGCCAATTATGCCCCCAGTAAAATGGAGTTGGCGCCCCGTGATATTACTTCGAGAGCCATTACCCTAGAAATTCGCGCCGGACGAGGAATTCATCGAGATGGGAGTCCGGGTGGGCCGTTTATCTATCTTGATTTGCGGCACATGGGACGAGAAAAAATTATGAGTCGGATTCCGTTTTGTTGGGAGGAAGCTCATCGACTTGTGGGGGTGGATGCAGTCCATGAACCGATGCCTGTTCGTCCGACGGTTCACTATTCTATGGGCGGCATTCCGACTAATACTGATGGTCAGGTGATTATTGGGCCGGGGTTGCCTGTTGATTTTAAGTTTGACCCCAAAGACAAGTCTGTTAATCCCCGTAATAATCTTGTTGATGGCTTTTTTGCTGCCGGAGAAGCGGCTTGTGTATCGGTTCATGGCGCTAACCGTTTGGGGAGTAATTCGTTACTCGAATGTGTGGTTTATGGAAAACGCACCGGGGCGGCTATTGCTCGATTTGTTGAGGGTCGAAAGTTACCAGATATCGATGAACAGCGTTATCTTCAGGATGCCAAAGAACAAATTCAAGCGTTATTAGACCGACGAGGCGGTTATCGGATTGGCCAAATTCGTCAAGAGTTTCAAGATGCAATGACCGAGCATTGTGGGGTGTTTAGAACTCAAGAAATCATGCAAGAGGGATTAACTAAAATTCAGCAATTACAAGATAAATATCAACAGATTTATCTCGACGACCAAGATAATGTTTGGAATACAGAGATTATTGAAGCGTTGGAATTGCGGAGTATTATGATTGTCGGTCAGATGATTTTGACATCAGCATTAAACCGTTTAGAAAGTCGAGGGGCGCACAGTCGAGAAGATTATCCGAAACGGGATGATCCTAATTTCTTGAAGCATACCCTAGCCTATTATTCACCGGCTGGCATTGATTTGTCTTATCGTCCGGTGAGTATTACTCGGTTTGAACCCCAAGAACGCAAGTATTAAAGCAATTTAAGTCGCGGTAATTTATGTAGGGATTATTCATAAATTACCCTTCTTTTCTTGTTTAAGCTGTTAGACCTCTCTCGAGGCAATTGTTGTCCTAGAATTGACCGCAATAGTCGTGTTAGAAACGGTGAAGTCTACACTTCCATCGGGGTTAACTTTATCCCCCCTATCATCACGACTGACCCCTCTGGTTAATAAGAGGTTAATTTTTCCGTATCCATTCGATTAATTTCTGAACTTGGCTATCGGGGACAAATCGGGAGACTCCTTCCCATAGAGACTGATAGCCATAAAAAATGCTTAACCCCCAATTTGAATTCTTTATATTTGGGTGTACCATATTCCCCTATTCTAAAGGTGGGTTTGACTATACCTGCGATCACAAGCATAGAGTTAAACCTTTATTGGACTTTGACAAGGTAACTTATGCCATTTTCAATCGATTCAGCTCGCAACATCTTCCCAAACACGTTGGCTGCTGATACCGTTCCTGCTACGATTGCTCGGTTCACTCAGCTGAGTGCAGAAGACCAACTGGCTTTGATTTGGTTTGCTTATCTTGAAATGGGTAAAACCATTACCATTGCGGCTCCTGGAGCGGCAAATATGCAGTTTGCTGAGATCACACTCAATGAAATTCGCAAAATGGGGCCTCAAGAACAATCCCAGGCAATGTGCGACTTAGCAAACCGTTCAGATACCCCTCTTTGCCGCACCTACGCAACTTGGTCTCCAAATATCAAACTTGGTTTTTGGTATCAGCTTGGACAATGGATGGATGAAGGGCAAGTAGCTCCCATTCCCGAAGGCTATCAGCTTTCTGCAAATGCGACGGCAGTATTACAAGCCATTCGCGGTTTAGAGTCGGGTCAGCAAATTACAGTTTTGCGGAATTCAGTTGTGGATATGGGGTTTGATACCAGTAAATTAGGGAGTTACACCCGTGTTGCTGAACCTGTTGTTCCCCCGACGGATATGGCAAAGCGCACTCAGGTCAAAATTGAAGGCGTTACCAATGCAACGGTATTGGAATACATGAATAATTTGAATGCAAACGACTTTAATGCGTTGATTGAGTTATTTGTACCCGATGGGGCGTTGCAGCCTCCTTTCCGTAGACCTGTTGTCGGCAAAGAAGCGGTTCTGCGGTTTTTCCAAGAAGAATGTCAGAATCTGAAGTTAATCCCAGAACGAGGCGTTACTGAACCCGCAGACGAGGGTTATACTCAAATCAAAGTCACAGGTAAAGTGCAAACTCCCTGGTTCGGTGCGGGTGTAGGTATGAATATTGCTTGGCGGTTTTTACTGAATGCTGAAGACAAGATTTTCTTTGTTGCAATTGATTTGTTGGCTTCACCTAAAGAGCTATTAAACTTAGCTCGTTAGAAAAAGATTAGGCAAAAATACTGTTTAATTTTGGATGAGCGTCTGAGTACAAAGGACGCTTTCTTATTTTGAGGCTAACCCTATTATCGGTTAACATAGATTAATAGCACATATTTTAGGTTTCATGATACCCGTGAGTGATATTGAGTGGTCTACCGCCGAGAAAGAAATTGCTCGGCAGGCATTTAAAAAAGCTTATCAGCGAGAAATTACGGCTTTAATTCAGGTTGTTAGAGAACAAGCAGGCGAGATTACAAAGCTTGATGATATTTGGCTTCTACATGACTTTTTAAGTGCCAGAAGACATGATATTGATGGTAAGTATGATCACAGAGATTCTCTCCTCATTTTTACCTTTGCTCAGTTAGTAAAAGAAGGATGGTTGCATCTCGATGAACTGAAAGGTTTAGATGCTGAGAAGATTAGTAAGGTTTCTGTACTCACACGAATGTAACACTTTCAAGGGAGTTTGAGTGGGTTGGAGAAAGGGCTTGATTTGAAAGGTTTTTGGTTCACTGAAACTCAACTCCCTTGTGTAAAGGATTAAAATAATTGGTCAAAATAGACAGAAGTCTAACTGTCCTATTATCATCCTCTTGAAAGTACAGAATTGATGGAGTGATGGCTATTGGGGTTGCAGACAATTGAATTTTTGTCTCTTTTTCTCAAAATTAACAGATAGTTCGGGTGAAAACAGAAAGAGTTCAAGATTACTTCAACCCAGAACCATCACCATGAAACTCAAAATTACATCGATTCTCAAAACTTTAACATTTGTTGCGATCGCCAGTGCATTTTTAGCTACTTCTGCTTTAGCTGATACCTTCACAGGTGGTAATTTTACCGTTACAATTGACGGATCACGAAGTTCTGCTTCCTATACAGGTTGCGACGCAAAAGAACGTTGTGTTCATATTCCCATGGCTTCTAACTACAGTCAAGGACGTTACGCTTGGGAACGCAAGGGTTATACATATAGTATGATTCCTGAAGCCAATAAAAGCCAGTATACTTTAAAGGTTTTTGACCCGAAAAATAAGGTGTTGCTATCTCAAAAAATGACACCTATCGCCCAGTCTAACCCTGATTATGTTCAAGAATTAGCTGAGAATAGCTTTTGTTCATTTATTATCACCAACCGAGTTAATAGCAAAGTTAATATTCGTCAAAACCCAGACTTAAAAAGTGACGTGGTTTTACAACTGAAACGGGGTGATGGTGTGCGGGCGGTTTCTCGTCGGGGAAATTGGGTGAAAATTGTTGCTTTGGTTGATGGATTTCCCCCCAATGAAAAGTTTACTCCGTTTGTTGGTTGGGTAAATAACCGCTATATCAATGGATGTTCTGAAGATAAATTTGAGATGTGGCGATAATTAAACGTTAAAATAATACAATGCGATCGTACTCGGTTCAATCATTAATTTCAGGTGTCACTAATTGCTGCGGATGTACAACTGTAATGCTTGATGTGATTGAAAAATCAGTGGGATTGAACGTCAGAAGATGTGTAACTCCATTGGCAAACATAGCGGCAATCAGACGGGCATCGTGAGTCCGTTTACCCATAATTTTATTAGTTGTAACTAAGTCTAACCAATGGGGAAAAATCTGTAAGGATTCTTCTAGTAATGGGAAGCGAATAATAAGCTGGTCTATTATGTTTCGCGTTTTTTCTGTAGTCCATCCCAAGCCATTCACTTCAACGGGTCGGGTTGCAACTACCCAAAGCTCAATCAATACTTGTGTTGCAAGAAAACATTCATCCCCTCGGTTTAGCAAACAAAATATTGCTTCTGTAGCGAGATGATTTTGCTGGTCAGAAGGATTACAAAAACGCAGAATAACATTGGTATCTAGTAGATATTTTGTCATTCTTCGTAAATGCGATCGCGGCTAAATGCTTCATCAGATAAACTCACACTGGTTCTGGGAAGTTGAGAAACCCAATTGCGAAACTCCCTAGCCCGTTCTGCGGGTGTTGCTGTTTGCCAAAATGGAGTTTTATATGATGTCAATTGCTCGGACTGAGATTGTATTAAGCTGATGAAATCGGCTATTTTTTGAAGCTGGTCTTCATTGAGTCTGTCTATTTGCTGTTTCAATTGTTCTCGCAGCATAACTGATAGTTAGGTGAAAACATATTTATTATAGCCTTAAATTGGAGATTTTACCCAATCATCATCACACTACAGAGAAACCATATCTTTACGATGAAACTCAGTTGATGAGCGTTCAGAAAGGGATCACTCTTAGGGCTATCGGTTCAATTTTTGTATTGAAATTAAAAACATATGTTGGGTTTCCTGGGGTCAACCCAACCTACAAGGAAAAGCGATAGGCTTAATGGCGTCACGGCTTGCGCCTACGCGATCGCAATCTGTTCAATTATTGTGTTGAACCGCGTGTGTTGCGTAATCGATACAAATATTTGTATTAACTTGAAGCCCTTTATTGGTATAATCAAAAAAAAGCATTATCAAACTGCCGAATCAATTGCGACAGTCAGCCAACAGCAATTAGAAATAAAACAAGAATTATTAGAATAATTGATGGCAGTTTGGTGAATTACCGGAGTCAATTCAATGCCAGCAACGCCCGAAAGTCTTCAATCTTTTGTAAATTATTGTCAGCAACACCTCAGAGGCGATGAAAAAAGTGAGGCTCAGACTTTTCTGACCAAGTTTTTTCAGGCGTTTGGACACGAAGGAACGAAAGAAGTTAGTGCAGAATTTGAAGACCGTTTAACGAAAGGAAGTGCAAAGGGAAAAACAGGATTTGCTGATTTAGTTTGGCGATCGCGTGCGGGAGTTCCCGGTGTTTTAATTGAGATGAAATCAAAAAGAGAAAACCTCAGTAAACACTACGCTCAACTCGAACGGTATTGGATGCGAATTGCTCCCAACAGACCCCGATATGCAATCCTTTGTAACTTTGATGAATTTTGGATATTTGACTTTGAAAACCAAGTCGATGAACCCGTCGATCAAGTTCTGTTAGAACAGCTTCCCCAACGCATGGGAGCGTTTAGTTTTATGGAAATTGGCGGTTTGTCTCCCGTTTTTAAAAATAACCAAGTTGCTGTTACTGAACGCACCGCCAGAAGAATGGGGGAATTGTATCAACTGATTTATGAAAGAGCAAAGAAAACGGGATTTCGAGATTTTAATGAAGAACAACTTCAGCGATTTCTTTTGCAGTGTGTGATGGCGATGTTTTCAGAAGATCGGGGTTTACTTCCCTCTAATTTATTTGTAGGTTTAGTTCAAGATTGCAAAGATAAAAAAGCAAGTTCCTACGATATTTTGGGCGGTTTGTTTCAAGAAATGAATCGACCCGGAGTTACACCCGCAGGACGATATAAAGGAGTTAATTATTTTAATGGCGGGTTGTTTGCAAGCGTACAAGCAATTGATTTAACTTCAGAAGAACTCGGCTTGTTAGATGCTTGCGCTCGTGATAACTGGAGTAATATTCGACCTTCTATTTTTGGGAATATTTTTGAAGGTGCGATTGACCCGGAAAAACGCCACGCTCACGGGATACATTTTACCAGTGAAGTTGATATTCGTCAAATTGTTCGACCGACCATTAGCGATTATTGGGAAGACCGAATTAATGCAGCCAATACTATCGGAGAATTAAATACTTTGCAGATGGAATTGCAAGGATATCGGGTACTTGACCCCGCTTGCGGTTCGGGAAATTTTTTGTATGTGGCTTATCAAGAATTAAAACGGATTGAAAGGCTATTAATGGATAAAATTGCCGCACGGAAACGTTCAGAATCGACTGTGGCGGCGATCAGTTTTGTGACTCCGATGCAATTTTTTGGAATGGATACAAATCCCTTTGCTGTGCAGTTGGCTAGGGTGACGATGATGATTGCTCGAAAAATTGCCATTGATAAATATCAACTCACCAATGAACCGGCTTTACCTTTGGATACATTAGATCAAAATATTGTCTGTGAAGATGCTTTATTTGGTCGGTGGGTGAAGGCAAATGCTGTGATTGGAAATCCTCCCTTTTTGGGCGGAAAACACCTGAGAATGACGCTAGGAGATGAATATATTGATCGGGTTTTTAACAGGTTTTCAGATGTGAAAGACTCGGTAGATTTTTGTGCGTATTGGTTTCGGTTGGCTCATCATCATATTAGTGAAACAGGTCGGGCGGGATTAGTTGGAACAAACTCTATTAGTCAAGGAAAAAGTCGCAAAGCTGCGTTAGAATACATTACCCAAAATGGCGGATATATTCACGAAGCAATTTCTACTCAACCTTGGTCTGGTGAAGCAAATGTTCATGTTAGTTTGGTGAATTGGTGCAAGCAGCAACCGCAGGTTTATCATCTCGATAATCATCCCGTTCAACAGATAAACTCCTCACTACAATCTGTTATCGATGTTTCTCAAGCTGTGCGTTTAAAGGCTAATCTCAATCAATGTTTTCAAGGTATTATTCCCGTGGGGAAAGGGTTTATCATTACCGAACAACAAGCCGAACAGTGGATAAAATCGGATTCAAAAAATCAAGAGGTGATCAAGCTATTTTCGATGGGAAGTAATCTCGCTAAAAAACCCCTGGGAAAACCTGATCGCTGGATTATTGATTTTAATGATATGAGTTTGGAAGATGCAATTGAATACAAGCTTCCTTTTGAATGGGTCAGGGCTAATGTTAAGCCAGAACGAGATAAAAATAGAGATGCCAAAGCAAGAAAATACTGGTGGAGATTTTTACGATTCAGAACAGAAATGAGAGACGCACTGGCTTCATTATCCGGGTATTTTGCAGTTCCAGAAGTGTCAAAGTGGGCAATCTTTATTTCTTGTGCTTCAGATTGGCTACCAGGAAACAAAACTAAAGCTGTTGCTTCAGATGACTTCTATATTTTGGGTGTACTTTTATCCTCAGTTCATCGAATTTGGATGAACGCTCAAAAGTCAACTCTTAAAGCGGATATTGCTTACACTCACAATACTTGCTTTGAAACCTTCCCCTTTCCTCAAAACCCCGATACTAAATTAATCAAACAAATTAGAGTTACAGCAACAGAACTGCACGAATATCGCAGCGAACAAATGCAAAAGAAAAAATGGGGAATCACACAACTTTATAATGCTTTTTTTAATGAACCGAGTAGCCAACTTTATCAACTTCATGCTAAACTGAGTAAGTTGGTTATGCAAGCCTACGGTTTTAATGAAAATGATGATATATTAGAAAAATTATTAACCCTAAACCAAGAACTTGCCGCCAAAGAAAAACAAGGTGAATCTATAGTTGGGCCTGGTCGTCCTGTGGAATAAATTTCCCCCGTTAATCGTGAAAGTCGATTTTCACCGAAATTAGATCGGTTTAGTTCGGGCGATCGCACTTGTTTATCATCATAAAAAGTGATTAACTTCCAAAAATTTGTTCAACTGTTAACATTAGATTGGATAAAGTCGGGGAAAATAAGCGATCGCTAACTTTAAATTGCTGTAATTCATATTCTCCATCCACCAATTGACCGATTGTAATCGTCGGTTGTTTGGGATTACCAATAAAGCGCCGCCCGCCCAATGCAGCATAATCAACAATCCAATATTCCGGGATACCCAAAGCTTCGTATTCTCCCAGCTTCATAAAGTAATCATCGCGCCAATTACTAGAAACAACTTCTACAATAATTTTAATCGATTTACCCAAAGTAATTATAGAGCCACTTTCCCAATTGGATTCATCTATCAGTGCAGGTTCATCGAGAACAATCACATCCGGTTCATATCCAGAATTCCCATCAAGAGAACGGACAATGCACTCTTTTGGGATAAAATAAGGTAAGTTCGCCTGACGAATGGCAGTACCGAGATCGTAAGCTAAATTGCCAGACACTTTTGAATGTTTCCCCCTCAGTTTTGGCATCTCAACAATCACTCCACGATGTAATTCATAGCGGCATTCAGAAACGGATGGTAGCCACTCGATAAACTCATCAAAGGTAATCGGTTGTTGTAAGATTTGAATCATAGATTGACTTCCCTTATCTTGACTGATTGCCGTACAATTATTATTACTCAGTTCGTCATTGTTGCTTCAGTCTGAGGTTTGGTGCGCTAAAGCGCAACGACAAGCTTTTTTAATCACAACTTTAATTACAATGGGTTTTGGGCTGATGTCATCATCCCCTACAGAATTGGGTAGAATTTCAACCCGTGACAAACTAACCCTTGTCTACTGTCCCCTCTGTGGTTCACAATGAACATAAAGGATCGCACCAGGAGAGGTAGAGTGAGTGATTTTGATTACGATTTAGTGATAATTGGCGCAGGGGTGGGTGGACATGGTGCTGCCCTCCACGCCGTTAGCTGTGGCTTAAAAACCGCGATTGTGGAAGTTGCAGAAATGGGCGGAACCTGCGTTAACCGAGGCTGTATCCCATCAAAAGCCTTGTTAGCTGCGGCAGGACGGGTGCGAGAGTTACGCAATACTCATCATCTACAAACGTTAGGAATTCAACTGGGACAGGTTAGCTTTGACCGAGGAACGATTGCGGGTCACGCCGAAAATATTGTCACGAAAATTCGCGGTGATATGACCAATAGCCTCAAACGTTTAGGGGTTGATGTGATTCAAGGTTGGGGAAAAGTCGTCGCCCCGCAAAAGATCACAGTTGAAACGTCGAAGGGTGACAAAACAGTGACGGCGAAAGATATTATTTTGGCGCCGGGTTCTATTCCGTTTGTTCCACCGGGAATTGAAGTCGATCACAAAACGGTTTTTACCAGTGATGAGGCGCTAAAATTACTATCGTTACCCCAATGGATAGCCATTGTTGGCAGTGGTTATATCGGTTTAGAATTTTCCGATGTTTATACCGCTTTAGGGTGTGAAATTACCATGATTGAAGCGTTGGATCAATTGATGCCCACTTTTGATCCTGATATTGCTAAATTAGCCCAACGGGTGTTAATTTCGCCGCGAGATATTGAAACTCGGGTGGGTAAATTGGCAATGAAAGTAACGCCGGGTTCTCCGGTGATTATTGAATTAGCCGATGCCAAAACCAAAGAAGTTGAAGAAGTGTTAGAAGTGGATGCTTGTTTGGTGGCAACTGGGCGTATTCCATACAGCAAAAACTTAGGGTTAGAATCAGTTGGGGTGGAAACAGATCGACGCGGTTTTATTCCGGTTAATGATGATTTAGCGGTGGTTTCTAGCGGTGAACCGATTGCTAATTTATGGGCGATTGGAGATGTAACGGGTAAAATGATGTTGGCGCACACCGCATCTGCCCAAGGGATGGCAGTTGTAGAAACCATTTGTGGTCGCCATCGCCAAGTCGATTATCGCAGTATTCCGGCTGCGGCTTTTACTCATCCTGAGATTAGTTATGTGGGTTTAACTGAACCTGCGGCGAAGGAATTGGGTGAAAAAGAAGGCTTTGAAGTTGCTTCGGTGAAAACCTATTTTAAGGGGAATTCTAAGGCAATTGCCGAAGGAGAAACCGACGGGGTTGCTAAGGTGATTTACCGCAAAGATACGGGTGAAATTTTGGGGGTTCATATTTTTGGGTTCCACGCGGCGGATTTAATTCAAGAAGCAGCAAATGCAATTAGTAATCGTCAGTCGGTGCAAACTTTGGCGTTTTCTGTGCATACGCATCCGACGCTTTCTGAGGTGTTGGATGAAGCCTATAAACGGGCTTTGAGTGCGACGCATTAATCTGATCCAAAAGTTGTCATTAAGCTGTAAAATATCGGGTGGGTTGAGAACAAATATATCTTCTCAATCTACCCTAATCAATGATTGATGGTAAATCCCTAATTCCTAAAAATGCAAATTCGTCGTCGTCGTCCGAACCCGTCTGTGAATGTCGCTAGTTTACTTTATACGGTGGCAGTACCGGATGATCAACCCCAAAATATTCTCGAAGAAATTGTCTGGGAAAAAGAGAAAGAAGTTGATAGAAGACGGGAACGTTTACCGTTATTGCAGTTACGGAGTCGGCTTGAAAATTTACCCCCAGCCAAAGATTTTATCGCGGCGTTGAAAGCAAGTCCAACTCAACCTGCTATTATTGCCGAAGTCAAAAAGGCATCACCGAGTAAAGGGGTAATTCGCGAAGATTTTGATCCGGTGAAAATTGCCCAAGCTTATCAAGAAAATGGGGCTTGTTGTCTTTCAGTTTTAACAGATGAAAAGTTCTTTCAAGGTAGCTTTGAGAACTTAGGAAAAATTCGCTCTGCTGTTGATATTCCGTTGTTGTGTAAGGAGTTTGTAATCTATCCGTATCAAATTTATCAGGCTCGAATTTATGGGGCAGATGCAGTTTTATTAATTGCTGCAATTTTATCTCAGCAAGATTTACAATATTTCGTTAAAATTGTCAAGACTTTGGGGATGACTCCGTTAATTGAAGTTCATACCCTTGAAGAACTCGAACAAGTTCTCTGTTTGCAGGGTGTGAGTTTAATCGGGATTAATAATCGCAACTTAGAGGACTTTTCGGTTGATCTTGACACAACTCGTCAACTGTTAGACGCTAAAAAAGAGCAAATTCAATCTCAGGAGATCTTGATCGTCAGTGAGTCGGGAATGTATACTCAAGATGACCTCAACTTCGTGAAAAATGCCGGGGCGAATGCCGTTTTGATCGGGGAGTCTTTGATCAAGCAACCTGATCCCGGAGAAGCATTACAACAACTCATCGGTCGTGACTAGCCAAATGCGATCGCTATCCGGTACTATAAGTAGCTGATCAGATGCTAATTTTGAGGTTCCACAATATTAGCTTATAATCTCACCCTATGGAACCGATTCCTTTACCCTCTTACATTCATTACGAACTGCTGCTACAACTGCTAGAACGCAAAACGCGAGTCGCACTTTACCACAATTCTCGACAGTATGAACAAGTCAATCAGCTAATCATCACCCTTCGCAAAGCGCTCGCCCTACAAAAGCAACTAGAGCAAAGCTGTATACACGCAAATTTGCCAACGGAGTCCTGTTGGTCTTTAAATGAGATTAACCCAGAGGCGAATAGCAGCTCATTCCCTGATAATTAACTCATAAACATAGACACACAGATTAACGCTATGGATGACAAATTAATGCTGATGATTCCGGGGCCGACCCCCGTTCCTGAACAGGCCCTTCTAGCGATGGCTAAACACCCCATCGGACACCGCAGTGGGGACTTTAGCAAGATCATGGCGGAAGTGACGGAAAACCTCAAGTGGTTACACCAAACTCAAAACGATGTGCTGGTCTTAACCGCCAGCGGTACCGGGGCGATGGAAGCCGGAATGATTAACTTTTTGAGTCGTGGCGATCGCGTTTTATGCGGAAGTAATGGTAAATTTGGAGAACGTTGGGCTGAAGTTGCCAAAGCCTATGGTTTAGAAGTCGATGTCATTTCTGCCGAATGGGGTACACCGTTAGATACTGAAAAATTCCGCGAAAAGTTAGAAGCCGATACCAAAAAAGAGATTCGGGCGGTAATTCTCACCCACAGCGAAACCTCAACCGGAGTCCTCAACGATCTCGAAACCATTAACCGTTATGTCAAAGCCCACGGGGAAGCGTTGATCATGGTTGATGCGGTGACCAGTTTGGGGGCGGTGAATATTCCCATTGATGAATGGGGTTTAGATGTGGTCGCCAGCGGTTCTCAAAAAGCTTACATGATACCGCCCGGGTTGGGATTTGTTTCTGTGAGTGCCAAAGCCTGGGAAGCGTATAAAACCTCTGATTTGCCTCGTTACTATTTAGATTTGGGGCCTTACCGCAAGTCAGCGGCTAAAGATACAACTCCGTTCACGCCTCCGGTGAATTTGTTCTTTGCGTTGCAGGCGACGTTGAGGATGATGAAGGCCGAAGGTTTGGAACAGATTTTTGAGCGTCATCAGCGTTTGACGAAAATTAGTCGGGCGGCGATGAAAGGATTGAATTTACCTTTATTAGCGCCTGATGATGCAACCAGTACAGCGGTGACAGCGGTTCGACCCCCAGAAGCTGTTGATGCCGAAAAGGTGCGTTCAGTGGTCAAGAAGCAGTTTGATATTGCCCTCGCAGGTGGACAAGATCATCTTAAGGGCAAAATCTTCCGCATTGGTCATTTGGGATTTGTTAGCGATCGCGATATTTTAACTGCGATTTCTGCGATCGAAGTGGCATTGCGAGAGTTAGGCTATGAAGGCTTTACACCGGGCGCTGGAATGGCTGCGGCGACGAGAGTTTTAGCTGAATCTTAATTTGTTTAATCAAGGAGTGTAGGTGTTTTTAACTTGAGTAAGTTAGAGACAAGACTTCTTTTTTCTAAGCGTTTTTCAGCGAGAAATTGACCCCAAAGATACAGAGAAACCTGAGAATTAATCTTCGTGACTTTGTATCTTTGGGATTTTTTCTTAGATTGTTGTAAAGTCGTCTTCGGTAATCAAGGTTGAATTAATCCGGTTGAGTGTGACTAAAAGCTGACCCTCAAAGCGAATTAAGGTTGCTGTTTCACTTTGTTCAATTGTGAGTTCATCGAAACTCAAACCAATAGACAAACCGAGTAAATCTTGGCTGTCAGTAAAGTCTACAATCACATCAGAACCCGAATCTAATAGGAGGGCAAAAATATCCGACCCTTCGCCACCGAAGAGAATATCATCTCCGCCATCACCTGACAAGAAATCATCCCCTTCACCGCCAATTAAAGTATCGTTATCTTCACCACCGTAGAGGCTATCATTGCCTTGATTTCCATAGACTACATCTGCACCTAAATCTCCATAAACTTCGTCATCGCCATCATCACCAAATAGTAAATCATCACCCTTACCCCCGGCTATAAAGTCATTTCCCTCGCCGCCACTGACGGTATCATTACCCTGATTTCCGAGTAAGAAATCATTGCCTTCGCCACCAACAATGGTATCATTCCCCAAATCTCCAAATATGGTATCATTTCCGGCTTCTCCACTGGCGAGGTCATTATCTTTCCCACTATAAATGAGGTCATTTCCTTCCCCTCCAATTAACGTATCTTGACCTTGATTTCCAGATAAAGTATCATCTCCTTCACCGCCATCTAAAAGGTCTTCACCGTCTGTATCAGGTAATACTAGATTGTCTGAACCGCCAACCAAAGAATCATTTTCTGAACCCCCAATTAACGTATCACTCCCAAAACCCCCGACGAGAACATCTTCTCCGCTACCCCCATCAGCGACATCATTTCCATCCCCTGCATTGAGGGTATCACTGCCAATATTACCGAAAAGATTATCACTTCCGCCAAAAGCATTAATTTGATCATTTCCGGCTAAACCGACAATTTGTTCACTGATTTCAACACCAACTAAAATGTCATTAGTTTCAGTTCCTTCTATGGAAGTTTCAACCGCATTCAAAGCAATCGATTCGCTAATAAAGCTGTAGGATTGAGAAAGTCCGGCGAGTGTAGCTGTAAATACTAAAAACTCTAACGAAATATCTGTCGGAAGGGTGAGAATCTGAGAAGAAATACTCGGAACTTCTAAGGTAATTCGGCTAGCCCTCGAAGTGAATCCAATACTATTGGTAGCCGTATAACGGAGTTGAAATTGACCAGAAAATGTCGGAGTCGGAACAAAACTGAGTTGAGAAGCCTGTTCAATTGTTATTTCTGTAACTTGGCTAAGACGAGTAACAACAGTACCATTTAAAAAGAGTTGACCTTGTGCTTCTAAAGGTAACTCCTGTAGTGAGAAACTGACAATTTCTCCATTGATATCATTTGCAGTTAAAGGTGGAATTTCAATCGCTGTTCCATTATTCGGAATTTCAGGAACAATGATTTCATCCGCGATGGGTTCAGACTCGGGAATATCAAAGTCGATACTGGGCGTTCCAACTAATACATTAATACTAATTTCAGCCGGTTCAGAACTTTGACCATCGTTGTCATTGGCGACATAATTGAGAACAATATCTCCGACAAAATTTTCGTTGGCTTCAAACCGCAAACTTCCCGCTTGTTCGGGTGTAATTTCACTAACTTGAGTGAGGTTAAAGACTTCAGTATTACCGAGGAATAATTGACCCTGAGAAGGACTCGGAATATTTTGCAGGGTGAAGCTAACAACGTCACCATCTTCGTCACTACCAACGAGGGTGGGAACAGAAACAGCAAAGCCAGTCGGGATAATACTGGGAAGTTCTAACGGTTCAACAGTCGGTAAGATATTGGGAAGAATAAATAACGAGACTTCTCCAACTTGGCTAGAGGTAATTCCGGCTGTATCTGTCGCCGTAAATTTAAGAACAGTTGAACCACTAAAATCGAGATTGGATGTAAATGTGAGTTGTCCGGCTTGGTCAACAGGAATGACTTGATTGACTGTAACAGGTTCACCATTGAGGAAAACTTGTCCGCCGATGGGAAGTTCAACTAAGGTAAAACTGGCCGCATTTTCAGTATTAAAAGTGGTTAAAGGCGGAAGCGGAACTTGAGTGGAAATATTTTTCAGTAACGGCGTCCCCTGGTTGGTGGGTAGAGGCGGTACATTCGTGACATTCACCACCAGGTTGTAAGTGGCGGGTGTCTCATCAGTACCCCCTTGGTTATCCGTCGCCGCATAGCTAAATTGGGTTAAACCGCTAAATTCAGCGTCGGGGGTAAAGGTGAGTTGGTCGGCTTGGTCTGCGGGAATGACTTGATTGACTTCAACCGCCGTCCCACCCAATAACAGTTGACCCCCAACAGGTAATTCTGTAACCGTGAAACTGGCAATATTTCCATCGGCGTCGGTTCCCTCCAAAGCGGGTAAAGCAACCGGTGTAGGTACATTCGGAATAATTGGCCCAATTTTATCGGCGGTAACGGGGAGTATATTCTCAGTTGTTAACGCCGGGAGGGTAACGGTTGCAGGTGTCGGGTCTTCATTATTTTGAGCGTCAATGGCGGTATATTGGAAGCTATCTCCGGTAAAATTTCCTCCACCCACATAGGTGAGGTTTGCTGCGTCTGCAACCGCAATTTCGGGAGTCGTTAACGGCTGACCGTTTAATAACAGGGTGCTATTTTTGGGAAAATTAGTGATGCGAAAAGCGGTGATGTTGCTATCGTCGGTTGCGGTTAATTCGGGAATAGGAATGGCTGTGTTATTACCGGGGTTGGGAGTGGCTATTTTATCTGCGGCGACGGGAAGTTGATTGGTACTATTAACCGGAATAACAACGGTTGCAGGGGTTAAATCGGACGCATTATTATCATCAAAAGCAGTGTATTCAAATTCTGCTAATCCGACAAAACCCACTTCGGAAGTAAAGGTGAGATTTCCGCTATCTTCGAGAGAAATGGTTTGATTTGCAGTGACCGTTTCTCCGTTGAGTTGGAGTTGACCGTTTCGAGGTAAACGGCTAATTTGAAAATTCGTAATTGTACCATCAAAATCTGTTGCCGTTAAAGCCGGAATTGCAACGGTCGTCGCCGTATTCGGAATAATTTCTGTGAGTATATTTTCGGTAACTGGCGGTTGATTGGTGTCGGTATTAACCGTAATTGAAATTTCTGCGGTTGCGGATTCTTCTCCGTCATCTTGGACGCTGTAGGGAATATTAACGCTTCCGGTAAACCCAGTTTCAGGGGTAAAAGTGAGATTCCCTTGTTCGTCTACCGTGGCACTTCCTTGATTATTTAAACCTGTTACATCCAGTTCAACGGTACTCGGATTAATGATACCATCCGGGTCAAAATCGTTATTAGTAATATTGAAGGTAATTGGGGTATCAATTCGAGTAATTACGGTGTCATTGTTGGCGACTGGGGGACTATTAACTGCGATCAGATTAACCGTTGAAAAAGCCGTGTTGCTAGGGTTTGTTCCATCACTGACAATAATCTCAACTTCGCGAGGTTTGGTATTGGGTGTAGCAGACGTATTGTTATAAACAATTTGGGATAATGCGGTTTGATAGTCGGCTAAACTTGCATCTCCGGTTAAAGTTAATTCTCCGGTAAAGGGATTATAATCGCTGGCGGTAATATTGGCAGGTAATGAACCAACAATAGAAAGGGTTTCGGTTCCTGGGTCTAGAGGATTTTTTAAGCTAATACTGGCAGTGGTTAAAGTTGTGCTATCTGCATCGGTAATGGTAATATTGTTAGCGATCGCAACAGATTCTCCCCCTTCGGTAAAGTTAATATTATCTGCTTCTAAACTGAGGACAGGCGAAACGTCATCATCGAGAATATTTGCAGTTGCAGTTAAGTCACTATTTTCAACATCAATTCCATCAAGATTGGTGAGGTTAATGCTAAAACTTTTGTCAGGTTCTTCTAAACCATCATCGAGTAAAGGAACATCAAAACTAACAGTCGTTTGTCCGACAGGAATGGTTAAACTTCCGGTTGTTGCGGTGTAGTCTAAACCTGCTGCTGCGGTATCATTGCTAGTTGCATAATCAAAACTAGCTGCAAAACCACTAATCTTAGAAGCGGTGACGGTAAAAGTAGCTGTTCCGTCTCCTTCGTTAACCGTAATATCGCTAACGGAAATGCTAGGAGGTGCGTCATCGTTAGTAATGGTTCCTGTTACTGAAGGAGTGATAATATTGCCATAACTCGCATTATCCAAACTAACGTTAAAAACTTCATCCCCTTCAAAAGTTATATCACCATTAGCCTGAACTGTTATCGTTTGACTCGCAGGTGTTTCAGCAAAGGGATTTGCCGCAAATGTTAAGCTACCATCATTATCAACATAGTCATTATCGGCGACGGTTGCGGTATCATCATTGGTGGTGTAATTAACAACAATATTCTGGGTTGTGGGTTGATTCAGACTAACAGTATAAACGTAGTCAACAGTACCCTCATTGCCTTCATTTTGAGCGAGATTTTCAGTGATTGTAATTTCAGGTAAACTGACATCTACCCCAGTCGAAAATTCTGACGTGTTGTTATTGGGGTCTGTTGCAGTTGCGGTAATGAATTGACCGGATAAATCACCAGTTTCGGGTAAATTGGCGGTAAATGTTGCATTTCCTTCCGCATCGGTTGTGACTTCTGTTGTGCCGATAAAGGCTTGACCTTGACCATTACCAACCGGATCAACTTCAACGTTACTAAAGAATTCTAGGCGATAAGTGGTATTCGGTAAACTGTTTAAAATTCCAGCAATAGCCGTATTATTATCAACCGGTTCAGCTAACACCAATTCTGGATAATTTTGGAGTGTATTCGGTCCCGTATCTTCGTCTAACGGGTCATTAGCGGTTACGCCATCGTTGGCGAGATCAATCCCAATTTCAGTATCCTCTTCTGCACCATTGGAGAAAATACTATTCCCCAAAATCCCATTATTAATCGCCGTATCGTTGGTGACAGTAACACCATCTCCGCTATTGAAAGCGATAGTATTACCAACTCCGGCTTCTAGTCCACCAATAATATTATTAGCCGCATTATTAATGAGAATTCCACTGTTAATATTTGCCAGTCCACTCGTTCCATCCGCAGCAACTCCAATGCGATTTCCTTGAATTTGGTTGCCGCTAGAAGCATTAACAATTGAAACCCCATTAACCGTATTACCCGAGATGAGATTTCCAATTACACCATTGCCAGTCGAGTTATCAAGTTCTAAACCATTATTAACATTAGCAACCGCAGCGTTACCCGCACGATTTGTTCCGATGAAATTTCCTAAAACTTGATTGTCATTAGCTGTGCTTAAAACTAAACCGTTAATTCCGTTTCCAGAAATCGTATTTCCCTGATTTGCCTCGCTTCCCCCAATCGTATTTCCTGCGGCATTACTAATTAAAATACCGTTGCTTTGGTTGGGAACTGCTGTGACTCCGGTGGCATCCAAACCCATTAAATTACTTTGGATTATATTGGCGGTTGAATTCAATTCAGGAGTCGCATTTATCCGGATTCCATCAACAAGATTCCCCGAGATTGTATTCTGTTCTCCGGGAGTATTTCGACCGATAATATTATTGCTAGAATTGCGAATTTCTACACCAATTCCGCCATTAATTACCGCCGGGTCGTCGGTCGCTTCCCCGTTAGGAATGGCAGCATTTCCGGCCGCATTGGTTCCAATAAAGTTACCCAAAACTTTGGTTTCGTTGGAACTATTGGTAATCAATACTCCGTTAATTCCATTCCCCGAAATAACGTTGGGGTTTGTTCCGGCAATCTCAGGATTTTCGAGTCGATCTAGTCCGATATCATTATTCGTTGAACCGTCGATCCGAATCCCATGATTTGCATTTGGAACTGCCGCATCACCCGCAGCATTAACACCGATAAAATTCCCTAGAATAGTGTTTTCGTTGGCTGCATTTGTAATCGATATACCATCGACACCATTTCCCGAAATCGTATTCCCTTCACCGGGATTAACACCGCCAATTGTATTCTGGGTAGAAGCATCAATTTGAATCCCTTGTCCGGTATTCGGAACTGCCGTATTTCCACTTTGGTCAACGCCGATATAGTTGCCTAAAATCTGGGTATTCGTGGTAGGAATCGGAGCATCTACCTCGGTCTGAAGTAAAATTCCATTCCCATTATTACCTGAAATAATATTGCGATCTTCGGCAGTAATTCCACCGATAATTGTTCCCGTTGTATTTCGGATGATGATCCCATCACTATTGTTGGGTAATGCTGTTGTAGCATCGGGTGCAACGCCAATAAGATTACCTCGAATTACGGTATTATTTGAACCTTCAGAAACGAGAATCCCTTCAATTCCATTGCCGGAAATAACATTCTCAATCACTTGAGTTCCTGTTGCTCTGGCAATTTCTATACCTTGATCACGATGTCCGAGTTGAGGTGTACCATTTGCATCAGTACCAATAAAGTTATTGATGATTTGAACATTGGTTATTGTTTCAGCAGGGTCAGCATTATTAGGCGTAAATACAAAGATAGCATTCTCTTGTGCGTCTGGAGTCGTTGAAATAAATGTATTCCCTTGTATAACACTATTACTACCCGACAGAGAAACACCCCGACTAGTATTATTTTGTAGGGTACTATTGGTTAGTACCAGTCGGCTGCGACTCACAATTCCAAACTGAGTATTATTGGTAATTAAGCTGTTATCAATTTCTAATATACCTTCCCCACCACCATACTGAATTCCAGTGCGAGCATTTTGAACAGTTAAGCCTGAAATGCGGACAACAGTTTCTGGGTTAGAAGTATTAACTTGAAAAACAAAATCATCACCGGTACCATTAATGATTAAGTTCTCTGCTCCTGGGCCGTTAATGGTGAGATTATTTCCATTATTATCGTTTATATCTAATCGATCAGTTAGGTTAATTGTTTGACCAGACAAAGCCGGAGCAAAGTCAATAATATCAGCTTCGTTGTTAGCGTTAGCTTGTTCTATTGCATCTCGTAAGGAACCCGCACCCGCATCATTAGCATTGATAACGGTAAACGTTGCTAACACTCCAGCATAGCTTTCTCGAACCGACTCAGTAAAGGCTAGAGGCGATAAAATCTTATCGGTTTGTACGTCTAACTGCCAATTTCCGCCTAACTTGTTGTTTCCTATTTTTGTGGATGAAGCGGCTATCTTCGCGGCTGTAAGTTGTTGTATCTTTTGAATAAATGGTGAAACAGATGAGTGAGGAAATGCTGATTGATTGGTGAGATTAAAATACGGATAGGATTTTTGACTTTCTTTTTGACCAACGTCACACCCATAGAGTAAAATCTCTGTATCCTGGGTGAATGCACCTCTCCACTGTTGGAGTTGATCCGCGTAGAGATCTAATGTATCGACATTGAGTTGAGTGTTCCCCAGATACAAACATCCTGGCGAACCATGACTCACAATATGTAATGTTTGAATAGGGGATGACGGATGGCGACGAATACGATTGCGTAAATGTTCCGTAATTTGTTCAACCCCATCCTGATTTGAATTCAGGAGAATGACCTCAGACCCTAGTAGAACCCCCTGACAAAGATATTTGTAGTCTTCAACTTTAGCGTCAATGCAGATCAAATTTTGGCTAGGAGTGAATGATACCATTGTCAGTTTTTATTAAATACTCAACTAGCTTTTTATTGTAAATGCAAATTCACCATAAAGCCAAACTTTTCTTAGGAAAACTCGAATTGATTTCGGATTACTATGTTTTCTGGTTGTAGTTGATCAAACATATCCTAGACGACTCCCAATGCAATTTGTTTCTACCTTTCTTTCTTGTCAAGAATATATTTATTAATGGGTTGACAATTAGCCCACTTTATGTATTGTTCACAAGTATTTCGAGAAAAAAATCAACCTAGTTTTGTAAAGATTGAGAATAGTTTTATAAATTTTTGGTAAAGTTAGCTGGGTTTATACTTTTTAGTAAGCTTGAATATTGAGTAATATACTCATTGGAGTTTCTGACCAATAAAGGAAAGGGTACTGGGTCTGTACCCCGGTGACGACTTTAAGCTGCTTGTGGACGACTCGGTAACGAAAGACTCGACGCCAACAAAATAGGCGGTTCTGAGGGAAAGGTGCTTAAGTCGAACCAAACAAAAGCAGTCCCGTCTGAGTTGGGTTGTTCTCCAAACTGAATAGAACTTTTTTGACAGGAAAGCACAGCACTACAATATCACTGGAGTTTAGACTAAAGATTGAATAATCAGTTAATATAACAGTCAGATTAAGATCGATATTTTCTCGGATTCCGATCTTAATCTCGATTATTTTCTCAATTTCCTATTGATGAAATAGAAAACTGGAAACAACAAAATCGCCCCAACAGTTAAATAATGATTTAACTATCTTCATCTGAGAGAATTAAATTTAACCCTTGATGCAAAATCGCTTCTTGATTAACTTTTTGTTTTAACTCTCTCGAATCATAACGCCCTTCTTCAACTTCTAGAGAAGCTTGATCGATCGCGTTTAAATAGGCTTCTTCTAAGGTTTTGAGTAATTCATCTTGATTGAGATAATAACCCCCGGCTTTCCGACGTTTATTTTTTCGTCTAACCTCTCGAACTGAATTGCGAATGGAAACATCCCAAGAGCGAGTTGTGCGATTTTCGGCTTGTTGTTTAATCAGATAAAGGAGTAAAATAATCCCATGACTGCGAATATTATTAATAATATCATCTCGACTCATTTCTTCTAATTCCTCAACAATCGCGAGTGAACCTTTGATGTCGCCTTTGAGCAGTAATTCTTTTAACTCTAGAATTTCTTCCATAACATCAGAATCAGGAGAGGATAGATTAATATTAGCGTTTGAGTGCAAATTGTAGAGTTCTGATACACAAGCTACGCGATCGCAATGCCTAGAAACGTTATGCTTGAGAAAGAATGGCTATATGATTATCAATAAACCCGTTAAACTCCCCCTCCCTGCGATATGCGGCTGCAACGCCAGTTCACCGGACAGAAAATCACCCTAGATACCAGCAACCTGATCGCCAGTGGTGGAGAAGGTCGCATATTTCCGGTTGTCGAAGATTCCTCATTGGTTGCGAAAATCTATCATAAACCGACAGAGGAAGACGCCGACAAACTCACCGTCATGTTTAATAACCCGCCTCAGACGTTAACGGTAATGCCCGGAGTCACGGCGATCGCATGGCCTGTCGATCTTCTCTGTACCCCCGACAACAAGCGAAAAATCGTCGGGTTCTTGATGCCCAGTGTAACGCGATCGCTACCCGTCCATACCTTTTATACCCCCAAAACTCGGCGGGAACGCAAACCCCTCTTTAACTACCTCTACCTACATCGTACCGCCCGCAACTTAGTCGCCTCCGTCACCGACTTACACGCTAGTAACTACGTGATCGGCGATGTCAACGAGTCCAATATCTTAGTCTCCGATACTGCTTTAGTCACCCTAGTTGATACAGACTCCTTTCAAGTTCGAGATCCCCAAACCAAAACCGTTTATCGCTGTCCCGTCGGAAAAGCTGAATTTACCCCCCCAGAATTACAAGGTCAAACCTTTCGCGATCGCGATCGTACCTCAGAACATGATCGGTTTGGGTTAGCAGTGTTAATCTTTCAACTCTTAATGGAAGGAACACACCCTTTTTCTGGTGTTTATAAAGGGAGTGGTGATCCGCCCGCAATTGAAACCCGCATTAAAGCTGGTCATTTTGTCTATGGAGACAACCGGGTTCCCTACAAACCGATGCCGTTGGCACCTTCATTTGAAATCCTCCATCCCAAACTGCAAGAATTATTTTTGCGGTGTTTCCAAGATGGACACACAAACCCCAAAGCCCGACCTGATGCCAGAACTTGGCTATTAACCTTGATCGAAGCCGAAGAAAACCTTCTCACCTGCGACAAATACAGTCAACACCGTTATGGTCGTCATTTAAACACTTGTCCGTGGTGTGAACGCACCTCCAAACTGGGCGGACGTGATCCCTTTCCCTCTCGCGAAGATGTTCAACAGGGACTCCCCCTCAAACCCCTCAAACCGAAGCGGAAAAGGCGTTCAACGCTGCGATTGGCTTCGCCACTACGCTCCGCGCAATCACTGATTCCGACACAGACCGCTATTCAACCTCGGGCGACCGTCAGACAAGCCGTTACTTCCTCTCGTTCTCGTTATCGTCCTCGTACCCGAACAATTTCCAGAGGGTTATCGCCACAAATTCAATCTTTGATGTTGAACTTGATGCAAGGGGCGATCTTGGGCGGAATTTGGGGTGTAGCTTGTTCTTCAGCAATTATGGCGATTATGTTTGGGTTTTTCCGAGGAACTGGCGGTATTCTCGGGGGGATGTTTGTGGGAACGATTTGGGGGGCGTTTTTTGGGGTTTCGATTAGTATGTTTTTACCGCCTCCGAGGGGTTTAAATCGCTGGAAAGCGTTTATTGTGGGCAGTTTTTGCGGGGCGATGATTGCAGCCGCGATTTCGGGTATTTTGTTTGGGGCGTTAACGGGCGAGATGGTTGTTGGTCAAACCTTGCTTTGGGGGGCATTTTTGGGGTTAATTTGGGGATCGATCTGGTGTGTGTTTAAACCCCCTTTATCGCTGCCGACAACTGGAGGAGTCAGAGGCTTGAGGGGGGCGGTGTCTGGCAGTGTTTGGGGGGCGTTGTTGGGGTCGATCACAGGGGCGGTGTTGGCTATTGGGGCAGTCTTGTGGGGAGAATGGCAAATGCAGATGAGTTTAACGCTGACGCCGAAGTTGATGTCACAAATGTTGGTAATGGCGACGGTGGCGGCAGGTTTGGGGGCATTAGGTGGAATTCTCTCCGGGGCAACGTTTGGGAGTATTGGGGGAGTGCCGCCTTTACCCTTGTCGATGAAGATGGTGGGGACAAAAGGAGCGATTGTGGGCGGAATTTGGGGGAATTTTTTGGGGGCGATCGCTGGGGCGGCTGTCGGGGCGATCGCAGCAGTCGTATTTCCTGATTTTCTCAGTAGTACATCGGGAGAAGCGATGCCGATGTTTTTAGGGGCGATGGTGGTTTCTGCCGGAGTCGGAGCGGTTTGGGGTACGATTTCGGGTATTGTCTGGGGAGCGTTGGGGCAGTTTTAAATCCTCCTTTAGTTAGATTTACGGATGGATTAATATCTAATTTTGGTTATTTTCCGAAGTGGGACGAAATGATTTTGTAGGTGCGGTTAACTGCACTCTCAAACAACTTGACTTCGGTTAAGGCTGTGTTAAGATGCGCTAAGTTCGATAAAGATTCGTTACTTTTATCTACGTGGTATAAACAGTTATGAACAAAATGACTCAGATGACAAAACGCCTTTTCGTTCTATTTGCTGCTTTAGCCAGTACAACTGTATTAGCTGCTTGCAACTCACCCACTGCAACCAATACCACTGAAGAACCTGCTACTGAACAGGCGAGCGAACCGACAGAACCCATTGCTGTAACGGAAGCGCCGGAAGTAGAACCCGCTAGTGAGGCTTTGGCAACTGACAACACCGATACAACTGCAACCCCCACAGCAACAGAAGCTGAGGGAGAAAATATTGTTGCCATTGCCAGTGGAGATAGTACGTTTAGCACGTTAGTTGCGGCGATTAATGCGGCTGACTTAGCCGAAACTTTATCAGCTGAAGGCCCCTACACTGTATTTGCACCGACAGATGAAGCTTTTGCTGCATTACCAGAAGGAACCGTTGAAGACTTGCTGAAGCCTGAAAATAAGGATAAGTTGGTTCAAATTCTCAAGTATCATGTTGTTCCGGCGAAGGTTCTGTCTACTGAAATTCAACCCGGTGCTGTTGAAACCGTTGAAGGAGAAGCGCTAGAGATTTCTGTTAACTCCGACACCAACGAAGTTCAAGTCAATAATGGCAAAGTCACTAAGACTGATATTGTCGGCAGTAATGGCGTAATTCATGTTATTGATACTGTGCTGATGCCTGGGGCTGAATAATAACAGTAATTCAACTCAAAAAACTGAATAACGATTAACTTTCCCGGTTTGTAAGGTTGTGACTTGCAGACTGGGGATTTTTTATGGGGTTGACCGCAGAATCACGCAATATAGCGCTACTTGAATCGGGAACAGGGAACAGCGCTTGCCTTGCGGCCCGGCGGTTTCCGGCGAGACTTAGTTTGCAATCTTAGGGAACAGGGAACAGTAGACTGTGAAAGGGTTTTAGGATCTAGAAATGTCCTAACTTAAATGCGTAGTGCAATATTTTCTGCATCAAAAATACACTCATTCAAAATTCGCGAGTTTTTACGCAATTACTAAAGTTAAAATTTATACAATAATTTAATAAAATACTTACGTGTTTAAATCGGTAAACTGGATGAACAAATTCCTTGAGGATATAGGATATCAACCTTTTTTCTGACTCACTCCGTGATTAATTTGCTTTAATGAGGTGACAAAAATCACAGTCCGTTTTCTAGACCCCCTTGATAATAGGTTCTAGATTTGACACACACAAAAACATCACTCGATTAACAACACACGACACCTAAACCCCTATGACTAACTCATTCATCAACCCTAAACTCATCGCAGGTTTAACCACCGTAACGACATTGACAGGCTTAATAGCGACGGCTGGCGTTGCAAATGCTGCGATGATGACAAAATCCTACAGTGACACTTTTGGACTCGCTACTACAGATATTGAAGATGCACTGCTGTCGGTTCAAAAGTTCGATGTTAGTCTAGGAACACTCAAAAGCGTTAAAGTTAACTTTGATGGACAAATCGTTGGGAATGCAAATGTTGAAAACTTAGACGCCAAAGACCAAACCCTAACGTTTGATTTATCCGGTAATCTACAGTTAATGGGGTCTGAGATTTTAGGGACTTTATTTGATGAAACAGCAAACAAAGCAGATTCACTCAACGCCACCGCTTATGATGGGACGTTTGATTTTGGCGGAACTTCGGGGGGTTCCTTCTCCGGATTAACTGCTGTAGCTTCGGGCGAAAAAACCTATACAGACCAAAGTTTCTTAAATGCTTTTATCGGAGACGGTAATATTGATTTCCTATTTTCCGCTTTCACCAACTCCAAAGTTACGGGGTCAGCAAATATTGTTTCTCAAATTAACACCCAAGGCGGTGCAATGGTTTCTGTCGTTTATGAATACGAGAAAACTCAAGAAGTTCCTGAACCCTCGGTTATGCTTGGTTTAGGATTGGTTGCAAGTGCAGGTTGGTTATCGCGCAAAAAAATCACTTCATCTCACCAATAATTCTCTTGATTGATTCTCTCGTTGAAGACGTTAAAGTTTGGTTAATTTTCAATATTAACAACAGTTTTCCTGATGGTTTGATATTAATACTTCGTCTAGGCATGATTAAATTCATGCTTTTTTATTGCTCTCATCAGAAGACAAAAGGTAAAAGGTAAGAAGCAGAAGTGAACACTTTCTAACAAACTAAGTCTCGCCGGAAATAACCGAGTCATAAGTTTGTGCTGATAACAGGTCACTGAGAACTGTCTCCCTACCTCCCCATCTCCCTACCTCCCTACCTCCCTACCTCCCTACCTCCCCACAAATCAAGTTTTAGGGGGAAAATGAAACGGCTTTGGGGGTTGCAGGGGGCAAAGGATCGGAGTCAGCAAGGGAAGTCCAGAAATTGATCTGTAGCATTATTTTTCAATTTCATATAAGGTGGCATTTATTGTCTTTTTGCTTGTCTGACCATCAAGTTTTTTCCAAGGGAAGTTTTAGCCGCCACCGCCACCTCCACCGCCTCCACCGCCACCACCGCCTCCACCGCCACCTCCACCTCCACCGCCGCCACCTCCACCTCCACCGCCGCCTCCGCCACATCCACCGCCACCACCACCTGTACTTCTACCTCGACGACCTCCACTTCCGCCACCGCCAAATGTACCGCTACCATATGCACTGCTACCACCATCGGTACTTATACCTCTCATAATGAAAATTAAAGAGAACAATGAAATATAGAACAAAGAAACATCTAAAACAGCTTTTAAGAAGGAAAAACGTTGCCAATTGGGTTTCGGTATATCCAGAATATTTTGAGGAAAAGCAATAAAAACTTCTATTAGCTGCGCCGGATAAATGGGTTGTTGAGCAACAAATTCAAAAGTGTAGGGATTAATCTCACGAATATTGGTTGAGACACCATAACTTGTATATTCTAGAATGTTTCCAGACAATGCTTGAGGAAGTTTGACGACAATTTTGCTCTTTTCAATCCGAGTATTTCGTTCAGGAAAAATCGCTTTCCAATAAACCCGAATATTATCCTCGTTAAATTGTAGACCTCCAATCACTCGATATTTCAAAACAAAAGTGTGTGCTTCCGGCGGATTAAGCTCATGTTTCCATCGAATCCAAAGTTGATTATTTTCAACACCCGTTTCAGCCGGAATTTGTTTTTCATTTTCAAAAACGGCAACATCCGTAATCTCATCTACCTTATCTAGAGGAATATATCGATATCGCTGATTGGAATGAGATTGAGTAAAAACATATTTTTGAGTTTCACTAATCAGCATATCTCCATTCTCTTGAACCTCCATTTCTACATTAATAAAATCCCAATAAAACGGAGATTTTTCTTGTGCGACAGTCTTGATTAGGGGAGTTAAACTGAGCAAAAATGAGAGTAAAAAAATTAGGAATCTCTGCCATTTTACTCGAAATCTTATCTTGTACATCATTTTTGGAAGGAGTAAGCAAATCTATAGCAATTCCAAATCGTTTTGATAAACGGTAATCTGGCGATGCTGTTCAAAACACGCACAACAGTTCGTCATCTAAAATCGAATCGCTGGGCTCGTTCCCGACTAACTCCTGTTAGAGTAAACTTATGCAAGTTCTGCCAATTATTTCTGCGGTTGACCCAGATCTGCATGAGTTAAAATCTTCAGAGACTAGGGGAAATTGTCATGTTGAGAAGAATCAATTTTGAGTCCTAGCCCAATGGAGAGATCGTACATGGAGGTTCCGAGCTACAAATACTGGACATTACGCAGGATCGATTTTGTCAGCTATGATGCGCCTAATTTTCAGAAGGGATATCAAGATCAGGTATTACCGCTGGCCCGGCAACAGTTTCAAGCTTGGTTTCCCTATGAGGGTGAACCCCAGGAACTCTCCAGTCAACAGGATCGAAAGATTCAAGCGATTTTGTTATCTCACTTTCTCAATCAACATTGTGATCCTTCTCTGTCATCGATTCCCGCTTGGGCAATAGCAGGGCTTTGTTTGCGGTGCTACGTTTCCCACGCAATCGTTCAAGCCTGTCAAAAGCTGGCTCAACAATTCGGTGAACGCTATGGCTTTTCTACTCTCGATTTATTGCCCCTAGTGCTAACTGATGATGGTAAAACTTGGGTGGGGCTAGACTCAAACCGCCAAACTCAAATTATTCTAGACAATCAGGGAACCGTTCAGCCTTCAGTCTACTCCTATTTTTCGGTGGAGATTCTCGGAAGCTTCAATCAAACGAAAGGGGATCTCTGGAAGTGGGCTTATTTACTCACTCGTCGCCATCGAGAGTTAAACCGAATGTTATGGGTGGAATTCAGGCTATCACTGACTACACCTTGGGCGAGACTGAATGAGATTAAACATTACCAAACCGAAACCCTTTCACCCGATGATCAAAGTTTAGTGGAGGTGTTTCATGGAGTTTATCGGCGTGACAGGCGATTGTCAGGAGCAAGGGGCAAATGTCCAGAACCATCGGAAGCTCAACTCCTGGAAATGCGCGATTATTTAGCGAAACGAGGAATTCAATGTCATTCTCCCCCTGAACTGTTGGATCGATTGAAAACTATTGCTCAGTTTCTACAGGAACAAGTTGTTAACCCCACTCCGACTTTACAACCTTCTAATTCACCCGCAATAGAGCTTGAATTTCTAGACGAATATCGCAGTCGAGCTATTATGGAAGCGATTGAGCGGGTGCTTTCCCAACGCCTGCATCAACTCCAAAAAAATACCTGGTATGCTGATTATGCTGTTAATTTTTTACCTAGCTTACGACTGATCTATTTTGAAAATAAATCTCAAGGTGAGGTGGCTCGGGAATTGAATATGAATAATCAATCCCAAGTTAGTCGGATCTTAAAGTTTAAGCAAATGCTCAATCAAATTCGAGAACAGGTTATGGAACAGTTGATTCAGGTTTTGTTGAATAAAGCAGGATTAAATTCGCCGGATGGGGTTATAGATACGAATGCTTTTGATTCTTTAATTCAACATTTAACTCACTATTTAGATGAAACTGTATTTCTAGATGCAGCCCGAGAAATTCAGGCGGGTCAATGTCGAAAAATGACCAGTTTATTTGCTGAAAAAATGCGCGATTATCTAAACTATGAATCCAACCATTAAGAACACAAAAAGATGAGTTTATTATTTTTTAAAAGCAATTTATAAAAAATATAACCCAATCAATAACTATTAAACCCAACGCTTAACTAGGAGAATTGACATGAATTTTGATCTTGATTCTGAACGCTCGAAAGGAAACGCTAATTCACTATCTTACCGACAATTACAGTTAGAAACGGTTGATCTAGAACCGGAAAATTTTCAGCAAGCGACTCTCCTCAGTCGTCACTTTAACAATGAACCCCAACAATGGCAAGCTTATTTGAATGCACTGGCTGTCTTCGCATTAGAACAATGGTTAAGCGATCGCCATTTAACATTGACTTATCAAGTGGATTCTCTCATTAAAACTCAAGTTCTATCTTCGGAAGCAATCAGCCCTCTCCAAGTTGGGAATTTTAAACTTTGCTTACTTTCCAATGCGAGTTTAGAAGATCAAGAAATTAAAATCCCTAAAAATATGATTGATTCTCCTGATTTTGCCGCCCATTTTTATACGATAATTCAAGTATTTATTGAGGAATATCAAGTCATTGTAGTTGGATTTTTACGATATGACCAGTTAATCAAAAAAAATCTAAAAAATACAAAAGAAAATTACTACAAACTGTCTTTAGAGGCATTTAACGCCGAACCCAGCCACTTAATTTTTAATCTCAAATATTTAAGTCCAGCCGCAATCAAACTCCCTGAAAATAGATTCATTGAAAATACCTTTGAACAGTTAACACGCTGGTTAGATCAGACTTTTACAAAAGACTGGCAACCGATAGAAGAACTGTTAGGGAAGCGTAGACCGATTATTCAGATGTGTTTGAGGTCAGACGAAGCAACATATCAGTCGTTTATAAATGCTGTACAAAAATTTCTGAAACAATTCTCAACTCCCCCAATTCAGGAAGATAAAAATCAGGTCAATTTAGCCGAATCTGAACTCTCATCAACTGAAGTCAGTCACGCTCTTGTGCAAGTTTTAGAAACAACAGAAGATGAAGAAACACGCTGGCAAGCCGCAGAATTGTTGTGGGAAATTGCTCCGAGTCATCCGGCTATCGGTGTACGACGAGCTATTGATTTGGGAATGCAATTATCAGGCATTTCTGTAGCACTAATGATAGCGATTTTACCTAGAGCCAACCAACGAATAGCAATTCTTTTGAGAATTTATCCACTGCAAGAACAATCCTTTTTACCTGCCAATTTAAAACTGATTGGTTTAGATGAAATGGGTCAGTCCTTATTTGAAGTTCGTTCTCGGGAGCGGGATGATTATATTCAGTTTAAATTCACCGCCGATCCGGGCGATCAGTTTAGCCTTGAGATCGTTCTCAATAATGCCACGGTGACAAAACACTTCATGGTTTGAATAAACTGAACTGAATCCTATGATATTACAGTACAGGAGTTTTCTGAATTACGACTAAAGCAATTGAGTAATTATGAGCAAACAAGCTGTTATTAAGATAGAAGGGGGTAGTTTTGAATCCGGGTTTCCCGTTTTCTTAGAGTTTTGGCAAGATGGCAGAATCATTGCTACAGATAGTAATTGCCCTCAACTCCCACCCAACCCCCAAATTCCTCAAGTTTATGAGGAATGGAGAGAAATTTATACCCACTTGGGAGACCGAATTATTAAGATTCCAGATGGGCAAACTACCCATGCTTCTACTTTGCAAGACTGTCAATCTGCGACTCAAACCCTAGAATCTACAGTAGAAACTTGGTTTAGTGATCCCATCTTTGGGGATATTCGAGGGCGCATTGTTGGGCAAGTCAAAGACGGAACATCAACTGAATCGGTACGAATTATTCTCGATACCTCAAATGCTTATCTGCGTAAATTATCCTGGGATCGCTGGGATTTATTTGATAAATCCTATTTTTTACCCCAGGCAGAATTAACTCTTTTGTCTTCATATAATCGACCAACAGAAATACTCACTACACCCCTAAAAATTCTAGCAATTTTTGGCAGCCATCAAGGGGGATTGAAACTTCAAGAGGATCGAGAACTGATTGAAACCTTAAAAAAATACGGAGCAAACATTACTGCGATTCCCCGGAAGGGAAATTTTCTAACTCCACAAGAACTATTTGATAAACTCTGGATGGGAAATTGGGATATTATTTTTTATGCTGGACATAGTTCTGAGAAACAAATTCAGGTCGATCATTCCTTGAATTTATCAATTGAAGCGTTAAAAGAAGCTTTAAAAAAAGCGGCTAAAAATGTTAAGTTAGCAGTCTTTAATTCCTGTGATGGACTCGGTATAGCTGAATATTTAGCGGATTTTGAGATTCCCCATTTGATCGTCATGCGAGAACCCGTTCCCGATCAAGTGGCACGAACTTTTTTAAAGTTTTTCCTTGAAGAATTTATTCAGGGTAAACCGCTTCACGCTGCTGTTCGTTCGGCTCGGCAACATTTGCAACAAATTGAAATTCCCACCCATACAGATAAACTGTTCTATCCAGGAGCATCTTGGCTGCCTGTGCTGAGTCAAAATCCGGCTGCATCTGAACTTTATTGGCCTCAAACTCAACCCGATCATTTACTGAGAAAACCTTTAATAAAACCCTGGCAATTCATTCCATTGTCGTTGGTTTTAATGGGAACTGTGCTTTATGGAGTTTCACAAATTGTGAGTTCTGAAAAAATGGGAGATCAGATTAGTCAAGGTGAGGAAATTTTAACTCCTTTTCAACCCCGAGATAAGCAAAGGGGTGTGAAGCCTGTGGCAAATTGTCAGCGCCCCTGGAGTGATTTTTTACCCGTTTGGAATGGTTATGTTCGACAACGGTGGATTGATTGTTTTATTAGCCATCAAAACTCTCAACAGGCTGTTCGTAATCTGCAAGAAAGCTGGCAGGAAGAAAGAAAAGATCCAGAAACTTTAATTTATCTCAATAATGCACTGTTAGAAGCGACAGGAGCCGATTACTATACGATAGCCGTTGTGGTTCCTATTTTAAAAAAAGAGGTTATAGATGCAGAAATTGCTGAAGAACTTCTTCGAGGTATAGCTCAAGCCCAAACCGAAGTTAACTTAAGTTTATTCAATCAGAGTAAATATTCTGATATTGTTTTACCGGGTTCAAATTTTTTAGATCGTAACAATTTGAATGGAAAAGGCTTAAAAGTAATTATTGCTGATGATTCTAATTTAGAAAGTCAGGCGATAACAGTTGCTACAACTCTAGCCAAACGCTCAGAAATTCTAGGCGTTGTCGGTCATTATACGAGTGAAATGACGATGGCAACTGTAGATATTTATAATCAAAATAAAAAGGTCTTAGTTTCTCCAGGTACAACAACCTCTGAACTCAGCACACAACCCCGAAAAATTTTCTTCCGAATTCCAACTGTTAACCATGTGCAAGCCAATGTCATGGTTGATGTCTTACTCAATCAAATCAACCAAAAAAGAGTGGCTATTTTTTACAATCCGGCGAGTCCCTATTCTAGTGATTATAAAAAACAATTCAAAGAAAAATTTCTAGAAAAAGGAGGATATATCATTGATTCCTTTGATCTTTCTACTCCAGATTTTAATGCCGAACGTGCCATCCAAAAAATTAGAGATTCTGGAGAATCAGCCATTGTTTTAATGCCAGATGGTCAGGTGACTAATTCTCTTGCTCGTTCCCTAGAAGTCATCAAAGAAAATCTTGGTCAAAGCTCAATAGTGGGTACTTTGTCTCTCTACAGTCCTAAAGCTTTAAAAATTGCCAAGCCCAAACTTTTAGAAAAACTGATTTTACTGGTTCACTGGCATTATTTGAGCAGTCCTAACCCAGATTTTTCCAAAACCGCTTTGCAGCTTTGGGGTGGGCCAGTTAGTCCCCGCACTGCTCTAGCCTATGATGCGGCTTTGGTACTGATCGAAGGAATACGCCAACATCCAACCCGTCGCGGAGTTCGTCAGGCGATCGCAGATCAGACTTTCGGTGTGGAGGGAGTGACCGGGCCAATTGAGTTTATACCGGGGATAGGCGATCGCAAACAGCCCCCTGTGAGCCGGGTTAGGGTTGTTGCTTGTCCTAGCCGAGAGTTCGGCTTCGCATTTTTGCCGATTCAGTTTGCGACAGCAGAGGCGGCAGGTTTGAACTGTTCAAATCCTTAACCGTAGCGATCGCATTTGCGAGAAATTCGGGGCTTAACCTATTATCATTTGAGAGTGGTCTTATTTACAAAAGTTTATTAAATGACGCTTTCTACCCAACAACCTGTTTCTAAATTTCCCCTAAACTTGCAAACTTGGCAATGGCAGGGACACTCTATCCAATACACGGTTCAAGGAAACGGAAATCCTCTGATGTTAGTGCATGGTTTTGGTGCTTCTATCGGACATTGGCGGCAAAATATCCCCGTACTCGCAGAAGGAGGTTATCAAGTTTTTGCCATCGACTTACTGGGGTTTGGGGGTTCGGCGAAACCTGCTATTGATTATTCGTTGGAATTGTGGACTGAACTGTTGCATGATTTTTGGGCCGAACATATTCTCAAACCAACTGTTTTTATCGGAAACTCTATCGGGGCGTTACTGAGTTTGATGATGGTGGCGGAATATCCTGACATTTCCGCTGGGGCGGTATTACTTAACTGTGCAGGGGGTTTGAACCATCGCCCAGAGGAATTAAATCTGCCCTTACGATGGATTATGGGAACATTTACTAAGATGGTGGGTTCTCCGGTGATTGGTTCGTTTGTGTTTAACCAAGTGCGTCAAAAACACCGCATTCGCAACACTTTGCGTCAGGTTTATGGAAATAAAAAAGCGATTACCGATGAATTGGTCGAATTGCTTTATCAACCTTCTAATCATGAAGGCGCTCAGAAAGTTTTTGCTTCAATTTTAACGGCTCCGGCTGGCCCTCATCCCACCCAGTTATTAACAAAAGTCAAACAGCCTTTACTCGTCATTTGGGGTGAAGATGACCCTTGGACTCCAATAAAAGGAGCCAAAATTTATCAAGATTTAGTTACAGCGGGACAACCTGTTCAATTTGTTTCTGTACCAAAAACGGGTCATTGTCCTCACGATGAACGTCCCGAAGTTGTTAATCCTAAAATCTTGGATTGGTTAGCAACAGTGGATTTTAATCTCTAGTTATTGTTTGACGTTTGGAAAATCAGTTTGAGAAACCTAGTTAATTATTAACTGGGTTTCACTTTTCATTAACCCTAAAAAAAGATTAATTAACCCGTCAAAAAGTAGATGATAGTAAACAGTGAGCAGTAGAAGTTCAGAAGTTTAGAAGTTTAAGTGAGAACTGATAACTGACTCCTGAAAACACTGCTCACTGTCAAACTGATTATTGAAAAAAATCTGCGCCGACTTTATTCTTCTTTTAAAATCTTAGGAACTTTAAAATAATCCCCATCTGATTCGGGCGCACTTCCTAACAGAGAATCTCGATTTTCATAGGGTTTTAACTGATCAGAGCGGCTAATATTACTGACATCAATTGCCCGAGTTGTGGGTTTAACATTCTCAGTCTCGAGTTCTTTAAGCTGTTCAAAATATTCTAAGATACTGCCGAGTTCAGTTGTAAACTTTTCTTCTTCTTCGGGTGTAACTTTCAACCGAGCTAAATGAGCAACTTTGCGGACTTGTTCGCGATCAATCATTGTTTAATCCAGAGAAAATATAGGGAGTCAGAACATCAAAAATTGTCAGCGTTAACTGCAACAATCTTGCCAAACTACAGGTCACTGACCTCAACTTAATCAGAGCTTAGAAGTACACATCAATATTAGAGCGTCCGGTGGTTTTGAGCCAGTTTTGAGCCTCAATATAGTTATTAGGAGCAAGACGAATGGCTTGTATCCAATGTTCGGCAGCTTGACGATAATATTCTTCTGCTTTATCCTCATCTCCAGCTTCTTTTTCTCGTTCGGCTCGATAATGATACATCACCGCAATATTATTTAAAGCTTGAGGCATTCGAGGATTGAGATCAATTGCCTGATGATAATAGCCTAATGCCTTTTCATGTTCACCGTTACTGGTATGAATCAACGCGATATTATAGAGGATGTAGCTACGATCATTAGGGTCATCTTCGAGTTTAAGGGCTTCATAGTAGTTGTCTAAAGCCTCTGCATATTCGCCGTCACCTTGGGCGGACATTCCATCACGATAATAGGCGAAGGCTTCTTTAGATTTTTGATTCGTCGGCAGAATTTTGAGGATGATATCTGCCATTACTGTAAAGGTCTTATCGATGAAGTTGTCGTTACGTTGTGATCTGGGCATTGACTCGATTCTCCAGTGTTGAGAGTTGTGCGATCATTAATTTAACTTGAATTTGCCCTTGATTACCGTTGAGTTTACACTCACGCCGTTCAAAGAGCCTGTTCTATCATGCTAGCTTGTCGTTTACTTTTTCTGAAGCCCGGCCGAAAAATTGCTCTCGGATGTCGCCAGAGGACTGCTATACAAGCCGCTTACCAACACAGGATTCAACCGACAATATCAACAATCCACTCAACAAGCGTCTATTTTTATCACTGATAACTCTCTTTGGGAATGTGAGTTTAAAAATCCTCCATTAGGACAAAGCTTCACGGAGGAAGTATGTCAAACTAGAAGTAAGTATATGGAGAAAGCTTTAGGGCAGAAAAACGCGCTATGACACCAAACCCTTCGATCATGAAATCGGTTGAGCAGTTGGGCTATCGCGTCACAGTGGGGGACGTAGCCGCCCAAGCTGGAATAGATGTTAATATCGCTCAACAACAACTTCTCGCATTGGCTTCTGATGCGGGAGGACATCTTCAAGTCGCCGAGTCTGGGGAAATTGCGTTTCAGTTTCCGCAGGATTTTCGGACTGTTCTTCGCAATAAATTTTGGCGATTAAAGTTGCAAGAATGGTGGGAAAAAGTTTGGCGTGTGTTATTTTATATCATCCGCATTTCTTTTGGGATTTTGCTACTGGCTTCTATTGTGCTGATTTTTGTGAGCATTGCCATTATTTTGATTGCGATTAATTCCAGTCGAGATGGTGATGATTCCGGTGGCAGTAGCAATAGTGGTGGTGGATTTATCTTTGTTCCTCGCTTGTGGTTTGGCCCAAACTGGTATTGGTTTTTGTATTGGGATGACAATGATTATTACAATCAACGACGTCAACGTTCCGCTAACCTCAAAGACAATCAGTACAACTTTTTAGAAGCTGTCTTTTCTTTTCTCTTTGGAGATGGGAATCCGAATGCTAATTTAGAAGAACGACGCTGGAAAACGATTGCTACCTTAATTCGTAACAATCAGGGGGCAGTTATTGCTGAACAGGTTGCACCCTATCTCGATGAAATTAGTCGTCAGGAGGAAGAATACGAGGACTATATGTTACCTGTTTTAACTCGATTTAATGGTTATCCAAAAGTGAGTCCTCAAGGTGAACTGGTTTATCATTTTCCCGATTTACAAACGACTGCTACTCAATATCGTCCTCAAGGGATTGTGAGTTCTCTCAAAGAACAATTGTGGAAGTTTAGCCAAGCTAGTTCTGGTCAATTAATGTTAGCCGCAGGTTTGGGTGTTGCTAATATTGTCGGTGCGATCATTTTGGGGAATTTATTACAAGATCAGACTCTAGTTCAAAGTTTGGGTGGCTGGGTTGCCTTTGTAGATGTTATTTTCCCGCTTTTGTTGGTTTATGGGATTGGATTTTTAACCGTTCCTTTGATCCGTTTTATTTGGATAAAATGGCGTAATGCTCGCATTGAAGTTCGCAATCAAAACCGACAAGAACGGGTAGCAATATTGAATCAAGCTCAGGATTCTATTAAACAAAAACTGAGTTTTGCTCGTCAATTTGCCGCAGAAACAGTGATCGATCAAAAAGATTTAGCTTACACCACCGAATCTGATTTAGTCGAACAAGAACTCGAACAAGTAGATAAAATTGATGCCGAATGGCAAAAACGCTTAAATGAATCTAATTCTTGATTGGAATTTCAGGGTTTGAGATCAGTTGACATACATGAATTGTAGAACGTTAGGAGGGCGAAGGCGAAAATAATATTTCAAATACTCTCCGACGTTCTCGGGGTGCATCTGGAGTAAAATAACTCCATAGGGTTTCCCAGTAAAAGAAAGACATTCCTTGAAAGTTATGATCGCGAACGTCTTGAACTTGTTGCTGAATTTGTTCGATCTCAACAGGATGTCCCATTGTACCGCTTAAAATTCCAATTCCGACCGGAATTTTACCGCGAAGTTCTCGAATTGCTGGATCGTCTAACTCGCTTAAAAAAGCTTTAGGGCTATCTCGATAAACTTGTAAGATTAACTCCTCAATTAAACCCTGTTTTACCCAAGTTTCCCAGTCTTGTAGAGATTCGTTATAAGCAAATTCACGGGGGTTGGGGGCGAGAGAAATCAGACAGTCCGGTTTAACAGCTTTAATCTGATCATGTAAGGTTTTCATAAAAGCTGTAATTTTATCCGCTCTCCACTGCATCCATTCGGGATCTGCGGGATTATTCGGCGGAAGTTTACCCTCATGTTCTTGCTTATAAATTTTACGAGTATACCAATCATAACCCAGTTCTATTGGCATTCCAAAATTATCATCAAATTGTATACCATCAACATCATATTTAATCACGACTTCAATAATTAAGTCTTCTATAAATCTCTGAACTTGAGGATGCAAGGGATTTAACCACACATTTTTAATCCCCAACCATCCGGACAATTTATTACTCGGTGGAAAGTTGGGAAGTAAAGCATCGTTTAAATCTTGTAGAGAAGGAATGGCTAAAAATTTAGAACTTTGGGGTAAAGTAATCCATTCTGGATGGCGTTGGACTAGCTGAGAATTTATCGGTGCCATCAACCCATATTCAAACCAAGGAATTACTCTTAAGTCTCTTTGATGTCCTTGACTAATAATATCAGATAAAACATCTTTTCCAAAATGAATTAAGTTTAGCAATGAATCTTGAAAGCGTCCTGTAACTCGACGGGCGGTAGCACTTGGATAAAAGGTTGTTCCTCGATTCCAAAACACCGGATAAACGGTATTAAAATTTAATTGTGAAAGTTGATCTAATGCTCGTTGAACTCCACCGGGAACAAACAAAATACCACTATTGACATTAGTAATCCAAACGCCCCGAATTTCATCGCTAGCTGTCACTGAAGTTTGAGAGATTGTAGTCGGATAAAAATGAGTTAATGTCAGAGCAACGCTTAAA
>NZ_AUZM01000024.1 GCF_000478195.2 Lyngbya aestuarii BL J | reverse complement strand
GGATCGATTTTGTCGTCGCTAAAGCGTCCTCAGAAACTCACATGAAAATCCTCAAAAAAGTGGGAGCCGATCATGTCGTTTTTCCTGAACGAGAAATGGGATGTGAACTCGCGCGGCTATTAACAAAACCCCGAATTTTAGACCAGTTTGAACTCGATTCAAAGTATAGTATTGTGGAAATGGTTGTTCCTAAAGAATTTGATGGGAAAACAATTGCTGAGTTAGAATTACGAAGTAAATATGGTTTAACCTTGCTTGTGATTCGGGATGATAAAGATAAATTAGAAATAAATCCCCTTCCCAATCGACGCTTAAAAAAAGAAACCGTAATTGTGGTACTCGGCTCCAATGATGATATTAATCGCTTAATTAACAAAACCTAACAATCACCTGGGGGAATAAAGTCGAAAAAGTTCTCAACTGAAATTGAAAGGGTTAATTTTTCGACTTCCAGCCAATTAAGTTTGCTCTGAATAAAGAGATTGATAACATTCATCAGACATCTCAAAATTTGCAGTCACATTCTGAATATCATCGAGATCATCTAAAGCATCCATTAATTTGATCAACGATTCTGCTTGATCTTGATCATTAATTTCAATCGTGTTATTCGGAATCCAGCGTAACTCAGCCTGAACAATGTTAAATCCTTTCTCCTGTAAAACTTGATTGAGAGTTTCTAAATTTTTCGTGTCTGTAAACACCTCCGCCCCATCTGTATCATCAACTGGGGTTAACTCATAAAATTCTGCTTCTCCCTCAACGGAGGCTTCGAGTAATTTTTCTTCATCAATTGGCCCGGCTAAAGTGACAACGCCCTTTTGCTCAAACATCCAACTCACACAACCCGTTTCCCCCAAGTTCCCCCCATTTTTATTAAAAGCAGTCCGCAGATCAGCGGCGGTACGATTGCGGTTATCGGTAAGTCCTTCAATTAAAATCGCCACACCTCCAGTTCCATAGCCTTCGTAGCGAATAGCCTCCCATTCGGAACCATCCGCTTCAAAAGTACCTGTCCCCTTCGCGATCGCCCGATCAATATTGTCGTTAGGAATTCCGGCCGCTTTCGCCTTCTCGATCGCAGTTCTCAGTTGAAAATTAGCCCCCGGATCAGCGCCACCTGTGCGAGCCGCAACAATGATCTCCCGTGAGACTTTCGTAAAAACTTTACCTTTTACCGCATCAACTCGGGCTTTTTGGCGTTTGATATTCGCCCACTTACTATGTCCAGCCATACCCTCAGACAAACACAGCAACTTATTATTTTAATATGAAATCGAAAAAATACGCTACAGAAGTGATCAGAAGTCATCAGAAGTCAGAAGTCAAGAGATCCCGCTCCCTGTCTTCCCATCTCCCCCGTCACCCTATCAATCACTTTTAACCAGCACATAAGGAATTCTAATGATAAATTCAGTACCTCGGTCTATATCAGAAAAACACTCCAACTGACCTCCATGTTGCTCAACCACTAAATGATAAGCAATCGATAAACCTAAACGAGTTTCTTGGTCATTTTTAACATTCAATAACGGTTGAAAAACCTGGCGACATTCTTCAGTTGTCATCCCCGGACTATTATCAGAAATCGAAATTGAAATCAGATCATCTTCTAAGCATTGAGTACGAACTCGAATCAGGGGACGTTTGATCACCTGTCCTCGAAGTATAGCCGTTTCTATCCGTTCAATACCAAAGGTAATTAAATTTAGAAAGACTTGATTCAACTGACTCGCATAACACTGAACTCGGGGTAAATCACCATACTCTTTAACCAATTCAATACTCGAACGTCCGCCTTTGGCTTGTAGGCGATTTTGTAAAATCATTAAAGCACTGTTGAGTCCTTCATGGAGATCAACAGTTTTCACTTGTGCTTCATTGACATGAGTAAATAAACGCAGCGATCGCACCACATCTCGAATGCGTTCTGCCCCTAATTTCATTGATTCCAACAACTGAGGTAAATCTTGCTTAATAAAGCTCAGATCCATCTCCTCTAAAATTTCTTCAATCTCTGCTGTAGGCTGCGGATAATTTTGTTGATAAAGTTCCAATAAACCCATCACTTCTTGTAGATAGTTCTGAGCATGAGACAAATTCCCAAAAATAAAGTTAACCGGATTATTCACCTCATGGGCAACTCCCGCCACTAACTGACTCAAAGATAACATTTTCTCCGTTTGAACCAGTTGAGCTTGAGTTCGCTGTAACTGTGCTAATGCTTCTTCTAACTCAACTCGGCGACGGGCTTCTCGTTCCTCACTTTGGCGTAGTGCTACCTCCATTTGCTGACGTTGGGTAATATCTAACCCGACAAAAACAGCCGCTTTTCCCCGTTGATACTTTTGAGCAACAATCAGATAAGTTCGGGGTAAATCTTGAACATTGGCGGTGATTTCTTTAGAATCAACCCATTTGTGATTCGCAAAGAATTGATAAACAAATTGATTGAATTCGGGGCTTGTTTGTAAAAAACCCACTTCTCGACCAATAAATTCTTCTGCCGGAAAATTATAAGCTTGAGCGAGATGTTTATTCACCCCTAAGTAACGTAAATCTGAACTAATCCAAGAGACTAATCCCGGGACGGCATTTAAAACAGCTTCCAGTTGATCTCGCGAAGCAGTAATGGCTGAATGAGCGGCTTTATGATTGCCAATATCACGAACTAACCAACAAATTAAGGGTAAATTTTCTAAATTTTTAAGATGACTATTTTCTGCCGAAGATTGAGTGTCTAAATAACTAGCACTCACTTCTACAGAGATGATGTTGCCGTTTGTTTTCTGATGACAAGACTGGAAACGTATATTTCCTTTTTTCTGAATTTTATTGTAGTATTCTTGCCAGACGACTGCGGAGAGATCGGGATCAATCTCGTGTATGTTGAGTTGTAAAAGTTCGGCTTCAGAGTAACCTAGTAAATCACAAGTTGCCGGATTTGCATAACAAACTTGACCCTCGGAGGTCAGACAATAAATGGCATCACCCGCTTGATGAATAGCCAGTTGAGCTTGTTGTTGTTCCCGTTCTATTTGTTTGTGTTTGCTCAGATCTTCGAGATGAACAATCAAACCGCCAATATTTCCCTGATCGGTTAGCCAAGATTGAACATTAAATTTTACCCATCGACTGGCTTGTTCTGGTAATGAGATCAAACATTCTATTTCCCACTGTTTGAGGTTTCCGGCTAAACAATTCTGAACATTTTTGTTCCAGATATCCGGTAAATGGGAAAAGAGTTCATCGTCACAGTATCCGACTAAATTGATACCCTCTTGACCAAAATGGGTTTGCCACTGTTTAGACACGACAACATATCGCATCTGCCGATCTAACATGGCGACAGCTGTGGGCATATATTCTATGAATTTACCATAATTGCTTTGTTGGGAGGATGAGGGTTCAAGAGAGGACTGTGAGATTGGGGAATCGTGGTTAGTGGGGTTTGCCTTGTTTTTTGGGGTCATGGGTGGAGGCCTCATGTCTGAAATGATTGGATATTTCCAGTGAGAATGGGGAGTGATCGAGGGATACATGATCGATTACAGGGTGATTTATAGTGTTTTCGGAATGTTTGTCATGGGCAAACGCCCCCTCTGCTTGAGGGGTATTACCCCCTATTGTAGAATTTAATACTTTGATTAGTCTATATATATTTCGTAATTTGTTGGAATTTTTAATGAAAATATTGCAAAAATATGTAACAAACGGTACAGAGACTCGATTGTACGGAGAACCATAAGGGTAAAATTTTTAACACCATAAACACCTGCAAATTTTTTCCGGATACGTCTGATTTCCAAATACAACCGCTTGATCGTGGGTCTAAACGGGAAATTCGAGATCACAGTGTTCAGTCTTTATGTGGACACAGCATCGGTTGATATCTACAACTATACTCGGAGTTTTCAGAAAGTTTGGAGTTTTCTATAATTAAAGCTTGACTTTCTCTGAACACACTTTTCAGCTTAACAATTATTATTAGTATGGCAGTTGATCAAGTCCGATTCATTAATCAAACTCAAAGTCTTGATCAGACAATCGCAGTACCCGATGACGAATACATCCTCGATATGGCAGAGGATCTCGGTATTCGTTTACCTTCAGGATGTAAAATCGGAAACTGTTCAGTTTGTGTTGCTAAGTTGCTTGTCGGCCAAGTCGATCAAAGTGAACAAAACTTCTTGAGTTCGTCTGAGATCGAAGCCGGATACACCGTTACCTGTGTGGCTTACCCTCGTTCTGATTGTACACTGCAAACTCATCAAGAGCAACTTTTATATCAATCTTCTCTCTATTTCCAAGCTTCGGATCATTCATCGACTTAATCCTCCTTATTTAAGATTTAAACTTTAAACTTTCACCCAGATTATAGAACTGAAAATATTTTAACAAATCTCCAGAAGAATCTATAACTGGGGCAAAGACAAGCTGAGAACTATTTTCAATGCACCCCTCAAAAAAGAACTGAGTAGAGCCAGTAAATCTGGAATCAGGGGTTAGAGGTAGCGGAGATCAATGAAGATCAATAACCCCAAAATAGTGACAGTTGCTTGAGTCACAATGTTAAACTCTATACAAGGAAAAACTTTATTTTTGATTTCAGGGACATTTCAAATGAACACCTCTGAAGATAGTATTTGGAGACGGAGAAAACAAAAATGGCATTAACACCGAACCCCGTGTTAGGTGCTTTAGTTGGAGATGATTCTGCTGAGTTGATAGCACTCACACCAGGGCAACTCACAGGTTTTCCTCTGGGCGTTATCGCTCTTGGAGGTAATGATACGGTCATCGGAGCCACGGATAACGAACTGATTAGTGGTAGTCAGGGAGCCGATCAACTTTCTGGAGGAGTTGGAAGTGATACACTGCTTGGTGGAACTGAAAATGATCTTTTAGACGGACAAGCTGATAACGACTTTTTACTCGGTGACTCAGGCGCCGATTTGCTTCGAGGCGGAAAAGGTGACGATCAACTCTTTGGCGGCGCAGATAACAACGATATCTTATTCGGAGACGCGGGAAATGATATCCTCGATGGTGGCTTAGGGATTGATGTCGTCACAGGTGGTGAAGGCATCGATATATTCGTACTCGCTCGTCGAGGAGTAGATGTAGATTTCTTCTCTGATTTTGAAGATGGTATCGATTTAATCCAACTGCCGACCGGAATAACCTTCAACGATTTACAAATATTACCGCGCAGTAGCAATGAAACCGTAATTGCATTTGCAGGAGAAGAAATTGCCGTTCTTGATGATATTGCGCCATCTGCCATTACACTCGCTGATTTTGTGGGCGGAGATGGGGGTAACGACGGGGGTAATGATGGTGGAAATGATGGCGGAAGTGATCCGATTGCTCGCGATAGTGGTGTCATTGTCCGACTTGACCAACAATTTCTCTACGACCCCAAATTTGATTCAACCGTCCGCATTATGCCCCTCGGTGACTCAATTACCCGAGGTCAAGTGAGTAGAACTGTACCCGAGGAAGTTGAAGAAGGGTATCGCCTGGGACTGTTCAATCGGTTGACTGATTTTGGCTTATCCGTCGATTTTGTCGGGAGTCAATCAAGCGGGAGTGAAAACCTTTTCGACAAAGATCATGAAGGACATCCAGGATTTACCAGTAGAGGACTTGCTCGCGGTCAAGGAGATGAACCTGGTGTTGATCAATGGCTACCGGCGGCGAATCCCGAAGTCATTTTATTGATGGCCGGTACCAATAACTCTGGCAGCACTCCAGACCGGATGATTGAGGATTTAGATACTTTACTCGACAGAATTCTCAATCAAAATGGTTTTACGGGAGAATTGCTGGTTTCGACTATTCCCCCCATTCGCTCTGATGGTCGGTTTGAAGACCGGGTTCCCAATGTAGCACCTTATAACGCTCAGATTCCAACCCTTGTGAATAACTATGTTCAACAGGGGAAAACCGTTACTTTTGTAGATATGTTCAGCGGCCCCAATGGGTTGACCCCAGACGATATTACCGCTCCACCTGACGATAGTGGTCTTCACCCAACGGTTCAAGGGTACGATAAAATTGCTCAGTTTTGGTTTAATGAACTTCTCGGACGACTCGGTAGCGCAGAACCTCTAAGCGATGCTAATAATGCGACAGGAACCGATTTTAATGATGTGTTGGTGGGAAGTTCTACGAATAATACTATTGAAGGTCGTTTAGGTAATGATGTGATCACGGGTGGCGGTGGTGCAGATTTATTTTCCTACGGTACACCCGATAGTGGAGTTGATATTATTTCTGATTTTGATGCAACTCAAGGTGATGCTATCGGTATCGCAGTCGCCAATTTTGGGGGAGGTTTAGTTGCAGGAACTTCTTTAAGTATTACGGCTTCTCCAACCGGGACTCTTGTGGCAAGTGGCGCACCGACTCCTATGGGTAACAATGCTAACTTCCTCTACAATACTTTATCGGGAGAGTTGAGCTTTGACGTTGATGGTGCAGGCGCTCAACCGAGTGTTCAATTGGCAATACTCGCAGGCGCACCGCAATTAAGCGTTAGTCAGTTTTTGATTGCCTAGTTTCATAGAGAAAAATATCCTTGGGGCGCAACAGCAGCGCCCTACATGATTTCAGAATACTAATTTTAGTTTCAATCCCTAATAGGTATTAATGGTAATTTCTAGTTTCGGCTAAAAGCTTTGATAAAAACTGGGAGACGAGACGAATCAATGTTTCAATCCCTAATAGGTATTAATGGTAATTTCTAGGTGTTCAGAATTCCGAACGGTGTCCGGTTTTTCGGTTTCAATCCCTAATAGGTATTAATGGTAATTTCTAGTAGTTTAGAGAAAAATCCTTTTGCAACTTTCCCAGTTTCAATCCCTAATAGGTATTAATGGTAATTTCTAGACTCAGACTTAGTTCTGAGAGACTTATTCAAGAGATTAACAAAGTTTCAATCCCTAATAGGTATTAATGGTAATTTCTAGATGGCAGTAGCAGCAGTTGTTGGAGTAGATGAAAAGCAACTGTTTCAATCCCTAATAGGTATTAATGGTAATTTCTAGTTAGTTTCACTAGCTCCGTTCGGGGCCGTAAAGAGTTTCAATCCCTAATAGGTATTAATGGTAATTTCTAGTAGCTCGTTCGTTGCCTCATCTCCTGGAGATAATGTTTCAATCCCTAATAGGTATTAATGGTAATTTCTAGTTGAAATCATAGTGAGAATAGAAGGTGAAGAAGCCGATGATTCAGTTTCAATCCCTAATAGGTATTAATGGTAATTTCTAGCCGTCTTGCGTAGGGATTTATAATCATCACGTAAAACTGTTTCAATCCCTAATAGGTATTAATGGTAATTTCTAGTGGAATTTGAACTTAATTATTGTGTATTATGTACGTTAGTTTCAATCCCTAATAGGTATTAATGGTAATTTCTAGAGTCACCTTGTAGCAATTCATCAATCTGTTCCGGTGTTTCAATCCCTAATAGGTATTAATGGTAATTTCTAGCAACATTGCGCTCGACAGTACGGCAAACAGTCGAGTTTCAATCCCTAATAGGTATTAATGGTAATTTCTAGGGTAACAACAAGCTGGGAACTTCTATAGAACAATGGGGAGTTTCAATCCCTAATAGGTATTAATGGTAATTTCTAGTGGTGTAGATACTCATGTTCTGCTTCCTCTAACGTTTGCTTCGTTTCAATCCCTAATAGGTATTAATGGTAATTTCTAGTGGCAATCTTAACCCGGAAATTAGTCAGGCTGAGTTTCAATCCCTAATAGGTATTAATGGTAATTTCTAGACCCATCGGAAGTAGCCCCTTCCACCGGGGCTTATACTGCATCTAGCAGTTTCAATCCCTAATAGGTATTAATGGTAATTTCTAGTCTAGGCTAGGTTGAGAGGGTTTAACAACCTCTCGCTTGTTTCAATCCCTAATAGGTATTAATGGTAATTTCTAGAATAACAACCACAATCTCCTGGTACGTGAAACGCTATAGTTTCAATCCCTAATAGGTATTAATGGTAATTTCTAGAATTTGCCACTTTTTCAAAATGCTCACCAACCAAAGTTTCAATCCCTAATAGGTATTAATGGTAATTTCTAGTTCCGATAGCTTCATCTATAGTTATCGTTGGCTTGTTTCAATCCCTAATAGGTATTAATGGTAATTTCTAGAGACTTACCCCTCCTCCATCTTCTCCCCACTCGTTTCAATCCCTAATAGGTATTAATGGTAATTTCTAGTTTTCTCAGCAATATACTTTAGAGAGTCACTTTGGTTTCAATCCCTAATAGGTATTAATGGTAATTTCTAGTATCGGAGAAATTCATTGCGCTGTAAACCCTGGTGGATGGAGTTTCAATCCCTAATAGGTATTAATGGTAATTTCTAGAGAGAATCTCCCGTTTCTCAAGAAAATTAGTCAAGTTTCAATCCCTAATAGGTATTAATGGTAATTTCTAGTTTTAAAACCATTGACGGATAGATTTTATTTAGTTTCAATCCCTAATAGGTATTAATGGTAATTTCTAGATATTGAGCCGATAGAGTAACCTGTTCAAACCCCGTTGTTTCAATCCCTAATAGGTATTAATGGTAATTTCTAGGTGCGTTTCTTGATTTAAGCGACTCTTTCCTCTGGTTTCAATCCCTAATAGGTATTAATGGTAATTTCTAGGGTGTTGGTATAGTTCCAAAACCTGATCTAATTAAGTTTCAATCCCTAATAGGTATTAATGGTAATTTCTAGTTTAGCCTTATGTCGAATGGTGCTGTTTAAGCATCAAGTGTTTCAATCCCTAATAGGTATTAATGGTAATTTCTAGAAGCCTAGAAGCCTTAAAATTTTTCTCGGAAGTGTTTCAATCCCTAATAGGTATTAATGGTAATTTCTAGAAAATTCACCCATCGGCTCATAGAGATTTGTGATGTTTCAATCCCTAATAGGTATTAATGGTAATTTCTAGCTTTCGATTTGTCTGTATGATGTTGAACTTCGCGTTTCAATCCCTAATAGGTATTAATGGTAATTTCTAGAGCGGGACTCTGAAAGGATTGATAGCGTTGAGTTTTCCAGGTGCAGTGCGCGAGACTTACAGATTTTGATCAAAACACAGAGGCTCAAGCGCGTCAAAATCTCTGTAAGCCCCATGATATAAGGTGCGCCTCCTATTGTCAAGCTCATTTTTTTCTACGCCTTGATTTACGGGTGTTTGAGGGCTTATCCGAATTCACTTCGTCTTGACACCCACCCCCTGGCGCATTTTCAGAAAGCCACTTCTCCCGTAGACGCCAAGCTTGACGACATTCTTTGCTCAAATCATCCCAAATAATTTTCTGTTCCTCAGTTTCAATCCCTAATAGGTTCTTTTGTTGTTGTTCTTCAAACTCATCAAGAATCATATTAATTCCCGGAATCACGTCCCGACTGCGATGAGTAAACCCACAGTTTGAGCAATTATAATCTTGATGGTTGGTAATGTCTTTCTGTTCTTTATTCTCGTGATGACAGACCGGACAACGCTGGCTGTAGGCTTTCCCTTTACCGGGTTTCATGCGTTTAAAATCCCGTCCCCATTCTTTTGACTTAGACTCAACCAACGAAATAAACCCACCAATAGCCGCATCTAAAACAGACTTATTCATTCCTGTTCTAGAGTTTTGGGCATTGCGTTCAAAGGAGCGATTGTCTTCAGATACTTTAGCTTTGGACTTCCCGACATTTTTCTGTAAACCATCCTCAATCCGAATTATACTATATTTTCGCGTTAACCAAGTGCTTTGTTTTTGGTTATGTGAACGTCGGCGCCGTTTTAGCTTTTCGTGTAATTTACGAATACGCTGTGCAAGTTCAATCTCTTTATTGGAAGCCGAGAGAAGTTTGTCAAATAAATAACAACTTTCAACCTTTTCACAATCTCTAAAATTAAAATGCTTAAGCTGATTTAATCCCGATGTACTCAGTTCGTTATTTTTGACTAATTCGTGCAAATATTGGGGACGCTTACAGGCTTTCACTTTTTCTAAAGCTTCTTTAGCAATAGAAGGAAAGATCGTCTTGATTCGTTCTATTGAATTGTCAGGATGATTTAGCCAAAGGATAACACGTTGTAATTTTTTTGCATCCAATTCTTTTTGCAAACGAGCCAATTTTTCTTCTGACTCTCGATACCAACGAGGTTTAGTAACAGCAAATCTATCTGTAGTAATCCAGTTATCCTCTTTTAATCCCGTATCAATTCCAATCGCTCCCAATGGCTTTTTAAATAACTTATTACTGCGGTTAATATCAGCCGTTAACTGAATGTACCAACCGCTCGGACGTTTCAGAACTTTGACAACCTTGACTCTCGGAATACTGCCGTCATTATCTCGAAACCGTTTGTCTAAGCCTTTGATTTTGACCTTTCCAAATGAGGGTAAAACTAAAATATTATCTCCCTCTAACCGACAAGCATCTTTACTTGCAGGCTTGCTAGAACCCGCATTTGGGTTAGGGTGAATAATGGTTTCAATGCGATCGCGATATCGTTTATACTTAGGTTTACCCCGTTTTAAATCCTTCTGACCTGAGCGAGATTTCAGATATTCTTGCCAACTGGTACAAAGCATAGCAAGCGTACCCGAACGAAATTTGTAGGGAACATCTAAAATCACTTTTTTAATCTCATCGGGTAAGTTGGAGTTTTCTAGAGTTTCCTTTTTTACTAAAATTCCCGCATCTTTAGTTTTTTCACTGTTGGGAAAATTCTTAATCAAAGAAGGTTGATAATCTTGTTTGGGAGGTTGAGAATACCCAACACCACCCAACCAACCTCTCGGCCATTTATCCAGTCCGCTTGATTCGGGTTTTGCCGTTGTTACAACAATTTGATCGGGATTTTTTACCCGCTTAAAAACATCTTTAGCCGTTTCACCTTTCTTGAGAGTATATTGTCTGGCTTCTGGGGCGTTACGAATTACAGGAATATCTTGAGGGGCGATCAGATTGCTATAACTCACATAATGCTTGTTTTTTAATTCCGGTAAGTAGGGGTTAGGATCAAGTGTTTCAATTAGCTTTAGACTCCAGGGGACAGGACAACAAGGGACACGGGTTTTGCTGAGTTTATCCCAGTAGGTGTATTCGTCTAGAAGTTCAAATTGTTGCAAACAAAAGTTATAAAATTTTTTCAATCCATAAGCCCAACGGTTAAACTGTTCTTGAAAATCCTTGTGGGGATAAATTTTGAATTCAAAAACTTTCACTGCCATAATAGAAAAGTTCAATCTCTAATTAGAATTCAATCGAAGCGATGAAATAAAAACAAAAAATCCAGACAACAAAACACCAGATTTATGCTAATATCACGATAACAGGTTAGGGAAGTTTCTAGGGAACCTGCAAAATACCCTATAACCCTACGCCCAGGCGATTCGCCAGCGTGAAGCCGAACCCTTAGTGCTAAGGCATAGCAGTTAGAACTGCTAAATTTCTAAATAGGTATGGAGAGGGAAAATACTCCCTCTTTAAAAATTTTACAGGATGGAAATTCAAAACGACCAACCCCCACTGCGACCTTCTTGGGACGAATATTTTCTGATGTTAGCCAAACTCGCCGCCACTCGATCTACCTGCTTGGCGTTTCCGGTTGGTGCCGTAATTGTCAAAGATCGCCAAATCGTCGCGACAGGTTACAATGGTTCTCCATCAGGTTCAGTACACTGCACCACACAAGGATATTGCTATCCGGGCTTGAGTAGCTGTGACGCCAGTTCATCCTTACCCTCACGGGCGGTTCACGCTGAAGCCAATGCGATCGCCCAAGCCGCCAAACACGGAATTAGCTGTGCGGGATCGAGTATTTATGTAACCTTAGAACCCTGTGTTTCTTGCTTGAAATTGGTTATTTCTGCTGGAATCAAAGAGGTTTATTATGAAACGACTTTTAACAAAGGTGAAAAAGCGATGGTTCGAGATTTATTTGTGAGTGAAGATTTAGTTAAACTCAAACAAATTCATCTGTCCGAAGCTATTACTCAAAAAGCCGCTAATTTCTTATTAAAACCGACTTCCATTCCCCAGGTTTAAAATGTTAGACCCCAACTCTACAAACTCCCAAACCGAACCCGATCAATGGCAATTTCACCTCAGACAAGCCAACGATAATAATATTTTCTGTCATTGTCGTCAGTGTGATGCAGAATGGGTAGATTCCTTTGAGGATGCACCCTGTCGCACTTGTGGGAGTAAAGACGTTGAACATATCGCCTGTTGGCAGTTTCCTGATGATTAAACCCATGAGACAATAAAGGTGAATTAATTTGAACACAATATTCAGGGAGTGAGATGGAGTGAGATTGGTGATTCTCGGAGGGCCAGGCGCCGGAAAAGGAACACAAGCCGAAGGGATATCTCAGCATCTCGATATCCCCTCAATATCAACGGGTGAAGTTTTACGAAATGCGATCGCCAATCAAACGAACCTGGGCCAAAAAGCACGTCCTTACGTGGAAAAAGGGGAACTGGTACCCGACGAAATCATGATCAAATTCATTCATCAACGGTTACTTCAAGCTGATGTCACTCAGGGATGGTTACTCGATGGCTATCCTCGCACTGCATTTCAAGCCGAAGAATTGGATTTTTTATTAGAAAATTTAGGACAACAATTAAACTGGGCAATTTATTTGAATGTACCCAAAGATGTGTTAGCTAATCGGACGATACACCGATCGCGATCAGATGACAAACCTCTGATTATCCGACGTCGAATCGAACTCTTTTATCAACGTACTATTCCCATATTAGAATACTACAGTCTACGCGATCGCTTACTCGATATTAATGGCAACCAACCGCCCGAACAAGTGCAACAAGAAATTATCAGTCAGTTGAGAGATTCTGCGACTTCTTCTGCTTCCAATTCTTAAAGGTTTACTCGTCTATCAATACTCATCTAGGTAACTTAACTATGGCTTGGCAACGTCTGGATAATAGACAACCCGATCAACTTCGCCCCGTTCATTTTGAACTCAATTATACTCGGTATTCAGCGGCTTCTGTATTAACAAAATGTGGAAATACTCAAGTGTTGTGTAACGTGACTATTCAACCCGGAGTTCCTAAATTTTTACAAGATAGTGGACAGGGTTGGCTAACCGCAGAATACCGAATGTTACCGGGGGCGACTCAACAACGTCACTCTCGGGAATTGATGAAATTATCGGGACGAACTCAAGAAATTCAACGTTTAATTGGTCGCAGTTTACGGGCAGCGGTAGACTTAAAAGTATTAGGTGAAAAAACGGTTATTATTGATGCGGATGTGCTTCAAGCTGATGCTGGAACTCGCACGGCTTCGATCACAGGTGGGTTTGTAGCGTTAGCCAATGCGTTTAATCAGTTAGTAGACAAAGGAGAGTTAGAAAAATCACCCATTTCTCATCAAATCGCAGCAATTTCTGTAGGATTATTAGAGGGAGAACCCTATTTAGATTTAAACTACGAAGAAGATGTTGCCGCCGATGTTGATTGTAATATTGTCATGAATGATCAATTAGGAATGATTGAGTTACAAGGAACAGCAGAGGCTGAAAGTTTTACTCGTCAGCAATTGAACCAAATTATAGATTATGCAGAAATTGGGATTAAACAGTTATTAGAAGCCCAAAATCAAGCCTTGAAAAGTGACCCATAAATTCTTAAATTAAGGGCGGGTTTAGATCAGAGGAAAACATATATTTTCCTGGAACTCGCCCCTACATTACTATTCACTTCTCAATACTGTTTTAGAAACAATACGGGTTTTCTTGCGATCGGCTTCCGAAAGTTCTTCACCCGATTGTAAACGAGTTGCGCTAGTTTGTAAAACGGTAGCGGCACCATTATCCCCCATTTGTAACGCTGTTTTTGCCGCCGTTTGTAACATTGTCGCCGCCCCCACGCGATCGCCTTGTTGGAGTTTTGTTTCTGCAATTTGGGTTTGTCGGTATTTCGCTAAAGCTAAAATGTGTTTTTGAACTTGAGGGTTTGGAGTCGGTTTAAACCCTTCAATTACATCTGCTTCTACCAAAATGGGTTCAGAATATAATCCTTGATTTCCTAAAGCTGGATCATCATAACGAACTTGTAATTGAGCGATTTTTTGTCTTCCTGGCGGTAATTTTCCGATATAAAGATTAGCCAGAACAATTCGTTCCATGTCTTTCATTAAATCCCCCAACCGGACAACAAATTGATCGCCTTCTTTTTGTAAGGGTAATTCAATCGTATCTGGGGAAACTTGGGCAATCGGTTTTAACTCTGCAAATCTGACTGCCGGCATCAGAGAAAAGAGTAAATAAGAATTGGTTAACCCTACAGATTGCATTCGATTAAATAGACGGCTAAACTCATCAATTGCCTGTTCTGGATATTCAATATAAGCAAGTGTTCCGCCACCTTCATCCGCGATTTTTTCTAAAATATCTTGATTCCAATCATCTCCAAAACCCAAAGAATTTAAAGTTAGGTTATAATCAGTTGCCAGCTTTGCCAACTTCAAACACCGATTATTATCTCCATGTTCATTTTCACCATCAGTCAGGAGAAAAGCTTGAGAAATCCGCTCAACTTTACCTTTCCCCAACTCCTCAATCCCCAACTTTAACCCCTCATCAATTGAGGTTCCCCCCGAAGTTCTTAACCGATTAATTTGTTTTTTAATACTTTCAGGATCAGTAATATCTTGATTGGGAATTAACACCTTAGCCCGATGATCAAACACCACAACCGAAATGCGATCGCCAGGGTTTAAACGATCAATCAGTTCACCTGCGGCTTTTTTAACCGTTTCTAACGGACTTCCACTCATCGAACCACTGTGGTCTAAAATCAGACAGAGGTTAAGGGGAACATGGCGATCAACAGAATTAGGAATCGCCGAAACCGATATAGAAAGCTGACGTTGGCTGCTTCCTTGAGTGATATCAAGATATTGATCGTTGAGAAAAGGTTCTAAACTAACGTTCATAGGAGTGAATTGGACTTGCGCTAGTATATTTAGAGCAGAATAGCCTTTGAGGAACTCAGACTCATTGGTTTAATTCTACATTAACTCTGTAGGGAGTTCCTGATATTTAGAAAATCACCTAAGCTAAGTCAGTCTTCTGTTCAAAAACTCGCTTACTTTACCTGATTTTTAATTCTTAAAGCGGGGTTTTCACAGGTTTAAGGGTACTGATCCGCTGTCCGATGAAATTTCCCTAATCACTTTTGAGATCGGAAATCCACACCTCAGCGTCATCACCGAACCGTTTAACATCAGAATTAAAAATCCTATAATCAACGAAAACCCTTGCAGAAAAGGAGTGTTAGTCGCTGGTTCCGATGAAATCGCGCGTAGCGAAGGATCACTAAAAAATGGTGTAAACTAACCCTCTACAGACTGTGCTGAACTTACGTTAGTATTTGTTTATCAGAATCGCTTTCTGGGTTCAAGCTACAATTTTTGAAGAGTTCATACAACATAAACCGTGCAAAGCCCATACTACAACGATAGCCCCGTTCGGACACCGCCCCCAGATTTGGAATCTCTCTTGTTAAAAGAGCGGATTGTTTACTTGGGATTGCCCTTGTATTCATCTGATGACATTAAACGCCAAGTCGGAATTGATGTCACCGAACTGATTATTGCTCAACTGCTGTACTTACAGTTTGACGATCCCGATAAACCGATCTACTTTTACATTAACTCAACCGGGACTTCCTGGTATGGAGGAGATGCGATTGGGTTTGAAACCGAAGCCTTTGCCATTTGCGATACGATCAGTTACATTAAACCCCCTGTTCATACCATCTGTATCGGTCAAGCTATGGGGACTGCGGCAATGATCTTGTCAGCCGGAACCAAAGGATACCGGGCGAGTTTACCTCATGCAACCCTGATTCTCAATCAAGCCAAATCTGGCGCCCGGGGTCAGGCGACTGATATTCAAATTCGCGCCAAAGAAGTCTTAGCCAATAAACAAACATTTTTGGAAATTATGGCTAAGAATACAGGTCAATCGACAGAGAGAATCGCTAAAGATACGGATCGGATGTTCTATTTGACCCCTGAAGCCGCGAAAGAATACGGTTTAATTGATCGGGTTCTGCAAAGTCGTAAAGAGTTGCCCAAACCTGCTGTCACCGTTTAATTTAAGTTAACTTTATTAGCAAGAGCGAGATCATAGTCATGCCTATTGGTGTTCCCAGTGTTCCTTACCGCCTTCCCGGTAGTCAATATGAGAGGTGGGTTGATATCTATACCCGTCTCAACCAAGAACGAATTATTTTCCTGGGTCAAGAAGTGACAGATGGGTTGGCCAATCGGATCGTTGCCTCAATGCTTTATTTGGACTCTGATGATCCCAATAAGCCGATCTATCTCTACATCAATTCTCCCGGAGGTTCAGTCACAGCTGGTATGGCGATATACGATACCATGCAATACATCAAATCTGATGTTGTGACGATTTGTGTCGGTTTAGCAGCTTCTATGGGGGCTTTTCTGCTAGCTTCGGGAACCCCTGGAAAGCGACTCGCCCTACCCCACGCCCGAATTATGATTCACCAACCGATGGGTGGAACTCGGGGTCAAGCGAGTGATATCGAAATTGAAGCCCGAGAAATTTTACGAATTCGGAGTTTGTTAAATAGTATCCTCGCTGAACGCGCCAATCAATCTATCGAAAAAATAGAGAAAGATACTGATCGCGATTATTTCTTGTCTGCTGAAGAAGCCAGAGAATATGGTTTGGTCGATCAGGTGATTGAAGAACGTGTTGTTTAAATCAATAGTCAGTTATCGTTCAGGTATCAGGTGAAATTAATGACTGATCACTGAAGTGTTGGCGGGTGGGGTTAACGATCTCAAGCAATGCGTGTTAATTAATCGACTTTGCGGCCTTACCCGCCTCTACACGACTATACAGACAGTTGACAGTGGATAATCTATTACTGTTAACTAGAGAGTTAGGGTTAACGGAGTTGATCTAAACTGAATGGATACGGCAGATTATTATCGACGATTGGGATTACGATCCGGTGCAAGTTTAGAAGCAGTGAAAGCTTCCTATCGACAACTGGCTCGACTTTATCATCCTGATGTTAATCCCGATCACTTAGCCCGAGAAAAATTTATAGCCGTCACAGAAGCTTACAAGTTTTTGCTAGATGTTGCTAGACCCGAAGCTGAAATTTTCAGTCAGTCTGAATCTCAGCAAACGGTTGTTTCTCCACCTCCTTTTCAACCTTTAAGAGTAAAGGTGACTTGCAAAGAAACTGCGGTTAAAAACAATAATAACCTATCAGAAACTGAGCAGAAAATAAAGCATAATTCTTATTTGGAATTGCAACAACTGTTGAAATACAAACGCTTTCCAAGAGCTATTGCTCTGATTGAAGGTTTAGCACAGCGAATTCCGCAAGATATCGAAGTTCGTCAATGGCAAGCGATTACCTATCAACGTTTTGGACGAGCTTTAATTAAAGAGAAAAAGTTGGAAAAAGCCAGGAGTTATCTCAAAAAAGCACTCAAAACCGACCCTCATAATCGCGCCCTTTGGACAGAAGTTGAACGAGATTTTAGACAATTAGAACGGGTTTTTTAGGGCTTAAAATTCGTCGAATATCCCGAAGATCGACATACTTTTCCATTCTAGATTGCGATCGCCAATTCTAGAGAACTAAACCAGAGACAATTCCCCAACCACTTCTAAACGTCTGTATTCATCCAAAGTCAGAAATTGATCAGACAAAGTTTCAGACTGTGTGGGTGTGATCCAGCCCATTTGCTTCAATAACTGAATTGCCACAGCATATTTAGCGCGTTTAGCCCCATCAATCACTTTAATCGCTAAACCCATCCCCTCACCAATTCGACCAATACACTGAATCCCTTCAGCACCCGATTTACTGACTAATTCCCCCTCAGTCATCCGCATCAATTCAGTATCCAAATGCCCCTCTCCCGCCACCATTTCCGGGTGATGAGTCATGGCTCGGACAATACGTTCCATATCCAGATTATCCCCAGAAGCCAACTGAGCATAGAGAGTCGCAATTTGACCGAGTTCCATATAATAAGTCGGTGCGCCGCAGTCATCTCTGGCGACAATCAATTCATCAGGGGGCATTTTCAGCATCTCAGCGACTTTAGAGAGAATCAGTTGTTGTACCGGATGCTTAGGCTGTAAATAGGTTTCTAGCGGCCAGTGACGTTGCCGACAAACCGCCAACATTCCAGCGTGTTTCCCCGAACATCCATGCTGTAGCGGACTGCGTTTTCCGTTGGGAGTCGGACATTGAAGATAAGCCGGATCAACATTACAATGCCAGAGAATATTAAAAGCTCGTCGGGCCTGTTCAATCGTCCCTTGATGAGAACTGCAAATAATAGCCAGATCAACATCCGTCAAATCATAACGTTCAAGTGTACCTGTGTTGGTTGTCGCCAAAGCTTGAAACGGTTTGAGAGCCGAACGCACGAATGTTCCCAGGTCTGCACTTCCAGCTATTGATAGCGCCCGTCCGCGAGTATCGCAAACTGTAGCTTGAACCCGGTGGATAGACTCACAGATCCCAGACCGTAGGAGTCTGACTTCGAGTTCCGCCGACTGTGTTCGTTTTGCCCTTGTCATATGAGAGTGAGTTTTGAAGTAAGTGTGAGAATTAAGAAATTGAGAATTAGGGTTGCAGGTTGCCAATGGCAAATTTTCCGACGATCACAAACAGATCCAGGTCAGTCCATCCACTGCCACTAACAATGCTAGACCATAAAAGGTGCGTCGTAGACGCTTCAGTAGGGGTTGCACCTGATAGGATAGGATGAGCTGATCTTGCGCTAAAAATTCTGGGGTTTTTTCCCAAGTTTGTCCATCATACCAGCCTGACTCCTCATAGCAAATACTGGCACGGATCAGACGGGAGCGGACATAAAACCATCCTAAGTACAGTCGAATCACAACAAGGGTCAAAATCAGACTGGCTCCGGCCGCCCCACTCACAAAAAACGGGACAATTGCTGTTTGGGGGGGGAAACTCGCCGCCGCAACCGGCCCAAAGACTAACCAACTCCAAGCCCATACCCAAGCCAATTTTCTCAGATATTGATGCCATTCAAGAGTGACCCAGCTAAAAAACCAAGACTCCTGCAATTCTTGATATTCATTGATTGGACGCTGTTCAGGGGGAACAGGGCAGACTGAAGCTGACACATCTCTCATAACTACTGTTGTCAATCTAGGATTTTAAAATCTAAAATTAATCATAATTAATCATAACGAATTGATCGAATCGGAGTGTTCTACAACAGTTTCGTTGCTTTCAATAAAAAATAGGTAGAGACGCGATCAGCAACATCTCTACTCAAAAGGGATTAAGCTTTGTCTTTACCCGCTTTCAGTTTGTATCGAGCGGGAATTGACTATAGCGTTGACCAATTGACTCGTTCTGCATGACCCCAAAAGGCTTCTAAACTGTAGAATTCTCGATCTTCAGGAAGCATAATATGGACGACGACATCTCCATAATCGATTAAGATCCAGGAGCCTTCTCGCTGTCCGGCAATACTGATTGGAACTCGTTGTGCATCTTGTTCGACCTGTTTGCTGATCGCTTGATAAATGGCTCGAACTTGGACATGAGAAAAACCGGTCACGATGATAAAGTAGTCAGCCAGATAGGAGACTTCTGAGACCTTCAGCACCGTAATATCTTCGGCTTTTCGGTCTTCAGCGGCTTGAGCAACTAGCCGAACGGTTTGGCGAGTCCGTTCTTCGTCAAGATCTAGCTCCTGAGCCGTAGGATGAGCATAGTATTCTGCTTTGGCGTGATTTAGCATTAAGTTTTTTCAGCTTCTGTGCAAAACTAGATAGCCTAATAATCGGATCTGAGTGTTTGTCTAAATATTGTAGCAGTCGATTTTGTCAGCGTTTGGAGCGATGGGTGATCTTAAACTTAATTTTTGATTAATATTACTCAGGTTGTAAGCCTTCTACCGTTTCTAGAAATGTATTCAGACCTGCGAAGGTCGAGGCATAGGTGATTGTTGGCGTATCATAACCTTTGAGATCAACAGTATGCTGCTCGAAGTTATTCTCTCGATGAAGTTGAGAAAGATATTTGTAAGTGGTTTCACCCAAAGCAATATCCATCCCGAGTTGCTTGGTTGAAGATTCGAGTCGAAAAGCCGCATTCACGGTATCTCCCAAGGCAGTATAGTCTGAATTCCCGCTACCTCCTGTATTTCCGACCATCGCATATCCCGTATTGAGTCCGGCACCGACTCGCAACGGAAAAGGCAAAGGATAGGCATTACTCAAGGCTTCTGTTGTCCGGTGTAAGGCTCTCAAAGCACTACAAATTTGCAGCATCTCCTTGGAACTGACTCCTTGCGCCCCATGAAACCAAACAACCATAATGGCATCACCGATATATTTATCGACCCAGGTGCCATGTTCGCGGACAATTTCTCCAGCCTCACGAAACCACCGTCCCATCACTTCTGAGAGTAAGCGTTCATCTAGCTGTCGCGTTAATACCGTGAAGTCTCGGATGTCTACGACCATCACAGAGATTAAACGGCGCACAGTCAGCGTTGCCGTGAAATCTTCAGACTCGGGTTCCGGTTCGTCCACTTCGGGTCGGTTCGATGGACTATGAAACTCCATTTCGGTTTGACCAAAGATAATTTGATCGCCATTTTCCAAGGTGATTGGAATTGTCGCCCGACGACCATTGACAAAGGAACCATTGCGACTTCCGAGGTCAATTAAATAAAACTCTCCGCTTTCCATACGTTGTAAAATCGCATGATTACGGGAAATCCATCGATCGCGGATCACAAAATTATTGTCGTCGCTGCGGCCCAATGTCCAATAGTTTTTACCAACCAGTGGCAAATAGTTTTTGCCACCGTCACCGATAATCAATAAATGAGGGGTGTGTTGCAATTTCACAACAGATTGAGAAAGGACACTGGGTTTTTGGAAAGTGGGAGCCAGATCTATGATCTCACCCAACAAAAGTTTATAACACCCAACCTAAACTTGGGAGATTATTCAGCGTCGCCCCGATCGATTCTATTCTAGTCTCTAAATCTTGAAAGATCTATTTTTTTCTTTCTAGTTTGAGATTTAAGCGGTGGTCTAAACTTTGTTCTGCCACTTTTTCAGTGTTAGATGCACTTCAAACCTCCAAATGCCACCCATGTCCGTCCTTAGGCGGCACAGGCTGCTACCAAGAACAAGCTGTCTACTAAGATTGTACTCAAAACTGCTCCACTGAACACCCATTTATGCAATTGTTTCGATTTTAAGGGTAATAAACCCACCCCTAACAGCAGCAGCACTAAGACGATTGCCCAACTAATCCCCCAAGGGGTACTGACGAGCGAGAGTGCATCTCGCAGGATGGAAACGGCAAAAGAAGGGTCTACAGTCATCAATTGTCGCCAACTGGGAATTAAACCCGTTATGTAAAAATATCCATCTGTTACCGCAGTTCCGAACAAAGAGCCTAAATAAAACCAATTTCCGATTTTTCCCCATCCCTGGTGCAAACACCACACCGCAAAGGGAATACCTAAAGCTTCAATGGGAAGATGGAGAAGGGGTTCTCCTCGTAACCAACCCCAATAGATCGATCCGGTTAACCAACTTAAGGTAAACCCAATCAGTAAGTCTCCCCAAACCCACGTTGTCCGCGATCGCATTAAGAATAGACTCAGGGCTAACCACCCGATTGTCATCAATAGGCTCAAGACTGGCCAGGTTCTCACCAGGGGCGCTTGAAAAAACACCGGGACACACACCAGAAATATAGCCGCTCCAAACAGCATCCATTTCTGAGAGAGTTTAACTTTTCTTAAATAAATATGAAGTTGATCAGGGGGTTGAGTGGGTTGGGTAGTAGTCAAGGTTCGCTCCTATAGGTCGTTCTAACTTTAAATAGGTTTTCTTAAAAAATCGTTACTTAAGTTTATCTTATTTAAGATATCAAGTGAAGATTTCATAAATATCCCCCTGGGGGGCATCTATATGATAGCACAAAATTAATATCCCCAGGGGGGGGATAAGAGAGATAGGGAGATGGGGAGGTGGGGTGCAGGGGCAGGGCTGTTTCGTTCTCAGTCATCCGTTCACTGCCTCGAAAAGACGGTGCGTGCGGATGACTCGCTTCCCGAGTTAAAAATTGCCGGAGGTGATGGGGGTGACGGGGAGGTGGGGTGACGGGGGTGACGGGGAGAAGATTTTTTTCCGATGAAAAATAGCTTTTTATTCATAAAAATCCTCCCAACCTCCCAACCTCCCAATCTCCCAACCTCCCAATCTCCCAATCTCCCGATCTCCCAATCTCCCAATCTCCCAATCTCCCAATCTCCCGACCTCCCAACCTCCCAATCTCCCAACCTCCCAACCTCCCCACCTCCCCATTCCTTCTTAACTGGCGATCGCTGCTTGCCAAACCGCATGAGCAACTTCCCGACGGGCAATGTCGTTATGAGCGCCTTCTGGGCCGGAACCTTCTTGAATAAACTCCTGACTGTCAAGATTATAAATTTGGCCCGGATAAAAAGGATAAGGTGAATCTTTATCCAACATATCCATTTCCACGGCCTGAAAATCATCTCCTCCCCTGGCTCCAAAAGCCCCCAAAGCGCCATACATAGGAAATTGATTAAATTCAAAGAAACTGACCGATCGCGTAAACAGACTCGAAGCACTCGCCGCTAAGGGATACCACTTGCAAACTGCCGTATCAAATTTAGAATAAGTCGTAATAATCGAGCCAGAGACTTTACCCTCTGTGATCAACGGGTGAAAATACCCCGCAACTCCAGGTGTTACCGGAATATCCCCACAATAAGACCAATGAGAAAAAGCCCCCTGGATCAAAAATAAAGAGTTGACTGGACGTTCCAACACACCCCAATTTTTCTGTCCGGCCAACATTCCCGACAACACAATACAACCAAAACTATGACCAACTAAATGAAATCGCACTTCCTCCTTCACCCGTTGTAAGTCTTTGAGAAATTCATGTCCTGCGGCTTCACCAAACTGACGCGCCCGATCCTTCATTTTCCAAAAAGACAAGGTTCGCAAGGGGGCTAAAACACCACCCCAACTAAACCCGCCATAACTCAACGCCTCCTGACGAGCAACGAGAAAGGTACTCTCGGGATCAAAGGGTTCTCTATCAGTGGCGGGCGAAGACCCTAAACCTTGACTACTTAAAGTCGTTTCATAGTTCAAAATCCGATAAGCTTGGCCGACTTCGGGTGGTAATTCTTCAGGAGCAATATTTTGTTGGGCGGACAGCAAAATCGTTTGTAGGGCTTGTCGCGCGGCGGAAGTCTCACTCAAACGGGTAGCGTACTCATTAACTAACTGACTCATGGGAGTGACGGTAGAAGACGCACTCAAACCGTGATAGGAAATCGCCGAAGAATTGGCTAAGTCATAATTTCCCCAAGGTAAACTCGGCCAATGTAACCCGACTAATAACGGAGAAAACCCGGGTCGAATCTCTCGAATATAATCCAGGTCAGCCTCTTGTTCGAGCATGACTTTGATCCAACGACTATACTGACGTCGAGCCGCCGGAACATCACTGCGCCATCCATGACTAATCAGAAAAACATCAGTGATTGGCTCTGTTTTCAACACTTCAAGGACTCGTTGGCTCATCTGTCCATCCGGATCATCCTGGCGTTCTCGACCTTCTTCATCAAAGGCAATGAGATAATATTTGAAGTCAGTTTCGGGTACGATTTCAACAGGCATGAGTCACTCCTTGGGCGGCGATATTGCGTATATTGGTGTCAGTATTGCCAAGCTGACAGAACTTGATCTAATTTACAGGTATTGTGATGAAATCTAGAATTCAGTCCATTTTCTGGGGCTTCGGTCTGATTTTACTGGTCATGTTTGTGGCGATCGCTCCGGCTTTCCCCGCGAGTGCTGAACCTCTATCTATTATCAGCTATAATGTCGAATCTGATGATCTTGACGATACTGATCCTCATTTAGTGGCTGAGGATATTCGTGAAATTGTGGGGGCTGATTTGTGGGGACTATCGGAAGTTGCTGATCAAGCAGCAGCGGATATTTTTACGGAGGCGGTTGCTGTTCCGGGATCGGATTTTAAGTCGATCTTTGGAACGACAGGAAGCCTCGATAAGTTGCAGATTATCTACAATCAAAATAAACTTGATCTTCTTGAGCGTGAAGAACTCGATAATATTGGCGGTTCGCGATCGCCATTAGTGGCTCATTTTAAGTTTTTACCGACGGGTCAAGAGTTTTTATTTACGGTTAATCATTTTAACCGAGGAAGTGAGAGTAAACGCAACCAACAAGCGGAAAATTTACGAGACTGGGCAGCCGCACAATCTTTGCCTGTGATTGCAGTTGGAGATTATAACTTTGATTTTGATTTGGATAAAAAAAAGGGAAATAAGGCTTTTGATCTTTTCGTAAGAAAAGATGTGATGACTTGGATTAAGCCGAATTGTTTAAAAACGAATTCTTGTCCGCTCACGGGAACTCAATGCGATCCTAAATATGCCAGTATTTTAGATTATGTTTTTGTCTCTCAGATGGCAAAGAAGTGGCCCTGTGAATCTGATATTTTGTTCGTTCAAAATCAGGTTTGTCAAAAAGAAAAAGAGGGATTTTCGGATCACTATCCTCTTATGGCTAATTTTAGCATTCCTTAGACTATCAAACTTATCTAGATCTGATCGCGATCGCTATCAATTATAATTGAGTTAGGTGATCGCTTTTTTGATGTTAAGTTGTTTTCAAAGGATCATGTTGAAACTGACTCTGAATTAAATTCCTATGTCTGAAACGACTCCCATAACTCCCTATCTAACAAGCCTTCCTCCAACTCAGGAAGAACTCCCCTACGATGATGGAGAACCGATGGAAAGCCAACGTCATCAATTTCAAATGGAAATCCTGATCAATACCTTGCAACCTTGGATGGCTTCGCGTTCCGATGGGTTTGTTGGGGGGAATATGTTTGTTTATTATAGCTTAGAACAAGTCCGAAATAAAGACTTTCGCGGGCCTGATTTTTTTGCCGTGTTAGGTGTTCCTAAAAAAGAACGTCGGAGTTGGGTGGTGTGGGAGGAAGGAAAAGCCCCAGATGTTGTGATTGAGTTACTTTCTGAGAGTACCGCAGAACTCGATAAAACTGAAAAAAAATACATTTATCAAGATCGTTTACGGGTTTCTGAATATTTTTGGTTTGATCCATTTAACCCAGAAGATCTAGCAGGTTTTTCTCTACAACAAGGCGTTTTTCAACCGATTGACTTCAATCCCCAAAATCAACTCGTTAGTCAAGCTTTAGGATTGAGTTTAGTTCGTTGGTTTGGTGAATATCAAGGGATTGAAGCGACTTGGTTACGATGGGCTGATTTAGACGGAGAGTTATTTCTGCTTCCTCAAGAAATTGCAGAACAAGAATTCCAAAGAGCAGAACAAGCACATCAAAGAGCAGAACAGGAATTCCAACGAGCAGAACAAGTCGAGTCTCAACTCAATCAAGCTGCTCGTACTCTGTTACAACAGGGAATGACTCAAGAACAAGTCATGCAAGTCACCGGATTATCTTTAGCAACAATTCAGGAGTTAATTGATACAAACCGTTAAATTATTGATCCATAATAGTCACTAACCTAAGCGATCTAATGCTCGTTTTCCTCCCCATCGTTCAGCAATTTTATCATCGTAATCATCCGCAATTTCTAACACTGCATTGACAGAAGCTTCGAGTTCAGGTTTATCACAAGTTGAACCCACAATGGTATGCTCAAATACGATATCGCCCTGTTCATCAACTCCAAAAGCCCCAAAGCGCATATTGTGATTTTCTCGTAATAGAAACCGCATTAAATCGGGTGTAAGTTCTGCGCCTGTCACCACGTAAGAGCGAGTGGTGATGATAGAATCATCTTTCCCCCAAGGAGAAACTAAAACTTCTACTTGAGCAGAACCCATAAATAAAGTCAGTCCCGGAACTTCATTTTTCGGACAGGGAAACTTACCGTAAAGTTCCCGCATCCAGCGTTCAACTTTTTCATAGCAAGCTTCTTGTTTAAGAGTCTCAAACCTCATATCTATTTTTTTTCTCTGAATACTTCTACCTCGTTTTAGCACCTTTGGAGTGGTTGTTAGAAAATTTATATCTTTTCTCTAACTTCTCGTCTGAGAGTTCCTGGCGAACCTCTAGCTTGACGAAAGCCAGAATTACCGTAAATAATTGAATAGAGAGGATTAACACTGATAACCGCCTTTAGACGGATAATCTAGGTTGAGAACTCCTTTGATTTTATTGATAGGGGGAATTCTGTATCCTTTCTGAAAAATAATCATTTGAGGATAAATAATCACATGGGTGAACTGTTTACACCACGTCTCGTTGAACCCGTTCTCACGATTTTGGGATCGGTTGGGTTTTTCTTTCTGGCTTTTCAAGCTTTGAAAATGTTAGAAAGATAGGGGATTAATTCAAAAACGTGGGGCGATTTCCCAGTAGAGTTTGACCTGATTAGAGCTAAAATAAAATTGGGGAATCGCAGAATTTTTGATTAGATTGTAGATTAAAGTAAACGATATTGTTTCTTTGACAACACAGAAAGTATTTTTAGCGATTGAATACTATTGTCACTCTGTTGCCTAATTTCCGGGAAATGATCAGATGATTGTTATCACAGTTGAAGCGATACTAATTTTTATCTCAGGAGAAATAATAACAGTCTAAAAGTTCTCTCAGATTTCTGTATACCAGTAGACGATTGAGTCACTGAGAGTTGATCGAGAGAGTGAGGGTTAAAGTTAAATTTACAGATTTTCTATCTTGACAAATAAATCCAGAAAAGTGTTTGATCATGGATAAAAAGTTTTGTTAAAATAGTTTAAGCACAGAAATAGAAGTCGTCGGTACTCTGCCCTTCGGGTTTACCCTACAACGGCTGTTGTGATTGTTGGTCATTCAGCTTGGTGACAAGACCTAAAGTTGTGCTATTCTATTTGCGTTAAAGCTTTTGATTTCCGATAACCCTTGTGAACTGAGTTCTTAATCAATGATTATACCTCAAATCATGTTTATTAATGTGTAATCATGTTTAGTGTTTTCAATTTCCAAAAGCATTAAACTATAGGTTAACCTTTAACCCCCCTAGCTTGATCGCTAACTGCTGTTGAGTTATAGGCTGTTTTTGTTCTGGAGGCTTTTAGCTTCTGATCAACAAAATCAGGAATGGGGATGATACTTGCGGAAATTACGAGGTAACACTCGTACAAAGATGTAAACCTCTAATAACGAGCTTTGGCTAACCTCATTTGGAGAAGGAGGAAGCTTCTATGAATATTGTTCAAGGATACAATCCACGCCGTATTCCCCCCGATATTGCAATTCGCAAAGTCAAAGGGGTATTGCTGATCGAAAAATCAGGTGACGATGTTTATGTTTATCCTGATGAGATCAACTGGGAACTGAAACTAAATGTTCAACTAGCAACTGAATATGAGTTAAAAATATTAGCAGATAGCTATTGGGAACTTGATGGTTTTTACTGTATTAATAGGATTACCCATACGATTAGTTACCTGGGAACAGAGTGGAATGATGTGATTTTAGGGCTAAAGTTTAGACAACTGTCAGCTTGAAGTTAGTCAATTGAGGAGTCTTCTCTCGAAAAAGTCTGAAGCTTAACCTGCATAAGCTCGAATCACTTAGCGATAGATATCAGTAAGTATAAGTTCTTTTAGACGACTTAGACAAATGTTCATAATGAGCCTACGATAACAGTTGACTTCCTCTACAATTGTAGAAACAGTTTGCTAACCGTACAAGTATTGTTAAATTTGAGTCGGTTAAATTATGAATTGAAGTAAATAAACTTAAAGATTAAAAAAATTTGAGAGGATAAAGCTAAACTTGGCTTATACTGATTATCAAAGAATGAGTTAGGGTGACTAATAATCTATCAATATTCAATCTACCAGGGTGTCTCTACTATGATTAATCAAGTAAAAACGGAAAGCTTTTCTTCTCCGACAGACTCGGATTTACACAATTGCGACTTTCATTCTAAACTCGAGAAGCGACAAGTTGAAATTTGTCAATTTTTGATTCAAATTGTTAATCAATGGTCTCCCGAGAAAGTCCTGGATGAGTTTGAACAAATTTTTGTTTATTTGAATTGTACCGAAAATCCAACTATTAATCAAGCCTTAAATCGTATTCTGATTGATCAAAGTCAGTCTATCTTTTCTGCAACACTCAAACAATCCTTCTATATTTTAATCAATAACTGGACAATTAATAAAAAGCAAGAATATGTTGAAGCTCTATTTAAACGAATTGACTCTGCAAACTATCAAGAACAACGAATTTCTCCGAGTGTTAATCTCCTGAGAAAATGGACATATAACTTTTTGCAAAGTCAAGATTATCAAGATATTTGTCACTATGCGTTGCAGTCGCAATCTCAATGGATAAACCGTTATCAATCCTATCTTCTATCAACCCAAATTAATCGCAGTCAGTCTCAAGCACAACATCAAGTTACGATTAACTTAGCCAAACAAATTAAAGACAAATATAATTTTGATCTCGCGATGTATGTGGCTCGTTCCCAATCTCCAGGAACCCAACTCCAAACTCTCAGTAACCCAACTCAGTTGGGAGACGAAGCGATTAACTTAATCAAAAAAACCATCTCAACTGAGCGCGTTTTCAGTTATGCTCATCAAGCCGATATCTTTTTAGAACAAACCCAAAACTATAATTATCGGGAGTTTAAAGAAGGTTTTCTCAACTACTTAATGCTTCATGTCTCCTCTCAATATCCAGCGAATCAAATTCGAGAGAAACTTCAAAATAAACTCGAAAAATTTGATTCTCAACATAATTACAAAACCGTTACAAAATCCTATATTTCTAAAACCTGCAAACAATTAATCAGACTCCTGACAACTGAAAACACCAAATCACCCTCTACCCCATTTTTCCTCTTAGTTGAACGGGGAAACTACCTCACTCTAGTTTTTCTCTTATTAAAAATAGTTTTAATTTCTAAATCTGCTCAAATCTATTTAGAATGCTGTATTGCGAATCTCATTCAATACTATGAAAACTATGAGGAAAAAGAATGTCAGCACTTTATCAAGTTTCTGGAAGTTTTCAATCTGGTTTTTACCCTATTTACCACCAACGTTCAATATCACTTAGTCAATTTAGAGAACAATCTATCCAATGAAGAATCTAGCACAGAGTTAGACACCTATCGTTTATTTTGTCAATTTAAAGGCCCTGATCTTCGCCATGCAAATCTGAGATCTCTAAACTTAAGTAATGCCGATCTTAAAGGGGCTAATCTCCGAGAAACCGACTTACAGGGAATGGATTTGATTCAAGTCGATTTACGGTTAGCTAACCTCAGCAGTGCCAATCTCAGTGGTGCTACGTTAAACGAAGCTAAACTTTTAATTGCTAATTTAAACCATACAGATTTAAGCGATGCAAGCTTAGTGAAAACAGATCTGCGGCGGGCTGATCTTCAATCTGCTAACCTGACTCACGCCAGTTTAACCAGTGCAAAATTAGGTCATGCTAACCTAAAAAATGCCAATTTAAGTACCGCTAACTTGATGGCAGCTAGTTTAAATTCAGCGAATTTAAGTGATGCCAATTTATCTCATGCTAATTTAGAATGCGCTAACCTCAAAGGGGCTAATTTAACGGGTGCAAATCTCAGTTATGCCAACTTGCGAGGCGCCAATTTAAGTGGTGTTAACTTAAGGGGTGCCAATTTGTCTTATGCTGATCTCAGACGGGTAAATCTTTCTCAAGTCAACCTCGATAGTGCCTACCTCAGAGGTGCAAATCTCTACCGTGCGAATATCAGTCGTAGTAGTCTCAAACAAACAAATTTGATCAAAGTTAATCTCAGTGGCGTGAACCTCAGTAGTTCAGAATTACAAGAGGCAAACTTGAGTTCAACCTATCTGCGTCATACCAACTTTACACAAGCTAATTTGAGTGATGCTAACTTATCTCATGCTGATTTAACTCGGGCTAATTTAATTTATGCAAATCTCTCAAATACAAATTTGAGCTATACTTCTATTCGTCATGCAGAGTTAAATCAAGCCAATCTTTCTAATGCAAATTTAACAGGTGCGAACTTATTTGGAAGTCACTTAAACCAAGCCAATCTAGAAGGAGTCACGTTTGAATATTGTTCAGGATTACCGAATCTTCTCAAACATCAATTAGGAGTCGATCAATTTGATCTCGATAGCGACACGTTTATGGAGCAATTTGTCGATTAACAATTTCAATCCGTTTAACAAAGTGATCTTCTCGAAATTTTAACTGTTGAGCAACTTGTAACCCTTGCTGATAGGCGGCTAAAGCACGTTGATATGCTTTTTGATCAAAATAAACTTGACCCATATTATCATATACATTCATCATACCATAAAAATTGTAGGATTGTTGCTCGATTAATAACTGAGCTTGATATAATTCAATCGCAGTTTGGGTTTGATTTTGAGAACGATATAATCGTGCTAATCTTCCTAAAGCATCACTGGCATTTGCTAGCTGTTGAATTGTGGTCGCAACCGTATAAGCCTCTTGGTAGTTTTGACTGGCTTGTTGTAATTGACCTAGCTTTTCATAGTCTAAACCAATGGATAACTTTAAATCGGGAAGGGGTTGGAAATTTTGTAATTGTGAATAATAACCCACTAATCTTTCTTTCGCAGCAATAGACTTTAAGGGTTGTTCTAACTGTCCATAAATAAACGATAAATCTTGCAGAGATTTAACTTCACTGGGTTGATTAATCGTCTCACCTTCTGCGTTAACTTGAGGAGGAGGAGGAGGGGGTAAAATTCCCTCAGTTCGTAACAATTTAATCTGTTGTTGTGTCTCTAATAATTCCTCATAAACTTGCGCTGCGGCTTGATAATCTAACCAACTTAGATAAACTTGACCCATTTCACTCAACGCCTGTTCTTCTTGGATGAGATTTTCTTGTTGACGGGCGTAATCAAGCAAAGTTTGATAGGTTTCAATTGCTAATTCTTTTTCTCGGGTTTCTTTAAATGCTGTTCCTAATGCTTCTAAAACTTCCAGATCAAGTGTTTCTTCTAATTTGATCTGTTGTAAAATCTCATCTAAACGTTCGACAAGAAACTGAAGATAGAGACGTTGACTATTATTCCAGGCAATTAAACCAACTCGTTGTAAAGCAGTAATTTCGGGTAATAATCCAAAATAACGCCGTAATCTTAACTCCCGAGTCCATAAATTAAATGCACCAAATGGATCATTTTGTTCGAGTAAGAGTAATGCTTCTTCGTTGAGTTTATCTAATTCAGGTGCTAGTTGTTCCTGTTGTGTTTCATTGAGTAAATCTCCAACAACTGGAGGATTGGGTAATAAGGGATCGGGTTCGGTACTTTCTAAGGGATTGGGTGAAAATTGATCGAGAACTTGAGGATTTTCTTCGGCTTGGGGATTGTTTTCATTTTGAGAAAAAGCAGTTAAGTTTCCATAACTTACCCCTAAAATTACACTCACTAAAGTTACAAATCCAATTCTAAAAACTCGCGTTAATTTATCCGTCATAGCATTGCATCAAATAATAGATTGATAGCCTAAAAATTGTTTTAAATTTAACAAAAAAAAGGAACTTGATGGTTTATACTATCATTATGGTAAAGTTTGGGCATACTCTAACCTATTTTAAGACGGCGACGAAGGAAAATTTGTTCACGACTGATTGCAGAAGCCAAACCGCCTAGCGTGCAATAGATTCTGACACAAACGGGAACTTAGCACAAGGTGGAAATGCCACAAAAAATCCTCAATGCGATCGCATGAGAGAAACTCTCTCAACGCTTAGGGTTGCAAGGGTTCGTCGGACTAAAATGTGATGGGGTGAGGTGACGAGAGAGGGTTTCTATTAAAGAAAGCCATTTTTCACCTCAAAAAAACTCTCTCTCCCCAGCAAAAGCGTGAGATAATAATCCACAGAAGTTTGGGGAAAGCATCGTGAACGAACACAACACCATCAAACCAAGTTCGCTATCCGGTCAAGTTAGACTGCGAAAAGGGTATCAACGCTTTTTTCAGTCGGTGGTATCGCTCTTAATATTGTTAACGCTACTGACATCCTGTAGCTTACCTCAAGTCTCCGCAGAAGATCGAATCTTTCTCGACTTTTCTCTCGACTTTTTAGGAGAATATTCACTCACCCAACCCACCCAATTTAACAATTATTCTATCGGTCATCTATCCGGCATTACTTACGCACTTCCCGGCTACAATAAGAGTACAGCAGAAGGAATTTATTTCTACGCTTTAGCCGATGATCAAAAAGAAAACTTAGCTCGATTTTATACCCTCAAATTTGATTTAACCTCAGCCGCTCAAACCTCCTTAAATCAGATCACAATCGAAAACGAAACCCAACTCAAAGATCAATCCGGTCAACCTCTCTCTTTAACGACAACTCATCCCAAAAGTCTCACCTTTTCACCGCGAAATTCCCTGTTTATCGCTACCGAAAATAGAGTCGAGGATCAGAGTTTACCGTTGATTGGAGAATTTGACCTCGAAACTGGAAAACTTCGCAATACCATTCCCATTCCGCCGAATTATATTCCCACCATTGAAGACGGAAAACAACAACTGGGTATCTCTGCAAACTCTGGGTTTAAATCAATGACGATTGCACCCGATGGCTTTAGTCCGGGTGGAAAAGATCCCTTTCGTTTATTTACCTCAACTGAAACCTCATTAGTTCAAGATACTGATACAGATGGAGCGACAAAACTACGAATCTTACACTATGTTATCGCCGATCGCTCTTCTTTTCTGGTGTCTGAAAATCTTTATCCTTTAGAAGCCGACGAAACCTCACCTCCTCAGTTAGTCGATATTGTTGCCCTCAATCAAGGTGGCTACTTTCTTAGTTTAGAGCGATCATCAAACTCAGGTCAAATTTATCAAGTGTTTACAGGCGACTCCACCGATACCTCCAGAATTGCCAGTTTACGCGGAGAATTGCGGAAAGTGCAACCGATGCGAAAAAAACTATTATTCGAGTTTAACCCACTCAATATATCCGTCAATTCTCTCACCAGTATGACATTAGGGCCACGTTTAGCTTCAGGAGGTCAAAGTTTAGTGTTAATGAGTGAAGATGACAACAAAACCCCCCAATTTTTACTCTTTAGCCTCAAGCAAAGTTGAATCTGTTATCCTGATCAAAAATTTACGAATTACAAGAAAATGACTCATTCAACCGACATTGAAACGTTAGCCCGCTGGATGGCTTCCGACTTTAGCAACCAACCCCAGGCGTTTGAAAATCCCCCCTTTTTCGCCCACATTCGGGTTTGTATGCGTCCGTTACCGATAGAATTCTTAGAGGGAGTTAGTCTTTACCTCGAACAAGCCTATGATTACATGATTAATCAACCCTATCGCGTGCGAATTCTCAAATTCATTCCTCGCGAAGATTATATCGAGATCGAAAACTACGCCTTAGAGAACCCAGAACAGTTTTACGGTGCCTCTCGTCAACCGGAACGGCTTAAAGACCTGAAAATTGAACAACTGCGAAAACTCCCCTGTTGTAGCTTTATTACCCGTTGGACAGGTCATAGTTTTAAAGGCGAAGTTGAACCCGGAAAAGGATGTATGGTCGAACGCAAAGGTCAACTTACCTATCTCGATAGTTGGTTTGAAGTTCATGAAAATGGTATGATTAGCCATGACCGAGGACGACATCCTGAAACCGATGAACACGTTTGGGGGTCAGTCGCCGGACCCTTTGAGTTTGTCCGTTGGGGAAGTTTTGCCTCAGAGGTCAAAATTTAATTAACTTCAACAAAACAGTCCGCACGATACCCAGTTTTTGATCCATTAACCCTCTACCCACAATATCGTCTGTATCTCTGGCTAGGAAACACTTTTAGGATTTAAAACCTTGGCAACTACTCTCTCAACACTATCCAAAACACTTTTTAGAGGGTAGATTAACCGGAGCAAACAGCTAGTGGGAAAGGGAAAAAAGGGGTCTTGTGGAATTAGTTAAAACAGGGGAAACCTGAGAATAACTGTCCCTAAGACCCTATTTTGAATCATTCCATAAAACCAATAACTTTCTTATTAGAATAGTATCCTCTCAGCGAAATACGAAACAAAAGATTAACAACGTAGTAATGGGGTGAAAGTAAAACCCTTACCATTCTTGCCGCTAGGCACAATGCGGAACCCGGGACTTGAACCCGGAAGTCCTTGCGAACACTAGAACCTGAATCTAGCGCGTCTACCAATTCCGCCAGTTCCGCTTTCTGTACTTAATTGCACAAGATTATATTATCGGGCGATTTTTTAGTTTTGTCAACCCTCTTAAAGAATAATTTCACCAACTCCTTAAGGCAGAGGTACGAAGTCATAGCCAACCCCCGAACGATTTCCCGGTTGAATCTCAACCAATTGTACGGCTTGATTGCGATCGCCAGACGGTAAAAATTTAATCACACTCGTCGCTCCCTCAGCCGAAAAATTAGACGCAGAAAGCGCCTGTTGAACCCCGGTGCGTGACGGTTGTTCTTGGATACCCGTAATTAACGCTTGGGTGGCATCATAAGCCATCACAGTCCGCCAATTGACATCCCCTCTCCAAAGTTGATTTGCTTCTTGTGTAAATCGAGAATAGGGATCAGCGAGAATATGCCAAGGAACCGCTACTACAACCCCTGTACTGTCGCCCCCAACTTTCAAGGTGTCAACTGCATAAAAATCATCTCCCGCTAAAATTGGCAGTTGTTTACGGTTGACTCGCACGACTTGTAACGCTTTTTCCACCGTAGAAGAATCGGGAAAGAGTACAATAACTTCTACTCCCTGCTGGAAAGCTGTATCCAGACTTTTGAACGCATTAAAGTCAGAATAAGATAGATCAAACACATCCACAACTTCTCCGCCATCGCCATAAAGAGCCGTTATAAATTCATCTTTGAGCGACTGACTGTAGGCACTCTGGCTATTATAAAAAATAACCGCTTTTTGTTGGTTGAGTTCCCCTATCATATATTTTACGAGTTGATTGGCGGCAAAGCGATCGCTCGGTACGGTACGAAATATATAATCTCCCGCAGTTGAGAGTTTAACCGAGGTACTGATCGGGGAAATTGCCACTAAATTTCCCTCTTCATAAATCGGTGCAGCCGCCAAAGAAACACCGCTGGAATAGTGACCCACCACGCCTAAAATCTCATTATTATTTACTAAAGTTTCGGCGACTGTTTGAGCAAGTTCTGCGTTATTTTTATCGTCTGCAATCACAACTTTTAGAGGAATCCCCACAATTCCACCCGCTTGATTAATTTCATTTTGGGCTTGCGCTACTCCCCGTAAAACTGCTTCCGCCGTTCCCATAGAGTTGGGGTCTCCTATCGGAACGGCGACAGCAATTGTATAGGCTTTTTGCTTTCCAATACGAGCATTGTTTAAATAAACTAACGCTTCGGGATCGTTCGGTTTTTTTTGGAGTGAAGCTTCTAAATTCCTAACGGCTTCTTGATATTTTCCAGACGCTAAAGCAGTTAACCCGGCTTGTTTTTCCGGAGGGATAGACTTAGGAATTAAACTCTTTTCTCCCTGACTGATTACATTCTCAACTGAGGGAATAGATCTGGAAGTTTGAGAGGAAGATGAACCTTCAACAGCAGTTGGAGAAGTATTAATATTGTTTGAACGAGTAAAAAACCAATATCCAACTCCGAGTAAACTTCCTGTAATTAACAAGGCTAAAGCCAGAGTCGTTAGTTCTTTTTGATTGGAGATTTTCGACATCGGCTGAAAACTATAACGACAAATTTTAACGTTCTAATTCGAGTATATCCTATTTTTTCAATTAAATCCTGTTTTTGTTAAATTAAAAGTCAACTTGCATAAGCTTATGCCGTCGCGAACTATATGTTTAAATGGAGAATCAAATTAATCCTTCACAACAGTTGCAAAAAAATTTCTATTGACCAAAGTTTATCGAGAACGAGTGTGCTACAACTATCTAACTGCGAGTCAACTCCCGGCAATTAATAATGTTCGGACTAGAGTGGGTCTTTTTTATGGCAATATTGACCGAAAAGTATAACGAAAAATTTAACTATCTGATGCGAGTAAATCCCGCCTGTTCAATTTTATGAGACATAAAATTAAAACCAAAATAGAGTTTTTCAAAATCCGGTTTACAAAAAACGATAGAGAATTAAATAAATTAAACGAAATAAAGTAGTCATAGCAACACAACCCAAAGCACCTAAAATGGGAAAAATGATCACACCAGATAACGGAATACCTTGTCCGAATAGGGGAATAAAGATGACTACGGCTAGGGAAATTAACGGTAAAATAACTTGCTCTTTTGTTTCGATCCAACGGCGATATTGAGCAAAAATTAATCCTCCGAATGTACCGCCAATAATTAAAGCCAGAAGCGGAAGTGAACCTCCCAACAAACCATTTACTGCAATTCGTAATAAAGCAATTTCAAAACCCGTAAATGCTGCTCCTTTTAACAGATTTATTGTCGAAAAAGAAACCGAAGAAGGTGAAGACTGAATTTGAGTTTGAGGGTGAATAAAAACAGGTGAAATAGGATTGGCTATCGGTGTTGGTAAAGGAGTAGGAGAGGGAGAAGGAGCATTTAACAGCTTAAGAACTTGTTCGGCTGAACCAAAGCGATCGCTCGGTGTAGACTGAAGCATTTTGTCTAAAATATCAGCGAGAGAATCGGAAACTTGGGTTTTATCTTTCCAATTCCAGCGACCATTATGACTATCATAAAGTTCTTTAGGGTCTTTTCCCGTTAACAGCACAATACAAGTTACAGCTAAAGCATATAAGTCCGTCGAAGGGAAAACATCATGACCTCGCATTTGTTCAGGGGGAGCGTACCCCATCGAAAAAATTCCGGTCGATTTCCCCAAATTATTCGCCTGTTGAGTCACCTGTTTAACCGCACCAAAATCGAGTAAATAAAGACGACCCTGGCGATCGCGCATAATATTAGATGGTTTAATATCCCGATGAATCACATCTTGATCGTGAACAAATTGCAAAACCTTGAGAATTTCTTCTAAAACTTCTCGCACTTTTTCTTCAGAAAATTGACCTTCCATAGCGAGTTCGGCTTCTAAATCTTGACCGTCAATATAGTCTTGAACGATATAGAAAAATTGCTGAGTTTGTGAAGATTGCCAGCCGGAAGATTCTAGGGGAAAATAGGCAAGAAGATTGGGAATTTGCGGGTGTTGATTTCCCAATTCATCCAAAACCACCGCTTCTTTTTCAAACAGTTTTTGTGCAGTTTCTAGCTGAGAAGGACTGAGATCACTAGAAGGTTGAAACAGTTTCACCACACATTTTCGCAACGTTGGAGAACGGCGATCGCAAGCCAAAAAAGCGGCTCCAAACCCACCTTGACCGAGTAAGCGTGAGGGTAGATAACGACCATCTAAAATTAGAGGCATCCCACAAGTTGTACAATACTTTTGCTGTACTGTTTTGAGAGTGGTCTTGTCATCGAGGTCAGCAAACAGATTTTCGGGACGGGGACACCCTGGACGAGTACAATGAATTTTCATAGAGATAATCAGTGGCTAGTCAAGCGTCACTCCTTGTCATTTGGTTCTTATTATTATCTCACCCTAACATCTACATTTTATGTCGATCAGAGCCAAAAAAGGGCAACTGTAGATTTAAACTCTTGAATTTTCGGCTACTTTTCCGGGTTAATTTCTCAGCCATTTTAACAAAAATTTAACTTTATTTATGTTCTCAAAAATTTGAGGGGGATGAATGGAGACTTACTCAGTTGAAACAGGTTCTTCACGAGTTAAGTTCAGTTTTTGAGTTGAAAATCGAGGTAAGACATCTCGACTAAAGGCTTCAGCGGCTTTTGATTGATAGCGGTTAGGATTGACAATCACAGAGAGCATTCGTTGAACTGTGACCCCTTCTATTTTCATTTGATGAAGCACGCCCATTTGCAATTCCTTTTCAATGGCAGAAGTCGAGACAAACGCGGCTCCTAAGCCGGCTTGAACTGTATTTTTAATCGCTTCAATGGAGTTGAGTTCCATCTCAATTTGCAGACGACGAGGATCAATATTAGAGCGAGTAAGAACTTGATCAATCACTTTGCGAATGGTAGATTGAGAGTCGAGGGCGATAAACTGCAACTTATAAAGATCTTCTTTTTGAATACTTTCTTGTTTAGCAAAGCGATGAAAAACAGGTAAAATCAAAGCCAATTCATCTTCAATATAAGGCTGAATGGTAATTGATTCATGGAGTTCTGGAGGGACTTCACCCCCAATAATTGCCAAATCAATTTGACCATTGGCAACACTCCAAGCCGTGCGTCGAGTGGAATGAACGTGTAACTGTACCGCAACATCAGGATATTGCTTGCGAAACAGTCCGATCATGCGGGGAAGGAGGTAAGTTCCAGTCGTTTGAGAGGCGCCGACAATCAGCGTTCCCCCTTGTAAGTTTTGGAGATCCTCAATCGCGCGACAAGTTTCTTGACACAAACTGAGGATTTTTTCACCATAACTCAACAGGAGATGTCCGGCTTCTGTCAATTTTGCCCGACGCCCTCCGCGATCAAATAGAGGTACATTAAGCTGTCGTTCTAGGTTTTGAACTTGTAAACTGATAGCAGGTTGTGAGACATACAAACTATCAGCCGCCCGCTTAAAGCTTCCCTCAGCCGCGATCGCTTTGAGAATGCGTAATTGGTCTAAGGTGAACGGAACATCTGACATAACTTTTTCTAGCTAATGGTTTAATATTCAACAATACCCAAATTACAGATCCGACACAACAGGAAACACGCACCTGGTGAGTTTAGATTTAGAATGAAATTTTTTCTCCTTTCATGTCAACCACTTGTTAACTGTTGTAGATCGAATCAATAATTCGGACTGTTGGAAACCTAGACTTTTTTTTCACTCAACTCCGACTGCACCCGAGAGGAATCGGATAATACCTCCACCGCTTCAGAGGATTGATAATCTAGGTCGTATTTACCCAAACCGGGTGTAGAAAACTGAGGTAAAATCTCTTTGACAAAAGCTTCAGCTGCTTTTGATTGATAGCGATGGGGATTAGAGATCGCCGAGAGAATGCGAGTAATGATTACCCGATCAACCTTGAGGGTTTGCAACACCCCCATACTTAATTCCTTTTCAATTGCTGAGGTGGAGACAAATGCGACACCCAAACCCGACTGAACGGCATTTTTGATCGCTTCAATAGAACTTAACTCCATCTCAATTTTTAGACGAGTCGTATCAATACCCGCACGAGTCAGAACTTGATCAATAACGCGACGAATTGTAGACTGAGTATCCAAACTGATGAATTGAAGGTGATATAAATCTTCTTGGGCAATGATCTCCTGTTGAGCAAAAGGATGAGAAATGGGGACAATTAATGCCAATTCATCGCGAGCATAAGGCACAATTTCCAGAGATTGTGCAAGTTCGACAGAAATTTCTCCACCCACAATGGCTAAATCAATTTGTCCATTGACCACACTCCAAGCAGTGCGGCGAGTGGAATGAACGTTTAACTGTACTGCAACGTTGGGGTATTTTTGCCGAAATAATCCAATCATTCTCGGGAGTAGATAAGTCCCCGTGGTTTGAGATGCCCCGACAACGAGTGTACCCCCTTTCAGATTTTGTAAATCTTCGATGGCGAGGCGGGTTTCCTGACACAGCGACAGGACTTTCTCTCCGTAACTGAGGAGCAGATGGCCCGCTTCGGTCAGTTGGGCGCGACGTCCGGCCCGGTCAAACAACGGTACATCTAGCTGTCGTTCTAAATTTTGGACTTGAAGACTGATCGCAGGTTGTGAGACAAATAAGCTATCAGCCGCCCGCTTGAAGCTTCCTTCGGCCGCGATCGCTTTGAGAATGCGTAATTGGTCTAGTGTGAATGGCAGGTCAGACATAAGACTTCACCTCAACAAGCCAGAGAAGCTTTAAGGGAAAATAAGAAGGGATCAAGTTCTTTCAGCATACTGCGGTTCGGATTTGTATTGAAGTTAACTTTATTATCGACTGAAGAGGTGACAATCGTGGATCAATGGCTAACATCGAGCCATATTGTGATGTTGGGGTTGCTGTTTGGCTTTGCGATCGCTCATAGTGGTTTAGCAGCATTGCGCCCTTGGGGGGAACAACTTATCGGCCCTCGACTTTATCGGATTTTATTTGCGCTGGTGAGTTTACCGTTAGCGGTGGTGTTGATTATTTACTTTTTCAATCACCGTTATGATGGAGTACAACTTTGGCAAGTTAAACAGTATCCTTTTGTTATACCCCTAGTCTGGGGATTATCGGCTGTCTCGTTTGTGTTTCTCTATCCGGCAACGTTTAACCTGCTGGAAATCGCGGCAATTGAAAAACCGCAAGTTCATCTCTACGAAACTGGGATCATTCGGATTACTCGTCATCCTCAGATGGTGGGACAAGTGATTTGGTGCATCGCTCACACGCTTTGGCTCGGTACAAGCTTCACATTGGTGACTTCGATCGGTTTGGTTGCTCATCACCTATTTGCGGTTTGGCACGGCGACAGGCGCATGAGAGCGCGTTATGGTGAAGCATTTGATGCAGTTCGGGATCGCACTTCTGTGATACCCTTTTTGGCAATACTTCAGGGTCGTCAAACTTTGCAGTGGCAGGAGTTTGTCCGCTGGTCTTATCTGGGTGTTGCTATTTTCATTATTCTCTTGTGGCAAGCTCATCCATTTTTGATAGGTGCCACAAGTAACGTAGCCTGGTAGCATGATCCCAGTGATATTAAACGTTCATTAATAAAAAATTTCCAAGATGATGCTGCTTTCAATTCGTGAGCAAAATTTTACAAAAGAGGTCTTGGGTGCCTCTACTCCAGTCCTTGTTCATTTCTGGGCGCCCTGGTGTGGGTTGTGTCGGATCATTGTTCCTCAGTTACACCAATTTCAAGACAACTGGCAAGATCAGGTCAAAGTGCTTGGGGTGAATGCGGATCAAAGTCTTAAACTCGCAAGCACCTACCGTCTCCAGACTTTACCCACGCTGATCTTATTCGATAACGGTCAAGAATTACATCGACTTGAACATTTTCATGGACGGGAAGATCTGCGACGGACTCTTGATGAGTTTATGCAAAATCACCAAAATCGATCTTCTTCTGTTTCCCTGTCTACCCATGAATATCTCTCTCTAGAAGCCTAAGCGTGCTTGAATTTTAATTCCAATATTAACATTGCACCCAAATCTTTCTGGGTGCTTTTTTTTACAGTTATCAGTTTTTCCCCAACTCCCGACTCCCGACTCCCAACTCTCGGTTATTATGTTTTTTGATTGGATGATTTAAACCGACCTTTCTCAAAGTCACGTTTTTGTCGATGTTTAGTGCTGCGTCCACTGACTCGTTTTCGCCACATCCTAAAACTGGATGGTTTCATTTCTCGTCGCATTAACGCAATTACATCTTTTTCTAGCAAACCAAATTGGATTTCAATCGCATCAAAGGGAGTTCGATCTTCCCAAGCCATTTCGACAATGCGATCGATGGTTTCAACATCAAGATTAATCTCTTTCTTCATTGAAGGTTTCTCCGGTTAACTTTATTCTGAGATTCTCCGATCTTACAACAGTTTGAAAAAACGTGCTTTTCACCACTGTTCAGATTTTTAAGTTCGCGATCGCTTAACCGTAGTAATTCAACCCTCAAGATTTTCTCTACATCTGGACTGTTTAAAGGTCCAGACATCTGACCCCCCTTTTTAGTTTAAATAAAAATTTATTTATTAAATTGATAATTTCGGAAAAATCTTGAGGAAATTGCTACTTTTGACTCAAGCTAATCTTATATTTTTGTAGAAATTGAGGGGTTGAGAATTCCTGAAAATTTCATCGCAGCAGAATACTCAGAAGATCCTTTTCTACTTAAAAAATTGGTCAGATCTATTGTCAGGTAGCATAGAGGCTGCCAAAGTTGACGGGGACTTCAAAACACCGATAAATTGACCCAATCGTTGCGATCAGTCTGTAAAAAGTCTGTAAAAAGGTTGATCATTTGTCCTCAAACCCCCAAGTCTATGTCAAAATTGTCAACAGTTTTGACAACTTCGTGAAGAACGATTAAGTCCCTAGATATTATGGAACTGCTTTATCAATACGCCTGGTTGATTCCAGTATTGCCCTTACTCGGGGCGATGTTTGTTGGAATCGGCTTGATTTCATTTAGTCGAGCCACCAACAGCCTCAGAAAAGCAAGCGCAGTGTTCATCGTCTCCCTACTCGGAGGCGCAATGGTGCTGTCCTTTGCCATACTCTGGAGTCAAATCAACGGCCACGAACCCTATACCCACATGATCGAATGGGCAGCCGCAGGAGATTTTACCCTGCGTATGGGTTACACCATTGACCATCTCGCCTCGGTCATGTTAGCGATTGTGACCACTGTAGCCTTTTTGGTGATGGTCTACACCGATGGTTACATGGCTCACGATCCGGGATATGTGCGTTTTTATGCGTACTTGAGCCTATTTAGCTCCTCAATGCTAGGCCTCGTCATCTGCCCGAACTTGGTACAAGTTTACATTTTCTGGGAACTGGTGGGGATGTGTTCCTACCTGCTGATCGGATTTTGGTACGATCGCAAACCCGCAGCAGATGCTTGCCAAAAAGCCTTTGTAACCAACCGGGTCGGTGACTTTGGCTTGTTACTGGGGATGTTAGGGTTATTTTGGGCAACCAACACCTTTGATTTTGAGTTGATGGGTGAACGCCTAGAAACCCTCGTCGAAACCGGCGGTTTGAGCGTTGCCTTAGCCAGTCTATTTGCAATTTTGGTGTTTTTAGGCCCGGTTGCCAAATCCGCCCAATTCCCCCTACACGTCTGGCTACCCGACGCCATGGAAGGCCCGACGCCGATTTCGGCTTTAATTCACGCGGCGACCATGGTTGCGGCGGGGGTATTCCTGATCGCCCGGATGTATCCGGTGTTTGAAGGTTTGCCCATTGTAATGAATGTGATCGCCTGGACGGGCTGTTTTACGGCGTTTCTGGGTGCTACGATTGCTTTAACCCAAAACGACATCAAAAAAGGTCTTGCCTATTCCACCATTTCCCAACTCGGTTATATGGTAATGGCGATGGGCGTCGGTGCCTACAGCGCTGGAATGTTCCACCTGATGACTCACGCTTATTTTAAAGCGATGTTGTTCCTGTGTTCGGGTTCGGTTATTCACGGCATGGAAGTCGTCGTCGGACATGACCCCGTTTTAGCCCAGGATATGCGGTTAATGGGTGGACTGCGGAAATATATGCCGATTACGTCCGCTTGTTTTTTAATTGGTACCCTGGCAATTTGTGGAATTCCACCCTTTGCAGGATTTTGGTCCAAAGACGAAATCTTAGGAAATGCGTTTGAGGCAAATCCGGCGTTGTGGCTTGTTGGTTGGTTAACTGCGGGGATGACGGCGTTTTATATGTTCCGGATGTACTTCAGCACCTTTGAAGGCGGTTTCCGAGGCAATGACGCCACCATCAAACAACAACTGTTAGCCGAAGCCAACGGCCCCAATTACGCTTTTGGCCCTGGTGCGATGAATCCTCAAGAGTTGGTAGCCGAAACCGAGGAACATGGCCACGAGGATCACGGTCACGGTCATCATAGTGATTCCCCCCACGAGTCGCCCTGGGCGATGACGATTCCGTTGATGACGCTGGCGATACCGTCGATGTTAATTGGGTTGTTGGGGACTCCTTTTGCCAACTATTTTGAGGAGTTTATTCACGCCCCCAGTGAAACCGAAGCCCAAATTCTCGAAAAAGCGGCAGAATTTGATTTAACTGAATTTCTGATTATGGCGGGAAATTCGGTGGGTATTGCTTTAATTGGGATTACACTCGCTTCTTTGATGTATCTTAGCCATAAAATTGATCCCGCTGCGATCGCTGAGAAAATCAAGCCATTGTATCTGTTTTCTCTCAATAAATGGTATCTTGACAACTTGAATGATTTCTTGTTTGTGCAAGGTCTACGTCGTCTCGCCCGTCAGGTGATGGAAGTTGATTTCCGTGTGGTTGATGGTGCTGTTAACCTTACGGGTTTAATGACGCTTTTATCCGGTGAAGGGTTGAAATATTTTGAGAGTGGTCGCGCCCAATTTTATGCCTTAATTGTGTTTGGGGCGGTATTGGGATTTGTGGTGTTCTCAGGAGTGAGTTAGGCTAACAACTTCAAAGTAGGGTGGGTGAGGTTTTTAACTTTTATCGTTAAATTTTTGCCCTGATTCTCACCCACCCTACCGGATTTCATTCCTTCTTACAAGTTCACAATGTATCCTGAAATTAATCTATCTTCTCTCCCTTCTCTCTCTCTTTTAAACAAAGATCAACTTCCACATTGTTCGGCTATTTACTTCCTATTAGACTGCGAAAATCGAGTTTTGTATGTGGGAAAAGCAAGGAACTTGTGTGCGAGATGGAAAGATCATCATCGGTTTGAACAACTCAAAAAACTGAACCGAAAAAGTAATATTAAAATAGCTTGGTTAGTTTGCGAAAACAATAAAGAGTTACTGGATCAAACGGAACGTTATTTCATAGAGTTGTACCAACCTCTACTCAATAAAACACCTGTCCCAGCGAAAAAAATTATCCCATCAGAAATCGCTTTACAGAAAACTCTCATCAAACTGTCTAAACTCAATGTAATCATCTTAGGAATAGCTTCACCTGACAATTCTTCTCAGCCAACAGTTTATCTCAAGTATCCAGTTTTAGGTCGTCGAGGGTTGTCAGGAACAGTTAGCAGTATTTTCAAATCGGATAATAGAGCAACTTGCTTAAGGTGGAAAAAATATGACACTCGCTCTAAATTTAATTTTTGGGAAACACGTTGCAATGGTATCACCATAGATGTTGCACCTTTCGATGGATTAGTATTTGTATTAGAAAGAACTAAAATCCAGAAGTTATTGGGAGTTGAAATGTTGTGTCTAAAAGATCCAGAATTTACAGAAATTGTGCAGTTATGGCCGTTTATTGAAAAACAGCATCCTGGAGTATCAGTATTCAAACAAGATCCCATCCCTCGACTTTGGACAAAATCGGTTTAAAGTCTGAAGAAAAGGTAAAGTATAGGCGGTATTACTCAAATTTTGCGGATCTATAATAACTAAGCACTGATTCTATCACTAGAAATGAATCTCGAACATTTTCCCTGGTTAACCACCACAATTCTATTTCCCATTGTCGCCGCGTTGTTGCTGCCGTTTATTCCCGACAAAGACGGTCGCACAGTACGCTGGTATGCTTTGGTCATTGGGCTGATAGACTTTGCTATTATTGTCTACGCTTTCTGTACCCAGTACGACTTCAACAAACCCGGCTTACAACTATTTGAAAGCTACGCCTGGATACCGCAACTGGATTTAAACTGGTCTGTGGGGGCGGATGGTTTGGCAATGCCTCTGATTCTGCTAACCGGGTTTATTACCACCCTAGCGATATTAGCAGCTTGGCCTGTCACTTTCAAACCCAAGCTGTTTTATTTCCTGATGTTAGCGATGTACGGTGGCCAAATTGCCGTATTTGCAGTTCAGGATATGTTGCTGTTCTTCCTGGCTTGGGAACTAGAACTGGTTCCGGTTTACATGATTTTAGCCATTTGGGGCGGTAAAAAGCGCCAGTACGCCGCGACAAAGTTTATTTTGTATACCGCAGGCGGTTCGCTGTTTATCTTGGTTGGTGCTTTAACGATGGCCTTCTACGGCGATACAGTGACGTTTGATATGTCGGCGATCGCAGCGAAGGATTTTCCGATTAAACTAGAACTCTTATTGTATGGTGGTTTTCTGATTGCTTACGGCGTGAAACTGCCGATTTTTCCCCTTCACACTTGGCTACCCGATGCCCACGGAGAGGCGACAGCCCCGGCGCATATGTTACTGGCGGGTATTTTGCTGAAAATGGGCGGTTATGCGTTGCTGCGAATGAACGTGGGAATGTTACCGGATGCTCACGCGACTTTTGCCCCGATTTTAATTATTTTGGGGGTTGTTAATATTATCTACGCCGCCTTAACTTCTTTTGCCCAACGAAACCTCAAGCGGAAGATTGCCTATTCTTCAATTTCTCACATGGGATTTGTTTTAATTGGAATGGCATCCTTTACCGAAATTGGGTTAAGTGGTGCGATGCTGCAAATGATTTCTCATGGGTTAATTGGGGCGAGTTTATTCTTTCTCGTCGGTTGTACTTATGACCGTACCCATACATTGATGTTAGATGAAATGGGCGGTGTTGGGTCGAAGATGAAGAAAGTCTTCGCGATGTGGACGACTTGTTCGATGGCGTCGTTGGCGTTACCGGGAATGAGTGGATTTGTGGCGGAAGTAATGATCTTTATTGGGATTTCAACCAGTGATGCTTATAGCCCGACTTTTAAAGTATTAGTCGTGTTCTTAGCTGCGGTTGGGGTGATTTTAACGCCAATTTATCTACTTTCAATGTTGCGAGAACTCCTCTATGGCCCTGAAAACAAAGCGTTAACATCTCACGAAAAATTGGTCGATGCCGAACCTCGCGAAGTGTTTGTCATTACTTGTTTGTTGATACCCATTATTGGGATTGGGTTGTATCCGAAGATTGTCACGCAAATCTATGATTCAACCACAACTCAATTAACGGCTTTGATTCGTCAGTCGGTGCCAACTTTAGGAGATAATCCTCCGATTGCCCAACAAAGTCAAGAGTTGTTGTCATTCACAGCACCGAATATTCCTCAGAAATAGTCTGAATATTCTGTAGAATCCCCCTCCTATAAACAGGGGGATTTTTTTTAGGACTTAAAGACTTGAATTTGTTCTCTTACCCCAGCCCAAAACGCTGAATTATTGCTTGATTTTAAACGGTGTTGAACCGAGCGGACAAAACTCAATATCAAGTTATTCTAAAATAATTTAAACAAAATTACTAATAAAAACCTTGGCTTTCTCATGTTCGGGTAAAATAACCCTAATTTCTAAAATCCCAGAATGATAGGCAAGTTTGGAGACACGATGTTCGCCCAAATCTCCTAAAATTTGCTCAAAGTCTTGGCAACTAATATCACCGATAATGAGCTTATTTCCCGGTAAAATCATTAATGATTTGAGTTTGAGTCGTATTGATTGACTCCTGAAAGGCATTTTTCCGTCTATTTTACAGTCGCCCTCGATCATTTTTCCCATTTTTGAACAATTTCCTTTACCCAAAATGAAAAAAGAAGTTAAACTATACAAGACTTAGAAAAACCAATCATTGTCCCGAGACGCAAAGCCTTTGTTCACGAGCCTTTATCAGCTTTTGAGCTATTTTTGTGTGGGTTATGACTTGAGTCTCAACGACAAAATTAAACGTCTGGGAACATTTATTTCAAACAATATTTGGGTGATGTGTAGAGGATAGTCGTGAGTATAAATCCTCAAGCCTAAAAATGTGGTGCTTTGAAACTTGACCATTTATGAAAATTTTAGATAGAGGATAACAATGACAGTTTTAGTTGCTTTAACGGATGATAACAGGCTAGTGTCCTTTGACTCTAGTAACCCTGGACAGACAACACCAATAGCTGTTACAGGAATTGAGGGGACATTACTGGGTGTTGATACCCGACCCGCCAACGGTTTACTCTACGGTTTGACAACCGCTAACAATCTTTACACCATTGACCCTAGCAGTTTTGATGATGGTACGTTTACAGGCACCTTTACCCTCACCGACGAAGAAGAAGCACTCTTGCGGAATAATAACCTTTACGTTAACCTGCACACGCAAAACTTCAACGGGGGTGAACTCCGAGGACAGATTAACGTTCCGACAGGCGGTAACATTGCAGTTACGGGACTTCCTATCCAAGAGTCTCAAGAAGTCGGTAATGTTGTTCCTCCCGATAGTCCAGCGACAGGTTCCTTTGATGTCAACTACGATGATGCCACCAATCGTTTAACTATTTCTGGAACTTTTGACAATCTGACTAGCTCGTTGTTTCCTGTAGGCCCGGCCGCAGATGCAGAAGGGAATTCTCGTAGCGCCATTCACATTCATAATGGAGTAGCAGGTCAAAATGGGCCGATTATTCGTTCTCTGACAACTTCTGATGGAGTTGCTACCTTGGCGAGTACCCTATCTCAACCCTTTGAAGGCGGTACTATTTCTGGTTTTGACTTCAACCCGGCCGCGGACCGTTTGCGGTTGGTTGGAGACAATGATCAAGATTTTCGGATAAATGTGGATACGGGTGCGGTTATCGTTGATGGGACTCTAGCATTTGCCCCCGGTGATGTGAATGCGGGTATTAATCCCAATGTGACCGCTTCTGCTTATACCAATTCCTTTGCGGGGACGACTTCTACACAGCTTTATAACATCGATACGCTGCTGAATACCCTCGTTTTGCAAAATCCACCCAACGACGGCATTTTAGTCACAGTGGGGGAATTAGGGCTTGATTTTGATACTCTGGGTGGATTTGATATTGCTTCTTCTCCGAATGGAAGTAATACCGCTTTTGCTGCTTCTAATTCTATGCTGTACACCGTTGATTTGGCAACAGGTACTGCAACAAACGTAGGAATGATTGGTGATGATGCTAACTTAAATTTACAAGGTCTTGCGGTTGTAGACCCGTTAACAGGGGATTTTGTATTTGACCCCGCTCAATATTTGGCATCTAATCTGGATTTAGCGGGTGTATTTGGGTTTGATTTGGCTGCGGCGAATCAACATTATTTACAGTTTGGGATTAATGAAAATCGACCTGTAGATACATTTGATGAGGTGAGATATTTGGCATCTAATCAGGATTTGATTGGGGTATTTGGTTTTAATCCTGAGTTTGCAACGGAACATTTTGTTCGTTTTGGTGCAGCAGAAGGTCGTTCAACAACTTCTTTTAATCCGGTTAGTTATCTCAATAATAATGCTGATTTGCAGGCTTTCTTTGGCAATGATTTAGATGCCGCGACCCAACATTATGTTCAGTTTGGTTTTGCTGAAGGACGTATCGTTTAACGGACATTAAATGTAGGGTGGGTGAGAATTTGGGCAACAATTCAACAATAATCTTTAAATAACTCATCCACCCTACTCGTTTCCAATATTGTTGGGAATTTGAGGAGTGGTATTTGCACTCCAATCGGTTGGATAAATCCCCCGGGCAACAAATCGATGAAAACTCGAAAATTCCCAATCGGCGGGGGACTGACATCAACCATGTTTTACGGGATTATAATGGATATAATTACAGTGATTTTCATAGTCCTGTTCGTTTCTAATTAAATGTTCCCAAAATCGCTTTTGCCAGAGGTGAGTTTCTTGTTTTTTGATTCGAGATTCAGTGAGTTCAAACGGAATCTTTAAGAAGCTTGCATAACGCTTGCTAACATAAGTTTTTATTAATCGCCACCGAATTGAATAATTATCATCCCCTTCTGGCAGAGTCCAAATACAGTGAATATGATCGGGCAAAAGAACAATAGCATCCAAGGTAAAAGGATATAATTTCATTACATGATTAATCCCATTTCGGATCGTCAATCGGGCTTTTTCTTTGCAAAGCCAAGGAATTCTTTTGTAGGTAACTTGAGTAAAAAAATAGGTTCCTCCAGGTTGGCGCAATCTGCGATAATTTGACATGGGTAGGGTGGGTGAGTTTTTTTAACTATTATCGCTGCATTTTCGCCCAGATTCTCACCCACCCTACTATAATAAAAACCATCTATCAACCTTTTTATATAACAACCGATGGAACCTCTGACTACTGCTGCTATTATTACCCTCCTATCCAACAAGTTCATTGAAAAAGCAACCGATAAGCTGACGGAAGGGGGATTACAGAAACTCAATGATTTGCGTAAACTGATTTGGCAGAAGGTACGAGGACAACCCCAGGTAGAAAACGCCCTCAAACAAGTTGAACAGGGTTCGGAGTCAGAGTCAGACGTTAAACCCGTTGCTGCATTTCTGGAAACGGCGATGAGTAAAGATCCAGAATTTAGCCAGCAGGTTCAAACCCTCGCCCAACAAATTAACCAAGAACTTGATAACTATTCAGATTTATCACCAATAACAGAACCCAATGTAGCAGCATTTGAATTGAGTTGGGAACAGTTGAAACAACAGCCAGAAACTCAACAGTTAGCTTGTTTGTTGTCTCTGTTTTCTCCCGATGAAATTTCCTGGAACTTAGTTGAAAAGGTTTATCAAGATTGGCAAGGAGACGAATTTGATCTCGAAAATATTAAGGATGGTAGATGCAAGTTAGTAGAACTTAATCTTCTCCAACAAACCGAACAGCAAACCTATTATCTCCATCGACTTCTGCGAGAGTTTTTCCGCAAAAAATTAGAGAAACGGGAAGACACAACTGCAATAAAACAAGCTTTTGTTACGACAATGGTTTCAATTGTTGGTCAAATTCGTCTACAGATCACAACCGAACAAGTCCAACAGATAGAACCCGCTATTAAACATATTGAAGAGTTTGCTAACTCTTTTGCTGAGTTGTTGTCTGATGAAGATTTACTTACACCATTTACTCGTTTAGCTTGGTTCTATCAAGGTAAGACATTATATTCAGAAGCTGAACCTTGGCGGAAGAAAGCTTTGGAGATGGCAAAAACCCGTTTCGGAGATGAACATAACGCTGTTGCATCCAGCCTGAACAACCTCGCCTACCTTTACAAGTCCCAAGGACGCAACAGCGAAGCCGAACCCCTGTATCAGCAAGCCTTGTTGATGTTGGTAAAAACTGTAGGTGAAAACCACTCTAATACTCAAACAGTTTGGGAAAACTTAATCGGATTTTTAATCAAAGTCATCCAAGAAAATAAAACCGATGAATTGAGTGATGATGAATTCATTCAGTCTTTAGTTTCTCAGCTTGAACAGGAATAAAACAAAATATTTATATCAATCATTATTAGTGGCATCGACATTATGAATGTTCGGCAAACTTTACTATGAACTGACTATTGCTGAAAATCTTTAAAATGCGATCGCTAGGTTTCCAAGTCCTTCGCCTTGTCGGAGAGGGATTTAGAGAGAGGTTTTTAAAAGTCCCTCATCTCGTAAAAGAGGTATTTAGGGAGAGCTTGAAATGGTAAAATAAAATTATCCTTGATTAAGATTCCGATTATGGAAGAAATTCTAGAGTTAAAAGAATTGCTACTCAAAGGTGATATCAAAGGATCGTTAACCCTGGTTGACGAGTTAGAAGAAATGGGTCGAAAAGATATTATTAACAATATTCGCAGTTATGCGGTCATTTTACTCCTACATTTAATTAAACAACAAGCTGAAAATCGGACAACTCGTTCCTGGGATGTTTCCATTCGGAACTCGGTTTTAGAAATTCAAGACTTAAACGAACGCCCCAAATCAAAAGGGGTTTATTTGAATTCTGAAGAATTACGGGGTATTCTGGAGAAAGCCTATCCACAAGCCGTTAACAAAGCTTCCCTGGAAGTTGAAGAAGGACGTTATGATTCTCGCGAATTGGAACAAAAAGTTAATCGAGTCAAAATTTTAAATCAAGCGATGAATTTAATTAATGCAGATGATTGATTTCTCGTTATCCCGCTTAAAATTTTTATCCCAAAAAATTAATCCGAAACCCCCCTTTCTAAGGAGGGCTAGGGAGGAAAAAAAGGGGGAATTTTAAGAATATTTCCCCCAGAATTGGGGGCGAGGGGGCGAAAAATGGGGGTATTTCTGGGGAATTTTTAAGAGGCTAAAGTTGCGGTATTTTTATAGTTTTAACCGCAAATAATTCCGCCACCTAACACGATTTCTCCGTCGTACCACACGGCTGCTTGACCGGGTGTAATTCCGAAGATAGGTTCATCAAAAATAAGTTTAACTTGATCATCTTCTGAAGAATTTAACGGTACAACAGTCACAGGTTGGGGTTTGCTGCGATACCGAATTTGCACTTCGGCGCGAACCGGAGAATTTGGGCGGGGAATTGATACCCAATTTACCCGTTTAATGGTACACTCGGTTTGAGTTGCATTTTCGCGATCGCCAACAATCACTTGATTTCGTCCGGCATCAATTCCAATTACATACAACGGGTTTGGTGCGGCTATTCCTAAACCTTTTCGTTTCTACCGTTTATGTTCTGATATTTTTTCTGTTTCTGTTGATTGTTTTAAATTAAGTAGATGCCAAAACACCGAGTTGATAATTTTAAATCTCTTGCAGATCAATATAATTGATTTTTCCTCGTTCTATTTTATCTGGGAGATTAACAACTTTATATCGAGTTCCTTTCGGAACTAAAACTTCACATTCAGCATACATCGCAGAAAAATCACAAATAGCCACACCTGAACGATTTCCTTTAACTCGGAGTACAACTGAATAGCAAGAACCGGAATAATTTTCAGCCACATTTAGACTATAGCTAAAGCTAGCCATCGCTTCTAAAGTATACCCTTCCGGCTGTTTGAGATTTTCAATAAAGGCTTGAATCGACTTCTCACCAAAAGAGAGTCCTCGATAAATCTCTCCCTGATAGCCTGACATTTTATTCATAAAAGTGTTAAGAAGTTCAATCTTCTCATCTTTTACTCCTGCTTGTTCAGCGCGTCGAATTTTGTGATACTCACCTGTTGTAAAGTCAGCAATTGCATTAAACATTTTTTCGACTACAGGGGTATCAATTCCGGTTAAGCGAGTGATATCTTCTGCTGTCAAGGGTTCTAGCGTTGATGTAAGTTTATTCATGGTCAACCAAAAAATTCTATAAACCTATAAAAAGAGCGAAGTGGGAACGGTTTGTCTAACAGGTCGAATCTTTGCGGTGCTTTGTCATTCAAACTGAGATGAATGCCAGGGAATTAAGCCTGAAACGGGATATACAGACTTTAATGGTCAAGTTTTGGTAGTCCCTGTTACAATTTAAGCACTTTTTTCTAAAATTGCGAGTACACAGTTACAGAAATTAAAATAGACCTCTTGCAAAAGTAAGTAGGTAGGCATAATAAATTACCCATCACAAAGGGCTGAAATCCCTATCTGGCAAGGATGGCAATGTGTAAATAATTTTGCAGAGGTACTTAGCGATTCTCCTGCGGGGATACTTTGCGAACGCCAACTAATTTTGACTCAAAGAAAGTTCATAATTATAAATAGCAGCCATGATTCCGGTATCTTTCTGATAGAATCTTAAAAACGTTAAGAGAATGATATATGTTCAACGATAATTATAGTAGAAGCTAAATCTCGATTTTATTTTTTGTTTTTGCTTTTAATGAGGAGTTTGAGTTGCAAGTCGAGTGAGAGTGAATAATGACTCTTTAAAATATCAACAGATGTGACCAATTTACTAAAACTTATCTGTGTGACAACAGTTGCGATAATCACGAAAATATGCTCGTAATTCAGATTACAATAAAAAAATGAATTCAACTCTCTTAACTCAATGCGTTTAACTTCACTTGATGTCTTCCGAGGTATGGCGATCGCTAGCATGATTCTCGTTAATAATCCCGGCAGTTGGAATCATGTTTATCCCATTTTAAAACACGCCGAATGGCATGGCTATACGCCCACAGACTTGGTTTTTCCCAGTTTCCTATTTATTGTTGGTGTGGCGATGGCTTTTTCCCTCTCAAAATATACCCGAGAAAACGGGAACACAAAGGACAATATTTCCCCCCAAATTTATCTCCGAATTCTGCGTCGTTGTGTGATATTGTTTCTACTCGGACTCCTTCTTAATGGTTATCCAAATTATGACTTAGCTAATATTAGAATTATGGGAGTCTTACAGCGAATTAGCCTCGCTTATGGACTCTCTGCAATAACTATTTTACACCTTTCCCGCAAACAAATTTGGGGTTTATCAATTGGTCTATTAATCGGATATGCAGTGGTAATGCAACTGATTCCTGTTCCGGGTTATGGTGTGGGAAACTTAACGCCAGAAGGAAACTTCGCCGCTTATATTGATCGGTTAATTTTGGGAGAACATCATTTATTAAGCGGTGGAAAATATGATCCAGAAGGACTCTTAAGTACACTTCCGGCTACTGTAACCGTTTTCATTGGCTATTTAACCGGAGACTGGCTAAAAAAACAACCCATAACCCACCAAACCAGTTTAAATTTAGTCATTATCGGTTTATGTAATATTATTATCGGTCATTTCTGGGGATTAATATTTCCGATTAATAAAGCTTTATGGACAAGTTCCTACGTTCTCGTTACCGCAGGTTGGGCGTTAATATTACTCGCAATTTGTTATGAAATCATCGAAGTTCGTCACCACCGAAAATGGGGATTTATTTTGGAAGTGATGGGACTTAACCCAATTTTTCTGTTTGTGGCTTCGGGTTTTGTTGCCCGAGTATTAATCTACACTAAAATCCCTCAAAATGGCGAATCAATTAGTTTAAAAACTTGGATTTATGAAAATGGGTTTGTGTCTTGGGCGGGTGAGATGAATGGATCTCTAGCCTTTGCGATCGCCAACATTTTAATTTGGTGGATAGTATTGTATGGAATGTATCAGAAACGTTGGTTTATTAAAATTTGAGAAATCGATTCAATCTGTAATCAGTAGAAATCAGTTAATCTTCACAAATCAAACGGATTAATTAGATGAAGTTGATCAATCCAGCAGAAGATAACTTTAAACTGGATGGGTCTGCTGAGGAAATAAATTGCTATAGTCAATGGACAACCCCTTAATGGGCATGAGTGGTTAGAAGTTGGCAAAGACCTGATCTTGATTCCCTCAAACTCGGTAGTGATTTCCCTATTGCGTGACTCCTACCCTGACAACAGTCGCTACAATCAATGAATGTGAACTTGATTGGTGGGTTAGTATGATTCCAACCGTTATTGAACAATCGGGTCGAGGTGAACGCGCCTTTGATATATATTCCCGACTGCTACGCGATCGCATTATTTTTCTGGGACAACAAGTCACCGCAGATTTAGCTAACCTGATCGTGGCTCAAATGCTGTTTCTCGATGCAGATGATCCCGAAAAAGATATTTACCTGTACATCAACTCTCCAGGGGGTTCAGTGTCCGCAGGATTGGGGATTTACGACACCATGAACCATATTCGCCCCGATGTGAGTACCATTTGTATTGGGTTAGCGGCGAGTATGGGCGCCTTCTTGCTGAGTGCAGGGGCCAAAGGAAAACGGATGAGTCTACCCCATTCTCGGATTATGATTCACCAACCGTTAGGAGGCGCTCAAGGACAAGCTACTGATATCGAAATTCAAGCCAAAGAAATCCTTTACTTGAAGAAACGCCTCAATCAAAGTCTCGCCGATCATACCGGACAACCCCTGTCCCGAATTGAAGAAGATACCGAACGAGATTTCTTTATGTCTGCTCAAGAAGCTGTTGATTATGGCTTAATTGATCAGGTCTATGATCGTAAAGCAATGGCTGCTAGTGCTGCTGCTAATAATGGCGGCTGATCATTGAGGTAACAGGTGATAGGGAGATAGGGCAATAGGGTGATGAGCAGGTTAAACCCCTAAATCCTCAGTCCTAAATCCTATTCCCTGTTTCCTGATTTAATTGTCGGCGTGAGGTGCGGGAGTCGGGAGAGATTCGAGATAGTGTAGAAAGTCCAGCAATTCATCTTCAGTGAGCTGATGACGAGAGCGCTTTCCATAGGTTTTTTGAAGATGTTCTACCCCTTGTTCAGTTGTCCAACCCAAGCGTTTGAGTTCGAGATCCGTTCTCGCAATTTCCGAAGAAAAATCCGTAGACTCAATGGTTGCTTGTGGCTTTTTCTTTTTTGAGGTTTTAGACGTAGAAGACTGAGGAGAATGATCTTCAGAGGGGGATGGAACTTCATGACTCTCCTCTGAAGGCGTATCCGGTAAAGGGGGTAATGAAGCGCTTCGTCCCTTCGTCGGTGAAGTCGAACTGGCTTCTGTTGTTGGGGAGGGAGAGGAAGAACTGGGATTAAGATAAGTTGCAGAGAGCCAATCATCAGAAGACGTTCCCCCAGAAGACCAATCTTCCAATTCTGAAGGGCTTGAGGACGTTTCAACCCTAGACTCTGGTACAGAAGCTTCCGGAAGTTGAGCCGGTTCAGGGGCCGAATTGAGTTCAAATGGAGTCGAATTTTCCGTCCCCGCCAAAGAACGAGTTGTGGAGAAATTAGGTAAAGCCGTAGAGGTTTCAATCCCGAGAACTTGAAGCGATCGCTTCCGAGCCTGATCTTCTGCAAGTTCAACCGTCTCCGCTGCCGCTAGCCCCGAAGAAATAATCACACTATCGACTTCCACCAAGACACGAACCACATACTGACCATGATCAATCGCCAGTAACTCAGAGATTAAACCCCCTGTCGGGTAGCGAGATCGAAATTGAGCAAACATATCGGATATCCTAATTTAAGGTATACTAACTTAAGCATTTGTCATTGACGCAGCACTCAATCATGCTACCGTCTAGATGAATCAATCTACTTTCAGGTGGACTTCATTTAGATGAAATTATGCCGTAGCTAGGGTAATTAATTGTGAAGACAGTCCTCAATCTGTTGGGCTTCTTCTCAGCCCGAGAGGAGCAGTTGCCCTCAATTGTATCACTGTATGCTTGAGGGAATAGGCGCGGAAAAATCAGCGTCCCCACCCACTCGGTTTAGGCAATCTCCTTGCATCCCGCGCCGAACCTTCTTCCAATGGCGGCTGTTTTCTTTCAGATTCGTTGCATGATTCGCGTTGTATCTCCATTATTGAGAGAATCGCGTCTCCGTTACCCAAACAGATGAGGAAGTGTCAAGACAAGTCAACTGATCGCAGAGATAACAAGGAAAGACCGCTACATGGAATTTTCAATCGCTACACTTTTGGCTAACTTTTCCGAAGATAAACTGGTCGCCCCGAAAGCATTAGAGAAAAAACTGGCTCCCGATGACGACAGTTTACGAAAATTTCAAATCGCCTTAGATGCGTTAGAGCGAATTGGAGTCCTCGAAAAAGATAAAGGCCGCTATCGCCGAATCGAACAAGAAAGCGTTGTTGAAGCCAAACTTCGCTGTTCGAGTAAGGGATTCTGTTTTGCCATTCAAGACGCAGAAGGCGCAGAAGATGTTTACATTCGTGAAAGTCATCTGAGTAATGCCTGGAATGGCGATCGCGTCCTGGTCAAAATTATCAAAGAAGGGAGTCGGCGTCGTTCTCCTGAAGGAGAAGTGTATCTGATTCTCGAACGAGCTAACCCTTCGGTACTGGCACGAGTCAAACGCACTCCCAAAACCTTTCGGGCGGTTCCTCTCGATGATCGGCTTCTGTTTGAATTAGATTTGATTGATCAATCTCCAGAACTTCAAGAAGCGATTGACCATTTAGTTCATGTTGAGGTGGTTCGTTATCCGTTGGGAATACATCGCCCCGTCGGTCAGGTGGTGCAAATTTTGGGATCAGATGCCGAAGTTGCAGATGATTTGGATATTGTCTGTTGTAAACATGATTTACCTCGGGCTTTTTCCCCCTACGCCTTACAAGAAGCTGAATCTTTACCCACGCAAATCAAAAAATCTGACTATAAAAACCGGGCGGATTTACGCAAACTGTTCACGATTAGTTTCCACCCGGATTTAGGGAATTCCGAATTTTCCGTTTTAGATGAAGAAGAAAAAGAGTCCGCCCAATATTGTGTTGATCGGGCTTTTACCTTAGAAAAAACTGATTCGGGCAATTGGCACTTAGGAATTCATATTGCCGATGTTGGCCACTACGTCGCCCCTGATACCGCCCTAGATCGCGAAGCCCGTAAACGCGGAACGGCGATCTATTTAGCCGATAAATATATCTCCATCCTCCCCAAAGAACTCAGTTGCGATCGCCTCGCCCTTTTACCGGAACAAGAACGTCTCACCCTTTCAATCTTAATTAAACTTGATCCGACCGGAAGACTAATCGAGTTTGAAATTCAGCCCAGTGTGATCCAAGTCGATCATCAAGTAGACTACAAAATGGCTCAGGCTATTCTCGATGGAGTCGAAGCGGGTTCTCCAGAAGTGCTTTCAATTTTAGAAAATCTCTTAGAAGTCAGTCGAGCGGTTCGACAAATGCGATCGGCGCGGGGCGGCTTTGAACTCAACCTGCTCGATACTCACTGTCATTTTGATGATGAGGGAGAACTCGGGCCGATTGTGGTCGCTTCTTTGTGTATTGCTCAGGCTATGGTATCAGAACTCAATGTTTTAGGCAATCAAGTGGTTGCCAATCATCTACAAGCCCTGAGTTTACCTGCGATCTATCGGGTTCAACCTGCGCCTGATCCAACTGATGTCAGTGAATTGGCCAAACTCTCCACCCATTTGGGCTGTGAATTAGAACTCGAAAGTGAAGAAGAAGTTCAGCCAACGGATTTTCAGTCTTTTGTGGAAGCTTTGGCGGGTTCAAAAGCAGAACGAGTGTTAACTTATTTGCTCGAAGATAGCCTCAAACCTGCCGTCTATAGCATCACCCCTAAACCTCATTTTGGACTGGCTCTAGACTGTTATACCCATTGCACCGCACCGTTATCGCGATATACTGATATTCAAATTTCCCGAGTCCTGAAGGCGATTTTTGAAGAAGGACGAGATCGACGTTCTACTCGGTCTAAAGATCGGGTGAATTTGGGTCATTCCTCTTGTCACGGTAAAATTGCCTGGAACGTTCTTCCCCCAGATTTACAAGCTGAATTAGAGTCTCAGTTTGCTCAATTGGTGGTGCATTTGAGTGAACGAGAAAGTGTCGGTGTTGATGCCGAAGAAGATTTAGAAGGGTTGAAGAAAACTGGATTTATGAAGGCCCGCACAGGTCAAACCTTTGTGGGATTGATTACGGGTGTACAGTCTTATGGGTTCTTTGTGGAAATTGAAGTCGAATCTCCTGGCGGTTCCCTACTGCGGGTAGAGGGGTTAGTTCATGTGTCTTCTCTCAAGGATGATTGGTATGAATACCGCTCCCGTCAACAAACGCTTGTGGGTCGCAAAAACCGTAATCAATATCGTTTGGGTGATAACGTGGAAGTACAAGTCAAGAGTGTAGACTACTATCGCCAACAAATTGATTTGGTCGCGGTGGGCGGAGGGAGTGAAGCTGTTGATGACAACGACGATCCCTACAACAATTACTAAAACATGGGTTTGGAGTCGTTTGAGGTAACGCCTGATTACGACTCCAATTCAAAATTCAAAACGAACTTATGAGCGATCAAAAACCCCTAATTCTTGGTGTCTGCGGCGCCTCTGGACTGATTTATGCTGTCCGAACGTTAAAATATCTACTAGAGGCTGACTTGCCCATTGAGTTAGTCGCTTCCAAATCGGCTTATATTGTTTGGCAAAGTGAACAAAATGTTCGGATGCCTCCTGATCCGTCTGGGCAAACAGAATTTTGGCGAGAACAGGCCGGAGTCCCGAAGTTAGGTCAATTGCGTTGTCATCCTTGGCAAGATGTCGGCGCCAATATCGCCAGTGGTTCTTTCCGCACGTTGGGAATGGTTGTGATTCCCTGTAGTATGAGTACCGTGAGTAAACTTGCCAATGGATTAAGCTCAGATTTGCTCGAACGAGCAGCGGATGTACAACTTAAAGAAGGGCGTAAATTGGTTGTGGTGCCGCGAGAAACTCCCTTTAGTTTGATTCACTTACGAAATTTGACTACTCTGGCTGAATCAGGGGTTCGCATCGTTCCGGCGATTCCGGCTTGGTATCATCAACCTCAAACCATCGAAGATTTAGTAGACTTTGTGGTAGCGCGTACTCTCGATCAACTAGAGATCGACTGTGTACCGATCAAGCGCTGGAAAGAGGACTGAATTTGACGAAATTTGATTCGCTTTCGGCTGAGTAAAGCCTAATTGCCCCAACCCTGTACACCTAGCAACTGACCCATCATACCCATGTCTGTCGCGAATTTAGTTATCTTTTTGATTGCTGTGGCAGGACTGGCTTTGCTGGTCGCGCAGAATCTTTCTCCGTCTGTATCCCTGGTTTTTTTGGGTACTCAGTCGCCTGCATTTCCTTTGTCTTTTTGGATTGTCATGGCGATCTCCGTTGGGGTAATATTATCGCTGCTGATCTGGGGTTTATTTCAGTTGTCGGGTTCGGGTTCTACGGTTGCGAGAAGTTCGCCGTCTCGTTCTCCTAAACCTCCGGTTCAACCCCCAACAGGTTTTACACCTGAACCCACATCCTCTTATTCTGCGGGTCAAAATCCTCCCAATACAACCAAAACTTCTACGGGTTATTCTCCACCCCCTCCCCGTTCAACAACTTCGGCTACTGATGATTGGGAAACAGAGGTCAGACCCATTCGTCAATCTTGGGATGAGGAAGATTGGGGACTAGATGAAGAAGAATCTATTCATTCTACACCTTCTCAAACTGCCTGGAAAGAGCAGGAAGGGTCTTCTGATTTGGATGATAGCGAACCGACTTCTGAAGCTTCTGAGCAAAGATCCTCAAATGACCTAGACTCTGAATATTCTCGCCGAGATCACTACGAAGTTGAACAAAAACCCAAACAGCAATCTTGGTCAGGTTCAGTGTATTCTTACGGGTATCGCGAAGGAGAAGATACAGGGGTTGGAAAATCGGAATCGGTTTATGATGCTGATTATCGTATTATTACGCCTCCACCTCCGGCAACGGAAATTCAAGACCAGGAGGAAGAAGAAGAAGACTGGGAATTGCAAGAGTCTGAAGCTGACCCAGAAGAATCTTCATCTCGTTCAACAGATGAACAGTCTCAAACGAATGATGATCGACGCTCGACAGAATATTAGAATAGTTGGGTGGGATAGCGATATGGGGGAGTTTACAATAGATTCCAATCGATAGAAAAGTAGATCCCATTTTCTTGTAAAGTTCGTTCCCCTGAATCAATATCGGTGAGCGGAATTCCCCAGTCAAGCTTTAAGGTCAGGCGATCGCTGTATTGCCAACGCAAACCCAAACCAACCGAAAATAATGTTCTAGAGTCGATCTCTAAGTCTGAGTTGGCATTCCAAGCCCGACCCAGATCGACAAAGGGAGTTAATTGTAACACTCCTTCACCATTGGAAGTTCGCAGCAAAGGGTAGCGTAACTCCACTGAAGCAAATGCGGCATTATCCCGCAGTAAAAAATCCTGACGATATCCTCGTACGGTTTCAAATCCCCCTAGCCCGATCTGTTCGAGGGGAATTAATTCTTCATTGGAGAGTTGAATATCTGATCGGACTAATAATACTGTATCGGGTGCCAATAATCGCAACCACTGCGCCTGTCCTCGCCAGGCTAAATATCGACTATCGGGTTCGTCATTGTTATTAATGGTGGCATTTAATGCCCCGACTCCTAAACTAAATTGCGATCGCGCTGCTAACACCTGTTTTGCCCCTCGATGAACATATTCTTGATAAAATCGTATGATTGATAAACGAGTTTCTCCGTTATTTTCTGCCCCGCGTGATAGGGGAAAACCGACTCCCAAAATAGAGGTATCTGTTTCTCGACGAGTTAGGGCTAAACCTAAAGTAAGTTCTTGTTGAGGGGTTTGAATAATCGGTTGGCGGTAGCGAAATTCATAGGTGTAACTATTGGCTTCAATATTGAGATCTTCAAAGGGCTGTTCAATGACTTGACTATCGGTATAGTTGAAGTAAACTCCGAGCGTTCCATTACGAGAATTAATCGGAAAATCATAAGTAAGATCAACAATATCACTGCCGTCGGTATTACTATAAACTACATTAAAGCGATCTCCTTGCCCGAATACATTCCCTTCGATCACTTCTATTCCTCGCCGAAACGTACCGACACTGGGGGGGCGACTATTATCACTAAATGCTTTAACTGTAAATGTATCGGCGGTTTGAAATTCAACATTGAGAATGCTTTCACCGGGACGAATTCCTGCCGATAGTTCAGCCGAAATGGTGGAAATTACTGGGTTTAATTGCAGCAGTTGTAGAGCTTCTAAAAGATGATTTTGATTGAGTGGTTTTGAGATTGCTTTTTCGAGTCGAGAGCGAACATAATTAGAGTTTAAGCGTCCAGTTCCGGTAATATTTAATTCTGCAATTTCGCCTTCAACAATTTGAATTTTGACAACTCCTGCTTCTAAGGTTTGGGGAGGAATTAATGCTCCAGAAGTAATATAACCGTTGCTCACATATAAATCTGTGACTGCCGAACGGGCTTGCAAAAGTTCAGCAAATGTAATCGGACGATTGAGAAAAGATTGAGTGACTGCGGCTAATTCTTGATTAGAAAAGGCGGTATTGCCTTGAAAAATAAATTGTTTAATGACCCGGGTTTGTGATTGTTCTACATTGGGTTCTGTGGGGGGAGAATCGGGGGTTGGAGAGGGCATAAGTTCCTCGGGAGGGGGGAGGGCAGGAGGGAATTGAGGTTCAGGAATTGGCGGATCAGGAGGGACGGGTTGAGGATAAGAATTTTGAGTTAGTAGAGGTGATGCAGCCATAAGAGGAGAAGTCATAGACTGTGAAACCCCTGTTGCCCATAAAAAAATAAATATTATCAAAAAATCACATTTATTATGACTCAATGGATGATCCATATCCTGGGGTTGGTTCTATAATTAAAATATTGAGTTTATACACTAAACTGAATAAAAATGCTATTCTACAAGTAGAGTTTTTACAAATTTATAAAAACTGTTCGATTAGCCAAATTTGTTTCAATCTGGGAAGATTCTAATTGACCAATTGACAAGACTATGGTTTGTTAGAGTCAGACTGAATCAAGGGTGCTTAATTCAGTGTTCTCAATTATAGATAGAAGGACTAAAGTTTATGATGCTGATCAGTGATTGTCTACTCAGTGTTAGACAATTTCTAATCGCTCAATTATTGACTCGATGGCTCCCTGTTGGTTTAAGTTTAGCGATCGCTGCTTGTCACGGAATTTCCGCAAATGAAAGCCGGAGTGATTCGTCTTCGGATCTCAAAAAAACAACACCACATCCCAATTTGAAGGGAGTCACCCTGACGGTATTGAGTCTGACACCAGGTAACGGAATCACAGAACCCATTATCGATCACGCGGCTCAATTTGAAGCCCTCACAGAGGTCGAGATTAAAATTATCACGGCACCGTTTGACCTACTGTATCAAGAAATTTTGAATGATTTCCGGAGAGGTATTCACAATTATGATGTGGTGATTATTCCTCCCCAGTGGAAAGCAGACTACGTTCGGTATGGGTATTTGCAAGACTTAACTAAACGGGTTAAAACCGATTCAGCCATTCAGTGGGAAGATATTGCTGTCTTTTTTCGAGAATATCATGCCACTTACGAGGGTGAAGTTTACGCGATTCCCCTCGATGGAGAGGTACTCAGCTTATACTATCGTAGTGATATTTTAGAACAGCAGGGCATTATTCCTCCGCAAACTTGGGATCAATATTTAGACTTAGCCCGAAAGATGGACGGCCAGGATCTCAATAATGATGGAGAAGCAGACTACGGTTCTTGTCTAGCGAGAACTCCCCAGGCTAACTCTCGGATGTTGTGGGCGGTGGCGAGTTCGTTTTTACAAACTCAGGGAACTCAACAAGGGGCTTTTTTTGATTCGGATACGATGAAACCTCTCGTTAATAACCCTGCTTTTATAGAGGCTTTAGCCATTTATAAAGAAACCGCTACTTATGGGCCAAAAAAACCCGAAGATGAAACGCTTTCGGTGATGGAAATACGGTCACTCTTTCTCTCAGGTCGTTGTGCTTTGACGATTGACTGGGGAAATTTAGGGACTTTAGCAATGAAGTCTGACTCCCCGATAAAAAACCAATTTGGAACAGCTATTTTACCCGGAAGTCCTAAAGTTTTAGACCGAGAAACAGGTCAGTTTGTTACCTGTAATCAGTCGATTTGTCCCTATAGCGAAGAAGGGATTAATTATGCACCCTATGCCGCTTTGGGGGGTTGGGTCGGGACGGTGAATAATGATTTACCAGCAAAAACACTTTCAGCGGCTTATGCTTTTCTGTCCTATATGAGTCAGCCTGAACAATCTAATCTGGATGTGATCACTTCATCAACAGGCTTTAATCCCTACAGAATCTCTCAGTTAACTGACCGTCAATCCTGGATAGAAGCAGGTATGAACAAGCAGCTTGCGAGTCAATACCTGAATGCGATTTATCTATCTTTAAATAATCCGAATATTGTCTTAGATTTATACATTCCTCAGTATGAGGTTTATCAACAGAAAATTTTACATCCGATTTTAATGGATGTCTTAAATAATGAAATTTCGTTATCAGAAGCGATCTTGCAAATTGAATCAAGTTGGGAAAAGAAGACCGATGAACTGGGTCGTGAGAGTCAACGACAGGCTTATTGTCAAAGCTTAAAGATAGAGTGTAATTAAACTTTGTGATTAGAATAAAAAATAACGTTGTGCCATTGGTAAACTTTCCGCAGGTTCACAGACTAAAAGTTCACCATCGGCGCGAACTTCGTAGGTTTCGGGATCGACTTCCATTTGGGGTAACGCATTATTAAGTTTCATATCTGCTTTAGTTAAATTTCGGGTATTTTTGACGGCAACCGTGGGTTTTTGTAAACCAATTTTTTCCTTGATTCCAGCTTCTACAGCCGCCTGAGAAACAAAGGTCAAAGAAGTGGCAGTCATCGCCCCGCCAAAACTGCCAAACATGGGGCGCATATGAACAGGTTGAGGCGTGGGAATACTAGCATTTGCATCGCCCATTTGTGACCAAGCAATGAATCCGCCTTTGATAACAATCTCCGGTTTAACGCCAAAAAAAGCGGGTTTCCACAAACATAAATCCGCTAATTTTCCTTCTTCAACTGAACCCACATAATCAGAAATTCCATGAGTAATTGCGGGGTTAATGGTATACTTAGCAATATAACGTTTAGCCCTAAAATTATCGTGGGTTTCTTGAGTATTTTCAGGCGAACAAAGTAGCCCTCTTTGTACTTTCATTTTATGGGCAGTTTGCCAAGTTCTAATAATTGTTTCTCCCACTCGTCCCATTGCTTGGGAGTCAGAGGCAATCATACTAAAAGCACCCAAATCGTGTAAAATATCCTCTGCGGCGATAGTTTCACGGCGAATTCTTGACTCTGCAAAGGCAACATCTTCGGGAATATTTCGATCTAAATGATGACAAACCATCAACATATCGAGATGTTCTTCTAAGGTGTTAACCGTATAAGGGCGAGTCGGGTTTGTTGAGGAGGGTAAGACATTTTGTTGACCACAAACTTTGATAATATCGGGGGCGTGTCCTCCCCCAGCGCCTTCGGTATGATAAGTATGAATAACTCGATTTTTAAAAGCGGAAATAGTCGTTTCCACAAATCCCGCTTCATTTAAAGTATCGGTATGAATGGCAACTTGAACATCATATTCATCGGCAACATTTAAACAAGTATCAATTGCGGCAGGTGTTGTTCCCCAATCTTCATGTAATTTTAAGCCTAAAGCACCCGCAACAATTTGTTCAATTAATCCTTCCGGTTTGGCACTATTTCCCTTTCCTAAAAACCCTAAATTGATTGGGAAAGCATCTGCCGCTTGTAACATTCGATAAATATTCCAAGATCCGGGTGTACAAGTGGTGGCATTTGTTCCGGTCGCGGGGCCAGTTCCTCCCCCGATCATCGTGGTAATTCCTGATGCAATTGCGGTTTCGATTTGTTGAGGGCAAATAAAGTGAATATGGCTATCAATTCCGCCGGCGGTGAGGATCATTCCTTCCCCGGCAATGGCTTCGGTAGCCGGACCGATAATAATATTAACGTTGTCTTGAATATAGGGATTTCCCGCTTTTCCTATTTTAAAAATTTTGCCGTCTTTGATGCCAATATCAGCTTTAATAATGCCCCAATAATCTAAAATTAAGGCATTCGTGATGACGAGATCAACAGCGCCTTCTTCGCGAGAAATGGGAGACTGTCCCATCCCATCTCGGATGACTTTTCCGCCCCCAAATTTGACTTCATCCCCGTAGGTGGTGTAATCTTCTTCGACTTCGATGATTAATTCGGTATCGGCGAGGCGAATGCGATCGCCAACAGTTGGGCCAAAAGTTTCTGCGTAGGCGCGACGATCCATTCGATAACTCATCACGAATTCCCCTAATTAATTGCGGTTTACGGAGTATAAACTTCAGCCAGTTCGACTCCTAATTCCCTTCTCCATTGGGAGATCGGTTTTTCCCAATTTTCTTCCCATTTTTGAGCGAGGAAGGGTTTAGCTTTTGCTCCCATTCTATACCCAACGGCGATCCGATCTAATAATTTTTCCATTTCTTCGGGAGATTTAATTAACGCCCTTAACAGTCCTCCTGCTAACAACACGATCGCCATCGGTCTGCGAGTTTGGGCGAGGATAAAAGCTTGTAATCCTAATTCTCCCACAACATCGGTACTAAATCCAGTAATTAGATGCCAAATATCATGAGTTTGGCGCAGTCTCAACATGATATAAGTTGTATCATCTTCGATGTTTAGCGTGCGATAAAAGTTCGGGTCAAATCCTTCTTTGGTGAGGTAGGAAGCATAAGTATATCCGAGAGAATTTGAGGGTAATTCTAACAAGGAGTCTAAGTTGGGAGGTGGGGCTAAATAGCGTTCTTCAACTAAGGGTTTAACTCCCGGTTGAGACTGGATATATTCTATCGCAACTTGAGTATATTTGGCTTGACGCAAACCATCTTCAATATCATGCACTGATTCGGTCTGACCCGGATCTCGAAGAAGGTTAATGAATCCTTTTGCAGTCTGAAAAAAATCTATATTGAGACTTTGTAATTCTCGAAATAACATAGTTTTCTGGGTTGTAACTTTACCTCAAAGTTGACCGTTTATTTTCCCATTCAATCCATAGACCTGACGACTTCCAGCCAGAGAAACTAATTCAATTTCTCGTTCATCTCCGGGTTCAAACCGAACCGCTGTTCCAGCCGGAATATTCAATCGCATTCCTTTGGTTTGTTCTCGTTCAAATTCTAGGGCGGTGTTCACCTCGTAGAAATGAAAATGAGAACCGACTTGAATAGGACGATCTCCTGTATTCGACACTTTTATTCTTCGGGTAGTCCGACCCGAATTCAGTTCAATTTCGCCTTCTTTTACAAAAATTTCACCTGGAATCATAACTATTTTTCTCTAAAAATATAGGGATAATCTTACTATTTTAAATGATCGGATTGTGAATGGTTACTAACTTTGTGCCATCTGGAAAAGTGGCTTCGACTTGCACTTCTTCGACCATTTCCGGTATACCCTCCATCACCTCATCACGGGTTAATAAGGTTTTACCATAACTCATTAATTCGGCAACAGTTCGCCCTTCTCTCGCCCCTTCTAAAATCGCCGCAGACAGATAGGCAACGGCTTCGGGATAGTTAAGTTTCAAGCCTTTATCTTTACGTCTTTCAGCAAGTAATCCGGCTGTAAAAATCAATAGTTTGTCTTTTTCTTGAGGCGTTAATTGCATAATTTCTGCACACCTTATTTTGAGTTAAATCTTCCAAACTCGGGGCTGAGTGATGACTCGTCCCTGATGGTTTTGGCGGATATATTGCCAAACATTCGTAAACCAGTTTATCACCTCTTGGGTGGTATTTCCGCGATAACGACACAACAAACCTGATAAAAGTTGAGTGACTCCGGCTTCTCCTAAAGTGTCCTGTGGATTCCACAATTGTCGAATTTCTTTTAGCATTTCTTCAGAAACAGAATGTCCAACCCAAGCCAAACTTCCAACCACCGCTTGTCCCGCCAAACCGTGAGGACTGGTGAGAATTTCTGCATTCGCAGGTAGCCACTGACGATCTATCCATAATGGCTTTTCATTTTGCCAAATTTCGGTACAAGATCGCCATTCTCCTTCGGTGAATTGTTCGCCTCTGGCGGTGCGTCCAAACCGGGTTATTTCCCATCCTAACCACGTCGCATTTTCACTGAGTTCAACGTATAAATCTTGGCGATAAATTGCCCCATTAAAAACAATAGTTTCTCGGGGTAAATATTCACAAAAAGCGTCTGAATTTACTTGAATGTTAATCGTTTGTTTGGCTTGTTTTCCGCTACTGCGATAGATTTTACTAGCGGATGCAGTGGTAATGACGGCTTGGGTTTGGGGTTGTAAATGAATTTCTTGTAACAGGCGATCGCCTCCAACTATTCCTCCGCCTGTATGTAAGATTACGTTATGACAAATCTCTTTTCCTTCGGGATAAAATGAACGTTGAATTTTTAGGGGAGTTTGGCTATAGGTTTCTATTAGTTTTGTTGAATTGTTATCTTTGGCGTATTTTAACCGCAGAATTCCTTGCCATCCCGTTAATTTTTCAGGGGTCATTAGAATGTTTAACTCTGGTTCGACCCAGTTATTATAGATGAAGTTGGATAAGTTTTGAAAATTTAACCCCAAAATAAATAAAGTAGATTAAAGCTTTAACCTACCTCTAGAATATTATTTCTAATTTATTGAAGTTTAGCAAGCAAAGTCTGCTTACGCAATAACAATTTGGATTTTTCTATCAACTCCATCTATTAGAAAAAATTGACGAGTAGAGTCGCTGAATGCTTGAGATACTAATGAGAACATAGCACCAGCACCAGCACCTACCCCAGCAGCCGGGAGAGCAAGAATACCGCCTGGAAGTGCGCCTATTGCACCTCCCACTACTGCTCCTGTAGCTGTGGAGATCATAAAGTTTAGTGCATGGTTATCAACTTCTCCAGATGCAATTAAGCTAGCAGCACCAGTTACTCCAATAAGAGGTAAAATTAAACCAGTAGCAGCTCCGAATACAGCAGCACCCCCAATTAAGAGAGTAGTTGCTGTCCCTCCTGGAGTAGAAGCAACTGTATCCATAGAATCACTTGGGTCATCAATTTTAACAATCTTTTTCAACTTTTGTGGAAACTCTTCATAACTCTTAAAATCAGTTTGAATTACAATCGCTTCGTTTGAATTCAAAGCTTGATTGAGCTTCTTATAAAAGAGTATTGTATCTGAGAAGGGAATTTCATAGACTGCTTGAGAGTTTTCAGTAGTAATGACTGGACTCGCATAAACTGGACTGCTGAATACTAAACTCTGAAACAGAAGTGTGACGCTAATTAACCCTACAATGAGTCGCTTCAACATGAGTGTTTGTCCTTGGCGTTCTTCAGCCTGAGTAGATTTGATTCCAGCTTAAGCTGAAGCCAACTGTAAAAGCCACAGTGGAAATACGGAACTTTTTTAAACGATTTCCTCAGTGAAAATACTGAAGTTTTAGGGTTTAATGAACCCGACAGAGTAATCAAAATATAAATTAAAATTAAATCAAATTATTTTGAATAAATTCCTGCACATCTTCTAAACCTTGCTGAGTTTTTAAATTCGTAAATACAAAGGGTTTCTCGCCTCGCATTTTTTTAGCGTCTCGTTCCATAATGTTTAAATCTGCCCCAACAAACGGTGCAAGGTCTATTTTATTAATCACTAATAAATCTGACTTAGTAATTCCTGGGCCACCTTTTCGGGGAATTTTATCTCCTGCGGCAACATCAATTACATAAATCGCTAAATCTACTAATTCAGGGCTAAAGGTTGCGGCTAAATTATCACCGCCACTTTCGAGAAAGACAAGATCAAGATTTTCAAATTTCAATTCTAAATCTTCTATCGCAGCTAAATTAATTGAGGCATCTTCTCGAATAGCGGTGTGAGGACAACCGCCTGTTTCTACGCCTAATATTCGGTCGGTTTCTAAGGCTTGGGAACGGACTAAAAACTGGGCATCTTCTTGGGTGTAAATATCGTTGGTAACAACAGCAATTTGATAATGATCTCGCATTGACTTACACAACGCATCAAGAAGGGCAGTTTTCCCCGAACCTACCGGCCCTGCTATACCAATTCTAAAGGCTGTCATGGTTTGTTTTCCTAAGTTTTATCTAGAGAATTGATCTTGATTGTACTAGCTACGAAACAAACGAGTATATTGAGTTTCATGCTGCATACTTGCTAGTCCTAAACCCCAACTACAACTGACCAAATCATCATCTTCTAACATGAAAATTTCTTCGCTGGCTTTAGTAATTTCTGGATGAAGTTTAAGAAGGAGTTTTTGTCCATGAGTTTGACCTATCGGAATGAGTTTAACTCCGGCACTAATCAGATTTGTTACCCAACTATGCAGATATCCAATTAACGCATTTTTTTGTTCAATTTGCCAATAGCCTGCCCCTAAACCAAAAGCAATTGCATAATTACAAGGTTTACCAATAATTGCTGCACAGGTTTCAAGTTTAAAAATATCGGATTGAGTTGAAGACGGTTTTTGAATGCCTTCCAACTCTAGTAACAACTTAATTAAACTATTACCCATTTGCCAACTTTGTTTTCGCAATTCAGAACTTTCTCGGACAGCACTTAACCATTGATTCCAATCAGTTAACCCCATAAATTCATCTACAACAAAATAACGATATGCCCTTAACATGATAGCAGCTTCTATTCTAATTGATCCATATTTTATCTCTTGAATTAGCCAAGATTCTAAACTGTTTTCATCGGTAATTATTTCATGATCAATTAAAGTTTCTAAACCTTCTGAATAACTATAAGCACCCAAAGGTAAAGCAGGACTCGCCAGTTGTAAAAGATTGAGAATCAAGGTGTTATTCTCCTAAATCAAAGCGAATGATGATGTCCATAGGCTCCTTTTTCGGGATAAAAGGGCGCAACTTCTGCCAGAATTTCTAAGCCCAATTTTACTAACATTGACTCTAACACAGAATCCGGTGATAATCTTAAATATGTTGAGGTAATTTCTAAAGGAACATGACGATTTCCAAGATGATAAGCCGCTCGAATTAAATCAAGTTCTGTATTAGCTTTAACGGTAATCACAGGTTCAGGTTGAGCGATAATTTTAGCAATATCTAGAGTTTCAGACTGCAATAAATCCCCGTCTTTTAACACGGTTCCTCGCGGTAAATGTAAATAGACTGTTTGACTCGATGACAACTCAATTTTTTGACGACTGCGATAACGTTGTTCGGCAGTTAACGGGATGGAAAAATAAATATTTGGGTTAGTGTTTTGTTGTAAGTATTGGGTAAAAATGATCATCTATTTTAGAACATAAATCGTTGGACTCATGGGTTGAATTTGTATCTTTTGATTTAATTATGCTATAAAGCTTGAATAAATAACCGCTAAAGGTGGTAACGTAGACCTAAGTCATCTAAAATTAGTAATCTGCCCACTCTGCGATCGCTCCTATGCCAAGCTTTTTACTTGAAGTCGGTACTGAAGAACTTCCCGCCCCCTTTGTCGAACAAGCCCTGCAACAGTGGCGACGCCTCATTCCCAGCACGTTAGAGGAACAATTTCTTGAGTCGGAGTCTATCGAGATTTACGGGACTCCGCGACGGTTGGCGGTATTGATAGAGGGACTCCCGCAGCAGCAACCTGACCGTGAGGAAGAAATCAAAGGGCCACCCGCATCGGCTGCATTTAAGAATGATCAGCCTACAAAAGCAGCAGTTGGGTTTGCAAAAAAACAAGGGGTTGAACTCAATGACCTGGAAATTCGCCCTACAGAAAAAGGGGATTTTGTTTTTGTTCAAAAGAAAATTGTAGGTCGTCCAACGGCTGATATTTTAACAGAATTAATCCCCGAATGGATTACTAAATTAGAAGGAAAACGGTTCATGCGGTGGGGAGATGGGGATTTGAGATTTCCTCGCCCGATTCGTTGGTTAGTGGTGTTGTTGGATGACCAAGTTTTACCCGTTACTTTGGTTAGTGGTTCAGACAAAGTTGAAAGTAATCGCATTTCTCAAGGACATCGAGTTTTGCATCCTGAACCGATAGAAATCTCGACTGCAACTGATTATTTAAACTCTCTACGTCAAGGGTTTATTGAAGTTGACCCCGAACAGCGTAAAACAACAATTGAAGCCGAAATTAAAACGGCGGCAAAAAGCATCGGTGGAGATGCAGAAATTCCTGACGAATTGTTAGCAGAAGTGGTTAATCTAGTCGAATGGCCGACGGCAGTTGTGGGAAAATTTGAAGATGAATTTTTGAATTTACCGCCAGAAGTAATTAAAACCGTAATGGTCACTCACCAACGCTATTTCCCCGTGTTAGAAACGGCTCAATCTGCTCAATCTCCGCTCAAGTCTTATTTTATCACAATATCCAATGGAGATCCAGCTAAATCTAATATTATTGCAGCGGGAAATGAACGAGTCATTCGGGCGAGATTGGCAGATGGTCAGTTTTTCTATAAATCCGATTTAAAGCAACCCTTAGAAGCTTATTTACCCGACTTAGAAACGGTAACATTCCAGGAAAAATTAGGGTCAGTCCGAGATAAAGTTAACCGCATTTGTCAAGCGGCTGATTTGATTAGCCAACAGCTAGAAGTTAGCGAAACCGAACAGACTCAAATTCAACGGGCGGCGTTACTTTGTAAGGCAGATTTAGTTACGCAAATGGTCTATGAATTCCCGGAATTACAAGGGATTATGGGTGAAAAATATGCCCGTGAAGGAGGAGAACCGGAAGCTGTGGCTACGGCAATTTTTGAACATTATTTACCGCGTGGGGCAACGGATAGTTTACCTCAAACTTTGGTCGGTCAAGTGGTGGGTTTAGCTGATAGATTGGATACTTTAGTCAGTATTTTTGGCTTGGGTATGATTCCGTCTGGTTCTTCTGATCCCTTTGCGTTGCGTCGGGCAGCAAATGCAGTGGTTAATATTAGTTGGGAAGCCAATCTAACGATTAATTTACATCAACTTATCGAACAGTTGGCGGCTGATTTTACTCAAAACTATGACAAAGCCATTCCTGATTTGTTGTCGCAACTTTATGAATTTTTCTTACAAAGAATTAGAACACTCTTGCAAGATGAGAAAGGTATCGATTATGATTTGGTCAATGCCGTTTTAGGAGAAGATGATCCCGAATATACAGAACGAGCGTTAAAAGATTTGTTGGATGTGCGTGATCGGGCTACTTTCTTAAAGACAATTCGCCAAGATGGTAGTTTAGATCAAATCTATGAAACCGTCAACCGTTCGACTCGTTTAGCCAAACAGGGTGATTTAGAGACGGTTCAATTACAACCCAAAAAACTTGTTAATCCTAAACGGTTTGAAAAACCTTCAGAAGAAGCATTTTATCAAGCCTTGATTGCGTTAGTTCCAAAAACAGAAGCCGCCCAAACAACTCGAAATTACCGACAGTTAGTTGATGCTTTAGCGGAAATCGCCCCCACTGTTAGTACCTTTTTTGATGGGCCAGAAAGTGTATTAGTGATGGATGAAAATCCAGAGATTCAACGCAATCGTTTAAATTTGTTAGGACTGTTGCGAAATCATGCTAGAGTTTTAGCGGATTTTGGGGCAATTGTTAAGAGTTAAATCAAGTCAAAAGTATAAGACGAGGAGGGCGTTGTCTAGACAAACTCCAACTCATACATTTATCCCGAACCTCCAACAAACACGGTAAAATAGGGATTAATCTTCCAGGGAAACTATCATTTTGTCTATGCCAAACGCTCATATTATCGGCTTAGGAAAGTCTGGAAATGCAGCCGCCCGACTCTTGAAATCTCAAGGCTGGCAAGTCACCGTTACTGATGGCAATACCTCACCCAAATTGCATCAGCAACAAGAGGAATTAATCAAAGAAGGAATTAACGTTAATTTAGGTGAAAATTTTGATCCTGAGACTTCCCCGAATTTAGTTGTTGTTAGTCCGGGGGTACCGTGGGATATTCCTCCTTTAGAAATTGCCCGTGATCGAGGAATAGAAATTGTAGGAGAAATGGAACTCGCATGGCGAAATCTTAACGCCGTACCTTGGGTGGGAATTACAGGAACGAATGGAAAAACCACAACCACCGCTTTAATTGCAGCTATTTTTAAAGCCGCAGGTTTGAATGCACCCGCCTGTGGTAATATTGGAAATGCAGCTTGTGAATTAGCCCTAGAACAGCAAGAAATTAGAGCTTTAAAAATCGGTAAATCGGTAGATTGGGTAATTGCGGAAGTGAGTAGTTATCAAATCGAATCTTCCTCAACGCTTGCCCCTAAAATTGGAGTTTGGACAACTTTTACACCCGATCATTTAAACCGTCACTATACCTTAGAAAATTACTATAATATTAAAGCCAAACTACTCAACAACTCGGAAATACAAGTTATTAATGGGGATGATCCTTTCTTGCGGAAAAATGCTGCTCAACAGTGGAATAATGCTTGTTGGACAAGTGTTCAAGGAAAAGCTGAATTAATGGGCAATCCCGATTTAGGGGTTTATATTGAAAATGATTATATAGTCCAAAACCAGCAGAAAATAATTCCCTTGAAAACCTTAAAAATGGTGGGAAAACATAACCTCCAAAACCTATTAATGGCAGTAGCAACCGCCCGTTTAGCGGGGATAGAACCTCCAGCGATTGAACAGGCTATTTCTAACTTTCCAGGTGTTCCTCACCGTTTAGAAGCTGTGGGAAGTTGGCAAGACATTAATTGGATTAATGATAGTAAAGCAACAAATTATGATGCCGCACAAGTTGGTTTAGCTGCGGTAGAAGCCCCGGTTATTTTAATTGCTGGAGGTGAAGCCAAAGCCGGAGATGATACTCAATGGTTGCAAACGATTCAAGAAAAAGCCGCAGCAGTCTTGTTAATTGGGGATGCAGCCGAACATTTTTTTCAAAGACTCAAACAAGTCAATTATCAAACGGTAGAAATTGTAGAAACGATGGAAAAAGCCATTCCTAAAGCCGCAGAATTAGCGAGGCATTTCTCGGCAAAAGTCGTGTTATTGTCACCTGCTTGTGCGAGTTTTGATCAATATGAAAGCTTTGAACATCGAGGCGATCATTTTCGTCAATTGTGCTTAGAGTTAATCCGTTAATCATGAACTTTCCAATCTTCCACAGGATTTGTCCCTCACTATCTTGCTAGAATCGTCTCATCTGTGGGAAATCCCAGGGAAATGGTACTAATTGTAGACTGGGGTTTGTGATGAAATCGTCATCATTTGTGCCTTTAGGCAGGAAGCTGGCGGTCGGATTTGAACCCACAACCTTCCGATTACAAGTCGGTTACTGTCTCTGCTCTGAGGTTCTTATTAGTCGCTGCCTTTAGAGGTTGACACCCTCTGCACAGAGGTAGAATTCGCTCCAAATTCACTCCAAAAACGGCAATATAACACCAAGATGCTCAGATTTCTGGGACGGATAGTTCCGTTCTGTAACCCGCGTAGTTTTTGTAGATTATCTCAGCGCTATTACCTACCCACTTGGCGACATCCTTTGCATCTCTCCCCACATCAAGGCATAGGGTGATAAATGTGTGTCTGGTCTGATAGGGCTTTCTGTATTCAATCCCCAATTCGTCAAGTACCTTAATCCAAACTTTACGGAAGTAGCTGGTACTAAATACTTTGCCTTTGGTTGAGGTCAACACCAAGCCGTTGCTCGATTGACGGGTTGACTGGATTTCTCTGAGCAGTTCTTGAACTTGGTTATTACAGGGAAACATCCGTTTGCTCTGGGTTTTGAGTCCTTTGCATTTTTCTTTTCCTCCAACAGCCGCTACTATTGCATTTCTGAATGTGATTTTGCTCAAGTCGTCTGAGATGTCATTCCAGGTCAGGCCGATCGCTTCACTCGGACGACAGCCCACATAAAAGCAGAAGGCGACGTAATGGTAATAGTGACGGTGTTGAGAGCGGGTTTTAAAAGCTTCTATGATGGCATCTCGCTCGGATTTGGTGAACGGGTTGATGTCTGTCTCCTCATCCTCAGATTTCTTGATCCGCTTTTTGGCTTTCCCTGCCATGCTTTCAAATGGTGAACGGGTGAGTTTAATTCGTTTGGATTCTATAGCCCACTTCAGGCAGGCGTTCAGTTGAACCATTAACCGTCTGCAAGCGTCGGGTTTGAGGGTTTGACTTGCCCAATCCAGCATCTTTTGAGCGTAGCCAGTGTTCTCTAGGTCTGGGTCAACGTTTGCAAAAGGAGATCGCCGGATATGGTTGAGCGCTACTAAGTAGTTACCTCTCCATGTTCCTGGCCGAACGCTTGAGCGTCTGGCTTCTATGTACTGTTGGTAGAGTTGCACCAGTGTCTCTGATGTCTTTGGCTGTTCAATTGCCACAGTATTTTGAGGGCGATACCGTTCTAGGGTTGGGTCAAAACGCTCGTAGATAATATCCGCTTCAATCTGTCGGGCTTTTGCTTCTGCAAGTTTTCGGTTGTCTGGGTTGTCTTGCAATCCCAAATAGAGATGTTTCCGTTTACCCTCAAATAGAAAACGGGGAAGTGATAACCTCAAAACTCCCTTGCAGGACGAAACTCCAACCCGACCTTTGCGGCGCTCGGATTGATTGCTCATTTATTTTCTGTTGTTAGGCTTTTCTCAACTGGTTTTCGTAGTAAATCCGAGGCTCTTTGCTGATTCCGATGTCAAGCTCAACGATGTAAGAGTGCATTTGATCTGGACTCAATCCGTTGTGTCTCTCAATTACTCCCCAATAGCTTTTGTGATCGCCTTCAGTGACAAAAACTTCATCGCCAGGTTTGAACTTGCGGGGACTCAAGCTATAGATGTATCCAGCTTTGCGATAAATCCGTCCCAGATTCTCAATTTGTTTAATTACTGCTTCTACTTCATCTGGGTGATCGGGAAAGCGACTGAAAAATTCTTTCTCACTGACACGCTTGCTGAACGTTAGGGAGTCTCTGAGGTCATCCTTAATCTGCTTGGTGATCGGTTCGGATGATGGTTGTGTGTCTGGGATTTTATTTGCTTGAGAAATGTCGGTTTTTACCGTCTGGCCGTCTAGTGATGACTGAGACTCTTTACTGATGGTGGTTTCAGCGTAGACAACCCCCCTAGACGGCTCCTGTCTTTTGTCTTTAGAGTTGTCTTGAGGGCTGTCTAATCGTTCGTAACCCCGGTATTGTTTCCCGTCTATTGTTACCCGGCCACTCTTGGGCTTTATCCATCCGTTCTGTTGCAATACCTTCTTGATGGTTAACTCTAGGTCTTTGCGGTCTCTGGAAGTGTCAGCCTTGATTCCATGTCTTTGAACAAGACTGTCTACAATCTGTTGAGTTGCAGCCTTGTCCTTGCCGGAGACTATTTCTAAAATCTCATCTTCAAACGGCAAGGCATCCATGAAACCTTGATTGATGTCTCTTGATTGTCCTTCTTCCTCTCGGGTGAGCCACCATGTCTTACCTTGCTTGTAGAGATGAACAGCAGCAGCCCAAATCTGATCGCGGTGTTTTGCTAGCCATTTAATATCAACGGGTTTTTGAACTTCTATCACCTCAAAGCGTCGGTTCCCGGTTCTATCTTGTAGAAAATCATCAGAGTTTGTTGTCCCGACAATGATGCCTCTACGCTTGTTTTTCTGCAAACTCCGTCCGTATGGGTCACGCATCCAGTCAATTGAGGTTGATAAGAACTGCTTAACCTTGTCAGCGTCTTTTTTGCGGGTGATTCTGGCAATTTCACTTAACTCACAACCCCATCCTCTCCTCATTTTTGTAACTTCATCTTTATTGGAAATGTCGCCCACATCCTCGCAGTAATGTTCTTCACCAAACAGGGTTTTCCATGTCGTTGACTTTCCAATCCCCTGCTTGGGACTGTATAAAACTGTGGCTGTGTCACACTTGCAACCTGGGTCATAAGTTCTTGCTACGCCTGCAATCAGGGTCTTTTTAAGCATGGCTTGGGCAATGGGTTCGGAAGCCCCAAATAGAACCTCTGCCAGGTTATCCAAAATACTTGTATCGCTGTGCTGTTGAGCGCATTGTTCTAAGTAATCCCTTACGGGGTCATAACCATTTTCTTCGGCTATTCCTCTGACAATTCCTTCAGCTGTTTTGTCTTTTGTATCAATTGTTATTCCGAAGTGTTTGGAGAGATTGCTTTCCAAAAAGTCCAATTCAAAGCGCTCTCCTTGAACGCCCAAATCTTCAATGAATAGCTCAAGTTCTTTACTGCGTTCGTTGAACCGCAATTGGTTGCCAATTATTTGTCTGGCTCGGTCGCGTTCCATTTCTATTTTGATTGCTTTATTGTCTTTTGCTCGTTTTACTTGCGGCGATACGGGTTGAGTCTCTGGCTGTTGAGGAGTTTGGAGTTTAGCTGTCTTCTGTAACTGTTTAACTCGTTGATCAGGTGTCAGTTCAACTTGTTCAACCCAGTCAGCAATATCACCCTTTTCTGGCATTTCTGACCACAGTTCAACCGGGTCAATTAGATAAATTGGAAAGTCTGCCCGTTTTCCCGCTTCAACAATTTTTTCTGCTTTCTTAGTCCCGGCATCATCGTGATCATATTCGTGAGCGACAAATGAAACTCCCGCTATCTTGAGCTTCAGCAAGTCGGCTGTCATTTGATCAACCGTCCAGTTTGAACCCTGCCAGGTGATAGCAGCTATTTGATTTTGACGGGCTGCCTCAACGCATTTCTCACCCTCTACGATTAACACCCCTTTACCCTTGCCGTAACGGATAGCCTCATCAATCCGGTAGGCATTCCAGGGCAGATCGCCCTTGCCTGGTACCATCTTGTCGTCTTCCAGATGGTACTGGTAGATTTGTTTTCCGGTTCGCTGACCTCCCTCAAATGCCTCAACCCGTTTAATCTGATGCTCTGGGCCGTAAGGGTAAGTGGTGATGACTTTACTCCCTTTTGCTTCGGATTGGAGGGGTTTTGGTTGTTGGGGTAGCCTTGCCAGTTCAATAGTTGGTGGTTTTGGTGGTGAACTGGGACGTGATGAGTAACCGTTGCGAGTGAAGGATGAGTCTGGACGTTCAATGGCGTAGAAGTGATCACCTTCTTTATCAGTCTTAGAGGTTCTTATCCATCCAGTAGCGGGGTCAAACCCTCGTTTACAGACCGTCAAATCTCCCAAACTGTAGCACCAATCGGTTTTACCACAGTGAGGGCAGGGATTGTCTTTTGTGGCGTGCTTAAGCTGTTCGGAGGCAATCATTACCATTAGCGATCACCTCCTTTAATTCTAGAATAATGTTTACTTTGGAATGGTTCTGAGTTATGATTCATAATTGAATAATTCTAGAATAATGTTTACTTTGGAATAGTTCTGAGTTATGATTCATACCTAGATATGATTGGGGTTTGGGTTTACGTGTTGTGACCTGAACCCTTTAACTTTTTAGAGACTCTGACCCTCGGTGCAGTTGACTAGATCCTGTATAGGATGTCAACATCACAATATATATGGTTATTTTTGGTTTGGGTTTTTCAGAATCTCTATGAGGGATTGAAGGATTCAAGCTTTTTTTTGTTTTTAAAAATCCCTCTAGAAGTGCAAAATAGGAGTGCCGAAACACTGCATCAAGACACTATCCGCCTATGCTGTACCTCTGTTCACTCCCCCGTGAGTTTGAGTTACTAGTCAATTTAAAATTACAATCTAAGCTCTTAGTTGTTAGTAGGAGTGAGCAAAATTGAAAACTTTAGGGGGTGAAGCAGGGAACTTAAGCATTTGTCAGAAGGTGTGATTGGTGCAAAGTGATTCGACACTCCTACTTAGCCGAATATAGTAATCGCTCGTTCGCCAAAAGTCAAAACTTGGGCTGCTTCTGTCTTCGTGGAGTATTGTCAATAAGTTAGGTAAATCTGTTAATGAATCTACCTTACACTACGCACTCCGTAAGCTGCAACCCTTACACAAAAGTATTTCTGGGATTTGTATAGACAAATTTTGCTGTTCCCAGTAAGAGAAGATTCACCTAACTTGTAATACGATTTGCAGGCTTGTACAAATTTGTGCAATTTTTACCAGGAAGGTTAACCTTTCTAGCGAGATTCTCACCCTCTCACGGGCTTCTAGGTAAACCCGTTGATATTGACTGTTACCCCGGTTACTGTAATTGCCAGAGACTTGTAACAATTGAATGACGTTAGCACGGGCTAGGAGGTTAAAGAAGGCTTTCCAGTTGTCTAATTCCTGTTGAGTTGCCGTGAGTCGGATTTTGGCGGTCATAGTGCCTCTTAGAACGGGGTAGGTTGTTTGCGATTGGATTGAGCTTGAGCAGTTCTTTGTGGCTCTGAGCGTCGCCCCAAAGGTCATTATTCATCCAAAGCCAGCATTGAACGTACAGTTCACCGTCTGAGTGTGTGCCAATAACGTAGGATTCAACCTCAGCTAAAACAATTTGACCAAAGCGGTTGAACAGAACTTCTTGACCGATAGAAAAGACTGGATAGCCTAGAGCGTCTGCAATATTGTTTTCTATCCAGTCCATGAATTGTTGTTTAGAACATTGAGGAGTCATCAGAGCCATAGCCGCCCTTATCGTCAATCCGGTCTCTGAGCCTGTTTTGGTAGCCCTTTAGATTTTTAACCGTTTCAATCATTTCTGAGAGTTCTTTGATGGTCGTATTCTGACAGTCATAGGAATCTAGTCTCTCAACCAACTCTTTAGCCACAGTCACACGGTTTTCAAGTGTCTTGATTTCATCAATCAATTCATCTAACCGCTTCCGATTGTTTCGGTAAACCTGTTGAGTTTTGTCAAGCTTATAGACCACCTTTTGGTTGTTCTCACGAGTCGGGAGATACTCAAGAATAAATGCCTCAGAACCGGAGAGTTCGACAACCTTCTGTTGCAAGTAGGCAAGGGATTCTTCCACGTCTTCCCAGTCTTCTAACTCAGCTCTTAGAGACAGTTGAGACGACTCATTATTTCTTAGTTTTACTGTTACTGAGAATTCAATTTCTTTGATTTTCATTGGTTTTCCTCCATTAACCGTTTAACCTGAATCAATATCTTGTTCAGTTCTGTTAGGTAGATTGCAATTCCCTTAAAATGTCGCCACGCATATCTGAAGGCAGTTGCAGAAGCAGACGTTTAATTTCCTCCTTCTTTTCCTCAAAGGTTTGATGAAGGTAAAAGTCCTCATCATAATCAAAGAACTCATCAAAACACGACGGTTCAGGCTTCTCAATCAACTCTTTCTGGATGATTACGCAGTTGTTTATGATGTAGGCGACATAATCAAGTATTTGCTGATTGGTTTTCTGACTCTTCAGACGGGCTTCCTCTGAAATCAAAATCTTACTTAACTCTCCCATTAGTTCAACAAGGCTGATTACATTTTGACTGACGATGTGGTAATCCCAATCTGCATTGAGTGAAGCTTGATTAATATCTGTCATCATTATTCAACCTCCAAATAGTACAACCGCCTATCATCACGCTGTAAAAGATTGTTTTAGCTCTGGGTCTATTCATCTTCACTCCTCATTAATCGCTTAATCTCATCTAAAATCTGACGGCCTTTCTTGTAGTTTTTCCCCCTCATTCCCATCGTGTCTTTAATGATTGTGGTTTCACTTTTGCCGTCAATCAGTTCGGTTTGAATGAGTTCTATTAACTCGGGTGAGAGTTGAGAAATGTAGTTGTAGTTATCAGAGTTAGTCTGGGTTATTGCGGTTTCCGAGTTACCCGAAACCTGCGAGTTTCCGTTATCCGAAACTTCTAACCCTTCCTGATAACCTTCCTGTAACCCCGCTTGATAAGCCTGTTCTAGCATTTCCGCTTGTTGGCGTTGCTGTACGGGTGAGTTATCAGTAATTAAGCTTTGAGCGATGTCTGAATTGAGTTTATTTGCCTGAAATAACCATGAGGCAATTGAGTGTTTACCTTGTGCTATTTGTGCTTTTTCTATGGCGTTAACCTCTGGGTTTACCCATTCCAATTGCTTAGAAGTCCAGACCATTGTTAAGCCGCTAGAGGCAATCAATCCGATGGCTCCCCAATTCTTCATTACGTGCCAGATATTGTCTTTATCTCTGTGCATTGTTGGAATGGTCAATCCTATGATTGAACAAACAACTGCACCGCTTCCTACAATGGTGAGTAGAGTATGAGATAAATGTGCGAGTTTTGAGGTTCTCTCAAGGCTTAATACCATAACAAACCACCTCCCAAAACTAATGCAGCAACACAGGTTGCAATGAATAAATAGACCAAGTACAGCTCCAGTCCCAGACGCTCTCTAAGGAAGTAAGCACCCAGTCCGATTGCGAGTGAAAAGATGGCAACAATACTAATAAACATCACTCCAATGGGAAGGAAGTCTGAGGAAAGTGTAGCAGCATGGCTGAAAGTTGCTGAGATTGCTACGCCGATTGAGAAGAATCCAAAAAGTCTGAATGTTGGTATCATTGTCTTGACTTAATGTAAGGGTCAAGAGGGGCTACAAACCCCTCTTTTACTAATTAAAATTACAGGCTAGCCGCTAAAGCTGCAATAGCATTATCAGCAGCAAGTTCGGCGTTTTTGTAGTCAGTTCCGAGCTTGGCGTAACTGGGACGTTGACCTTGCAAATACTTCCCGGTGGTGTGTTTGTAGCCGACTGTCCGACGTTCAAACCGTCCCTCAGCTCGGATGTATTTTTGCTTTTTCTGATTAATAGAAGCGGCTGGCTTATCAAGGGTGTCAATCATTTCATCAAGTGCCTTTTCCGTTGCCTTGACGTTGTTTTTAAACTCCTTGCAATGCTCTACAATCGCGCCGCTTTCTTCCTCTGTCATCAAATGTTGACCTGCCCAAACCGGGAAGGGACGAATGGTATCCCAAGCTTCATCGGGTACGTTATCCGGTGTGATTGCCTGTGCGTTACTGGCTCCATGAATCCGGTCATGGTCGAGGTTATGTGAACCATCAACGGGTGCAAGTCTGGACTCTGCGACAAACCCTAAAGCGTTCAATAATGACATTGTTTTTACCTTGATAATTTGACAATTGATGAGGGTTACACCTACCCACAAAACCGCCCAATCCCACTGATTTAATTGACTAGAAACTGTTGTTGATTGCCGAAATAATCCGAATCTGTGCGTTGAGGTCAAGCTGCTGAACGGCTTGCACTAACGGGTCTTGAGAGACTGTTTCCTCTACGATTGAAAAGAAAAACTCACTCAGAAAGTCTGAAGGTTGAGTCAACAGTTGATCAACTAATTGCTGTTCGTTCATTTTCGCTCCGAAAATTCCAATCTAAGTATCTGAATTTCTACGGGTGTGAAGGCAATACCCGCAATATAACCAGCGCAGAACAATCCCAGTATTAGCAGATTGATGAGAAATCTCAGTCCAAATCTGGGTGTTTTGTTTAACGCTATTGACTGGTTTGATAGTGATTCGGTGGCGAAAATAATGCAGCGAAAAAGTCCTGCAATGGAAGCTTTGGGGGCGTGCGTTTATGCAGGCTTTCTTCAGGTTTTTTGTAGTGAAGGAATGATTTGGGGGTGAAGACTCGTGAGGGGATTTCTGGGTTATCCGTTATGACCTGATAGGTTGTAGGGGTTTCCGGTTGAGTTGCGATCATAAATTCCGGTGCTTCTACCTCATCCAGTTCGGCTTCTGTCAGGTGTCGGATTCTGTCAGGTGTAACGTTGAGGATTTTCCCGCTTTCCTCAATCTGAATCTCAACATCGTTTTCAGCTAAAACGTGAGTTACCTGGCAGGTGTGGGCTTCATCCAGTTTGACCCAATCACCAATCACTACCCAGTAGTCACCGTCAACAGACTTGTTGATAAGCTTGCCGGGTTCGATTGGCGGTTGTAACAGTTCCCAAGTTTCCGGGTGAGACTCTGGGGTGATGTTGATAATTTCCGGTTCAACCAACGGCTCAAACAGGTCGTCTGAGACGGTTTCCTCAGTTTCCTGTTCTTCCAATGACTCGGAAACTTCACAAGCGTTAACGGCTGCTTGCCATGTTGACTTCTTACGCAAGTCTCCATGTTGGGAGATGAAATATTTAGATAGCCCAAGCGCTTGAGCTTGAGCTTTCAATTCTGATAAAGTCATAGTTACCTCATCCTGAGAACGGTTCAGTTGTTGAGGGAGTCTAGGGGTTACTGCGTCAACAGTCCCTGGACGTCCGGTAATTACGAATGATAATACATTGTCTCTCCAATTGCAAGTGTATTAAAGTTAAATAGAAGCTATATGAACTACAGATGCAAATAACCATAGTGGTTCCAGACGACATTGGGGAGTTGATTGGACTAATAGGAAGACAGACAGGCAGAAGCACATCTGGAATGTGTGCTGGCTGGATTAAAGATGGTGTTTACCGAGAGATTGAAAACCTTAACAAGGTTGAAGTTTATAAATCTCTCATCCGGAAACGCCAAAAAGAGGAGGCTCAACAAAAAGATGAAGAATCCCCAGAGGAATAATTGTGATCGCAACTGTTAACCTAAAGTTGAGTTCTATCTGATCGCTTCTCAGTGCATAGAGATTCTGATATGTTTTACCCCTAACCGTTGTGCAGTTAGGGGTTTATTTTTTAGGGGGTCAAGTTTTCAATTGACCTGATCAACTTCCCTGCTGAGTTGGACGTGTAACCCCTCTCCCGTTTAAGTTTGGGGAGTGTTTCAGCCAGCCAGTTCTCTAGGTGTTTACACCTGTCATTACATTGTACATACGTGTCATTACTGCTGTCATTACTTGTATGTACACCTGTATTGACACCTTCCCTGAGAGTCTCAATCTCTGCTCTCAGGGATTCAGCTTTTTTTCAAG
>NZ_AUZM01000023.1 GCF_000478195.2 Lyngbya aestuarii BL J | reverse complement strand
GTACAGTTTTTTCATCTTATCTTAAAATTTGACTGATTTTGACGCGAGATTGCCTGGGCGGTCTATCTTTGTTTGATCCATTCCCAGGCTCTGATCACCGCTTCTTCAACCCAAAACAGCACTCGATCTAGCCATTCGAGTACCTGTTCTAAGGGATGCTTGACATAACCCACTGCTGTTGCTTCTGCTGACAAACACTCTGGGGAGGCTGTATCGTTGTGATTGGCCGAATTGCGCCCACAGGTGGTGAGTGCAGTGCGTTGGGCGGGTTCCCCGACTTGAAGCAACTGCCGAACCTGAAAGGAGCGAGGTCTAACCGCTACCGCACCATCGTCTGTCTCAGAATATTTTATGGCATCACTCATTATTAAACCACAGTCTGGGGAGGTTGTCAAGCTCTTGGCGGAATATTTTTCAGATTTCGTCGTGGAAGTTGCAGCCAAGGGACGCCGAGAATTGGTCAGAATTGGAGATTGACTTTTTTGGGGTTGGGGGGTTAATTGTTGATTTTGAGGGGTTCCACTCAGGACATTTTCCGGTTGAGACTCACTATTTAATTGATAATTATGATCTTTAAAAAAGAAGTAATCTATCGCCGCCCAAATTACCGATTGAACTTGGTGTAAATTGGCTTCGACTGAGGTTTGAATAGAATAATTTTCAGGGGTATGAATCGTTAATTCTTTGGCACTCGTTTGCCAAGCTTGACGGAGGGTTATTCCCAATTCTTCTGTTGTGCGGGTGATTGCCTGGGTATAGTTTTGGGCGATTGTGATTGCAGAGAACCCGGTTTGTTCGGGAGAAGATTGAAAAGTGGGTTCACTCCGCGAAATATAGAGACGCAGTTTTACCCGTTGTCTCCAAGAAAGCACATCTAAAATTTGTTGATCCGCCCCAACTAAGACTAATTTTTTTGTTTGTCGCTGGGAGGCGATCGCTTGTACTGAATTGGGATGCACTTTTAAGCGCCGAGAACGTTTGACTTCTTCGCGGGCAATGATCAGAAGATCAAGAATTGGTTGGTCAAATTCCCCTTGTTGCTTCGGACTGGCTTGCGCCGCGTTCAGTTGCGGTGATTGGGGAGGTTGAGTAGACTGAAGGCGTTTTTTTCCTTTGACCAGACTCTGAAACAGGGAGTAAACTGAGTACATCACAGTCTGTACCGTTGTACTGGTCGAAAACTGAACTTGTCGCCAAGTCAAACCACAGTGATCGAGAAACTGCTGATAATTCTCGACAATTAAGTTCAACAGACGGCTTTTAAAAGGGCCAGAAGCAGGAGAGGACATCTCTAAAAAGGGGTTGAATTTTTAAATTGAGGTTGATTCGGGATTGGAGTCCGTTTATCTAACAAAAATCGTGCTTTTATTTTAACAAATAATGACTGCATCTGGAGCATCTTTCTCTCAAATTTCACTCACCCTGGAGCGCCTACGTCAGTTAACGCGGGTGGATGTACAAACCAACTGGAATGGATATCAATCTGATCGGACGGTTTCTCCGGTTGAGTTGAATGCTCGCCGACACATTGCTTGGCCGCGTCAACAAGTTGTCGAGTTCACCCAAAATATTATTGTTCCGACAAGTTTAAACAATTTTCCGTTAACGGATTTCAGTTTGCGGTTAGTTTTAAGATGGTGGGCCGAAGATGCACAGATTTATGTTAATGATCAATTCAGACAAGCGGGAGACTTATTTGATTGTTCGACGCGAGTTTTATTATCTGATTCGGTTCAACCCGGAGATCAGTTTACGGTTCGTTTGCGATTAGTCAGTCCGAAACATGATGAAGGGGCATTAGTTCAGTCTGTTTGTGTGTATGAAACCTTAGCAAAAGATCGAGTTGACCCCGGTTTTATCGCTTCGGAGTTGGAAGTATTTTTAATTGCCATTACCCAAAACCCATCTTATAGAAATAAACGACAAGAACATCTCAACTTTTTAACCCCCCTCCTCGACAAAATAGACTGGTTCGCCTTACCTGAATTTCCCCAAAAATTCGACAACTCTCTGATTGCCTTCCGACAAACCCTAATTGATTATATTTCTACAAACCTTCCCAACTTTGATTCAAAAATTGCCTTACTCGGACACGCACATTTAGATCTTGCTTGGTTGTGGCCTGTTGCTGAAACTTGGAAAGCTGCTGAAAATACCTTTAAATCTGTTTTATCCCTACAACAAGATTTCCCAAACTTAATATTCACCCATTCTTCTCCCGCCTTATATGCTTGGATAGAAACCCATCATCAAGATTTATTCTCCCAAATTCAACACCAAGTTCAAACCCAAAAGTGGGAAATTGCAGCCGGGTTATGGGTTGAACCTGAACTTAATATTATCAGTGGAGAATCTATTGTTCGCCAACTCCTCTACGGTCAACTCTATACCCAAGAAAAATTCGGTCAACTCTCTCCTATTGCTTGGCTTCCTGATAGTTTTGGGTTTTGTTGGCAACTTCCCCAATTGTTGAAACAAGCGGGAATTAACTATTTTGTGACGCAAAAACTGCGATGGAATGATACGACTCAATTTCCCTATAGTTTATTTAACTGGCAATCTCCCGATGGCACCGAAATCATTAGTTATATGTCTGCCCCGATTGGAGAAGGGATTGACCCGATAAAAATGGCGACTTATACAGCCGAATGGGAAACTCAAACCGGATTGAAAACTGCTCTTTGGTTGCCTGGAGTGGGTGATCATGGGGGAGGGCCGACTCGGGATATGTTAGAAGTGGCTGGGCGCTGGCAGAGTTCACCCTTTTTTCCTGAATTGGGGTTTTCTCGGGCAGTGGATTATTTATCGGAGATTTCTCAACAGTGTGGGGAACTTCCTGTTTGGTCGGATGAGTTGTATTTGGAGTTTCATCGGGGCTGTTACACGACTCACGCTGATCAAAAGCGCTGGAACCGTCGCTGTGAACATTTGCTCTATCAAGCGGAGTTGTGGTCTGCGATCGCTACTTTACTGACCACTGCGGTTTATCCGAAAGCTGAATTAGAAGCAGCTTGGAAGCAAGTTCTTTTTAACCAATTTCACGATATCCTTCCCGGTTCGGCGATTCCTGAAGTTTATCAAGATGCTAATCTAGCTTGGATGGAGGTTGACAAGACGCTAACACAGCTTCGAGAAAGGGCTTTGAGGGCGATCGCGGCTTTTGTGACCTTACCTCCTCCCCCACAACCCGATTGTCTACCTATTCTGGTTTGGAATAGTCTCAATTGGTCTTGTTCCCAGGGGGTAGAACTTTCTTTGTCTTCTCCCGAGACTTGGCGGCTGTATGATGCTTATGGTAAGGCTTTGCAGGTTCAAGTCTGTAGCGGAAAATTGCGGTTTTTAGCGACTGATGTGCCGTCGGTGGGTTTTCGGTTGTTTTGGTTGGGGCGAAAAAGGGTTGAAACTGTTGAAAACTCGTGTTCGGAAGCGAAAAATACCCCTATACAGACAGACGCTTTCGCTAACTTTAGCACAAGTATACCAGTGATACAGAATTCTGTCAATCTTAATGTTAATTCTCCTCAAATTTGGGTATTAGAAAACGAATTTCTAAAGGTGGAAATAGCGTCTGAGACGGGAAATATTAGCCAAATTTGGGATAAAAAAAACCAGCGACAAGTCTTGTCAGAACAGGGCGGGAACCAATTACAGTTTTTTGAAGATTCTCATCAGTATTGGGACGGGTGGAATATTGATCCAAACTACAAAGAACATCTGTTAGAACCTCCTCAATTACAATCAATATCTTGGCAAGAACAAGGGGAGATTCAATGGCGTTTACAAGTGATTCGAGTTTGGCGAAAATCAGAATTTATTCAAGATTATGTTTTAGAGGCTAATTCTCCCGTATTAAAAATTGAGACAAGGATAAATTGGCAGGAACGTCATGTATTAGTGAAAGCGGCATTTCCGTTAAACTTAACCGTTGATTTTGCCTATTGTGAAATTCCGGTAGGAGTGATCAAACGTCCGACCCAACCGCAGACTGAAAGCGAGAAAGCAAAATGGGAAATTCCGGCAATGAATTGGGTAGATTTAGGGGATGATCATTATGGCGTGAGTGTGTTGAATGATTGTAAGTATGGATATGATCTTCAACCCAATCAAATGCGGTTAACCTTATTAAGAGGTTCGACCTGGCCTGACCCGGAAGCGGATCTAGGAATCCATCAGTTTACTTATGCGATTTATCCCCATGAGGGAGATTGGAAAGTCGCGAAAGTTACCCATCGGGGTTATGAATTGAACCAACCCTTAGAAGTTCAAGTTCTCAGTCCAGAACATTGTCAATTTTCAGAACAAGCATCAGGAACTCAATGTTTTCTCGATTTAAACAGCGACTCCTTAATATTAATGGCATTCAAACAATCCGAACAAAATTCTCAAGCGTGGATTTTAAGATGTTATGAGAGCCAGGGCGAGAAAACTGAGTTAAAATTAAACAATCAATTCGGACTGGATATCACTCATCCGGTTAACCTCCTAGAACAACCGATAGAATCCCCTAACTTTCCAGAAATTTCTCCCTGGAAAATTGTCACGGTTCAATTATCGAACAATTCTGAGTTATCCTAACGATTATGTCTTTATCCCGAATCGTTGATCAATTGACTTCCCTGTCACGACTGTGGCAAATTGTGCTAACGGTTTTAATTGGGAGTTGGGGATTACCTGGACTTGCTCAAAGTCGAGTTTTAATCACCCCAAACTTTAGAATCGAGATTGAAAGATTATGCCCCGAAAGTGTAGTCGTGTGCGATCATATTCGGTATGTGGGGACGGATAGAAAAACGGGAAGTTCTATTGAACTGATGGGGAGAACTTATCATACACAAGGCGCTGATGGGGTTACCCCTTCTCGGTTTTTAGGATATATTTTTGAGAATGGAGAATACAAGTATATTCTCTCTCCAGAAGGACACCTGAGAATTTTAGAAGGAGAAACCGTTTTGCTGGAAGAAAAAGGAAAATGGGAATAAGTTGTGTTTTCAAGATTCAGGGTGAGGTAACAGATGACAACTGTATTTGATATTGCGATTATTGGTGCGGGGTTTGCGGGGTTAACAGCCGCTCAACAGTTAAAACAAGCGGGTTATTCTGTGATTGTTTTAGAAAAATCTCGGGGTGTGGGTGGCCGTTGTGCGACTCGACGAGTCTCAGATATTTATGTTGATCATGGAGTGCGGTATTTAGCAGCAACGGGAGAACACACTCAAAATTTGATTGCACAGTTAACAGCCACAAAGGTTTTACAACTGTGGACGGATAAAATCTATGGGTTCAAAGACCATCAACTCCAACAAGTACAACCTCAACCTTGTTATATTGCACCCTCGGGAATGAATTCTGTTGGGAAAGAACTGGCTGTGGGTTTAGAGGTTTGGTTTAATCGTCGAGTGCAAAGATTAACCCCAACTGAGAATAAAACTTGGTATCTCAGTTTAGAAACCACTCACCCAACCGCCACGGAAAAGCCCCAAGAAGTTGAAGCAAAAGCAGTTATTTTGGCAATTCCTGCTCCGCAAGCGTTATTGTTGTTAGAACCGCTAACCTCAAAACTTCCTCTCGACTTTGTTGAACCAGTCCGTTCTGTGGAGTATGATCCTTGTATTACGGTGATGGCTGGATATTCCGAAAGCGAGTTAACCCTTAAAAACTTCCCCGCAAAGGCGATAACGTTTCCCGAACATGAAACTCTCGCTTGGGTGGGTTTAGATAGCAGCAAACGACTCAACCCCCAACAAGCAATTATCGTTGTTCAAAGTTCGGCTAAATTTGCAGAATATTATCTTGATACAACCGACTTACAACCCGTTGGGGAATTGTTGTTAAAATCGGTATCTGATTCTTTGTCTTTGGGAAATGCTGAATGGATGCAGGTTCATCGCTGGCGTTATGCCTTTTGTCGGAAATCTTTATCGGTTTCTTGTTTAACCACAACTATTCCTTTACCCTTGGTTTGTTGCGGAGACTGGTGTGGGGGAAATGACAATATCGAAACGGCGTTAATGTCTGGGAAAGCTGCGGTGATGTTTTTTCAAGATTAATCTTCTCAGGGAAATTCCGTCGAAAATTGCGAGCGTCAGAAATAACCACGATTTGAATTCTAATCACCCCTCAAAACTTGAGTTTATAGGCGCGCACATTTTCCCATGGTATAAATATAGCATTGATGAGAAATTTTGTCAAGGGATTTCCGATGGAATTTCCAGGCGATCGCATTTACAGTGAACAGTTAACAGTGACCAGTTTTACAGTTAACAGTGATAAATAATAATTGCTTATTGCCTTTTGCCTTTAATAACTGATAACTGTACAAAACTGTTGCGTTGTCAACTAAAAGAAACAACAATCACAACTCCCACAGGAATCGGAACTTCCGCAACAATCACAACTCCCACAAGAATCGGAACCTCCGCAACAATCACTATTTCCACAATCACCTGAATCACAACCTGAATTGGATAAACAATCCAGTCCGTCGCATCCGCATTCAGCTAAATCACAGGCTTCGTCACCACTGAAATTCTTTTCATCGGCTTGGCGTCGTTTATTTTGATTTTTGTTAGCATCCTGAGACGCCTTAAGAATCTGATTGGCTTCCCGACAGTCTGCAAACCGTTGACGGGAAGCTTTCACCGCCTCAGAAAACCCCGCTTCTCCCAACACTCGTTTAACGTATTGCGAACAAGATTCTCCCCCGTAGAGGACTCGATGGGCGCAAGCAAAACCCTTGTAAGGTGATAAATACTTTTGGTAGCCGGAACCTCGTTGCGATCGCGAAATCAACACCTAATCGGTGGACATCTTTTCCTGCGGTAGAACTAACCATGTCGGTTCCAAGTTGTCAAATACTTTTGTATTTAGACTACCCAAAGCGATCGCGAAGTTAACACCTAAATTAACACCCAATCGGCGCACACCTTTTCCCACTGTATAACTTACCATGTCGGTTAAAACTTGTCAAATGTTGGTGTAATTAAACTACCGAAAGCGATCGCCGGATTTCCGATGTTTACCAAATGTAGCGATAAATATTACGCAGTGTTAAGCACTATTGCAATGTATCACAAGTCTAAAAATTCAGCGTCCGTGGTTCCTTTATCCGTGATACCATCTGACCTGATAACAATGAGAGAGATAGGAGAAAACCTGTGACGCTACGGGTTGCTGTTGTCGGTTCTGGCCCCGCTGGGTCTTCGGCCGCTGAAACATTAGTTAAAGCTGGAATAGAAACCTACTTATTTGAACGCAAACTCGATAACGCCAAACCCTGTGGCGGCGCCATTCCCCTGTGTATGGTGAGTGAGTTTGACTTACCTCCGGAAATTATTGATCGGCGGGTAAGAAAAATGAAAATGATTTCTCCATCTAACCGCGAAGTTGATATTAATCTCATAAACGAAAACGAATATATTGGGATGTGCCGTCGGGAAATTCTCGATGGTTTTATGCGAGATCGGGCGGCTAAATTAGGAGCTAACCTCATTAATGGTACGGTTTATAAACTTGATATTCCGACCCAGAAAAATGAAGCTTATACCCTCCACTATACCGATCATTCGGAAGGAAATAGTCGGGGTACTGCGAAGACTTTAAAAGTCGATTTAGTCATCGGTGCAGATGGGGCAAATTCTCGGGTTGCCAAGGCAATTGATGCAGGCGATTACAATTATGCGATCGCGTTTCAAGAACGAATTCGCATCTCTGACGAGAAAATGGCTTATTATCAAGACCGGGCAGAAATGTACGTCGGTAATGATGTTTCTCCCGACTTCTATGCTTGGGTATTTCCGAAGTATGATCACGTTGCGGTTGGTACCGGAACCATGAAGGTGAACCAAGCGATGATCAAACAGTTACAAGCTGGAATTCGCGCCCGTGCTGCTCATCGTATCGAGGGTGGTAAGATTATTAAAGTAGAAGCCCATCCTATCCCCGAACATCCCCGTCCTCGTCGGGTTGTCGGTCGGGTGGCGTTAGTGGGAGATGCAGCCGGAACCGTTACGAAGTCTTCCGGAGAAGGTATTTACTTCGCGGCTAAGTCGGCGAGGATGTGTGCGGAAACGATTGTCGAAATGTCGAACAATGGTGCTAAAATTCCCACCGAAGATGACCTGAAAATTTATCTCAAACGTTGGGATAAACAGTATGGTATGACTTACTTGGTGTTAGATATTCTTCAACGGGTATTCTACCGAACTGATGCGACTCGCGAAGCGTTTGTGGAAATGTGTTCTGACCTGGATGTTCAGAAGATGACGTTTGACAGTTATCTGTACAAAACAGTTGTTCCTGCTAACCCCTTAGTTCAGATGAAGATTACCGCTAAAACGGTTGGAAGTCTGTTAAGAGGTCATGCGTTAGCGCCTTAAGTTTTCGATTGATATTATATCACAACACTGCCTGGTTTCTTCACAAGAGAAATCAGGTTTTTTAATGCGTTTAAAAGGAGTGAGGTACATCAAATTTTGAAGTGAGTAATATCAATAATTAATTTCTTTGATGATGCGCCCTACAGGTTTCTTTTAGATAACTTAATAGCTCATCTCATTATTTTGGAACAGGATCTTTCTGCAATGTTAGTGCATCAGCTTCAAAGGCATCAATACAGGACGCCAATACAGATAGCATGAACTCAACTCCGAAGCCAATTTTAGGAGGTGTAGTATAGATCCCGCTAAGGTAAGTAGGTCTTGTTGCAGATTCACCTAACTCAAAGGAATGGGAATTTTTTCCTGGTCGTCCCTCATGGATGTATGCAGACCGCATTTCCTTGTAAGCGATCGCACCGTATCGCGAGAAAATCAGCCATTCTTTTAGCTCAGTGCGATCCGTATTAGGGTAATCTGCTAGAATAGTAGTGAGAATCATATCCATGCTCCAGTCATCAGAACTGTGACGGAGTTCACATTCATCAGTAAATGTAGGAGTTCGGCGTCCTCCAATTGTCTTTAAAAATGTGCATATATCTTGAGACAATTTTAGTTTTTTCTGTTGATTTACACAGATATTTCCTTGGTCTATTCGGTTCCAGATATTTGGTAATGAAACAATCTGGAATACTTCACCCCCATAACGCGCAAGGAAAGCATCAAAAATAAGGCGTTTACGCCGATCACTACATTCCTGTTTCCCTATATTATTTGCCCATAAGTTAGAAAGAGCATCAAGAGATGCCCAAAGCAAAACGTTAGCTTCATAACTGTGTTTGCTGAAATCTAAATCACGAATGAATGCGTGTCGTTGTCTCCAATAATTAAAGAAAGTTGTGATTCGCCATCGTAAGGTTTCGTCCATTTTTTCTAGTAATTGAAGTTGCGAGAAATATTTTGTCAATTCTGCGATTAAAATTATCGCTATTTTCAAGTTACCCTAACATCCAACCTACCCCAAGCGTAACTCATTTCACCAACCCAAAGCCCCAACTCTGACTATAATAGAGGTTGGTATCCAAACCAATCCATTCATGTCTAGACCCACCTTTTATATCGCCATTACCAATCATGGATTTGGCCATGCAGTCCGCGCCGCTTCTGTCGCCGCCCAAATTCAACAACTGTGTCCTGATAGCCTGTTAATTCTCGTCACAACCGCCCCTCGTTGGTTGTTAGAAACCTATATCGAAGGTGACTTTATCTTGCGTCCTCGGGCGTTTGATGTGGGTGTAATTCAACCCGATAGTTTAACGATGGATAAAGCCGCAACTCTCGAAAAGTTACAGGAAATTCGCAAAAACCAAAACTCAATTATCGCCGGAGAAGTTAACTTTATCCGTCAAAATCGAGTTGATTTAGTCTTTGCTGATATTCCCCCGTTAGCCGCTTCTATTGCAAAAATCGCCGGAATTCCTTGTTATATGATGAGTAACTTTGGCTGGGATTTTATCTATCGAGATTGGGGCGGAGAATTTATTGAAATTGCCGATTGGGTTGGGGATTGTTTTAGTCAATGTGAGGGTTTGTTTAGACTTCCTCTCCACGAAAATATGAGTGCCTTTTCAAATATTACTGATGTGGGTTTAACCGGAGGAAATCCGCGTTATGATTTGGATACACTCCGAGAAGATTTTCAAATTAACAGCACCCCTGAAAAAACAATTCTCCTCACCTTTGGCGGATTGAGTTTAGCTAAAATTCCCTATGAAAACCTCAATAAATTCTCCGATTTTACCTTTATCACCTTTGATAAAAATGCCCCTAAACTCCCCAACTTAATCTCCGTTCAAACTCAAAAAAATCAAGTCAAAAGTTTAATAGATTATACCCATATCCGCCCCGTTGATTTTATGCCTTTATGTGGACGAGTCGTTTCTAAACCCGGGTTTAGTACCTATTCTGAAGCGATGCGGTTAAATATTCCAATTGTAACGTTGTCGAGAGATGGGTTTGCAGAAGCCGAACTTTTATTAACAGGATTACAAAATTATAGCTATCATCAAATTTTAACCTCTGCACAATTTTTTGAAAGTAATTGGGAATTCCTGCAACACCCGTTAAGCCCGCCTCGCTTGTCTGATACTTTGGATAAAACCGGAAGTGAAACGATTGCCCAAATGCTTGTAAATGTCGTGAAAAGCGGGTTGAAAAACTAATTTTGATCAATCATCCCGAAAAGCACAAATAAGCCGAGAAAATGAACCTAGCCCAATATTCAGGAGTTGAGTAAAATGGATGTCGAAATCTATGTTTTAGTTGATACTTCAACTGCTTTAACAAAAGTAGATATTTTTCAGTCTGAGACTGATGCAGTTTCCGAGAAAAACAAACGAGAAAATCCTGATAAAGTGGAAGTATTCAAGAAAAAAATTACGGTTTCTACCCAATAAAAGTTATTCAATAAAGTCTCAAGATTAATACTTATTAAAGTCAGAAAATTAAGGCATAATTCCCAATACCAACGGCTCAAAATAACATTCTCTGATCAATCTTGTCTCCAACCTCTGGTGGACTCTCAGTATAGCGCTACGCGCTAGGGAATAGGGAACAGGGAACAGGGAACAGCAGACTATGAAAGGGTTTCAGAATTTAGAAATGTCCTAACCAATTTGCGTAGTGCTATAGAATGGTAATTGCTAGGGTCAGTTGTCTAGATTAATATTTCCATTAAATAAAAAAAGAAAGGGAATTATCGGATAATCTTATCCTAATCTTCCTTTCTTTTCTGAAAAACGAATGATTTTTCGAGTTTTAACGATTAGATTCTCTGATGTTTCTAAGTATAAAGCTCGCCCACATATTCTTCATAACCATTGTATAAAAGGGTCGGTTGTTCTTCCCAAGTAAAACTCGGAGCATTGCTAACAATTCGTTCCGTGGCTTGTGACCATCTTGGATGAGGAACATTGGGGTTAACATTGGCTTCAAAGCCATATTCATTGGGAGCCAATGTATTCCAAAAAGTAGCCGGTTGTTTGTCTAGAAATTCAATTTTGACAATCGATTTAGCCCCTTTAAATCCATACTTCCAGGGAATCACCATCCGTAGGGGAGCGCCGTTTTGTTTGGGTAAAGTTTTCCCATAAATTCCGGTAGCAAAAAAGGCGAGGTCATTTGCCATTTCTTCAATTCTTAATCCTTCTGCATAAGGCCAAGGATAATTGACCGCCCAAAAACCGGGGCCAGTGGTAATTTTCGGGTCATAAAATGAACTAAACCGCACAAATTTCGCGTCAGATGTCGGTTCAACATCTTCTAAAAGTAACCGCATGGGAAACCCCACCCAAGGCACAACCATCGCCCAGGCTTCTACACACCGAAAACGATAAATTCGTTCCTCAAAGGGAAACTTTTTTTGGATGTCATCAAGGTCATAAGTTTGGGGATTTTTAACCAGTCCTGCAACTTCAACTTGCCAATTTTCGGTCGGTAAAGCTTGAGCCGCTTTCCAAATTGATTTAGACCCTCCAAACTCATAATAGTTATTATATTGAGTGGCAAATTCTGGGCTAGTTACCTGCCCGACATCAGAAAACTGGGGATTTTGAGATAAATTAGAATAGGGAGTCAGTTCATCTAATCCCGGTTGAGTGGAGATAGCAGAAGTGCGATTGCAACCCGCTAGGGGTAGAGTCGTTGCACCTAAGCTTGCCCCAATTAGACTTTTTAGAAAACGACGACGATTGAGAAAAGTTGATTCAGGAGTGATCAACCGCTCGGGAAGTTCCCAAGATTGAGGGATGCGAATTAAAGCCATTGGAGAAGTGGGTCAGTACAAATCGTCAAGTGACCTTCTTATTTTAACGATTGAAATGGGTAGCCTCGGCTATACCCTCCGATTTTCCCGTGATATAATCGCAGAAGAAGTTAAAATTCGGAAATTTCAACCGATTGTCAGGAAAAAACCCCTACCGTTAAAAGCTTTGAACTTTCCAAATTCCAAGGCTGAACCCGTGTTATCGACTCAATCTTCCCACTGGACAATTGATTAAAGGGGTAGCAAAACACTAAACGGATTCTGCCTGGGATCAATCTTCACATCTATACTGTTGAGGAGGGTGTGGGGATGTCAAGATAGTATAGACAGACTTAACGACTTGCCAGTTATGAGTTACTGCATTAATCCCAACTGCAAACATCCCCAAAATTCCGCTCACCATAGCTTATGCCAGAGTTGTGGGTTCAGTTTAAGGCTTAAAGATCGCTACCGCATCATTAAAGTCTTGGGTCAAAGTATTACCAGTAGAACGTTTTTGGCAGTCGATGAAGATCAACCGTCCAAATCCCGCTGTGTGATCAAACAATTCCGACATCGCGATCAGTCCCATTCTGCCTCGGGCGATGGTGATGCAGTTAACCTCAGACTGGTTCCTCTCAATCCGGTTTCAGCATCAGAGTTAGAACGATTAGGAAAACATATCGCTGTTCCCGAGTTGTGGGCATCTTTTCAACAAGATGATTATCAGTATTTTGTACATGAGTATATTTCGGGTGGCAACCTGGCGACAGAACTTGACCATCATGGCATCTTTCGAGAAACTCAAATTTGGCAGTTGCTCAATGATGTTTTACCGACGTTAGAATTTATTCACGAAAATAATGTCGTTCACGCCGATATTAAACCCGAAAATCTGATTCGTCGTTCTCCGTCTGACTTGGATAGCCACCAGACTGATGACGAACCGGAGATCGCATTGGTTGATTTAGCCAGCGCCATTTATCCAGAAGACACTCTGATCTTTGACGACAATCATCAAGGTTCAGCCGAATATTCTGCCCCCGAACAACTGCATCAACAAGCCAGTCCGAATAGCGATCTCTACAGCTTAGGGGTGACTTGCTTACACTTGATGACTCAGGTTTCTCCTTTTGATTTGTATGATGTCAAATCCGATACTTGGGTCTGGCGAGATTATCTCAAATATCCCGTCAGTGGACGCTTGGGCCGGATACTCGATAAGTTGGTTCAGCGTCATCCAGCTAAACGTTATCAGTCAGTAACAGAGGTGATGCAGGACTTGAAAACTGGCCAAGTTCTCGCACTTAATACCCTATCGGCTCAACAAAAATTGATGCTGACAGCCTGGGGAGGGGCAGTGGTGGCGATCGCTTCTTTAATCTTGAGTTCTATCCCCTCCAACGTCTCACGGATGTCTTCCCAGTCTCCTGAACCCGTTTATCGTGTACCCGATACTCGTGCTTTCCCTCCGGAGATCAAACGCATCCCCCCGCAACTGAAAAATACTCCGGCAGTCCGCACCTTGATGCGAAGTTTTAGTCCAGTCTGGGCGATCGCCGTCAGTCCCAACGGTCAACTCGTCGCCAGTGGCACAACGGATGGCAGTATTAAAGTCCTAGATATTCAGACGGGTGATGTTTTGTATACCCTCTCGGGTCATTCCGGGCCAGTGGGTGCTTTAGCCATTAGCCCGAATGGTCGTTTGTTGGTGAGTGGGAGTGGTGACAATACCCTCAAAGTTTGGGATTTGTGGAGTGGTAAATTAATCAAAATGCTCTACGGTCACAAAGCCTGGGTGTATGGGGTGGCTTTTAGTCCCGATGGACAAACGGTTGCCAGTGTGAGTCGTGACCAAACCTTGCGGTTATGGGATGTTGAAACCAGTGAAGAAATCGGTCAACTCAAAGGTTATGCTGAAGATGTGCAGTCAATTGTCTTTAGTCCGGATCGTCAAACTTTAGTGAGTGGGGGCAGTGACGGGACAATTGAGATTTGGAACTGGCGGACTGGTCGTTTACTTCGCAACATTAAAGGACATCCAGAAGCCATTTGGTCTGTCGCCATTGCTCCGGATGGTCGTACCTTAGCCACAGGCAGTTGGGATCACAGTATTAAACTTTGGGACTTAAATCGCTTACAGTCTGAGTATTTTAGCAGTTTACCGGAACGTACCCTTATCGGTCATGGGGATAAAGTTCAGTCTTTGTCTTTTAGTCGGGATGGTCAAACCCTTGCTAGTGGGGATTTTGCCGGAACGGTTAAATTGTGGCAAATTGAAACAGGCGGACTGATGGGAACCCTCAAAGGTCATAAGTCTTGGGTGGATGTGGAATTTTCACCGACTGATAATAGTTTAGTCAGTGGAAGTTTTGATGATACCGTTAAGGTCTGGAGACTTTCACCCTAAATCGGATTTCCGTTGAAAATGAATAGGGACACAATCCGAATCGTGTCCCTACAATTATATTTCACCAGAATTAGCGATCGCTGAATTCCTCAGAGAAAAAACTAATTATTTCTCAGGCCATTCAGTGTGGAAAAATTCACCACGAGGCTTATCAATACGCTCATAAGTATGGGCGCCAAAATAATCCCGTTGAGCCTGAGTCAAGTTTTGAGGCAAACTTGCACGACGATAACTATCAAAGTAATCTAGAGAAGCACTAAAAGCTGGCACAGGCAACCCAAGTTGACTCGCAGTAGATATTACTTCTCGCCAAGCATTCTGGCGATCAAGAATTGTTTGCTTAAATTCCGGTGCCATCAACAAATTAGGTAAGCCAGGATTTTCATCAAAAGCCTTCTTAATCTTATTCAAGAATCCAGCCCGAATAATACAACCCCCTTTCCAAATTCGAGCGCATTCACCCAAATTCAGATTGTAATTAAACTCCTTAGAGGCCGCACTCAGCAATGCCATACCCTGAGCATAAGAACAAATCTTCGAGCAATACAAAGCATCCCGAACTTTGTTAATCATGTCTTGGGTATCGCCTTCATACTTACCAGTCGGGCCTGTAAGTTCCTTAGCTGCGGCTACGCGCTCATCCTTAATACCGGATATAATCCGAGCATTAACAGCGGCTGTAATCGTCGGAACAGCAACACCCAATTCCAAAGCATTAACCACTGTCCATCTGCCTGTACCTTTTTGTCCAGCAGAGTCAATAATCATGTCAACGAGATGATTATTCGTTTCGGGGTCTTTCTTTCTGAAGATATCGGCAGTAATTTCAATCAAGAAAGATTCCAACTCAGGAGTTTTGTTCCACTCAGCAAAAATTTCATGTAGCTGCTCGTTGCTCACTCCCACAGCATTCTTGAGCAGGTCATAAGCTTCAGCGATTAACTGCATATCGCCGTACTCAATCCCGTTGTGAACCATCTTGACGTAATGACCGGCTCCTCCTGGTCCGATAAAGGTGACACAAGGGCCGTCGTCAACCTGAGCAGCAACTTTAGTTAAAATGGGTTCAAGTTCACGATAGGAGGCTTCTGTTCCTCCTGGCATCATGCTAGGCCCCCAGAGAGCGCCTTCTTCACCCCCACTAACTCCCATCCCCATGAAACCTAATCCAGTGGATTCTAAATCTCTTGTGCGACGTTCTGTGTCTTCGTAGAGGGAGTTACCACCATCGATGATCATGTCATCTTGGTCTAGCAGGGGTTTAAGTTGTTCAATTACGGCATCGACTGGTTTTCCGGCTTGTACCATCACCAGGATTCTACGGGGTCGTTCTAGAGATTGAACAAAATCTTCTAAAGAGTAGGCAGCATGGACGTTTTTTCCTTGCGCCCGGTTTTTCATAAAATCGTCAGTTTTGGAGCTAGTGCGATTGTAAACAGAGATGGGAAAACCATTCCGCTCAACGTTGAGTGCTAGGTTCTCACCCATCACTGCCAAACCGATTACACCAAATTTCTGCTGTCCCATATGTATCTGCTCGCTCTAAACGTTAGTTGTGGGTGAATGCACGAATTTCATTTTCACTGTATCGCTGATTCTTTTTTTGTATAATTTATATCAGGTTTTTTTTAACATTCATTGTGTATTTGAATACGAAACGAACAAAACTGGCTCAATCGAGTAGAATTGAGTCGGTGAAAAATCTGGAGTCAAAGAAAAATGGAAGAATTAAAACATCTGGCAACTTGGGTCAAGGAACAACACGCCCCGGAGTACATTTTGACTTGGTTATTAAATCAGCCCGGAATTTGGTGGTCAAATGGAGAGGTTTACCAAGCCGCCTTACAAAAATCGGGTAAACGTCTCAAAGAATACGTCAAGAGTAGTAAACAAAGTGGTTTATTCCAAGGGATGGCTGATAAAATTGTCAATGATGAAAGCTGGGATCAGATTGCCATCAGTCTCGCCAGAATTATTGCTGCCTATCAAGAGGAGTTAGGTAAACTTCAAGATCAAAATCGATTACGGATCGTCAGAAAGCCTGTCTCAAATGACCAGAATGCTAGTTCTGATGATGCTTGGTCTGCCATAGGACTCCAACAACCCCTTCCCGATCCCGATTCTTTGACTGGACAGTAAGGTCTACTTCTATTGAGACTATGATTGAAATGTCGAGCTTTTGTCTTCAGGGTTCATCTTTCGAGATGATTTCATCATTTTGAAGCTTTTATAATAAGAGTCTTCTACGGATCAATTTGTAGCGATTGAGACAGAAATCAAACTATTGAACCGGTGCCTTGATTATTTTCTCACTTTGATCGGTCTAGATAAATAACAGATGATGAGATTTTTGCTTCGGAGATTTCCCTGGAAAAGCATCAAGCGAGTGAAACCTAAGACCCTGATTACAACCGCTAGTTTGTGGTTAATTTTAAGCAATTGTACACCTTCCACGCCGCCCCAATCTTCCGACCTTGGAAATACTCCTTCCCCCATCGCTGATGCTCGTCAACGTCCCTCCGACTCCCCTACACTTTGGTCAGATGGATTTGCACAGACAAACTGGCGGGAGGCTTGGAATATTCGTTCCTATGGTTCCTGGGGGTTAGATGAAGTGGAAGTCATCGCTGACCCGAGTGGCAAATTTTCCCGCATTATGAGAGTTCGTTACCCCGAAGGTTCGGCGAGTCCCAGCGTTTCTCGATCTCAAGGTGTTGCGCTTGGGGGAACCCAATTTTATGCGGACTTGGGTCTTCCGCCCCGTGATGCTTTGCATTTAAGCTATTATGTGCGTTTTTCTGATGATTTTGACTTTGTAAAAGGCGGAAAACTCCCCGGACTATTTGGGGGAAAATCGGTTAGTGGGGGTAATATTCCCGATGGAACGGACGGTTTTTCGACTCGGTTTATGTGGAGAAGACAGGGCGATGGAGAAGTTTATGCCTATCTTCCCACCAGTGAGAATTATGGGACTTCTATTGGTCGGGGCGCTTGGCAATTTCAACCGGGTACTTGGTATCATGTTGAACAGGAAGTTGTTTTAAATCAACCCGATCAAAAAGATGGTCAAATTCGGGTTTGGATTGATGGTAAAAAAGTATTAGACCGAGATGGTTTGCAATTTCGCACAACGGATAAACTGAAAATTGAAGGAATTTTCTTCTCAACTTTTTTTGGTGGAGGTGATCCGTCTTGGTCAACTCCAAAGGATGTTTATGCAGATTTTGCTCAGTTTTCGGTTTCTCCCGTTCAGACGGAGTAATTATTACTCTTAGTTCTTGTCATTCTGCACTATTTTTCTTGTCATTGGTGAGCGCAGTAAAGAATATTAGTAGATGTTTTGCTTCGCTCAACATGACAGAGGAATTTTTGGGATTGGTGAGCGCAGTAAAGAATCTTATAGATGTTTCGCTTCGCTCAACATAACAGTAAGAGAATAATTAATCATACCATTTTAAACTCAAGTCCTGCCAATTGGGATTAACTGATTCAATCAAATCAATTTTTTTCTGTCTCAACCAACCTTTAATCTGTTTTTCACGGGCGATCGCAGCGGAAATATCAGGAGTTTCTTCATAGTAAACAAGTAGAGTTATATTGTATTTTTGAGTAAACCCTGGAATCAGCTTGTTTTTATGTTCATAAACCCGACGAATTCGATCATTCGTGACACCAGTATAAAGTGTTTTGGATTTATTGGTCATTCTGTATACATAATAATTTATCATAAAGCTGGGTTTTATTATTTTGATTGTTATTGTGAATTCATTTCTTGTCATTGGTGAACCCAACGCGATCGCAATTAGGGTAAACTTTTTGAAGAATTTATGAGAGGTTTCGCTTCGCTCAACATGACAGGATTTTTCTTGTCATTGTACGGGTTTAAATCTTACAAACATCTAATCTTTTTACAAGAGTAGAGAAAAAAGTTCCGATTCTTTCTCCTTGAAAAAAACGCTTAATTAGAGGTTGCATTGCAACAGCCGGAAGATGTCCGCGGGGGGCGGATTGAGAAAAATTAAGGTTGTCGTAGTTAAGTTCCCAAGCAAACCATCCTTTTTTGATAACATTTTCTTTTCGCCAACCGATAACATCACCGAAGCGATCAAACGCTTTTTTGTCGTATTGACTCAACTTATTTCCACTCTCAATATAAATTTCTTTTTGTACAGTAAAGCCAAATTTTCCGGCGGAATATTGTAGCCAAACTTGATCTATGGTTCGCAGATGAGCGCAGGGAAAATCTTCTAGACTTTGATTATTTAACCAGCCTTGTTGTTCGCGGTTGGCAACTTTTAGCATAATTTTCGCCGTTTCCTCATCGGCTTCTTTCCACTTTTTAGCCTTGAGAAGTTTAATGAGTTTGCTATAATAATTTCTCCCCGGTTCATTCGGAAGACTTGCAAAATCTTGTAAAACTTCTTGAACCGATTGATAGCGAATTTTAGCGTCTTTGCATAACATTTTATCCAACAATTCAATCAGTTCTTCACTCACGGGATCGGCCAAATTTAGATAATTTTGCCAAATCCATGTTCCGGTTTCATCTTCTAATTCTAAAGGTGAAAGTCCGGTTAATAAATGAATACAAGTAATTCCCAAACTATAGATATCACTGGCAAAAGTTGCCCGACTATTTTCTTGAATTTGTTCCGGTGAAGCGTATTCAGGTGTACCAATAACTGTCATTTTTTCCGTTTTAGAAAGATTGGGAGGAATATACTTCGACGCGCCAAAATCAACCAATACCAGTTTATTATCAATACTCCGACGAATAATATTTTCCGGCTTAATATCTCGATGAATGACTTGATTTGTATGAACAAACTGCAACACGGTAAGCAAATCTGCTAACAGTTGTCGAATTTGAGTTTCGGTAAAAGCGCCGGAGATTTCTAACTCTTGCTGTAAATTATTGCCATCAATAAACTCTTGAACTAAATACTGGCGTTTGTCATCTTGAGCGGTAAAATAAGCATAAAGTTGGGGAATTTGGGGATGCTGTCCCAAAAGCTTGAGTTGTCGCGCTTCTCGCTGAAACAGTTCGGTTGCTTTGTGTCGCGTTTCCGTTTCTTTAGCAACGGGAAGAAACTGTTTGATCACACAAAAATCATCGAACTGATGCCGATCAATTGCCTTAAAAGTACGACCAAATCCCCCCTGTCCAATAATTTCAATCGCGATGTAACGCTCTGTCAAACGTAACTTTGAACCGCAATATTGACAGAATTTCGGGTCAGAATCGGATGGGTTCTCGTAGAGACAATCAGGATTGAGGCACTGGTACATCTGAGATTAACGGATCAATGTCTATCTTCTAGGGTACACTAATCTAGCCTCTGAAAAACAGAAATAGGATGAGCAGTCCCCATCCTACATCTAGCAATTGTTTATACTGGCTCGAGGCTTGTGCTAACCCAACCCGCAGAGATTGAGTTATTCATTCACCGCAGAAACGCGATCGCCGGAGGGTTCGTTTTGACTAATTGGAGACATGATCGTTCCGCGAACCGTAACATATTCAACGGTAACATTTTGAGTTTGATTGAGAATCACCGGATGTCCGTTTGTAGTTAAATTAATCTCTCGAATTGTCGAATTAATTGCCCGTTCTAAAGTCACACCATTAAGCTGAGATGCTTTTGCAATATTTTTTTCAGAAACATTTCGTAAGGTAAATCCTCGCAATTTCACCTCAGAAACTGACCCGCCAATCTTACCAACCGGAGGAAATATTCGGAAAAAGCTTTCCTGTTGTGGGGCATCAAAATGGGCTTGAATAATCGTCCGTTCTGCATCTTGTCCACGAATTATAGTCTGAGAACGAGTAATATTAATCGGTTGAAACAGGTCAATTTCTCCAATCGGAAGATTAACTTGAACTTGACCTTCTGGGGGTAAACTATCAATTAAAGCTTGTAATTTTTGAGCATCATCTTGATGATCATTTGGATAAATTCCATGTTCGGTTGCATCAATAATTTGAGTGGTAACAATTGCAGGTGGAGTTTGATAATTATTCCACGAACTCGCCACATCTTCAAAAGGTGTTAAAACCCCAAACCACCACCAGAGTAAGGCGACAACAAACGCCAGAATTTGAGATACTAATAAAAACCGAGAGACAAAAACTTGGATCAATTTTGCTAACCCCTTAGATCCGGCTGTTACGGTTTGATTGCCTCGGTTTTGCCAACTTTGTTGTGCCATATTCATCTGATTCCAGACTTTAATCACGGCTGAACTCCACTGAGTTGCAACCAGAATCGGAAAATGAATCGGTTTAAGATGAGAAGGGCGGCCAATAAAAATAATTAACAACATTAACGGCCGGCTAAAACAAACCCAAGATAAAATAATTCCCGCCAATAACCAAGTCCCCGTTAACAGTGAAATTAATAGCAAACCCGGAGTAATCAACGAAGTCCACATACTAATGCGTTGATCGAGTAAACACCACCAGGGAAAGAAACCCACCGCCCGAGGGCCAAGCCCAATCGCCCGTCCGTTACTGCGAAGCATATTTCCAAACCAACGCCGCATATTACTGTAAGCGCGTTTCAAGACATCACCGGAATGGGTTTCCAGGGAATTAACCATCACATCCGGTATATAAATCATCTCATAACGCCAACGTAACAGCGAAAACCAGGTACTTTTGTCATCTCCTGAAAGAAACTTAAACCGTCCCCATAACCAATCATCAAGGGAGTCACTTTGTAGCTGATCGATAAACTGAAGATCGAAAGCGGCGCGAGAATGAAATAATGAAAATCGCCCCGTCAAACATAACACTTTACGCGATAAAGAAAGAGAACACATTTGATAATGACGTTGGGCAAAGCGTAGATGAAACCATTCTGAGAAAATATAAGATCCCTTAACAATCGGTGTTTCATCAGTGGTTAAAGCACCGAGTTTTGGAAACAGTTTAAAGAAAGGTAAACACCCCCGTAATGTTCCCGGACAAAGTTCACTATCCCCATCCATCAAAGCCACAATGGTATCTTCAGGTAAACCATAGGTTCGCAACTCTCGCAAACCATCCGCCATTGCTTTCCGTTTTCCTTCTTTTTGAGTGAGTAAATAGAGATTAATATGTTTTAAACCGGGGTCATGTTCTTCTAATACTTGACGAACGGCGGCATTTTCTTCAGGGCCACTACTATTAACCATTATAGTAATCGGTTGGGAAAGGGTTTTTGCTTCTTCAGCGATGGCTTTAAAAACCCGTTCTGTCACCCACATTTTCTCTTTATAAGTGGGAACCATAAAACACATATGAGGCAAATCTTCGACGGGAATTTGTGAAGCTTTCTGACGCCAACGGGGAAAAATAACGTGCATAAATAGGCGACTGCGAACCACCTGTACCACAAACCAAGACCAACGCCACAGTCCGAGAATTCCCATTCCGACGATGCCAGAGAGTCCAGCTTTAGATAATTGAGCGGGATCTCGTAATAAAATTAAAGTCAGTAAACCAAAAGCCGAAATAATTAACATTCCGATCCAGGTTTGACTTTCCGGTTGATATTCGGGCTGATTGTCAGTATTTTCTTTCTCAGTGACCAATACGTTTGTCATAATGACTAATGATTAAAGGGAGTAATCTGTTAACAGGTTTTGATGAGGTTTTAATGAACTGAATTAGATGGTTTTTTGTTAATTTAGGGCGAAAATAATCACGCCCTTTTGTAGAAGACTTTAAGTTAGTTTTTTTCTGGAGGATTAACAACAATTTCCTCGGGAAGTTTTGGGGTAGAATTAAACCGGGAAAATTGATTCATAATCATTGCCGGAAACTGACGAACCCCTGCAAATACCGTTGTGAGTTGAGGGTTAAATTGACGAGCAAAAGTAATTTGTGCAACTTGTCCGAGTCCGCACAATTGTTGAGGTTGATTTCCATTCTGATGCGGCGGAATCTTAACCGTAACCCGCTTTAAAAAGGACTCATCCATCAGTTCAGCCGGAATCGTGGGAGAGAGGGCTTGAACTTGCATCCGTCGTCCTTGTTTATCGATATCAGCAAAACTTCCGGTTTGCGGTTGAGCGCTAATGACGCTAACAGGTTGAATGAGATCAATTTCACCTTTTAAAATCTCAGAATTGTTAGCCAGTCGTACCTGAACAGATTTTTGGGTATCTAAACGACTCGCATCTTCAGCCCGAATTACCGCTTCTACCCACAAACTATTACAATCAAGTAAACTCAGAACCGCTTCAGATTTATTAACGAGTTCTCCTTTTTCCCGTTCAGTGCGGTAGACAACGCTGGTAAAGGGAGCTTTTAGTTGAGTTTTTAAAGGGGTAATTGTCTGTTGTTGGACTTGTTGTTGGGCGACTTGTTCAGCTTGAATTTGCTGTTCTTGTTGTTGAACTTGCTGTTGGTGAAAAGCCAGTTGTTCTTCGTAGCGTTGTTGTCGTTCTTGACGAATGCGTTGAATATTAACTTGTTCTTCCTGCATCTGTGCCTGACGTTGATTGTACAGGTTTTCAGCTAAACTTAATTGTTGCTCTAGGTTCGCCACTTCAGCCTGTAAACTTCGCGTTTTCATCGACTCTTGTTCGAGTTCTTGTTCGAGTTGATCGGCTTCTTCAGCCAGAGCATTAGAATATTTATTATCGCTGGCTAAACCCATTTGAGAAGCGTTGTAAGTCACTTGCGCGGCTTTTAACTGTTCTCTGGCTTGTTGAACTTCGGCTTGAGCAGTTTCCCAGGCAACTTGTAACTGATCAACTCGTTGAGAAGAAACAGCCCCTTCGAGTTGCAAGTCGCGGAAGCGTTCGTATTCGATGCGAGCAAGTTTGGCGCTCGCGAGGGCTTTATCCAAGTCAGCTTGACTTTGAGGAACTTCTGTTGCACTAATACTGATTTCTACGGTGCGTAATTGTTGGTGTTTTTGTTTGATTTCTGCTAAACGAGCGCTCAGAGAAGCAACGGTTTGTTCGCTGGCGCTGAGTTGGTTCTGGTTATTTTGCAGTTCACCTTGCAGTCGAACTATTTTTTGTTGAATATCGTAGGCTTGATCTTCGAGTTTTTCGTATTTTTTGGTATCGTCTAATAGGGTTTCATAGGTGGGAGGTTCACTGTCAAAATCAAGTACAGGGATGGATTGATATTCTGCAAGTTCGGGTTTTTGATAAAAGTTTTCTTCATCGGGAATATGCTCAATATGAGCCAAAATTTGATCGGCTTTGACTTGAACACCCGGACGAGCGTAAAATTCTCGGACATGACCGTAAAATGGCGATCGCAGTCTAACTAACCGACCGTTAACAACCCCGTGTTTAACGACGATATGAGACATCCGATGCCAAACTGAAGTCACTGCAATTCCCAAAGCAGCAATACTCACTCCGACAAAAGCAGTCCCCCACAGTAACCGATTAATCGAGTTAGATTTTTGTTCAGGAGTTGCGTATTTTTGCGGGGGAATATGGGGATGGGCAGGAGTTAACTCGGATTTAGAATCATCGACTGTGTTGAGGGCTGATGACGAGGAGTTGGATGTCGATAATGCTGATGAAGCAGTGGGTGTAATGGCGGCAATGGGCGGAACTTCTGGCCGAGTTGCTGCGGGAGGTTGTTCTTCTGAAACGGGTGCAGTCGTCCAAAAGTCGGTTTGACTTGGTTCAATTGAAGATTGTTTGCCGAGATGACTAACAGCTTCACTCGGTTTTGAACCTTTAATTGCATCAGTTTCACCCTCATCAATATAGGGATTAACCCAGGCTTTAAATTGTGGAGTATCATGGGGCAGTTGTAACAGATTTCCTTGAATGGCATCAAGGTTCATTCGTTCAACCAATTCTAGGGTTTGTTCGTCTTCAACGTATTTGACAACGACTTGACCCATTGTGTAGCTAATTTCTCGCAGGCGTTTGATGAGGGCGACACTTTCGGGGTTGGCTTTGATACTGCCTAAAAATTGATTATCGAGTTTAACGAGATCGACTGGGAGTTGTTTACACTGAGACAGAGTGAGTTCCCGTCCGGTGAAGTTATCGATCGTGACTAAACACCCCAAAGCGGTAAGATTTTGAATAAAGCTGAGGGCAGTAATAAAGTGTTGAGCAATTGTTGATTCGGTGAGTTCAAAGCATAAGCGTTTGGGATTAACTTGAGTTTCACTCAGCCAAGAATCAAGATCTTTAATTAGAGTAGAGTCTTCAAAAACTAAACGGGATAAGTTAATAGAAAGATGCAGTTGCGGTTGGGAAACTAATTCGTCGATTCCTTGATCGATTACATAGCGATCGAGTTGCGAGAGTAAACCCATTTCTGCTAAAACAGGCATGAATTCATCCGGTAAATAGACTTTTCCAGGGCAATCTCGCCATCGTAATAGAACTTCGTTATGTAAAACTTGATAACCACTCACTTGATACGTGGGTTGATACCAAAATTCAAATTGTCCGACTTCTAGAGGTTGTTCAAGACTCTGACTTTTTCTTCGTCTGCTACTGTTGATTTTTTGATCTTGAGATTGACTCGGAGATAAAGGTAGATTAGAGGTCTGGTTCATTGGTTTTAAAGGGTTTGGTAGACACAAAATCTCAACTGTAGAGATCGATCAGGACTGCTATTATTAAAATGTATCTCAAGCTAAAAAGCTGAAATCACTATGGAGTTAACAGTTTCCGGACTCCTATTTTGGTTGACTGTAGACTGATCAAACTGTTATCTTTTTTCCTTGAGAAACGTTAGTCAGTTTTACACCCTGATTGATTGTTTGTTCACCCATACACCTGTTTGTAGTTGATCAGATCAACTCCGACCTATGAAAGACGATTGAGGTTCTGTTATTATCAATGCTGTTTGATGATGAAATATTCTGGAGGAATACAACTCCCAAGACTTTGACGACCGCAGTCATTTGAGTTCTTATTTAGAAATATATCAAATTTGACCCGGATAACTCAACTCCTTTATGTAAAGATCCGGAGGGTGTTATGTAAAGGTTTTGTTAAATAATAATTTAATATTCTGAAGTTGATCCAAAAACTTTTCGCAAAATATTAACAAAATATAACTTTCAAGGTCTTGATCTGAATCTCACCTAAATCCTATTCTGGTGCGCTTCGATACAGTTTTTTTTCTCTATATCCTAAAAAATGAGAGACTGTAGAATCTCTGTAAACTGTCAGCCCAAGGTTTGAGGCGAGTGAACGAAAAATGAAACCTCGCATAATTGTCTGTTGCTTAGATGACACTGGATACAAAATATTCCGTCTGCTCAGACAACAAGGGGCTTTTGTCGTCGGAGTTCACGAAACCCCGATCAAAGGCGAAGGTTCTGATATTGTCGTGGGTCATTTGCGATCGGCTTCTACCTTACTCGCCGCAGGTATTCAAAGCGCCCATACCTTAGTCTTAGCGGGGAATGATGACTCGACAAACCTCGCCATTTTGATGCAGGCGCAAATCCTCAATCCCAAAATTCGCATCATTAACCGCCTGTTTAACACCAACTTAGGCGATCGCCTCGATCAAACCCTACCCAATCATACCAGCATGAGCGTTTCTGCTCTATCTGCGCCTGTGTTTACCTTTGCAGCGTTGGGAAATCGGGCGATTGGTCAGCTTAAACTCCATAATACCTATTGGCCGATTCAAGAAGAATGGATTAACGATCAACATCCCTGGAAAGGTCAAACCCTCACCGAACTTTGGGCTGATCGTTGTCGAATGCTGATCTATTATCTCCCCGTTAATACTCAACTGGATTTAGTCTCGGCAGTGATCGAAGGAAAACAACTGCAAACCGGCGATCGCTTAATTATAGCCAGCAAACCCGATGTCCGCAAGTCTAAATTTTCCTTACTAAAAACTCTCAATAAATTTAGAAATAGTTTAAATAAATTTCAGCAACATAGTCAATCGGCTATTTTAGTCATTCTAACTCTACTGATTACTATTTTTATTGCGACTCTGACTTATGTTAGCATCAACCTCAACAACTCGATTATAGATTCCCTTTACTTCTCAGTCGGGATGATTACGGGAGCGGGAGGCAATGAAAAAGTTGCTGAAAATGCCCCTGAAAGTATTAAAATCTTCACCGCTATTATGATGTTAGTCGGAGCGGGTGTTGTGGGGATTTGCTATGCACTACTCAACGATTTTGTCTTGGGAACTCGCTTAACCGAATATGTTAACGCCACTCGGATTCCTGAACACAATCATTATATTATTTGCGGTTTAGGGGGATTGGGTTTGCAAATCGCCCAACAATTACGAGCCAGTGGTTATGAAATTGTGGTGATTGAACGGGATGCAAACTGTCGATTTTTAGGGATTATCGATGCTTTAAAAATTCCAATTATCAAAGGAGATGCTAGCCTGTCAACAATCTTAGAAAGTGCCAATATCAAACAAGCAGAAGCCGTTTTAGCTGTCACAAGTGACGATATGGCGAACTTAGAAATAGCATTGAGTGCGAAAGGATTAGCCCCAAAAATTCGCGTCGTGGTTCGGAGTCAAGAGCCGCAATTTGCCTTAATGGAACAACAAGTTTTTAACTTTGAAACGGTTCTAAATCCCATAGAAATTGCCGCCCCTGCGTTTGCTGCCGCAGCCATTGGCGGGCGAATTCTCGGAAATGGAATTACAGCCGATAGTCTTTGGGTGGCGTTATCGGTGTTAATAACCCCCAATCATCCTTTTTGCGGAAAACGGGTGCAGGATATCGCCAAAAGCGTTGATTTTGTGCCGCTTTACATTGAAACAAACAATCAAACCATTCACAGTTGGGAATTGCTCAGTTTTGTTCTCAATCCCGGTGATATTCTTCATTTAACCATACCCGCCCATCGCCTCGAACAGTTGTGGCATCCCGTCAAAGATGAATCTCCTCGCGCGCCAGTCAACAGTCTTTACAGTTATCAATGAATAATTAATAGGAAACAGGGAACAGAAAAGTTGGCAATCAGATAGAAAATCGAATTAAGGAACAACAATTAGATGAGTTTGCTGAAATTGGGAGCGAGAATCACCGTGAGCGTTAGAAGAATTCTGATAGCGATAGCCAGTTCTTGTCCCTATCAAGATAACCAGCCGAAGCGCTTATACCAATTGTTTGTAAGTTGCATCTAATTAATCCCCCCGTCTGCGACACCCCCCTTAGAAAGTGGGGTAGGGAGTTATAGCGCTTCCGGAGTCATATATTTACAAATGCACGGAACGAAGAATAGCCAAAAGCTTGACTATACCGGGCTTTTTCATCTATGAGAGCCTGCCATCGGGAGTTGTTGCCTAGCGCTTCGCGCTGTAGTTGCACTATTTACGAAGAAACGGTATTACTCTAAAATTCCAGCCATTCCTAATACGGGTTAAACTTTCCGCTCTAAAAGTTAACTAAATCGTCTGAAAAATGACCGAAGCTCAGATTTCAGTCTATTTGGAGCTGGATTTTTAAATAACCGTCTTTATATTTTAGATAAATGCTCTATTTTGAACACAATTAATCGGATTATTAGTAGGAAAAAAACAATAATTATTGGATTGATAAATTAGATTTAATTTCAGCTTTAAAATCAGCTTCTTCAATCAATTTGTGATAAATTCTGGCGGAGTCATATCCCTCCAAAGATTAGCCCAAATCCCTCTCTAGGAACATATATCAATTAGAAACGAGTGGTAAAGTTTGGATAGAACACGGTTGGCAAAGCTCAAACAAGCTCATCATTATGACTGGAGAATTATAGGCTTATGACCTTAGCAAATTTATTACATGACCGTTCTTTATCCCAACCGAATCAGACTGCATTTACTTTTCTGGAAAACGGAGAAACCGAATCCGATTGTTTGACTTATCAAGAATTAGCTTTAAAAGCACAAGCAATCGCTGCTCATCTTCAATCCCATACAAATCCGGGCGATAGAGTTTTACTTGTTTATACATCAGGTTTATAATTCATTTCCGCCTTTTTTGGCTGTTTATACGCTGAAGTTGTTGCTGTTCCCGTAAATCTTCCTCAAGGAAAACGAAAAATTTCTCGCTTACAAGGAATCGCCACAGATGCTCAAACCAAAACAATTTTAACCACAACAACACTCTTAGCCGACCTGGAACGTCATCTAAATAACACCAATCAGTTAGTTAAGTACAGATTGATTTCAAGTGACAACATTAATCCTTCTTTAGCTTCTGATTGGCAAACAACAAAATTGAGCGAAGACACCTTAGCTTTTCTCCAATACACTTCGGGTTCTACCGGACAGCCAAAAGGAGTAATGGTCAGTCATGGAAACATTATTCATAACTGTACTCTAATTAAAGAACTTTTCCAAAATACACCAGAAGACATCGGAGTGTCTTGGCTGCCACACTATCACGATATGGGTTTAATTGGTGGTATCTTACAACCCATTTATCTGGGTAGACCGATGATTCTGATGTCACCTTTTGATTTTCAGAAAAAACCTATCCGATGGTTACAAGCGATTTCTCGCTACAAAGCCACCACCAGTGGCGGTCCTAATTTCGCCTACGATTGGTGTGCCAGCAAAATTAAACCCTCTGAACTTGAGGAGCTTGATTTAAGTAGCTGGAAATTAGCTTTCGTTGGGGCTGAACCCGTGCGAGCGGAAACAATCGAGAATTTTACCAATAAGTTTAAAACCTGTGGGTTTGAATCAATTGCCTTTTACCCCTGTTATGGAATGGCAGAAACTACATTAATCGTTTCTGGAGGATTAAAAACTCGACCTCCTGCAATTTGCCAAGTAGATGCAGAGGCTTTAGAACAAAACCGGGTTGTTTTGACTAATAATGCTGAGAAACCCCATCGAAAACTAACAAGTATTGGCAAACCCAAGTTAAACCACACAATTTCTATTGTTGATCCCACATCATTAACCAAGTGTTCGGAAGGACAAGTCGGGGAAATTTTAGTATCCGGTGCGAGTGTTACTTTGGGGTATTGGAATCGACCTCAGCAAAGTCAAGAAACTTTTGTTAATTATATCCCAGACGAAGGTGAAAAGCCTTTTTTACGAACGGGAGACTTAGGATTTCTACAAAATGGGGAGTTGTTTGTTACCGGACGACTAAAAGATCTAATTATCATTCACGGACGCAATCATTATCCTCAAGATATTGAGTCAACAGTAAGTAAAAGTCATCCTTCCCTTAAAAAAGCACCCGGAGCGGCTTTTTCTGTGGAACTCGCAGGAAAAGAAAAACTGGTGATCGTTCAAGAAATAGAACGTTCGGGTTGGCGAAAGCTTAATACTAACGAAGCGATCGCCGCGATACGCCAAGCCATAACCCAAGAACATGATTTACAACCTTATGCTATCATGCTGCTCAAACCAAGCAGTATTCCGAGAACTCCTAGCGGAAAAATCAAACGTCACGGTTGTCGAAAGAAGTTTATAGAAAAGTCTTTGAATGTAATGGCTGAATGGACTATTAATTATAAAGATAGCCATAAACTTTGGATGATCAATCAAGAAATCGAACGCCTAAACCAAATAGTCTGTAATCATAAATCTGTTGTTGAGCCTACACAAAAACAAAGGCAACCTTCAACTCAGCTAGAAACGATTCAAAGTTGGTTAACTTCTCAATTGGGGCAACGTTTAAAGCTAGATCCTCAACAAATTGATCTGAGAAAGCCTTTTGGCGATTATGGCTTAGATTCTTTATAATCAATGAACTTACTCGGGGAATTAGAGACATTTATAGGGCGCAAAATTAATCCTTCTTTAATTTGGGAATGTCCTACCATCGAAAAACTGACCGAATATCTAGCCCGGGAAGATTCTTCAGATGTTCCTATCTCAACACGGCAAAAAATTGATTTAAAATCTGAAGTCAATCAATATCCTACCATTTCTGTTGAAAATATACTGGGCAAAAGTTCAGGCAATTTATCCAATATATTCTTAACAGGTGGAACAGGGTTTTTAGGGAGTTTTTTACTTGACGAACTTCTGCAAAAAACCCACTCACAGATTTATTGCTTGGTTCGAGCCTCTAGTCAAGATTTAGGACAACAGAAAATACAAAAGAAATTGGAATTATACGGACTTTGGCAACCCGAATTTAATCGCCGAATTATTCCGGTTCTGGGAGATCTATCTCACCCCCTATTAGGACTTTCGGAAAAGCAGTTTGAAAGACTTGCCAATGAAATTGACGCAATCTATCATAGTGGCGCATCATTAAACTATGTGTATCCCTATGAAAAGCTGAAACCTATTAATGTAGACGGAACTTACGAAGTCCTCAAGCTGGCGAGTACAACTAAAGTAAAGTCCGTTCATTATATGTCTAGTATCGCTGTTTTTGAGTCGGATTTATACCGTGAAATGGTAATAACAGAATCGGACGATTTAATGAACGTTGGTCAGATGTATCTGGGTTACTCTCAGAGTAAATGGGTTGCAGAAAAGCTTGTTTTGTCGGCTCGTGAGCGCGGACTTCCAGTTGCGGTTTACAGACTCCCATTTATTTCGGGTCACAGTCTCACCGGAGTTTGGAATACAGATGATATTATTTGCCGCATGATCAAAGGCTGTATTACCATGAAAACTATGCCAGATTTGGACTATGTATTAAATACGTCTCCTGTAGATTATATCAGCCAAGCCATTGTATCTTTATCGAGAAAAGAGATGTCTTTGGGGTCTATTTTCCACCTGAATAATCCTTACCCCATCCACCTAAGTCATTTGCATGAGTTCCTCTCCAACATGGGTTATGGGATCGAGAAAAAAACCTGCAAAGATTGGCTCGCGGGCGTTCAAAATAATGCGAAGTCTAAGGAACATTCTCTTTATCCGCTCTTGCCCTTTTTTACAAAAGAGTATTTGCCGGAAAAACTGACGATTTTGGAATTGTATGAGGAACAAAGGAAACCCAAAGTTAGCTGTGAATTCACCAAGGAAGCTTTGGCAGATAGTTCAATTGATTGTCCGCCAATGAATGGCAATTTACTCAATAATTATTTTGCCTATTTAATGGATACAGGTTTCTTGAATCAGCCAAAGTCTCACATTGAAAAATGATGGGTTGATGATGGAATTAACAGAAAGAAGATTAACCCGAACCCGGAAAGCATTAAAAGAACAGAGGATTGCGGTGATTATTGATGAGACAGCAAATAGGAAAAAGCAATGCAATCCTCTCAAGGGTTCGGGAGTCCCTTTCTTGCAAACTTTGATATTTTTAAATCGATGTAATTGAAACAAACGTGATAAAAATAATTCGGATAATTACTTTTATAAAACTCCCTATTTGCACTTGATTTAAAAAGGTATTTCTCGGAAATAAACACAAAGAACGTACTGCTATAAATGAGAACCGCGAATGGTTTTGGCACCTAAAAGTCAATTAGAAAATCTACATTTTAACTCATAAATCACGTTAAATCTGATGACCTTAAACTTACCGCCGCCCGAGACTTCTGTTGCCGATTCTGAGAATTCATCAAAACTGCGGAAAAAAAACCCAAATCAGCGCTTTCGTCTGCCAATTCTATTGACAGCAACGGGAGCATTATTACTTGCGGGTATATCGGCCGTCATTTGGGTGTCAAATAATAATCAAGTATCCTCCCCTGTAGAAGAATCCAGCGAGTCGAAGATTTTACCCGTCGAAACCCTGACAGTTCAACCCGTCGAGAGTTATGAAGTGTCGCGCAGCTATACCGGGGAAATTGCGGCACTGAGAGCCAGTAATTTGGGTTTTAAACGCGGTGGTAAACTGATTCAAGTGTTAGTCTCTGAAGGCGATCGCGTCCAAGCAGGTGAGATGATCGCTCGTTTAGAAAGCGAAGAAATAGAAGCCCAACTCTCACAAGCCGAAGCCGCCCTCGATCGCTCTCAAGCTAATTTAGCCGAACTCGAAGCCGGAAGCCGCCCGGAAGAAATTGCCGCAGTTCAAGCTCAGTTAAATCGCGCCCAGGCCAACTTAGCCGAACTCGAAGCCGGAAGCCGACCCGAAGATATTGCCATCGCGCGAGCCGAACTCGATGGGGCGACAGCACAGTTATTAAATGCGCGATCGGGAAGCGTGCGGGATGAAATTGCTCAGGCGGAGGCCAACGTCAGAGCCAATCAAGCCGCTCTCCAACTTGCCAGTACACGGGTAAGCCGTTATCTCTCTTTGAGAGAGCAGGGAGCGATTTCTGAAGATAGTTTCGAGGAATATTTGCAAGAGGAACGCCGACTTGAGGCCTTAGTTGATCAAGCCCAAACACGCATTCAACAGCTTAAACAAAGTCAGCGAAGTCAAGTCGATCAACTCGAAGCCACAGTAGAACAGAAGCGTCAAGCCTTGCGACAGTTGCAAAACGGTCCCCGCTCGGAAGACATCGTGGCGGCGCAAGCCGAAGTTGCCGAAATTCGCAGTAATTTGAATAAATTAATCAATGGAACTCGGCCGGAAAAAATTGCAGCAGCACAAGCCGATGTTCGAGAAGCCCAGGCGCAAGTTCGTTACTACGAAACGCAATTAAAAAATACAAATATTCGCGCCCCATTTGCGGGGATTGTGGCAACGCGACAGATTGATGATTTGACGGAAGCGTTGCCCTAGCTCGGTTTAAGTATAGATGACGAACAGGCACAACAGGCGGGTTTGAATAATACGGCGATCGCGCAGCAGCTTGAAGCTTACTTGGAGGGTGCGGTTGGCGGTTCTATTTTGGAGTCTACCGAAAATCTACCCGTGCGCGTGCGGTTGACTGATACTGATCGGGCCGATTTGAGCCAGATTGCCTCGTTGGATTTGAGTGCCGTTTGGGGGGAATGACCGGAATTTCCGCCCGACTTCTGCCCTGGGCGAGTTTAACCTCGTACCCGAGTTGGCAATGATTGCCCGCCGCAACGAGACTCGGGTGAATACGGTGCAAGCATTTATCACGCCTGGGGTTTTGCCTTCGACTGTGCTGAGTAACTTTCAACAAGCGTTAGAAAAGAGCAACTTTGAACTGCCTCCGGGCTACCGATACGAGTTTGGCGGCGAATATGCCAAACGCAATGAAGCTGTGGGCAATTTGCTCGTTTATGTTCCCTTGTTGGTATTGGTGATGATCGCGGTGCTGGCGCTGTCTCTCGGTTCGTTTCGACAGGCGGGAATTGTGGCGGCTGTTGCGATCGGTTCGGTTGGGATGGCGCAGTTTTCGCTCTGGGCGTTGGGTTCGGTGATGGGCTTCATGGCAATTATCGGCACGATGGGTTTGGTGGGAATTGCCCTCAATGATACCGTTATTGTTCTGTCGGCTTTTAATGAAGATCCCCAGGCGAGTCGGGGCGATGCACGGGCGGTAGTCAGGGTGGTGATCAAAGCGACGCGACACGTTTTAACGACCACCGTCACTACAATGGCCGGATTTGTTCCTTTGCTGGTTAGCGGTGGGGTTTTCTGGCGGCCCCTGGCGATCGCGATCGCGGGTGGTATTGGCGGTTCAACTCTTCTGGCACTCTATTTTGCTCCGGCTATCTATCTGCTTCTCCATCGAGGCGATCGCCAATCCAAACTAAGGACTCTTTCTGTTCAACCCGGAAGGACAACAAACGGATCTAGAAACCGAATGAATAACGGGGGTTAGTTGTTGGGGAAGCGGAAGCGATCAAATTCCCAAAATAGTTCTGTTTTCTGGGGTAAGCTGTTATAAATCATTGAGAATTTGTCATTGATAATTAAGCTTTAAAGCCTCTAGTTTCAAGCGCTATAGTTGAGTGCATCTTTAAGAGTTTCGATTGAGCTTAATTATCTGAAGACGGGTTTTCCGGTTGTTATTGCCTGTTCTACAATATCAGCCGCACGGATCACTCCTCCAGCCCGTTGAATGGCTTCCTGCATTTTTAAAGCATTTTGCTGATAAGATTTTTCGGTCAGAACACGATTGATTGATTTTCGCAGTTTAGCCGTCGTTAGTTGTTTCAAATTTAACATTTTTCCAGCCCCCGTTCTTGCCATACGCGCCGCAATTCCAGGCTGTTCATTGGTAATCGGAATTGCTATCATCCTTTTGCCACTGGCTAAAGTTTCTAAAGTCGTGTTCATCCCGGCATGGGTGATAATTAAGTTAGCTTTTTTGATTAACTGCTGCTGGGGCGCATAAGGCACAACTATAGGTGAACCTGTAAATTGTACATCTGCTCCTGAATGATTGGGATTCCCTAAAGAAATTACTAATTGTGCATCTAATCCTTGACAGGCACAAGCAATTTTATCGAAAACTTCTAAGTTGCGATTTTGCAAGGTTCCCAACGAGGCATAAATTAACGGTTGTCCCGTTAGTTTGTCAAAAGGAAATTTAATTTCACTAAACGATATTGGTTCTAAACCTGACGGATCTCTAAAAGGTCCCGTGTAGTGAAAACAATCGGCTAAATTAACCCGAGGAAAATCATATTCAGGAGGAAGCTGACAAATTTGAGCGAGTTGAGAAAAATAAGCATCTAAGGTGTTATAAATGGGTAAATTCCACTCGCGGCGTTGTTTTTTTATAACGTCCCAAATCGGCCGACCTATTTGTTTATTAATAAAGAAATTACAGACTTGGTTTCGCAGTCGAGCCAGCGAACTGGCGCTATAATTCCAAGAGGTAAAGTAAGGGGGAACTCCCGGCTCTGTATTAATTAACAGGGCATTACAGATCGTTATAAAAGGAAGGTTCAAAAACTCGGCTATCGTTGTTCCAGGAAAAGTAACTTGATCTACAAGAACTGCTTCCACACCTGCTGATTGAAAAGCATTTGGAACATTTTTAAACAGCATTTGAGTTTCTAGCTTAAACCAATCAATCGTAAATTTTATTCCAGCTAAACCGCTCTTTTGTCCGAGTGTTTGGTAGTATTTCTCTAAAGAGCCGAGGGGGAATTCTGTTTCTCCAATTGTATAGAGATTTAAACCTGATTTTTTTTATTTCGACTCCAAATCAGGAATTACAAACAATGTAACTTTATGCCCACGTCGTTCTAATTCCCGACCCAGAACACTCATTGGGTTCAAATGACCAATCGCTGATGGAGCAAGAATACCAAAATGTGTCATACTTTTTGATTATACCCTGAAGTTAGAAGAGTGAAGTACCTAACAGCAACAGCAAACAATATTTGCAGTGAGCTTCGGTGTTTCATAGAAGTTTGCCTTCAACAAGGCAATTAAGCCGATCAGCACAAGTAAACTTCTCTAAATCTAAGTCTACTTGGGTCGGGTTTATCTGCTCTCCCCCTTTAGGAGTAACTGGGGGTTGACTTCTAAATGCTGTCAATTTGTGAGAAATGTGGGTTGACGCATTGCACTGGCAAAGGGCGGGTCTGGTGGTTACTGGTTAGGTGGTTACTGTCTCCCCAACACCCAGAAAGCAAGTTTATAGCTAAGTATTGATTAATGTCTATCTATATTATTTAAAATAGATAATTGTTAAGAATGTGTTGAGTGTTTATGCTGAATGATTTTAATTGAGAGTTTAATGCAATAATAATGTCAGGTTTACAGATTAAGAGGAGAAATTATGGGTTTATCCGAACTGAAAGCCGGACAGGTTGGGTTTGTCGAGAGTATTCAACCCCATCATTCTAACGACGGTTTGGTACATAGATTAGAAGCAATGGGAATTCTTCCCGATAGAGCGATACAAGTGTTAAGAGTCGCGTGGTTTGGGGGACCCTTACACGTCCGCATCGGTACAACAACAGAAGTCGCCATTCGCCGACACGAAGCCCAACAGATTCGCGTGAAAGTCTGTTAAAACTTCGTTACAGTATTAATTAAAAGTTCATAAAGTCTTCGGCGAGTCTGAAGCTTTGTGATTGACCATATTTTAGGGGAAAATACGATGACTTGTCATTCTCCAACCGTCACTCAACCGAGAGACGAAAAAGCCGTTAAACGGGTGGCATTAATTGGAATGCCCAACACGGGAAAATCCACCTTTTTTAGCCGGATTACCGGGGTTGCTGCTTACGTGGGAAATTGGCCGGGTGTAACGGTTGATTTGCTGCAAGCGAACGTTAAAATAAATGGCGAAACCGTTGAATTTGTAGATTTGCCGGGAATTTACGACCTCAACGGTTATTCAGAAGATGAGAAAGTGGTGCGAACTTTCTTAGAAAAATATGCCATTGATTTGGTGATTGTTGTTTTAAATGCCGCGCAAATTGACCGCCAAATTCGCTTGGCGTTGCAGGTGAAAGCCTTGGGTTTGCCTGCGGTGGTGATGTTAAATATGTCGGACGAAGCCAAACATTATGGCGTTGAAATTAACTCAAAAGAATTATCCCGACATTTAGAAATGCCCGTTTTTCTAATCAGTGCAAAATACGGTAAAGGCTACATGAAAGCCTACGAAACCATTTGCCATCAGTTAGAAAAAACCGAACTTCCAGTTATCGTTAATGATATTCGTCAAGTCTTAGCCCAACGGGGAAAAATCTCGGTTGATGAAATCGAAATTATCCTCAAAGATGCGGTAGAAATGCCCTCGCAGTTGGCACAAACCTTAACCGCAAAACTCGATAGCGTTTTACTCCATCCCGTCTTCGGTTTACCCCTATTTTTCCTGGGGATGTTTGCCGTTTTTTGGATTGTTTGGAATGTGGGGTTGCCGTCTCAAGACATCATGGATAGCCTCACCGGATGGTTAGAAGAAACGGTAATTTCTCCAGTTTTAAGCGTGTTTCCGGGAGTCGTTCAAGACTTTTTTATTAATGGCATTTGGGCGGGTGTCGCAACGGTTGCTTCCTTTGTACCGTTAATTGTTATCTTCTTTATCGTGATGGCAATTTTAGAAGATAGCGGCTACCTGTCTCGGGCGGCTTATTTGATGGATGCACTGATGGCGCGTCTGGGTTTGGACGGACGCAGTTTTGTTTTACACATGATGGGATTTGGTTGCAATGTTCCGGCGTTGATGGGAACCCGGGTGATGCGTTCCCGGGCGTTGCGACTGTTAACGATGTTGATTATTCCCTTTGGGTTGTGTTCGGCAAGATTGCAGGTTTTTGTCTTTATTATTGCGGCAGTTTTTCCGAACGGAAACGGGGCGCTTGTTCTATTTTCTTTGTACCTTCTTAGCTTCTTAGCTGCCTTTTTAACCGCCTTTCTGTTTCAAGGTGCCTTTAAAAATGAAGACCCGTTTGTATTAGAATTACCCCCCTATCGTTTGCCGACATTGAAACAGGTTGCCCTCAGAGGTTGGGGAGAAGTTCGAGAATTTTTAGTTCGCGCTTCCGGCTTTATTACTGTGGGTTGTATTGCGGTTTGGGTAATTACCAGTTTACCTCCCGGCGCTACGGGTTTAGATACCATTGGCGGTCAAATTGGTCAGTTTCTCAGTCCAGTTATGCGACCGATTGGAATTGATCCTTATTTGACTTTGGCGTTAATTTTTGGTTTCATTGCTAAAGAGGTGGTTTTGGGTTCGTTGGCGGTGATTTACGGCTTACAATCAGCCAGCGTTGGCGCCCATATTGCCGAAACGATTACCTTTGCACAGGGCTACAGTTTTTGTATTTTCTGTTTGCTGTACACGCCCTGTCTGACAACAATTGCGACCATTCTCAACGAAGCCAAATCTTGGAAATTTACGGCGTTTTCACTGGTATTTTCTTTGGTTTTGGCTTGGGTTTGTAGCTTTATTTTCTATCAAAGCGCGTTGCTTTTGGGCTTTCAATAATTGTCGTCAATTTGGGCTGGGTTTAAACAGTGACCAGTCAACAGTTATTAGGGAACAGGCAATAATAGCGGGGCGGGTTTATATGGGTTGAGAGTGGGAAATGATCAATTAATTCAGAACCCGCCCCTACAAAATTATAATTAATTAATCGGACATGAGATCATTCACGATTTGAACAATTTAAGCCCGCTTCTTCCGGTCTTGAAAAGTTTTTCGGGAGAAAAATAACCCCATACTCTTGATTCGCACAAGCAGCAACTTTAACAATATCAATGGGTTGCTCTTTGCGATCGCCTGTTCCCGGTTTAAACTCAATTTTCCCCGTCACGCCGTCAACCCTGAAGCTTTCACTAGAAAGTATTTTTTGAATTCCTTTGCGGGTGGGATTTTGTCTCATTCCTTCAATCAAAACATGAGCCGCATCGTAGGCTAAAGCGGTACGAAGACTGACGAATTCACCCCAAAGCTGCGAAGTTATTTGCGAAAAATCGGGCTGAGAACTGTTTAAATGGTGCCAGTAAATGACTAAATGTAATTTTTCTAGATATTCTTGACCGAGCGCCAAAGTTCTGGGCGTGTCAACCGAGGAGTTACCGAACATCAAATATTCACCTTGATTTTCTTTAATCACTTCTAGGGCTTGATTAACAGAATTTGTCACCTGACCGTCGGGTATTAAAATAATCGCGGATTCTTCTTCAAAGTTTCTAATTCTTTCCATCGCCTCTTTAGCATTAAAGTTAGGGCTAGAAAGGTTAAAAGAGGCAATAACTTCTCCTCCTTTTTCTAACAATTTTTCTTCAAAGTGTTGTTTGTAATCGCTGGAAAAGGGACTGGCAGGATTATAAAAAATCGTGACTTTTTTTTGCTTGATTTCCTCGGTCAAGATGTCAACCATTTCATAAGCCTGCAAATAATTCACTGCGGGAATTCGGAAGAAAAACTGTTCGGGGTTTTCACTGAGTTCAGAGGTGCTTGTTCCGGGAGTCACTAAAACTACTTTGTTTTTGTTGTAAATATCTAAAGTAGCGAGGGTCATCTCACTGGAATAATGACCAATTACGCCTAAAAATTCTGAGTTGTTAACGAGGATCTGTGCATTTTTGATGGCTTGAGGTTTGAAGTTAAAATCATCAGCAATAATCACTTTTAAACCTTTTCCATTTAAGTCTATACGCTGAAGAAAATCTGAACCCGGTAAGGTATACTCAGCAGATTCATCCCCGTTGAATAAACTCAAGTTAACTTCAGTTTGGGCTTGAGCAATTCCCCGCAGAATGTCTTCTGCAAGTTCAACATCAATGACTTCTCCGGCTTGATTTTTTATCGTCGGAACAACAATAGCAATGGTATAGTAATCGGCTCCTGTCGCTTCCAACGTGGCGTTATTGAGATAGATTAAAGTTTCGGGATCGTGTTTTTCTTCTTCCCAGCTTTTTTGAAGGTGTTGAATGGCTTCGTGATAACTTTTTTTGCTGACAAAACAATCATTCCACTGTTGTTTAATATAACCCTTCCAAATCGGTAGAAAATACTTCAAGGGTTTTTGGCAATCGGCAACAGGTTCTACACCCCTTTGTTTACGCCGTTGCTGAAACATTTTTATGACAATTTCCTCGCCCCCACTGATAGCATCTCCGAACACATTAGGTTTCTTAAAAAAGCGGCTTGAATTTCCCCAGAAAACACCTATAAAAATACCCATTAATACTAACCCAAATATCATCGTTACTTTGGGTTGGATTAAGGGTTTTTCGGGTAAGGGTTCTGGTTCTGGTTGAGGCCAATACAGTTGGGGAGCCGTCGGATTTTGTAAGAGTATCGGTAGCCAGGATGCTCCCGGATAATAAGGTTCATTGTCTGCGGTTGGAACTTCTAATTGATGTAATTGTTGTCTGGCTTGATGAACCGCAACATGAAGGGGTTTTCCTTGAATAAATTCTGCTAAAAAATACTTCAAAAAAATTCGGGCTACTTCATCGGGAACCGGTTCTCGCATGACGATTAAATGGGGAATATTAAACTCTGCTAAATAGTCCGCAATATCTAATCCATCACAAGAATTAAAGATCGCAAGCTTAATATGGGGAGCCGCTATTCTCAGGGCTTCTTTTAATAGCGAGACGTTGAAATCTACAGTATTAGTAACTTGAAGGGTTTGACCTGAACTGTGTCCGGCATAGAAAATTATATCCCAATTTCCCCGAGAAAGGGTCTTAAATAGTTCTGGGAGAGTGAGAGAATTTCCTTCTTTGGGAATGCAGGTAATTTCTCCTCCATGTTCGGCTAATTTTTTAATTAGTTCTTTATCCTGCGTCAGTTCCAGACCTCCTTCATCGCTGCCAAAAATAGCCAGAATTTTAACGGGTATTCTGAGCATTTCTGGAGGTCGATTGTATCGAGATAAAAGGACTAACTCCGCATTGGGTAAAAAATAATCTCTTTCAAATAAATCCCAGCTATCCCAAGATAATCTCCGTAGATAATGATTAGGCGTATCCAAAACAACTCTTACAGATTCGTTGGGCGTTACATCCCTTAAACGTCCCACAATTCGCCCTCGAATATCCCCAAAAATAGGATTTTTAAACCAACTTTCTAGAGTCTTTTCAAGCTTTTTAGTTACATTAAAACAATCTTGACAAGTCGATTGGTTGGTAATTTGTGCGTCTGGAAATTGAATCGTTCTATCTCCCAAAACCCTATAATTTTCTTGCCATTCTTTATAATTTTCTTCAATTTCTGGTTGGGCGGGAAGTTTAGGACAATCGCGATCTATGGCAATGATTGTACCGTCTTCCCAAAACTCTAGAACAACAGGAAAACCTGTATCAAAATCGCCCCCTGATATTCTGATAACAACTTGTTTTTTCATTGTTAGTGGGTGGATTGAGTTTGAATGTAGAAAGCTGCTGCATATTACGGGGCTGTAGAAAGGTTGAATGAGTTTTCAGCTTGAAGTCGGCCAGATACCTAAACTACAGCTTCTCAAAGATTGTGAATCTTTAGAAAGGATTTATAACTTGTAGATATAATATCATATATAACATTTTCTATGTTATTGATTTTAAATAAAATTAAGTTGATTTTTTAATCTAAAATCGGGTAGAAATTTGATGAAATAAAACCAATATTAAATCCAAAAAAGTTGATTAACTGATGTCGCTAATCAACCCCTAAACTATTCTATAATCGCTGTTAAACGATGAAATATTCTGTTACAGTCGCATCATTGAGCATTACCTGAACACTAAACTGATCGCCAGGGAGGACTAACGGCTTATAAATTTAAAACTTGAGTTCTTAGGATTGACATTCAAAGTTGATTGTCCTCAACGTTCCATTTTCATCTAGTCCGGGACAGTTTGAACCTATGCAAGTTAAGATTCGCGATCGCCAAATTTTTAGAATTTCCATAGATTCATCGCGAGCGCTCTTTGAGTCGGGAATAACAATTCCCATCGGATTTTAACAACCCAGTAGAGTAGAGGTTTTGTCTGTATCCCGATTCTGTGAACCTGCTGTAAAATGCGCGTTAATCCTTCTCGGATCTCAAAATCATCTTTTGACAACAAAACTTAAAAAAAGAGAAACAACTTCCTTTTTGATGGTATAATCAGTGAGCGAGAAGGGTTAACGTAATATGACCACAACATCCTCAAATTCAGTCAGTTCCATTCCCATTCAAAATACAGAAACTCGCATCGCAGATTTTCTACTTGAACACGGGGAAATTGAGGCGATTTTACCTGTTGTTGTCGGGATAGTTGTCACTTCCCGCTTTCAACTGCGAGGCTCCCAAGCCCTGTTAGCCAATTTAATCATTGCCAGTGTGTTTCGTCAAATTCTGACGCACCTGAAAAAACAGTCTCATTTGGTAACACCTGAAGCGGAAAATACAACCCATTCAGCAGCAAATTATACAGAAAATAATTCCGATTCAGAGTATACCATTGTTCACTCAATCCCCGGAAGAATTCGCCTCAGAATTTCTCGTTTAGCCACCGATGCAGATTTTAGCCAACGCCTCGAACAAATCCTCTCTGAAGAAGAACAAATTACCAATATTCGGATTAATCGGGCGGCGGCTTCAATTACAATTAATTATACGACTCAAGGCATGAGTGATTGGGAACTGGGAATGCGGTTAATGAACTTTATCGACAGCGCTCTCTCCCTAGAAACACCCGCCAACTCGCACCTTACTACACCATCAGGGGTAACTAGCGATGACAGCAACGAATCATAAATTAATTTCCCTTTCTGACACCAACGGCGCGATCATCAAATCGGAACGCATCGTAGAATCAGCGCCCTATTTGGTTCATGCGGTGCCGGGACGGGTGAGATTTCGGGTTTATCGGCTCAATTCCGATAACTATTATGCAGAAATATTAGAGAAAGTATTGCAGTCGGAACCGGACGTTATTCAAGTTAGAATTAACCGTGCAGCCGCTTCTGTTGCGATTCATTATCAACCTCACATCTCAACCGATATTGAGATTTATTCTCGATTATCAAACCTCATCCAACAAGCCGGAACCACAATTACCGTCGAAGATATTTCCGATTCTTCTTTAGCGAAACCTTCCGAACCCAACGAGGCCGACGACGAGGGAGAATGGTCAAGCCTCATCGCCCCAACCGGCGCCACCCTTCTCGCCTTACTGAGTAGTTCAACTCGCTTGGCGTGGTTGCGTCCTTTTGCCTGGGGTTCTCTGGCGCTCGTTACCTTTCCCGTCGCCCAACGTGCATTTTACAGCCTATTTGTCAAGCAAAAACTCAACATTGACTGCTTAGACTTACTCGCCCTAAGCTTGGGAGGAGCGCAAGGAAAACTCGTTACACCCGCCCTCGTCCTCACCCTGCACGAACTCGGAGACGTCATCCGCGAACAAACCGCCCGTTCCACCGAACACCAAACCGCAGACCTACTTGATACGATTGGACGCTTCGCTTGGGTCGAACGCAACGACGAAAAACAATCAATTCCGAGCGACCAAGTAGAACCCGGAGAAATCGTTTTCGTCTATCCCGGCGAACAAATACCCGTTGATGGGGTTGTTATAGAAGGAAAAGCCGTCGTCGATCAGCAGCAACTCACAGGCGAATCCATGCCCATTGTTGCAGAAAACGGCACCTTTGTCTACGCCTCTACCCTGCTTCGTTCGGGAAGCCTGCACATCAAAGCCGAACGCATCGGTCAAAAAACCCGGGCTGCGGCGAGTTTAGAACTGTTGGAAAAAGCGCCCGTTCACGATACCCGCATGGCAAACTATGCCGCTCAACTTGCCGATCGCCTGATCGTACCTTCGCTTATTTTAGCAGGAATTGTCTTCGCCGCCACCCGCGACCCCGCCCGAGCCGCATCAATATTAACTCTCGATTTTGTCACCGGAATTCGAGTGTCTATTCCCACCGCTTTTTTAGGCGCTTTAAACCACACCACCCGACACGGTATTTTAGTTAGAAGCGGACGCACCTTAGAACAATTAGCCGAACTCGATACCATTGTTTTTGATAAAACCGGAACCCTAACTCAAGGTAATATTTCCGTCGTTGGGGTGAAAACAATTTCCGGGCGAATGTCAGCCAAAGACGTGATCAAATATGCGGCAGCAAGCGAACAAAGAATTACTCATCCGGTTGCAGAATCAATTGTACGTTACGCTCAAGAACAAAACATAGAAATACCGCCCCGGGTGGATTGGAATTATGAAGTTGGTTTGGGAATTCGGGCGGAAATCGAAGGTCAAAAAGTCTTGGTGGGAAGCGGGAGATTTATCACCCAAGAGGGGATTAGTTTGGAAGGATTAGATCAACCTGATACCGAAAATTCGCCCGAAAATTCCGCTTGGATGTCGTTAATATATGTCGCCTGTAACGGTCAATTGCAGGGGGCGATACAATATGCTGACCCCTTGCGTCCTGAAAGTTTAGAGTTAATTGAAGAATTACAAAACCGCTACGGAATGGAGATTCATTTGTTAACCGGAGATAGCCGTCAACGGGCGGATTTAGTTGCAGAAGAATTGAACATTCCACCCAAGCGAGTTCACGCGGAAGCTTTCCCCGAACAAAAGGCGAAAATTGTTCGAGATTTGCACCGTTCCGGGCGAACTGTGGCGTTTGTTGGTGATGGGTTAAACGATTCGGTAGCGTTGGCTTATGCGGATGTTTCGGTATCTTTTGAAGATGGTTCCGATGTGGCAAGGGAAACGGCCGATATTGTGTTGATGAATAATGATATTAGTAGTTTACTACAGGCGATCGCTATTTCCAAGGAAACTCGCAATTTAATCGACCAAAATACCCTGCTTGTTGTCGCCCCGAATTTAATTGCTTTGGGGTTGGCTTCGGCTATCGGTTTAAACCCATTAATTGCGACAGTTATTCACAACGGTTCGGCAATTGCTGCGGGTTTAAATAGTTTGCGTCCGTTAGTTCAACATCAGTTTGAAGGTGGAGGTTCAACTTCTCGTTAAAATCATCAAATTTTTGGGTTGAATTGTTGATAAAATATTAGGAGAGCAATTATGTCTCTAATTCATTGGGATCGGTCTGTTTTGTCACTTCATTTGCGAGAAATTCTCGAAGACGAAAACCCCAACCATCAACTCGCCTTAGCCGGAATTGGGGTGATTGTTTTGGGAACCATTGTGGTTCCGGCGGCAACGAAATTGGGACGACCCTTGCTAAAAGCTGCCATTAAACAAGGGTTATCCGTTTATCACGAAACCAAACAAACCCGAATAGACATCGAACAAAATGGGTTTAATCCTAACAACAATTCGACGACATCTGCCGAGAAAATTATTTAGTTCTTCGGGTTGCTGTGGTTGGATAATAAAGCCGCTGTTTGTTCAGCTTTTTGTTGGGCTTCTGCGGCGACTTCTGCTTGGGCTTCGGCAACGATATCTCCGAACACTTCGCCCGTTTCTGCCATCGCCGCCTTGGTTTTTTCGTACATCGAAACCCCGCCTTTTATCGCTGCTTTCGCAACGGGTTTGAGTAACGGAATTACCGCAGGAGTTAAGACCACAACTCCGACTCCTATCGCAATTGTTCGGGTGGGATTATTTTGGTAAGCGGTTCTGATGCGCTCAACAATTGCCAATCTAGCCTGATTTTGAGTTAACATTTATTATCCTCCGCCAAGTACCTGCGTCAAATCTGGAGAACTTCTCGCTTGTACAATTTTATTTTTACCGAATTGCGATCGCCAGATCAGATGTTCCCCAGATTCTCATTTAAGCACAAGCGGCGAGCAAAACTCAAGGGTGTTGCAAATCTCAGCATTCTCTTAAGATTTTATCCCCCCTTCCCCCCATTCCGTCTCGACCTCTCCCTAACCCTCTCCTACGAGGAGAGGGAAAAGGTGTCCCATTCGGGAATGTTGATAAATTGCGAGGGGAGGATTTTTAAGATTATTAAGTATCTACAACTCTTAATAACTCCCCATTCCCTCGTAGGGAAGGGGGTTGGGGGGTTAGGTTCTACAATTTCTGACAGAAAATGAAACAGCCCTGCCTTAAAAAGGGGGGTATGACCTCTCCCCCAACCCCTCTCGACGCCCACCCACTGCGAACTAGCCATCGCACGGGTTGACAAGTTGCTCGTTTGTGGGACACCATTGCTGTAGTTGGAGGATGACCAGAACGCAGAACAGATTCTATTTTGTTTTTGTAGTGTTGTTAATCTTCTGATAAATATAATCGAATAATTCTCTAACTGTGCAAGAATTGAAGCCATAAAGACCAATTTTTTTTGCTTCATCGTCTGGTATCTCAATTTCAAATTCCTGCTCTATAGCCACAGAAATGAGTAGCCTATCCGCCCAATGTACACGCAAATAGTCTGTAATATTGCTGTCAAAATTTACCTTTTCTTCATCGACTCTTAATTCTTCGGCCAATACCCTTCGTAGTTGGAGAAAAATTTCGGCTTTCAACTCGGCTTCACGTTTAGCTTCTTCTGCCGCTTTTTGTTCAGCTTGTTTCTGCAACTCGGGTTCACGTTTGGCTTCTTCTGCTGCTTTTTGTTCGGCTTGTTCTTGCAACTCGTCTAAACGTTGGGCTTCTTCTGCCGCTTTTGGTTCGGCTTGTTCTCGTAACTCGGCTTCACATTTAGCCTGTTCTGCGGCTTTTGGTTCGGCTTTAAGCTGAACTTGATACCTGATATTTTCAATACGAGAAATAACGATATTTCTGACCCTAGCCAAATCAGCTTTAAAACCACTCTGTTGATAGATTTCGGTCGCTACATCCCAAATAATTTTATCAACATTAGATTCCATAAATATTAGATTTTCATCCGTGGGAGTGGCGATTTTATCCAGACAAAGATGAGTCGCCATATCCAGTATCTTTAATTGATATTCGTTTTCGGATTCATTCATAATCGGATAGCAACTCCAAAAATGAGGACGGCAAACAGAATTTTAATTTTAAGAGCAACTAAAAACTAACCCCTTCCCTCTCCCAACCCCCCTTTCAAAACAGCAGGGGGGATCAACAAATTGCGACTAAATAATCGGCGTTTCAACGACTTCGTGATGGTGTCCGCCACAGTGACCTTGACCTCTGTGACCCTTGCGGTTTCCGCATCCCGACTCAAGGCTTGATGTCAATAAAACCTGCTGAAGTTCGGCCAAAAGTTGACGGACTTTTTGCCATTCTACCGCATCGGGCGAAGCTGCATTACATTCTTGTTGCCAACGATTCATCAACGCTTGTAGGTCGTTCTCTGCGAAGCCCACCGTCTCCCCATTATCCAACTGTCGGGTAATTTCGAGCAACTGTTCTTTCAGCGCCATCGGTACGCGAATGGTTTGGGTTTGCCCGTGTCTCCAAGCCCCCGGACGTCCGGCACCGTGACGACATCCTCCTCTTCTGTGCATATTCGTTCAACTCCTTGCGTTGCGATGTCTCTATCTTAGACCGGTTTTAATTTTGTGACAATATCTAAAACACTTTTATAGAAGAAGGTATAGATTTTGTGACGGAAATATAGACTTTGGGTTATGTTGCGCGGAGAGGGGGCGTGCATCCCAACAACCCCGACAACAGTTGAAGGTTATTGTCAATAAATTTTGATTGTCTGGAAACCCTAACAAAATTATCCTTAAGCCGTAACCAAATTATTGCCTAAATCTTAGTAAAAAAAGCGGGATTTAAACAATTGAATATTGTTGTCAATTAACTTTTTAGAATCATTTAAAAATTTCCCAAATGAACCGAGACAAAAGACCTGAAATCGACTCAGCGCAAGTTTTATACGAACTTTTGAACAATAAAATTTGTAAAAAAAAAAGAGTTCTACTTGTCATTAGAAGCAAAAAGGATTAATCTAGAATTAGAAAGTAACTTAACCTTCGTTTAACCGACTCTGGCACCAAGGGATTAAGTTCAGCATCTACTCTAGATTCCCCCAAAGGAGGTGGAATATGACCAACACGACCCCGCAACCGATTAATACAGCAATTGAAGTGGTTCATGCAACGCCGGGACGTGTGCGAATAAAAGTCAGGAGTCACAAAGAAACAGTCGCCCAAAACCTGCGACAAATAGAAGGAGTCTACAGCGTTATTTTACATCCCAACACCGAGAGTTTGGTGTTAAAATTTGACACGCGAAAACTCTCGCTATCTCAACTTTTAGCACAGTTAACCGTTTCTCACTGTGCATTAGAAAATCAATTCAAAAATCAATCAGAAAGTCAGCACCTTTCTCCCGATGAAGCGGTTAAATTGACCTCAACATCCGAACCCTCAACAGAAGTGATTGAAACCTTAATTCGGATGATTGCAGCGATGCTATTAAACCGACATTTAGGACTTAGCGGTTGGGTATCGCTTCCGGTTTCCTACGCAACCAGTCAAGCCACAGCAAAAGTCATCAACGGCGTCAAACCCCAACTGAAGAACGCTGCATTATTAACCGCCAATTTGAATCCCAAAAATTCTAGCAATCTTCAAGACAAAAACTTAGAAATCAGCGTCATTCATTCAACACCCGGACGAATTCGGCTGAGAGTTCCGCAAGTCAGAGAAGATTCCCGTTACGCCAAACGCCTAGAAAGATTCGCCGAACAAATTTCTGGGATTAAAACCATTAATATTAATCCCACAACCGCTTCGGTGACAATCATTCATCAATTTAATAGTGTTGTCAAACTGGAGAGTGAGTTAAACCGTTTGTTTGAGAAAGTTGCAGAAAGCCAACCCAATCTTTCTGAAATATTAACCACTCCGGTAACAACTTCCGAAATACAAGTCGCCCCATCCATTGAAGAAGCAAAACCCGAAACAATAGTCGAAAATATTGTTGAAAATTCGGTTAAACCAAAAGTAGAAACCGTTTCAGAAACCGCCGTCAATTCAACCCCAAACATTCCGGAGAAAAAAGGAAAATTTTCAGAATTTAAGTCTTCCATGCTGTCAATGTTTTTAAACTTTATGGCAGGTCGTCCCGCACCTCAGACGGTCGGCTAGTTCAACGCAAAACCTTTTCACCCTTTGAATAAAGCGAGGAAATTTATCATGGCACACCTTCATCTATTGAGAACCTTCAAACAAACATCAGTGACAACCGCAGCGGTCGGAGTCGGTGCATTAGTCTTAGTTCCCCTACTCGTTCCCGTTGCCAAAACTGTCGCCAAAGCCAGTATAAAAAGCGGCGTTAAACTTTATCATAACGGACAAAAAGCGCTCGCCGAAGTGGGAGAACTTTGGGAAGATACCATCGCCGAAGCCGAAGCCGAATTAGCCGCAGAAAATCCCGGTAAACAAACCGTAGATGTTCAAATTGCTGCCAACTAATTTACTCATTAGTGATTGTATGAATTCCCCCTTTCATTTCCGCAGAGGGAGTTGGGGGAAAGATTCAACAATTTGACAACAATACAACCCCCCGGCTTTTATTTGGGGTGTGAGAACAGTTATAATAAGAGATCATGTAATTAGCTGCAAAATTCCTAATCCCTAAAACTCTATGGTTTCAACTGTTCCTGCCCTCAACACCGATAACCTCTCTCAACTGCGACTAGAAATTCGCAATTTACAACCCCAATTAGTCGAATGGCGTCGCCGACTTCATCAACGTCCTGAATTGGGGTTTAAAGAACAGTTAACCGCAGAATTTATTACAGAGAAATTAAAAGCTTGGGGAATTGAACATCAAACCGAAATTGCCAAAACCGGAATAGTCGCCACCATAGAAGGTCATCAGCCCGGGCCAGTTTTAGGAATTCGGGCGGACATGGATGCTTTACCCATACAAGAAGAAAATCAAGTCTCTTATAAGTCCCAACATGACGGGATAATGCACGCTTGCGGACATGACGGACATACGACTATTGCATTGGGTACCGCTTATTATTTAGCCAATCATCGTCAAGATTTTCAAGGAATAGTTAAAATCATCTTTCAACCCGCAGAAGAAGGCCCAGGCGGTGCTAAACCGATGATTGAAGCAGGAGTGTTAAAAAATCCTGATGTTGATGCGATGATCGGACTACATTTATGGAATAATTTAAAATTAGGAACAGTTGGGGTGAGAAGTGGAGCATTAATGGCGGCGGTCGAGTTGTTTGAATGCACGATTCAAGGCAAGGGCGGACATGGGGCGATGCCCAATCAAACAGTTGATTCTATTGTGGTTGCAGCCCAAATTGTTAATGCTCTACAAACCATTGTTGCTCGTAATGTTGACCCGTTAGAATCTGCGGTGGTAACAGTCGGTTCCCTTCACGCCGGACACGCCAATAATGTGATTGCAGACTCAGCCAAAATGACCGGAACTGTGCGATATTTTAACCCCAAATATGCGGGATTTTTTGGTAAACGTACCGAAGATATTATCGCTGGAATTTGTCAGGGTCAGGGGGCGAGTTACGATTTGAATTATTATTCGTTTTATCCCCCAGTTATTAACGATAGTCGCATAGCAGAGTTAGTCAGAAGTGTCGCGGAAACGGTAGTAGAAACCCCCGTCGGAATTGTCCCCGAATGTCAAACAATGGGCGGCGAAGATATGTCCTATTTCCTACAAGAAGTTCCCGGTTGTTATTTCTTTTTGGGTTCGGCAAATGCGGAAAAAGATTTAGCCTATCCCCATCATCATCCCCGGTTTGATTTCGATGAAACAGCGTTGGGAATGGGCGTAGAAATGTTCGTGCGTTGCGTTGAAAAATATTGTTCAAAACAGCAATGATCAAGAAAATTGTGGTAATATTAATTAAGGGATATAAAATGTTTATTTCTCCCTTATTACCCCCCAGTTGTCGATATCAACCCACCTGTTCAACCTACGCAATACAAGCGGTTGAACGTTTTGGCGTGATTCAAGGGGGATGGTTGGCAATTAAAAGAATTCTCCGCTGTCATCCCTTTCATCCGGGCGGATATGACCCCGTTCCTCACAAACATAAACATTCCCCAAAATGTAAGAAGTAGTTGTTAGATTTTGAGGCTAAAGTTGGGGTTAATTCGGTTTGTTAGTTTGGGGGTGCAAGCAAGAGCGCCCCTACGTTTTACCAGTTTAAAAGTTTATGGATTAATAAATGATGAATTCAATTATGAATTATGAATGATCAATTTTCCCTGTTCCCCGATCCGGTGTTCCCTCAAAACTGACCCTACAGGATTTCCCCACAGAAAAATCAGGTGTTAACAATCAAGAATGTTATGCTAACACCTGGAAAAGTGAACCAATTTGAACAACTCTACGTCTTGAGAATTAAACAAATCGACTCGCATGAAGGACGCTCCGATCATGTTCACCTCCAAATTAAACCGTTCCGGAACATCTCTATTAATTGCATTGGGGTTAACCGTTAGTGTGGCGACCCCCGTAATTTTTAACCCCAACCCCGCCGTCGCCCAACGTTTCCCCGGTTCTCTCCGACGCGATGGAATTACCGCCGGAACCCTGATTCCCATTGAATACGAAACCGCCGAGAAAATCGTCCTTACCCCCGAGGAAACCGTCCCTGTAACCCTCAAAGTCTCAAAAGAGGTTCGGACAACCTACGGACAAGTTTGGCTTCCCCAGGGGTCAGAAATTAACGGAGAATTGCGCCCTGCCTCTGGGGGTTCTCAGTTTATCGCCGATGAAGTCATCCTGGGAAATGGTCGGCGCTATCGCCTCAACGCCAATTCTCAAGTCGTGACTCGTACCGAAACCATTCGTAAAGGGGCTTCTGCGGGTGATATTCTCAAAGGGGCTGCAATTGGGGCAGCCGCAGCAACAGCCATTGCAGGAATTGTCGGAGATAAAGCGATCGCCACCGAAGAAGTCTTAGGGGGTGCCGGACTCGGTGCGATCGCGGGTGTATTCTTAGGACGGGAGAAAGTCGAAGTTCTAGTGATTCGTCCCGAAGAAGACCTAGATTTAAGATTACAATCAGATCTCGTTTTTCGTTAATTTAAGCTAGGGGGTAGGGTAAATTGACTAGACACCCCTTTCCTCGTAGGAGAGGGGTTGGGGGTGAGGTCAAAAACGGTTAATTTCAAAATAAAATAGAGGGTGCAAACTTCAACCTCTAAAAACATTTAACAAAATTCCTATGATTTTACGGTTTAAAAAATATCTCGCTTTATTTAGTCTAATTCTAAGCTTAACAGTTATCATTAACGTTCTCAACCCCAAACTCGGTTTAACAGTCGAAACCTGGATCGCCCAAACCATACCGAGTCCTCGCTTTTCTCCCCCAATTCTCTGTAACATTGGTGAAGATTGTTTTATCTTACTTTATCCCGATCGCGATCCCTCGACCGCGGCTGTTGATTTTGGGTGCGGACGGCAAACCTATGATGGTCATAAAGGAACTGATTTTGCCATATCAGATGCAGGAATAATGGCCTACGGTGTACCCGTTTTAGCCTCTGCCCCTGGAAAGGTTTTGCGTGTGCGAGATGGAGTCGAAGATCGTCGGGTTCAAGATGAATTTGACCGATATGCTGTAGAAGGAAGTGAATGTGGGAACGGCGTTGTGATTGATCACAGTATCATTTCCAATGGTGTTGGCTGGGAAACTCAATATTGTCATCTCCGCCAGGGGAGTATTGAAGTGCAGCCCGGAGATATCGTAGACACGGGCAATGTTTTGGGACTGGTCGGGGCTTCCGGTTTGGCTTCATTTCCCCACGTTCATCTGAGTGTACGTTATCAAGGTCAAGTGGTTGATCCATTTGTGGGGCCAAATGCGTCATCCGGTTGTAATGTCAGACAAAATTCCCTTTGGGATCGACCCCTTCCCTACACCCCAACTGGGTTAATTCGGGCTGGGTTTGCGACAGAACCACCGAACTTAGATAAACTCTGGGATGGAGAATTTACTGAAACTCTCTTTTATACTGACGATCCGGCTATTTTATTTTGGATACAAGCTTATGGTACACTCTCCGGCGATCGCGTCGAATATCAGCTTTATGATCCGCGAGGTCGAACTGTGGTTGAACACCAAGAACGGCTTGACTCACCCAGTCGGACTTGGCTAGGTTATATTGGCAAGAGAAACAATCCTCAACAGCCTTTGATTCCTGGAACTTGGCGTGGAGAATACCGTTTAATTCGGGATGGAAAAATCCTCATTGATGTGAACCGAGACGTTCAATTACAATAATCCGTTTTTTGGAGCAAAATCTATCTTAAGGTGAGTTAACAAATCATATTTGTATCTTCTAATATTAACTTTTATAAGGAAATCAACGAACTGACTTGATTTTTAAAAATTATGGTCTTCAATGATCCGATCCCAGATCATTTCATTACCCAAACACCCTTGGCACTGGCGGGGCTGTTTCATTCTCAGTTAAAAATTGCCGGGGTTGATGGTGAGTCCACCCCCGTGCGCGGGAACAAGCGCGTTGAGGGGAGTGGCTATCCCGTTGGGGGTGAAAGGGTGAAAGGGTGATGGGGAGAGGAGTTTTTTCCGAGGAAAAATAGCTTTTTATTAATAAAAATCCTCCCTACCTCCCTACCTCCCTACCTCCCCACCCCCCCACAAATCAAGTTTTAGGGCTAGAACGAAGCGGCCCTCCTTGGCACTGGGGAACTTAACTTGGCAGTTCGGAGCATATTTCTTATATTACAGCTAGAACTTTAAACTTCTTCTAGCTGACAGAGATGAATATTAACCGTTTTTTTAAAGGCTTGAAAGCTATGTTGCTGGATTCTCCTAGAAAGGCTCAGATTTATTCAGGAATGGGTGCTATTGTTCATTCCCAAGGGGTCGCATTTCGGGTCTGGGCGCCCAACGCCTCAAAGGTTTATGTTATGGGTAGTTTTAACAATTGGTCAGAGACGGCCAATCCCTTAGACAGTGAAGAAAATGGATATTGGTATGGGGATTTACCCGAAGCCAAAGTGGGTGATGAGTATCGCTACATTATCGTTAATAAAGACACAGACGAAACCTACAAACGCAAAGATCCCTATTCTAGAGAAGTTACGAATTCCAATGGAAATTCAGTGGTTGTTTCTCCTGATTTTTCATGGGAAGATCAAGACTTTTCTCCTCCCAATTGGAATGAATTAGTTATTTATGAAATGCACATCGGTACTTTCGCCGATAAACCCGGTGGAAAACCCGGAACTTTTAAAAGTGCAATTCGAGCATTACCCTATCTCAAAGAGTTGGGTATTAATGCGATTGAAATTATGCCCAGTGCTGAATTTGCAGCCGATTTTTCTTGGGGTTATAATCCCTCTGATATTTTTGCCGTTGAAACGGCTTATGGGGGTTCCCAAGCTTTTAAAGAATTTGTGAATGCTGCTCATCAAAATGGCATGATAGTGATTTTAGATGTAGTTTATAATCACTTTGGTCCTAGTGATTTAGATTTGTGGCAATTTGATGGTTGGAGTGAAAATGATAAAGGAGGGATTTACTTCTATAATGATCGACGAGCTAAAACTGCATGGGGAAATACTCGTCCTGATTATGGTCGTCCAGAAGTGCGTCAATTTTTGCGCGATAATGCGTTAATGTGGCTAACAGAATATCACATTGATGGACTGCGGTGGGATTCAACTTTAAATATCCGCTCGATGGAAGAAGATGGAACAGAAATTCCCGAAGGTTGGAGTTTGATGCAGTGGATTAATGAGGAAATTAAGAGTCGTTTTCCGAATAAGATTAATATTGCAGAAGACCTCAGAAATAACCCCTGGATCACCAAAGAAACGGGTGCAGGTGGAGCGGGATTTGATGCTCAATGGGACCCAAATTTTATTCATCCCGTTCGAGGGGTAATTAAGGCTCCTGATGATGCTTCACGGGATTTGAATACCCTTCGAGATGCAATTGTTCATCAGTATAATTTTGATGTATTTGAGCGGGTTATTTTCCTAGAAGCCCACGACGAACCCCGACTTCCCAAAGAAATTTGGCCTGGGAATGCTCAGAGTTGGTTTGCTCGCAAACGCTCAACATTAGGCACGGTTTTAATTCTCACCTCTCCCGGTATTCCGATGATTTTTCAAGGTCAAGAATTACTTGAATATAACGACTTTGAAGATACCGATCCCTTAGATCTAACTCAGCGAGAAACTTTTGAGGGAATATTTGCACTGTATCGAGATTTAATTCGTTTACGCCGAAATTTAGAGGGTAATACTCGAGGATTACTTGGTCAAAATGTGAATGTTTATCACCTCAATAATAATGATAAACTTATCGCTTTTCATCGTTGGGAAACGGGCGGTGCAAAAGGTGATGTTGTGATTATTCTGAATCTTGCTGATCGTAGCTATGATAGTTATAATTTAGGCTTTCCTAAGAAGGGAACTTGGCGGGTACGCTTTAATAGTGACTCCCAACATTATAGTTCCGACTTTGGCAATTCTGGAGGGTGTGATATGATTGCTGAAGAAGGTGAAAAAGATGGATTAGAGTATAATGGAAATATTGCGATCGGCCCCTACAGTGCGTTAATTTTATCTCAAAATCCTGAAGATGTTAATGATTAATCTCCCAGTTTTCAGGATTAAAAGTAAAGTTATTTTATTAGCCTTGTAAAAGATGAACCCCCTCATATTCTAGACGAGGGGGATCTTTTTTTAATTAAATCTAATCGGGTTAAGGCATGGAAATGGGTTGAATAAACTGCTGATTTGCCCGAACATAACAACCTTTATTTGTTAATAACCAAGGACTCTTTCCACGACTCAACTCAAAAGCATTAGCCCGGTCTTTATTGACTTCAATTTGATCAACATTCACCCGATAAACCTGTTGAATTTTACCATTGGGTTTATCTCGACAATTGAGTTCACCATCACTAGAGGTTACTTTCCATTTCGGCCATGTAGAATACCGCAAGGGTTCAGAAAGCCAAGTCCCGGAATTCTTCCAGTTAAAATCTCCTTTTGCATCGGCAGAAGGTAAAGCTTCAACTAAGTTTAATGTATAGGTTTTACCCACCGAAGTACAATTCTGCCCACCCTTAACTTTCCAGGTGACTTTTGCACCCATTTTCGCAGAACGGCCAATCTGACGACGAAGGATGGTAATATCACCAATACATTCTCCTTTGCCATCTAAACCGCGATCAGAAAAAGTCCCTTGATAAATGTAAGAACCGGGAACACCTTCCCCTGTGATAATGCGGATATCTCCGACAATTCTACGACTCTTAACCGTTGTCGAATAATTACCCGAAAATGGGCGGCTAGCATCCGGTTTAACCACTAGAGTCGTTGTTCCACTGGTGCTTTTGTAAGTCGAAGCTAAAGCCGGACTAGACATCAATAAAAAGCCGGCAGCTACAGATAATAAACTGAGTGCTTTTAATTTAAAATTTTTCATCATTTGCTTCCCTGGTAAAGACATCTATAAGAAGTCTCCCTTTCCTTTACAAACACCTCACTAAGAGTTCAGTACAGTTTGAAAAAAATTTTACTAATCTCTACAGTAAGCATTGTCTGTTTGACTCTCCTTCTTCTTCAATTCATCCGTATACCATTTCGCAAATGTCGATTAATTTTTTAGAAAGATTGATTAACCCATCTAGAGTTTATTGAAAATAATCTTAAAATTAGTGAATTTTGTATAACAAGATTCGGTAAACCCATCCGATTATATGTCTTGATTTTAACGGGATGCGCTCAACAATTCTAAAGAAATTGTAGATTTCTTGCCGATTCGTTGCAGTCGTCGTCAAAAATCGTGAAAAAGGTAAAGCCGGATCAAAATTACAGAATCCGTTTTGCCCGCTAAATTTGATGTGATAGGATAACTCAATGTACGAAAAAATTACCCCTCCAAGCACAGGCGAAAAAGTTACCTTCAACAATGGTGAACCCGTAGTCCCCGATAATCCGATTATCCCCTTTATTCGCGGAGACGGTACGGGAATTGACCTCTGGCCGGCCAGTCAACGGGTGCTAGATGCCGCAGTCGAAGCCGCTTACGGAAGTCAACGGCAAATTAGCTGGTTCAAGGTTTACGCCGGAGATGAAGCGTGTGAACAGTATGGCACCTATCAGTATCTCCCCCAAGATACCCTCACCGCCATCCAAGAATACGGAGTTGCCATTAAAGGCCCTCTAACAACCCCTATTGGTGGCGGAATTCGTTCGTTAAACGTAGCACTCCGTCAAATTAACGATCTTTACGCCTGTGTTCGTCCGTGTAAATATTATATGGGTACGCCCTCCCCTCACAAAACCCCGGAAAAATTAGATGTGATTATCTACCGGGAAAATACAGAAGATATTTACTTAGGAATTGAATGGAAAGAAGGGAGTGAAATTGCTCAAAAACTGATTCATATCCTCAATAGTGACTTAATTCCAGCGACACCCGAACATGGTAAAAAACAAATTCGCCTTGACTCCGGGATTGGCATCAAACCGATTAGTAAAACAGGTTCTCAACGGTTAGTGCGTCGGGCGATGCAACACGCTTTAAGGTTGCCCAAGGCTAAACAAATGGTGACTTTAGTGCATAAAGGGAATATTATGAAATATACCGAAGGTGCATTTAGAGATTGGGGTTATGAACTGGCAACGAGTGAGTTTCGTAACGACTGTATTACCGAGCGAGAATCTTGGATTTTGGGTAATAAAGAAGATAATCCTAATATTTCTAACGAAGATAATGCTCGAAAAGTTGAACCCGGATATGATGGGTTAACGCCCGAAAAACGCCAGGAAATTGTGCAGGAAGTGGCGCAAGTTTTAGAGGCAATTTGGGAAACTCATGGCAATGGTAAATGGAAAGAAAAAGTCATGGTCAATGACCGAATTGCAGATAGTATTTTCCAACAAATTCAAACTCGACCTGCGGAATATTCTATCCTGGCGACGATGAACTTGAACGGCGATTATTTATCCGATGCGGCGGCGGCGATGGTCGGCGGTTTAGGAATGGGGCCAGGTGCAAATATTGGCGATCAATGTGCGATTTTTGAAGCGACTCACGGCACCGCTCCCAAACACGCAGGTTTAGATCGAGTTAACCCTGGATCGTTAATTCTTTCCGGCGTGATGATGTTAGAATATATGGGATGGCAAGAAGCAGCAGACTTGATTAAAAAAGGATTAGGTGCTGCTATTTCTAATCAGGAAGTCACCTATGATTTAGCTCGGTTAATGGAACCTCCCGCCCCAGAGTTGAAGTGTTCTGAATTTGCTGAAGCCATTATCAAACATTTCCAGGATTAAAGCTTAAGAATCAAGGGTAGGGTGGGCATTGCCCATCCGACTCTATTGCCAACAAGGAGAGGAAGCTAATAATGCTTCAGTATCTTGACTATTCTCAGGTTTAGCCCAATGATAACCTTGAGCCAGTTGACAGCCCCAACTCCGCAATATTGCCAACTGTTGTTCTGTTTCTACGCCTTCTGCAATCACTTCCAGTCCTAAACTATGAGCTAAGTTAATAATCGCAGAGGCAATTTTTGCGGTTCCATTCGACTGAGTAATCGCCGCGACAAAAGACCGATCTACTTTTAAAGTTGTAATCGGAAAATAATATAACCGACTTAAGGAAGAATAACCCGTGCCAAAATCATCAATACATAACTGAATCCCTAATGCAGTGAGTTGTTCTAAAATGGGAATCACAGTCTCAGCTTTTTGAGCGATCGCACTTTCAGTAATTTCCAACTTCAAATAACGCGGATCACAGCCAGTTTCTGTTAAAATATCAGCAATTATTTCTACTAAATTGGGATAGGTCAGTTGGTGAATAGAAAGATTCACACTCATAAATAAAGACGGAGATTGAGGAAACGTCAACTGCCAAAGTTTCGCCCTCTGACAAGCTTCTCTAAGCACCCATTGACCAATAACTTGAATCAGTCCTGTTTCTTCAGCAATCGGAATAAAATAATTAGGCGGAATCATCCCCCGTTCAGGATGTTGCCAACGCAACAAGGCTTCAAACCCCGTAATTCGCCCTGTATCCGTAGCGATAATCGGTTGATAATAAACTTGCAGTTGGTGATCATCAATCGCTCGTCGTAAGTCATTTTCAAGCTGAAGCCGTTCAAGAGCATGACGGTGCATCGTTTGATCAAAAACCATATAACAAGCCTTACCGCCCGCTTTTGCCTGATGTAGAGCCGTATCGGCATCTCGGATCATATCTTCCGGGTGATCATAGCTCGGACTACTGAGGACCACTCCCAGACTAGCGCTGATAAATACCTCTTGATTTTTCAGATTTAGCGGTTTGTTGAGATATTGTTGAATACGTTCGGCCACCTGAGAAACTTTCAGCAAATCTCGAACTTGATCGAGCAAAATGACAAACTGATCGCCTCCGAGTCGCGCCACCATATCTGTGGGACGAATACAGCTTTCTAGACGTTGACCAATCGTCGTGAGAAGTTGATCACCCGCTTGATGACCTAAACTATCATTAATCAGTTTAAATCGGTCTAAATCCAACAACAAAACAGCAAATAAATAATCGGGATGCTGCCCGGAGCGATCAATTGATTGTTGTAGCCTTTGCAGGAATAGACTGCGATTGGCTAAACCCGTTAGTGGATCGAGATTGTTTTTCGTTGAAAATTGAGTTGGAATCGGGTTTTGAGGGATAATTTCTCGGTGAATCGATAAATAATAAATAATTTGTCCCTGGTTGTTAAAAATCGGTTCAACGTAACAGTGGTTCTGAAATTCGCTACCATCTTGACGATAATTGATCGCTTCTCCCTCAAATACTTGTCCTCGGGCTAAAGCTTGCTTGAGGCGTTTGAGGACACGATGATCTGTGTTAGGGCCTTGGAGAATTTGAGGAGTTTGACCGACAATTTCTGCCGATGAGTAACCGGTAAGCTTTGTAAAAGCTGCGTTGATATAAACAATTTCGGGTTCGCGACCATGAAGATGACTCGTGGTGATCATCACTGCATCTGTCGTGATTTGTAAGGCTTTGGCAAAGATGTGATGCTGACACAGGTCTCTGGAGGCTAGAGATGAAAGTTCGTTACAGTTTGAGGGTTCTATTTCCAGATTGTCTTCTGGATAAAAAAACGAATAGTTGTGTTGTCTGGGTTCTGTGGGATAGCAGCAACATATTTCCTCTTTTTCAATTCGAGCAGCAAACTGATTAAAGTTATTTACACCCATAAGGAACTTTCCGCTACTTTAGATCTTCTGTGTTGATATCAGGAGTTGGGATAATAGCTCAACCGATGCAAGCCGAGCCAAACCGATGACATGACAGACATACACTCGATTGAGTGACTGGGCTGAATGATTTCGGCAAAATTTATAGAAATAATGTTAAACGTTCTGGGCAAATAATACTAATGTGCATTCCCAAACGGCAACCTCCAGCAACGAAGGGTTGTACCCCTTGATTGCCAGATCCTTACCCTTTTGTTGAAATTGTGACGTATCTTTAGGGAAAAGAGAACCCCCAATTCGACCCCAGGAAAATACAATTTCTCCTCAAACAAGCTACAGAATCTTCTGGGCAATCGAAAGTTTGTGCGATACTACAGAAGATCCTGTAGCTAAATATTGCACCACAGGCGATGAGTCGCAGTTTAATTGCACAATGCCATTAAAGGTTCTGACCATCTCTAGATTTTTGATCCGCTGTATCCAGCATCAGGCGATTGAACTGGCAATTTGAAGTTCTGAACCGACCTGTCAATTGTGAAGGTGTACATTAGAGATGTCACTTTGCTTCTAGACTGGATGCAGAACTCGTGATTAGGAGGGCTGTCATTGACTGAGGAGAATAAATCAACTCTGACAACGATGTCGCGTAAAGAATTACGGGAGTTAGTCCGCTCGCAACTGCAAGTTTTATTAGAACGAGGAGATTTGCAAGCGGCTAAAACGATTTTAGTTCCCGTACAACCTGCTGATATTGCTGAAGCCATTGAAGGTTTACCCGAAACGATGCAGGTGATTGCTTTTCGTCTATTATCCAAAGACGAGGCGATTGAAGTCTACGAACAACTTGACTCTAGTGTTCAGCAGTCTTTGTGTGAAAAATTCAAACGCCAGGAAGTGATTGACATTGTTGATAAAATGTCGCCCGATGATCGCGCTAGACTATTTGAGGAGCTACCTGCGGCGGTTGTTCGTCGGTTGGTGTCTCAACTCAGCCCCACTGAACGTCAAACCACAGCGTTGTTACTGGGGTATGAAGCCGGTACCGCCGGGCGAATTATGACCCCAGAGTATATCTCTTTGAAGGAGCATTACACGGTTGGTCAAAGTTTGGAGCGAATTCGCAGTTTAGCCAATGTTACTGAAACAATTTATTCGCTTTATGTGACGGACTCGGATCGACAATTAACCGGAATTCTCTCCTTGCGAGACTTAGTGACGGCTCAACTGGATCAAACCATTGGTGAAATTCTCAACCGGGATTTGGTTTGTGTGCAAACTGATACCGATCAAGAGGAAGTCGTTCGCATTATCCAACGGTATGATTTTCTAGCAATTCCGGTGGTTGATAGTGAACAGCGACTGGTGGGAATTATCACCGTGGATGATGTGCTAGATATTTTGCAAGAAGAAACCACTGAAGATATTTATGCACTCAGTGGGGTGCAGTCTGAGGGAGATAATTATTTCCAAGCCAGTTTGTTAACGGTGGCTCGCCGACGGGTGATTTGGTTATTGATTTTGCTGCTAACTAATAGTGTCACGGGCGCCATTCTCAAAATGCAGCAAGATCTCCTGCAACAAGTGGTGGCGTTGTCGTTCTTTATTCCGTTATTAACCGGAACAGGAGGAAATGTCGGCGCTCAGTCTTCTACTGTGGTGATTCGCGGGATGAATACCGATGAAATTCGGGCGATGGGGCCATTACAAGTGATTTGGCGCGAAGGTTTAGCAGGTGCTTTACTTGGGACAATTTTAGGGGTTTTAGCAACCGTTTGGGCAACTGTATTTATTGTTGAGGGGAATGTATCTATTGCTTTGTCTGTGGGAATTAGCTTAGTGGCGATTTCGATTTTGGCATCGGTAGCGGGTTCAGCTTTGCCGTTTTTATTTCGCACTTTGGGGTTAGATCCGGCGTTAATGTCGGCTCCGTTTATTACAACGGTCGTTGATGTTCTCGGTGTTTTGATTTACTTCAATTTAGCTCGATTGATTTTGCAACTCTAACTAAGGTTATGAAAATTTATAATGGGCTAGAAATTGTTGAGTCAGCTTTTCTTGCCCTTGCTATGATCGCGATTGTAGCGGCGATGATGGGGGGCGTTTCCCTTCTAGCTGCAATTATTCCTTTGACTTTTTCTTTGATATTTAATCAAATTAATCGATATCATTTCGCCCAACAGCAGCACAAAAGTACCGCTCACTTGAAAAAATTGTTTGATCATGATCGGGTAATATTAACGGAATTGATTGAACAGTTAAAAACGCTTCAGTCTTCTTCCCCATCCTGGGTTTTAGAGCAATGGCATCCCAATCATTCACCCGAAATGACTCAACCGGGTGTTGAAACTGAGACTAATCATTCCCTATTTCCCAGTTTGCTCGAACGACAAGTGCTTCTAGAACAAACGGTTCAAAAGGTACAACAAGAGATTGAGATGGTTGTGGTTAACTTTCAACGCCGACCTGAATTAGAACAAATTGAGCATCTCACGAGCGTGATTGTTGATTTACAACAGTTTATCAATCAATTGCCTCAATGGGGTCGATTACAACAGCAGCAGTTGACGGAACTTCGCGATCGCGTCGAGTCGGCGTTAAATGAGTTGTCCCAGGAAAAGGCCGAAATTCCCCAACAGGTAGAACGGGTACGCCCACATCCAGAGCCAAACTTGCGCGATCGCGATTCTTGACTATCTGGAGATTCAAAAAATTATATAGAGTTAAGATATCTATAACTCCGACACAGCTTAGGTTTGAAGATAAAGTTGTCGGTCGTTCTCCGTATTTTCACGGAGTGTCAAAATGAACGGCTCCCAAAAGATCAGTATAATCAACATTTTCAACAGGGGTAGGTTCTCGATATTATAGTCTTGGTAGATGTGAAGCTCGTTTTCTCTCCCCGGCCCCAGAAGTCGGGGTTTTTGTTGTCAATAAACCATTAAATCCCATATTTCTAAATGCACTGGAAGCTGATCAGAGGATTGGATAATGGTATACTGGTTACTTCAGAGTAATCTCAAGTATGATCGAGTCACCAACGCGATTCGAGATGATGCTGGTTATTTGCGTACCCAACAGCACGAACTTTCAGGGCCGCAACAGTGGCAACGAGTTCACGAACTCAAAAGTTAATTTAATTTAATTTTGATTACTTTTCTAAGCTATAAAATAACCTTTATGAGTTATAGTAAAAGACAATCATCCGGGAATGACACAACATAATTGTAAGTTAACGATAATCTCCGATGGCAGTAAAAAAAACAGAAATATATAGCTCATTATGGGCGGGATGTGATGAATTACGGGGTGGCATGGACGCATCCCAATATAAGGATTATGTTCTGACTCTGTTGTTTATGAAATATGTGTCTGATAAATATGCAGGGGATGAGGATAGTATAATTGTTGTGCCGGAGGGGGCTACTTTTGACGATTTGGTGGCTCTGAAGGGGGATAAAGAAATAGGGGATAAAATTAATAAAGTTATTAGCAACCTGGCAGAAGAAAATGACCTTAAGGGAGTAATAGATGTTGCCGATTTTAATAATGAGGATAAGCTCGGCAAGGGTAAGGAAATGGTTGACCGTCTCTCTCGTTTGGTGGCTATTTTTAATGATATAGATTTGAGTGCTAACCGGGCGGAAGGGGACGATCTATTAGGGGATGCTTATGAATATTTGATGCGTCATTTTGCTACGGAGTCTGGTAAAAGTAAGGGGCAATTTTACACTCCGGCGGAGGTGTCGCGGGTGGTGGCGAAGGTGTTGGGTATTCCTCCAAATACTTCTCAAGATGCAACGGTGTACGACCCCACTTGTGGCTCTGGCTCCCTGTTGTTGAAAGTTGTAGATGAATCTCCTCATGGTTTGACAATTTACGGGCAAGAAATGGATAACTCTACGGTTGCCCTCGCCCGGATGAATATGTTTATGCACAATTATCCGACGGCAGAAATTTGGCAAGATAATACTCTCTCTTCTCCTTATTGGAAAAATGATGATGGCGGTCTGAAAACTTTTGACTTTGCCGTTGCTAACCCTCCCTTTTCTTATAAGTCTTGGAGTAATGGCATTAATCCAAGTATGGACGAATTTAACCGTTTTGAGTACGGGGCACCCCCTGCCAAAAATGGGGACTATGCTTTTTTGTTGCACATTCTCAAATCTCTCAAAAGTAAGGGTAAAGCTGCGATTATTTTGCCCCACGGGGTACTGTTTCGCGGTAATGCTGAGGCAATTATCCGTCAGGAGTTGGTGCGCCGGGGTTACATTAAGGGTATTATTGGCTTACCTGCTAATTTATTTTATGGTACTGGTATCCCTGCCTGCATTATTGTCATTGACAAAGCTACTGCTGCTAAACGTCAAGGCTTATTTATGGTGGATGGGAGTAAGGCGTTTATCAAGGATGGTAATAAAAACCGCCTCCGCAGTCAAGATATTCATAAAATTGTGGATGTATTTAACAATCAAATTGAATTACCCCGCTACAGTCGCATGGTTAGTTTGGGGGAAATTGCTCAGAATGATTATAACCTGAATATTCCCCGCTATATAGATTCTAGTTTGCCGGAAGATATTCACGACTTAAACGCGCACCTGAATGGAGGCATCCCTAACGCGGATATTGCAGCTTTAGATAACTATTGGCAAGTCTTCCTTTCTCTCAAAACAGACTTATTTGCTCCAGTTAGAAAAGGTTACTCAAAATTAGCCAATGTTAATTATCAGTTATCAATTAAAAATAATTCCGAATTTAATGATTTTGCAGAGCGGACTTTAGCAATTTATCGTAAATGGCGTAAAAGTCACGAGCAACGGTTAAAGGGTATTGCTAGGGGTGAAAAGCCGAAAGATTTAATTACTGAGATATCCGAGGATTTACTCAAGCGGTTTATTAAAGCCGAATTGATAGATAAATATGACATTTATCAAATATTAATGGATTATTGGGCGGAGGTAATGCAGGATGATGTTTATCTATTGGTGCAGGATGGTTGGGAAGCGGGGAAAGTTTGGCGGGAGTTGGTGGTGAAAAAAGGGGAAAAGTTGAAGGAAACTCCAGATTTGATAATAGGTAAGCAGAAATTTAAGACGGAATTAATACCCCCTGGGTTGATTATTGCTCGGTATTTTCCTGACAAACAAACACATATTAATAAGTTGCAAACAGACTTAGATACTATTACTCAGGAGTTGGAGGAATTTATTGAGGAAAATAGTGGGGATGAGGGAATGTTAACTGATGCTTTTAACGATAAAGGTAATCTGACAAAAACTAGCGTTACTGCTCGTATTAAGGAAATAAAAGGAGACAAGGATGCAGAGGATGAGTTAGTGGTGTTGCAGCAATGTCTGAAATTGTTTGATATGCAGACTAAGATGAAGAAAAAGGTGGCAGATGCTCAAGTGGTATTAGATAAAATGGTATTTGCTAAATATCCTGAGTTGACAGAGAAGGAGATAAAAATTCTGGTGGTTGATGATAAATGGCAGGCTACTTTGGAGGGTAATATTAAGACAGAAATTGAACGGGTGAGGCAACAGTTGGCTGGTAGGGTGAAGGTTTTAGACGAACGTTATGCTGAAACTTTGCCAGAGTTGGAGATGGAAGTGGAAAATTGGGCGAATAAGGTTGAGGAGGATTTACAATTGATAATTGATAATTAATAATTAATAATTAATAATTAATAATTTAAGGAAGTTAAAAAAAATGAGTTTGATTATTTCTGATGCAATGATAAAAGCTAGTAATAATTGGTGAATTTTATGAGTGATGAGAGGGTGCCGAAGGGGTATAAAAATACTGAGGTTGGGGTTATTCCTGAAGATTGGGAGGTTGTTTTGTTAGATTCAGTTGCCAAACGTGGAAGCGGTCACACACCAGATAAAAAATACCCAGAATATTGGAATGGGAATATTAAATGGATATCATTAAAGGATTCAGACCTACTTGATGCTCTCTATATTGATGATACTACTGACAAAACTACTCCTTTAGGAATTGCAAACTCATCTGCTGTAATTCATCCAGCCGGAACAGTTATTTTATCTCGTGATGCTGGAGTCGGTAAAAGCTCTATTCTGAGTAGTGAGATGGCTGTTAGTCAGCACTTTATAGCCTGGCAATGTAGTCTTGAACTAGACAATCATTTCCTTTACTACTGGTTACAAATAAAAAAATCTGAATTTGAACGCATTGCTATTGGTAACACAATAAAAACTATTGGATTTCCTTATTTTAAAGATTTTAAAATACCTTTCCCACCCCTTCCCGAACAAAAAGCGATCGCCACTACCCTCTCCAACATAGACAACCTAATAACAGCACTGGATAAACTCATAGGCAAAAAGCGAGATATTAAAACGGCAACAATGCAGCAATTATTGACGGGTAAGAAACGCCTGCCTGGGTTTGGTGAGGAGTGGAAACAAATTAATTTAGGAGATATAGCAGAAATTATTAGCGGAGGAACACCAACAACCACAAACTTATCCTATTGGAATGGGAGTATTAAATGGTGTATTCCTACTGATATTACAAGATGCCACAATAAGTACCTATTTGAAACAGAGCGCAAGATTTCATATTTAGGACTAAAGAATAGTGGAGCGCAGCTACTTCCTGCTGGCACATTACTATTGTGTAGTCGAGCCACTATAGGAGAAGTCAAAATTGCAGGTTGTGAAATTTCCACAAATCAAGGGTTTAAGTCTATTGTCTGTTCTGACACAATAGATAACGAGTTTATTTATTATAAATTGCTAACCATGAAGCAGCAGATGATTGAGAGAGCATTTGGTTCGACATTTTTAGAAATATCAAAATCAAATGTTACTGCGCTTGAGCTTTCAATTCCTCCTTTTCCCGAACAAAAAGCGATCGCCACCATCCTCTCCAACCAAGACGAAGAAATAACAGCCTTAGAAAAACGCCTAGCCAAAACAAAAGCCATTAAACAGGGAATGATGCAAGAATTACTAACAGGAAAAACAAGACTAATTAATAATGGATAATTAATAATGGATAATTAATAACTGATAGCGTAGCTCCTCCGTAGGAGGCTAACTGAAAAAACTGATAACTGATAACTGATAACTGAAAAAAATGATTGGAGAAAAAGAAATTGTCACTCAAAACCGAATCATCCAACTCTTTCAAAACCAACTCGGCTATACCTACCTTGGTAACTGGCAATATCGGGAAAATAACCGTAATATTGAAACGGAATTATTAACCCAATGGCTAACAAAACAAGGTATTAATCAAACCCTAATTAATAAAACTCTCCGGGAACTTGGCCAAGCTGCTGCCCTGGGAGATATCCAAAATCTATATGATGCGAATAAAGCAGTTTATAGTCTGCTGCGTTACGGCGTGAAAGTAAAAGAGGGAAAGGACAAACAAACAGAGACCGTCTGGCTCATTGACTGGAAACACCCGGAAAATAATCATTTTGCCATTGCTGAAGAGGTGACTGTCCAAGGCAAAAACAAGAAACGCCCGGATATTGTGATCTATGTTAACGGTATTGCTCTTGGTGTTTTAGAACTGAAACGGTCTAGCGTCTCCGTGAGTCAAGGTATCCGTCAAAATTTAGACAACCAAACAAAAGAGTTTATCCGCCCCTTTTTTACCACCCAACAATTATTAATGGCGGGCAACAATTCCGAGGGACTCCGTTACGGTACTATTGAGACTCCAGAAAAATATTATCTGGAATGGAAAGAAGCAGAGGAAGTCAGAAGCCAGAAGTCAGAAGTTAGAAGTTTGGAGTCGGAAGTTAGTAAGTTGGATTGGCATCTTAGTCTGCTGTGCAATAAAAGCAGATTTTTAGAGATTATTCATAACTTTACCATATTTGACAAAGGAACTAAAAAGATTTGTCGCCATAACCAATATTTTGGGATTAAAAAAGCTCAAGAATTTCTACAAAGGCGAGAAGGGGGCATTATTTGGCATACCCAAGGCTCCGGTAAAAGTCTGACAATGGTATGGCTGGCAAAATGGCTTAGGGAAAATATTACAGGGGCGCGGGTTTTAATTATTACAGACCGCATTGAATTAGACGAACAGATAGAGGGCATATTTTTAGGAGTAGAGGAGAATATTTACAAAACCCAAAACGGAGACGATCTAATAACTACCCTCAACCAAAGCGCACCCTGGTTAATATGCTCCCTCATTCATAAATTCGGTAGTCGGGAAGAAAAGGAAATAAAAAAAGCCACAGACCAATTCATCCGAGACTTGCAAAGCCAGCACTTCACCCCCAAAGGCAACATTTTTGTATTTGTGGATGAATGTCACCGCACCCAGTCGGGGAAACTACACGGTGCGATGAAGAAAATATTACCCGATGCGGTATTTATTGGTTTTACTGGCACCCCGTTGTTAAAGCAAGACAAACAAAAAAGCGTCGAAGTCTTTGGTCAATATATCCATACCTACAAATTTGATGAAGCCATAACCGACGGCGTAGTGTTAGACCTCCGTTATGAAGCGCGGGATATTGACCAATATTTGACATCCCAGGAGAAAGTAGACCAATGGTTTGAAGCCAAAACGCGGGGGTTGTCCGAGTCAGCTAAAACTCAAATTAAAAAGAAATGGGGCACCATGCAAAATGTATTGTCTAGCAAGTCGCGCCTGGAGCAAATAGTTAGTGATATTCTCCTAGATATGGAAATTAAACCCCGTCTAATGGATGGGCGTGGGAATGCCATGTTAGTTTGCTCTAGTATATACCAAGCTTGTAAGGTTTATGAACTATTTGCTGTTACTGACTTGGCTGGCAAATGTGCCATTATTACTAGCTATCAGCCATCGGTTCAAAGTATTAAAGGGGAGGCAACGGGAGCAGGAGACACAGAAAAATTACATCAGTATCGCATTTACCGTCAAATGCTGGCTAACTATTTTAATGTGTCGGAAGATGAGGCTATTAAGCGGGCGGATAAATTTGAGGAACAGGTAAGGGAACGTTTTGTCAAGGAACCCGGTCAAATGCGTTTGTTGATAGTAGTAGATAAATTACTGACTGGTTTTGACGCTCCCTCCGCTACCTATCTCTATATTGACAAAAAGATGCGGGACCATAATTTATTTCAAGCTGTTTGTCGAGTTAACCGTTTAGATGGAGAAGACAAAGAATATGGCTATATTGTGGATTATAAAGACCTGTTCAAACAATTACAAGGGGCCGTTACGGACTATACAAATGAAGCTTTAGATGGTTATGATGCTGCTGACGTCCAAGGGTTATTGAGCGATCGCCTGGAAAAAGGAAGGGAACGTCTAGAGGAAACTTTAGAAATAGTAAGAGCGTTATGCGAACCCGTATCACCGCCCCGCGACTTTAGAGAATATCAGCGTTATTTTTGTGCAGAAGACACCGGGGATAAAACTGCCCTAGCTAATAATGCAGGGAAACGGGTTCATCTCTATCAGTCTGTTAATGCTCTAGTTCGTGCTTATGCTAATATTGCCAACGACACGATCAAAATTGGCTATACTGCTGCCGAAGCTAATGATATTAAAGCAGAAGTAAAACATTATCAATATATGCGAGATGAAATCAAACTGGCAAGTGGGGATAGTGTGGACATGAAAGCCTACGAGCCAGCAATGCGACATTTATTAGATACCTACATCCGCGCCGAACATAGCGAAGTAGTCTCTAACTTTGCAGACTTAGGTCTCATCCAACTGATAGTAAAAAACGGACTGGGAATATTAGAACAACTGCCCGATAACATGAAAACAGACCAAGAGGCAATGGCTGAAACCATAGAAAATAATATGCGGAAAATTATTATAGACGAAACTCCAGTCAACCCTAAATATTACGAAGAAATGTCAGAACTATTAGACGCTCTGATTCAAGAACGACGACAAGCAGCCAGTAACTATCAAGAGTATTTAGCAAAAATTCAACGATTAGCGACACAGATAGTCAGTCCCGAAACCGCCTCAGAATCTAACTATCCTCCTGACTTAAATACTCCCGGTAAGCGATCGCTCTACGATAACTTAGGAAAAGATGAAGATTTAGCAATTAGAGTAGATAAAACTATACTCTCGACTAAAAAAGAAAGCTGGATCGGCAACCGCTTTAAGGAACGGGAAATTAAGAACGCTATTAAGAAAATTATAGGTAATTGCGATATTGATGTCAAGGATCTTCTGGAGTTAATCAAAAACCATGACGAATACAAATAACCAAACAACCGAAACCAATATAATAGTTAGTGACATTCCGGTGCTAGTAGTACAGAAATCTATCAAACACTTAAACCTGGGAGTTTACCCTCCTGACGGTCGCGTTCGTGTTGCTGCCCCCCTACATTTCACAGCCGATAATATTCGTCTGGCAGTAGTATCCAAACTATCTTGGATAAAAAAACAACAAGCCAAATTTCAAGCCCAACCCCGCCAGTCAAAACGAGAAATGGTTTCCGGTGAAACTCATTATATATTTGGTCGTCCGTATCAGTTAGAAGTTATCGAACGTTGTGGTAGTGATGAAATTATGCTCACAAATAATCACATTCTACAGCTATTTATTAAGCCAGGCACATCTACCGAAAAACGCGCCAAAGTGTTAAATGAATGGTATCGCCACCAACTCAAATCTAGAGTACCAGAATTATTAAACAAATGGCAAGAAATTATCGGCGAAGAAGTTAATGATTGGGGTATTAAGAAAATGAAAACCAAGTGGGGAAGCTGCAATATAACCAAGCGTCGTATTTGGCTTAACCTAGAACTTGCAAAGAAACCCATTGAATGCCTGGAATATGTGTTAGTGCATGAGTTAGTACATCTGTTAGAACGATATCATAACCAACGTTTTATAGCATACATGGATAGATACTTACCCCAGTGGCAAAAATGTCGCGATATTTTGAATAGTGAACCGTTGGGGGAGTTGTAAAATAGTTTGGGCGAATGATTAAAGTCTTTGGTTTTAATAGTGATTAAAAATTCATTTCCCAAAATTGTCAAAGATATTGTGAAAGGACTGCCAAAAAGTAATTATTCAGTCTTGAACAAACGACACAGTGACTTAATAATCGGTTTGAATAGCAGAATTTAAGCTCAACTCCCTGGCGTTTTTCTCCTATTTAAAAAAATGTTTAATTAAAACACACACGTTTATTATAGTGACAATGACAGTTAATGTGTTAACGGGAGATGACAACCTGAAAAATAGGACTTTCACCGATAATGACATCTAATTTGTTAAATCACGATAATCGCCTGCGATCGCATAAAACCTATTAAAAAAACGCTATAATCACTATTATAGTTTGACTACAGCGTTTTGATTTTTCGATCACACTAATTTGTTAAGACGACAGATAATTAGTTAATGTACAGTTTTTATCTAATAAAAAAAATCAATAACCTTTTATCCCTTATTGTTGTTGATGTGTAATTTCTAGGACATAAGGATGATAACTATCGGGATCATAGGAACCGACCCAAATTTCATAAGTTCCCGAAAGCCACTGACCCTCAATTCCGGGGTTCATATCTAGATAATCATCATTACACCAACTTCCTCCTGGCCCTCGAACAACTAACACCGTATCTTCACTACTTTGAACTCGCAAACTGAGATACTTAAAAAAATCCGTTAACACAATTTTGTGATCCGGTTTTTCATCCACAAAACCCATACAAGCCCCTGTCGGAGTTTCTTCTCGCCCTGCGGTATTTTGAGCAGAAATAGGCCCTCCACTTAAACCTCTAACCGTTAACGGATCGGGTGCAAAATCAGGAGTCAGCTTGACATTTTCAAACATCGGTGTCGTTTTATATTGCAGGGGTTGCGCCTGTGTGGGTGCCGGAAGTAACAACCCTGTTACCGTAAAAATCGCTCCAAACGCTAGTAAATTTAATTTTTGATCTTTTGTCATTGATCAGCAGTTGAGGGTAAGTTTGAGGAGAATTTTAACGAAGTAGAATTTGACCTAAATCTATTTCAGCTAAACCCTGATTCCTGAGAGTCCAAACTCCCCTAACCAAAGCTAGGGGAATCAATTCTTACTTCGAGTCGATGGGTTCTCACTTTTTAGTCAGAGCCATCTGGAGATCCATCTTGATTGTCTCCATTGTCTCTATTGAAATTAGAAACGTCAACTGAAAAATTTTCAATTTTTTTGGAGACTGAAAACCCGTTTAAGAATCTTCTCGACCCAAAAATTCTGCTTTCCAAGATTGAAACTTAGCTAGCAATTCTTGACGATTTTCTGAACGCAATAGATAGCGATAAACAAACCATCCTGAGTATCCCATCCCGACAATTTCTAGGGTAGACTCAACCAAAGGAACATCATTGATCGAATCCAATACACCGACTAATGCTTTGATCGTAACAATAATCAGAACAAGTCCAACCACTGTCCAGAGAGGACGTTGATACTCTCCAAAGAAATTACTGAACGTTTCAGGTAAATCCGAAATAAAATGGAGAACTTTCTCTTTAACGGCTTGGACATCAAGTTGAGAAGTTTCTACGGTTTCAGGGGCTTCTGAAATCACAGGTACAGTCGGTGCTGTCGTTGGAGGTTCGGCTTTAGTTTCTGCCGGAGGCTTGACAACATTAATCGGTTCGGGTTTAACTTCGGGAGGATTCATGGGCGCACTCATTTGTTCGGGTTTAACTTCAGGAGGATGCATCGAAGCACTAATAGGTTCAGCTTTGGTTTCTGCCGGAGGCTTCACCACATTAACAGGTTCCGGCTTGGGTTCAACAGCAGGCTGAGTTGCACTCACAGGTTCCGACTGGGGTGCAGGCGGCTTGGGTGTTGGTGCCACTTCCGGTTTTGTTTCCGCCTTTGCAGGTTCCTCGGAAGTGACGGGAGAGATTGAAATCGACTCAGTGGGAACTTCTGGTTCCGGCTTTTTATTCGCATCCGTCGGTTCTGCGGACTTTTCTGAATTAGAGGACTCAGATGTTTTTGAATCTGCCTCATTATCCGATTTTTGGAATCCGACACCAGATGTTTTTGAATCAGGTTTTTTGGATTTGGAAGAATCTGTCATAATATTAGCCTCTGAAAAAATTAACCATTCAAGATGTTTTCAAAGCGAACCCGATCAACTCCTTTTTGATGAAGAAGTATCCACGACTCAATTAAATCCGGGCCATGAACTGCTCCCGTTAAAGCAGCTCTTAGCGATCGCATAATTAGCCCTTTCTTCAACTTTGTTTCTTTGGTGACTACTTTAATCACTTCTTTGATGCCATCAGTCGTCAGGGGTTGATCAAAATCTACTTTGTCATAAATCGCTTGCAGAACTGTTAAAGCTCCCTCTTGTTGGATTTGAGCTTGAGCGTCTTCGTCTGGTTCTACAGTGGGAGAAAAGAACAATTTTCCTTCTTTGATCGCATCTTTAAGACGAGTCAAACTCGGGCCAATCAAAGTCGTCAGTTGTTCTAACCAAGGGCGATCCGTTTTAGGATCAAACTCATATCCCGCCTCAAGCCATTGGGGAATCAGCAAATCTGTGAGTTCTCCCACAGGCATTTGATGGATATATTGGCTATTCAACCAATCCAACTTATCCCAGTCAAATTTGGCGCCGGCTTTGTTCACCCGATCAAAACCAAACTGTTGAGCCGCTTCACTGAGGGAGAAAATTTCTTGAGTCGAGTCGGGTGGAGTCCAACCCAATAAACTCATATAGTTCGCTAACGCAGGGGCGGTGAAACCCATCTGTTGAAAATCAGAAATAGAAGTTACACCGTCTCGTTTTGAGAGTTTACGCCCGTCTTGATTTAAAATCAGCGGTGTATGGGAAAATTCCGGGATTTTAGCCTCAAACGCTTCATAGAGCAGAATTTGTTTAGCTGTATTAGCAATGTGGTCTTCTCCGCGAATCACATGAGTAATTCCCATATCAATATCATCCGCGACAACCGCCAAGTTATAAAGGGGTTGACCGATTTTACTCGTACCCGATGCTCTGGCGACGACCATATCACCCCCGAGATCGTTCCCTTTCCAGACCACTCGACCTCGAACTAAGTCATTCCAAGCAATTTCGCGCTCATCGTCTATTTTGAAACGAATCACCGCTTGGCGCCCTTCTGCTTCAAATGCAGCTTGTTGTTCGGGGGTGAGGTTCCGATGACGGTTATCATAACGAGGGGCTTGGTTTTTGGCTTTTTGAGCCTCTCGCATTTGTTCTAGTTCTTCTGATGTGCAGTAGCAGCGATAAGCTAATCCTTTATCGAGTAAAGTTTGAATCGTTTCGGCGTAGAGTTCCAGACGTTTAGACTGAAAAAACGGGCCTTCATCCCAGTCTAGTCCTAACCACTGGAGTCCATCGAGGATGTTTTGGGTGTATTCCCGACGCGATCGCTCGATATCGGTGTCTTCTATTCGCAAGATAAACTTACCGCCCTGGTTGCGAGCAAACAGCCAATTAAATACAGCCGTTCTCGCTGTACCAATATGAAGATTTCCGGTTGGACTGGGGGCAAGACGAACTCTGACACTCATACTAATTTAATGACGTAAATTCTAGATTTAGGCGCAATTCAATCGATAAAACGGCAAAAATGACGGAGACTAAGCCGATTGGGGAGCAACCGTCCTGCTTGGGTGCGACTGGAGTGATCGCTTCGATCTCCATCTCATTTTACCAACTCAGGGGGCGAGTTCTGGCTGAAGATTGTTGAGTTGAGGTCAATTTCGACAAAACCTGTCTAACGGTAGATTTAACCTGAATCTGCTCTGTAACTCTGTGATCTAATTTGTAGTTCGACGACAGCAGAAAATTGAAGGGCAATTCTGCCACACAAAACCTAACCTCTGCTTACACAACAGAAGGCGTTATTGATCTTTCAAAAGACTCTTTTGTTTACGGGACTGACGGGGCTCGAACCCGCAACTTCCGCCGTGACAGGGCGGTGCTCTAACCAATTGAACTACAGTCCCAATTTTTTGACCAAGTTCTATTATGCACAATATCTCTGAAGATGTCAAGAGGTTGAGCGAATTTTTTTGCAGCCCGACTCTGAAGTTAGAAAGTCTATGGTTGAGGACTCGATCTATTCTCGAACTACTCTAACTGCTTGTTTGCCCATGTTCTTAACTGTTCATCGGGGTCATTCTCGGCTCTATCGCGCAACAGCGGCAACGTTTGAGGATGATTGGGATAGTTTTTAACAATAGTTTTCAGCGCGAATTCTCTGGGGCTATTTTGGAATCCATGTCCATGTTTAAAGGGATCATGGAGAGCGCGATCTTGTAGAAATTCAAACATCGAGGGTTCATCTTTCCAGCCTTGGGCTAATTCCTGCACCGCCGCATATCGCACAGACGAACTTTCATCATTCTCAGCGCAGGATTTGAGGATGTTTAGAGTCTCGGGGTGATCGGTGTAACCTTGGCCGAGTTCCTCCACCGCCACATATCGCACAGACGAACTTTCATCATTCTCAGCGCAGGATTTGAGGATGTTTAGAGTCTCGGGGTGATCGGTGTAACCTTGGCCGAGTTCCTCCACCGCCACATATCGCACAGACGAACTTTCATCATTCTCAGCGCAGGATTTGAGGATGTTCAGAGTCTCGGGGTGATCGGTGTAACCTTGGCCGAGTTCCTCCACCGCCGCACATCGCACGGACGGATTTTTATCATGATTGTAAGCCCAGGTTTTGAGGATACTCAGAGTCTCGGGGTGATCCTTGAAGCCTCGGGCGAGTTCCCGCACCGCCGTTTGTCGCACAGACGAACTTTCATCATTCTCGGCACGGGATTTGAGGATACTCAGAGTATCGGGGTGATCTTTGTAGCCCCGAGCGATTTCCCGCACCGCCGCCCGCCGCACATCCAGATGTTCGTCATTCTCAAGCCGAAATTTGAGGATGCTCAGAGTATCGGGGTGATCGGTGTAAACTTGGACGAGTTCCTGCACCGTCGCACGTCGCACGGACGGATTTTCATCGTTCTCAGCGCGAGATTTGAGGATTTTGTAAGCACAGCCCGTTGTATCGAGGCTTTCTAACTTGAGGTTTCCATATTGTTCTAGAATACCTTCTTGATATTTTATTAGATCAAATTCTGGCTGAACGGGAACAGCCTCGGCTAATTTTTCCAAGTTCTGAGAATTCAGAATTTCTCTAAGTTCGGGTGTTTCTTGAATAATTGCTTTAACCTTTTTCTGATATCGCTTGGCGACTTGTTCCCAGTTAAACGCATTGGGTAAAAATGTTTTTCCGACTTCTAACTTTTGCCAACGTTCTTTGAGTAGTTTTGTATTCAGGGAATTTTGATCAATAAAGACTTGTCCTAATGCTTCTGCAACCTGCTGATCTTTGATGAATTCTTCTAACGATAAGTTGTATTGTTGAATTTGTATGTATTCTAAATCTGCGTCTTCGAGTTCTTGTTGAATCAGTTTGAGAAATTCGGTAATCGCCTTTCCGGTGACGATCTTTAGTGTTTCTTGCTGTTTTTCTGTTTGCTGACTATTGGGTAAGGGTAAGACGTTTGACAGACAACTTTTGAAAAAGTCTTTAACGTAGTCTTTGGCTGTATCTTTTGCTAAGTATTCTAAAATGGGTTTGAATACAAAGCCAACCGCCTGAGTCACTCCCCACAACGCTAACCAATCTATCATCGTTGAGAATTTTGAGCATGGGTTCGCTTCTTATGATAACTCCTACTATTGATATCGCGTTTGTCCCCGTGACCCCCAGGGCTGTTTCATTCTCAACAAAAAATTGTCGGGGTTAATGGGGTGAGGGTTTTTTTAAACATGAAAAATAGCTTTTTATTAATAAAAATCCTCCCCATCTCCCAACCTCCCTATCTCCCAACCTCCCTATCTCCCAACCTCCCTATCTCCCAACCTCCCAACCTCCCTATCTCCCTATCTCCCAACCTCCCTATCTCCCAACCTCCCAACCTCCCTATCTCCCAACCTCCCAACCTCCCTATCTCCCAACCTCCCAACCTCCCAACCTCCCTACAAATCAAAATTTCGTCCGACTTTGAAACAGCCCTGGAGATTTGAGAGTAGATGTCTCCAGAAAGGCTTATAGAGGGAAAAAAACTCAAATTTCAGGGATCGCTGACTTCCTGTGTCATCTCTGCACCCAAATTCTGATACAATTCACAATAACTTAAGATTTTGTCTTAAGATTATCTCAAGAAAGACGGTCTAAGAGAAAACTCACCGACAAAACAGTTTAGGAGGAGACTATATATGGCGCTCGTACCCATGCGGTTGCTGCTCGATCACGCGGCAGAAAATAATTACGGCATCCCTGCATACAACGTCAACAACATGGAGCAAATCATTGCGATCATGCAGGCGGCTGATGAAACCAATAGCCCCGTGATTTTACAAGCTTCTCGCGGCGCTCGCAAGTACGCGGGTGAAAATTTCCTGCGCCACTTAATTTTGGCGGCTATCGAAACCTATCCCCACATTCCCATTGCCATGCACCAAGATCATGGTAACTCTCCGGCAACTTGCTACTCCGCCATGCGTAATGGCTTCACTAGCGTAATGATGGATGGGTCTCTCGAAGCAGATGCAAAGACTCCCGCTAGCTTTGAGTACAACGTTGATGTCACTGGTGAAGTTGTTAAAGTCGCTCATTCCATTGGTGTCAGTGTTGAAGGAGAACTCGGTTGCTTAGGTTCTCTGGAAACTGGAATGGGTGAAGCAGAAGATGGTCATGGTGCAGAAGGAAAGCTTTCCCATGATCAATTGTTGACTGATCCTGATGAAGCGGTTGAGTTCGTTGAGAAAACTCAAGTTGACGCTTTAGCCGTTGCAATTGGAACCAGTCACGGCGCTTACAAATTCACTCGCAAACCGACTGGCGAAGTTTTGGCAATCAGCCGTATTGAAGAAATTCACCGCCGCTTACCCAATACTCACTTAGTGATGCACGGTTCTTCTTCTGTTCCTGAAGATCTGATTGCAATTATCAACCAATATGGCGGTAAGATCCCTGAAACCTACGGGGTACCCGTCGAAGAAATCCAAAAAGGAATTAAGAGTGGTGTTCGTAAGGTCAATATTGATACCGATAACCGTTTAGCAATTACGGCTGCTTTCCGTGAAGCCGCAGCTAAAGATCCCGCTAACTTTGACCCTCGCCACTTCCTGAAGCCTTCCATTGCGAAGATGAAAGCAGTGTGTGCTGATCGTTATCAGCAATTCTGGGCGGCTGGAAATGCAAGCAAGATCAAAGCGATTACTCTTGATGACTTTGCAGCTAAGTACGCTAAAGGCGAACTCGATGCTTCCACTAAGTCTGCGGTTGCAGTTTAGTATCTCAAGTAAAAATCGCCTTTGTTGGGTGAAGCGATAGCCCAACCCAACCTATAGCAAAAAGCCTGGTTTCTCGATGAAACTGGGCTTTTTATTGACAAGGTTTCACGTCAAAACCCCGATTATTATTCACCTCAACCGAACAAGTATGTTCGATTTTTCCACCATTCCCCACATTTCCTTGAATGAGATTTTCATTTCCCCCTGCACTTGCTTTCGCAATAATATTACCACCCACTTGATTATTCAAAACTTTCACGGCTTTCATCGCGTAGGGACTGTTATTCGTATCGGCGAGAACTAAAATATCTGCGTTGTTACTTAACTGATTATTTTCAATGGTGACATTTTGCATCTCTTGAACTTTATAAAAGCCAATATAAGCATTACCTTGATTATTGCGAATTGTCGCCCCCTTGACGATCGTTCCGCCACAACATTCTTGAATTAAGATTCCTTCGCCATCTACGCTTAAATACCCTGTCTCTCCGACAATATGACGATAAACTTCATAATTATTCCCTTCGACTAAAACATCCCATCCTGACCAATCAATTCCCCTATTTTCAAGGGTTACAGCCCCCGTTGCTTCTCTTGTTCCGGTCGGATATATCCACCACTTTTTATTTGCTTGGTCTTTAATTTGATTATCTTTAATCATTAAACCTTGACCTGAAGCATGAATCGCAACTCTCATCGTATGATAAACCCAATTATCTCGAATAACCACTCCAGGGCGAAATAATCCGGGTTCGGTTTGGGGAGTTCCAGCTAATTGAAATCCTTCTCCATCTTTACCAAAACGGTTAACAACAATGCCATAATGATTCCCATAGTGAAAGACTGCTTTTTTGCCATCTGAATAAGTTAAAACTGATTTTTTATCCGAGGTTTTTAGTTTATATCCAGGCTGTTCAAAATTATCGGTAATTTGATCATTAACGCGATTATTAGCGGCTAAAATATTCTCAGAAGCCGTAAGTTCAATATTGGCTGCGAAGCGATAACTGTATCTTTGCCAGGGTTCTTGAAAGGAAAGATCGGGAACGTTTGGATCGGGTTGGGCGACATTATTACTGCGAATTCCAAACACCACAATATTTTTATTTTTCTGGTTATTCATCTCTGCTAAAATCGAAATAGCCGCCCGGTTAATATCCAAATTAACCAGCCCAATATTACTGTCTTCTAGAGGATTTTCTGTTGAGATTTTTTTAAAAGCCGTTTCGTTCGGTGTTCCATTTCCTGATAGTTTTGGTTCATATTTAGGAAAGACTAACTTAGAAGCTGGAGAATAATTAGCCGATTTTGCATCTTTTACAGAAGGAGTTTCACCCCGTAAGATTACGCCGTCTTTGAGTTTAATATTATCTGTAAATGTATAAGTTCCAGCCGGGAAGTAAACAACTCCGCCTCCATTGGCTGCGGCGGTATCTCTAGCTTGATTGAATTTATCGATTAAATTTGAACCCGAAAAGTTATTAATATTATAAACACAATCCCAACGAATTTGATTACTCCAAGGATAAGCTTCTTTTCCGTAAAAAGACGCAATCACATTATCGATAGGTTCACCCTGGGAAGCGCTACAACCTGACGAACGATTAGCCTGAGAAAATAGAGTGGGTTGATTTTGTTTAGGTTGATTTTGTGTAGATTTATTTTGTTTAGGTTGATTTTGAGAGATTGACTCAGAAGATTTAGAGGAGACAACGGTTTCAACCGAATTTTGAATCGAGGGAGAATGAATAGTAGATTCAGGGGTTTTAACCGTAAAAATTCCAATCAAAGCATAACTAGAAACTGCAAATCCAATCATCGCAACAGTTCCCAGAAAAACTATCCAGAACTTTTTCCATCGAGAGTGAATTGTTCTTCGTTTATTCATTGAGATTGAGGTATTGTAACTCAGCCTAATTATATTTTAGATTCGGATGACGCTTTTGTAAGTGTTCCCTCAACGCTGGAAGCATCAGACGAGAAGACGCAGAATCTAGGGAAATTGGGACTTTTGACAAATGTGACGGATAACAAACTGTCACACGATAATTTTAGTTCTCCGGAAGTTAATAAAATTGTCTGTAGTTAGGGTTGGGTGTTGGAAGGTAGAACTTTCAGAGTCGGGTTTATCGCTTGACTTCAGGAAGTCTGAGAAACGTTTCAACAGGAGAGTGAGTCGGTATCTGACTAATTCTTGTTGGGGGTTGCTGAAAATTTGTCGTTAACAATCACAGAAGGTGATTTAAAAGATGAAAACCAACAACCAATTTTTTATGCGATTTGGCTTCAACATTGTTAAATTTGTCATTAATCGATTTAATGACTGTCAAGCTTTAATTGGAGTCCGAGAATACTTTACTGTTTTTTGAATAGAGAAAAAATCAGAATTTAATGAATGAATTCTGTAAAAGCCATCTATGTCGCTACTGAAACTCTATAGGGGTTTTATTCTCTATGTTCTGAAAAAGTACAGTATTTTTTGATTTGTCCAATCTGTTAATAAGACTCTGTTGTTTTTCTCGCTAGAAGAACGACTAAAACACTGTGGCTTACAAAAACATGAACAATTAATCTAAACATATCACGAGTGAAAACAAACTTTAATACTCACTCGTTAGGATTTTTGTTATTTTTTAAAGTATTTCCTATGGAGGTACTAACAGCAAATAATGTGACTTTTTTTAAGGGGTCACAGCTATTTTTGTGTCAAAAAAACCGAATATGACAGCCGAATAAGTGGCACAACAAAGAGTAGTAAAAACTGTAAATATTAGGTTAGAATGAGCGTGTTCTTAAAAAACAAATCGAATCTTTCCTGTTTCAAACGTTTGATATATAGAGATATTGTCTCTACAGGATAAATTGATTGATGGACAAAGTTTTAGTGAGTGAGTGGAACGGTAATTCTCTGGCTATACAAGGTGTAATCTTGATCGATTTAACTCAAGATAGCCTTGACAACCAAAGAAACACTTGAAGCCCGAGCCTCAAGTCACAAATCTTGAATTCGATGCACTGCAATTGACTCAATTGTTTGAAATTGAGCAAACAAAAATTATCCAATCCTCTAAAAACTGACCGAACTTTGCACTGTTTTAACAACTTGTGTAGACTCGCAATGTTTAGAAAGATTTGGCAATTCAAATATCAGGGAAGTTTCTACCAATTTTTGAGACCACATCAGAAATTAATTACTCACAGAAATCAAGTAGAGGTTCCACAATGACTGAACAACATCAATTTCATCCTAACGATCCCAGTAAGCAGAAAGAACATATGGCTTTATTAGATTTAGTTCCAGATTCTAAAGCCACTCATGTCGCCGTTAATAACGGTTCATGGTTCGATGCAAACACTTGGAAAAATGGTCAAATTCCTGATAATCAAGCCAACGTCGTTATTACAGATGGAGTTCAAGTCACTTATGACGGAGAAAGTGAAGCCAGTTTACAAACCTTACGAGTAGATGGTCAGCTTGACTTTGCTCCTGATAAAAATACAAAAATGGAGGTTGATACTTTCGTCGTTTCACCAGAAGGTACACTCACCATTGGAACAGAAACAAATCCCATTCAAGCTAATAAAACGGCTCGGATTATCATTGCCGATAATGGTGCGATTGATACCACATGGGACCCCGAACAATTGAGTCGAGGGATTATTTCTCACGGTAAAATTTCAATTCACGGCCAAGAAAAAGACTCTCACTTGAAACTCGCTCAAGATGCGATGACAGGTGATCAAGAACTGGTTTTAGCAGAGCAACCGCTGAATTGGACAGTCGGAGATACCCTCGTTTTAACAGGTACAAACTATGTTCCGAGTACACGAACGGATTGGAAAGGAACCGAAGATGAAGAAGTTAAAATTGCCGGAATAGAAGGGAATCGAATTATTCTTGATCGCCCCTTAGAATACGACCATGATACACCCCAAGACAGTTTAAAAGCCTCCGTCGCTAACTACACTCGTAATGTTGTCATCGAAACGGAAAACGCCGAGTCACTACCCGCAAACCAACGGGGTCATGTGATGTTCATGCACTCCGATAACGTCGATGTTCGCTATGCAGAATTTCACGAATTGGGTCGTACTGATAAATCTGAACTACTCGATGATTTTGCACTCGATAATAACGGCAGTCGGATAATAGATGCAAACGGTGAGCCAAAAGATGGCGCTCGCACAAATGTTCGGGGTCGTTATGCGGTTCACTTTCATAAGACTGGAGTTGATCAACCCGACAGTCCACCTGCGATCGCAGTCGGTAACGCCGTTTGGGGATCTCCGGGTTGGGGTTACGTTCACCACGATAGCCATGTTGTTCTTGAAGACAACGCTGCTTATAATGTCTTCGGTGCGGCTTTTGTCACCGAAACGGGGAATGAAACCGGATCTTGGGTGAATAATATTGCGATCAAGTCGGAAGGAAGGATCGGTATTTCTAAAGGGGGTACCCGAAACCATGATATTGCTGCCAATGGTACCGCGTTCTGGCTTCAGGGAAGGTTGGTTGAAAACGAGAATAATATCGCCGCAGGTCAGCGTCATGGAGGGATGACTTATATGCTGCGGGGAGTCGATCAGATGGATGTCCTCGCTGACAATCTCACGCACCCAGAAATTGCTCGTTATCAGTCTAGTCTTGACCCCGATAAACCCGAAATTAATGGCTTCAAAAATGGAGAAGTCTTTGCTTCGGGAATGGGACTGGAAGTGATCAAAGCCAACCCTCGACAAGAACATGATGTTCGCAGTGTTTTAGACGGGTTCAAGGCTTGGGAAGTTCGCACAGGAACTCATCTGGAATACACCAGTAAATACACCCTAAATGACTTTAGCGTTATTGCTACAGAGTTTAAGCCCAGGGATGGAATTAGCATTGGGAATAATGCTGAAGATATGGTGATTAACAATGCCTATGCTGAAGGTTTTGATACGGGGATAACATTCGCCAAAAACCGCACTTTTGACAGTAACGCTCCTTGGAATTTTGTGGTGATTGATCCAGAGCTAGTTAATAATGATGAGGATTTTGAGAATTTTGACCCACAAAAAGATCAACTTCTGACTCAAGCTGACCTCAAACCCGGAACTCTCAAACTTGAACTCTCTCCTCAAGCTGACTTTGTATTTAAGCCGGATGCTAGCGATCGCCAATCAGTAATTCTGGGGACAAAAATAGATAGTATTGGTGAAATTGAGTATCCAAGTGGAAATGATTCTGCTAAATTCAAGCTTGGAAGTCTCAAAAATCGCCTCTTAGAAGGGCATTATGAGGATGCTTTAGGTACGAAGTTTATTACGGTTGAAGAACTGATTGCAGATCGAGTCACAGGCGAACTTATAAAACTCAATTTTGTTGTAACTCTCGATGACAGTTGGAATGAGTTTACATTGGGTGGTATTTTAGGAGATTCGCCGTTATTGGGAGTTTATGAGGGGAATGTTGAACCGGGTTTTGTTGACGATGATTTACAACAATTTCTCAATTCAACACCTAGCAATACTGACACGACTTCAGATTCTGATACTGATTCTGATGAAATCACAGATGATTCTACTGATGAGTCTGACACTTCTGATGAAACTACAGATGATTCTGATGATGATGAGTCTGACACTTTTGATGAAACTACAGATGATTCTGATGATGATGAGTCTGACACTTCTGAGGAAACTACAGATGATTCTACCGATGATTCTGAAACTTCTGAACCCGATGACGGAGTAACAGACAACCTAGATGCCATTCGGATAGAAGCAGAAGATATGGAACTAGATACTTATCGTCTGGAGTCTAGCGAAGTTGCATCTAATGATTCTCTGATTCGTTTGCCAGGAGGTTCGCAGAATGACACAGGTAAAGCCGTTACCCGTTTTGAAGGGCCTTCAGGGAAGTATGATGTTGTGGTAGGCTATTTTGATGAAAATGATGGTAAAGCCCAACTAGAAGTGAACCTAGATGGCGTATCTTTAGAGAGTTGGACGCTCGACCAAAAGTTAGGAAGTAATTACATCAGTGAGAACAACTTTTTAACCCGCACGGTTGCTGAAGGTATATCTATTGAACCGGGAGAAGTCGTTGAAATTACAGGAACAAAACAAGCCGGAGAATTTGCTCGGGTAGATTATCTGGAATTTGTTCCTTCTGATGTTGCAACTGATCCGTTAACGGGTGAAGTTTTTGATGAAGCCACTAACAGTTCTATGACATCAGATGTCGATGCTTCTGATGAATTGATTCTCAATCGCAATTCTGATAGTTTGTTAGTGTCAGATTTTGTAGACGGTCAAGACATCATTAAGTTAACTGAAAATCTGACTTTTGAACATTTGGAGTTTGTGCAGTCGGGTGACAATACCTTGATTCAAATGGCGCAAACCGATCAACTTTTAGCCACTCTTGAAGGGGTATCTGCAAGTTCTCTCGATAGTCAGGATTTTGCAGTATAACTTCAATCTGCAAGCTCTAATTTAGTCTCAGAGCAAAGTCGAAAGGGGTGTACTATTAATTTATTGCACAGATGGATTACGCTCAAACTAACCCATCTCACCATTTGCAAAGTTCTGTAAAGTTGTGCAATAATAAAAACGCCCTCCCTGGGGAGAGCGCCGATTAACTAGCTATTCGGATGGAACACTGGCATTAGCCATTGATGGAAGGAGCCACGAGTGCAACAGGCTCAGACTCACCAGAGGCTAAGTCTAATGGGAAATTATGAGCATTGCGCTCGTGCATAACTTCCATACCCAAGTTGGCACGGTTGATCACATCAGCCCAAGTATTGATCACACGACCGCTAGAGTCGAGGACGGACTGATTGAAGTTGAAACCGTTGAGGTTAAACGCCATAGTGGAAACCCCTAAAGCGGTAAACCAAATCCCAACTACAGGCCATGCACCTAAGAAGAAATGCAGTGCGCGAGAATTGTTAAAGGAAGCATATTGGAAGATAAGCCTCCCAAAGTAACCGTGAGCGGCTACAATATTGTAGGTTTCTTCTTCTTGACCGAATTTATAACCGTAGTTTTGAGATTCGGTTTCAGTGGTTTCCCGAACCAAAGAAGATGTTACCAAACTTCCGTGCATCGCGCTAAATAAAGCGCCTCCGAACACACCTGCAACACCTAACATATGGAAGGGGTGCATGAGAATATTGTGTTCAGCCTGGAAAACAATCATAAAGTTGAACGTTCCAGAAATCCCCAAAGGCATACCATCAGAGAAGCTACCTTGTCCAATGGGATAAATCAGGAATACTGCGGTTGCAGCAGACAGAGGGGCGGAGTAAGCGACACAAATCCAAGGACGCATCCCCAGACGGTAGGATAACTCCCACTGACGACCCATGTAGCAGCAGATACCGATAAAGAAGTGGAAAATAATCAACTGGTAAGGGCCACCGTTATAGAGCCACTCATCAAGAGATGCAGCTTCCCAAATGGGGTAGAAGTGCAAACCAATCGCATTAGAAGACGGAACAACAGCACCCGAGATGATATTGTTACCGTATAACAGAGAACCCGCCACAGGTTCGCGAATACCGTCAATGTCCACCGGAGGTGCAGCTACAAATGCGATAATGTAGCAAATCGTTGCGGTCAGCAAGGTCGGGATCATCAAAACACCAAACCAACCGATATAGATGCGGTTGTCGGTAGAAGTGATCCAGTTGCAGAACCTTTCCCACGGGTTAGCGCCTTCGCGCTGTTGTAGTGTTGTGGTCATGCTCAAATAATTGCTAAATTTCAGTTTTCAAGGCTTGTTTAGCCTGTTTGATAGCCAATCAGCTACCTTGAACCCGATTTTACCAGACAAGCACACAAATTGTAGTTTTGTAAAGCATTTTTGATAAAACTTAGTTTACCTTCACATAAGTCACGCTTATTAAAAGTATAGCGTTTTAGGTAGGCAAAAGGGAACACCGGAATAGGCAAGAGGCAAGAGGCAAAAGGTAATTCTAAACTCCCGAACTCCTGTCTCCCCACCTCCCTACCTCCCCATATCCCCATCTCCCTACCTCCCCATCTCCCCATCTCCCTACCTCCCTACCTCCCCATCTCCCTACCTCCCCATCTCCCCATCTCCCCATA
>NZ_AUZM01000022.1 GCF_000478195.2 Lyngbya aestuarii BL J | reverse complement strand
TGAATTAAAATTCATTCTATCCCCGAGATAAATTCCGGGTTATCGTGTTTGAAGTCTTGGGAAACCACCTCATTGAATGGCTTGATTAATCTTCGGATTCAAAGACTGTTTGACTGGGGTTAATCAATGACTCTAATTGAGCTTTTGATAACGATTGAATTGGATAAGCAACTGCAACAATCTCAGAAATTTTAATCAACCAAACTGTGCGTTCGTATGGCTCATCTTCCCAACCTTCTTCTTCAGAGGGAATATACAGATTAACGAGTTCCAAAAAATCTTCATCAAGAGCAGAGGGAATACCAAAAAATCTGCCACAAGATGATACGACCTGCACTTCATTCCCCTGTTGGAGAGCCTCCTCTAGTCGTTGATAGAGAAGATTGGGTTTTGGGTTGACCTTCTGTGAGAAATTGCTCACTGTTTAACTTGCCTCAGATCAGCATATGGAACGACTATCTGTATTATATTACATATATAATACATTTTAAAACTAAAGTCAAGGTTCATTTCTATTATCTCATAAATTTCTTTAAATGTTTCATAATTAATTATAAAGTTTAGACGACCCATTGGGCCGTCTGGGTTGGGTGAAATCAAATCGAGTCGTCGTGACGTGAGGTTAATATTTAGTCTTCATCAAGTGCCGGAAATGCTTCTTCTAACATCCACAATTTATTTTTATTTTCAATAAACCAACTTCGTGTTTCCGGGGTTAACTGTTCCCAAACTTCTGCCATCGGTAAATGAGGAGAAGCATAGCGATATTTCTCTCCTAAAAGTTTAAGATTTTTTTCAACTTCAATCGGAATACCAAATTCTTGCCAATCCGCATTCACAACTCGACCTGTAATTCCTCCACAAGGATCAAAAATGATTTGTGCAACTCGAATCAGATCAGCAAAATGCCTCTGTCTGAGTCCAGTTTGTTCTTGAATGGTTTGAGTTTCGGGGTTACTTTGGGTCATTTTTCTCTATTGTGTGTGGCGTGGTGTCCTCTTTATTTTACAATGCACTTTCCCCCTAAACTCACTTTCTCTTAAGATATTTTTTATAAACTGGATAACTAAGTCAGCATTTTTTCGCTCTATTTTACAGTTTGACAAAAAAAATTGTTTTTGTGTGAATTTTCGTAAATCTAATGTTAATGGATATTCAGAATTTAATGATCAAGATTCTCGCTCAATGGTTCCCGATGTATAGCCTTGATTAACCCATGGCTCCAATGAGCTTGTGACTAAATAATCTAGCATAATTTTAACAAAAGCAACCCAACTTTAAGTTTAACTTAATCTTCGACCGATGCAACTTGAAAAAAAACTTAATATTCACTAGATTTAGGGTTGAACTTGACGACATTCTACTTAAATGATACCGATTCAAATCACTTAATTTTAAGTGAAAAGTCGCCGCTCTCAACCCCAAAGAACTCAATCGCTTAAAACATAGAATTCATCTCAAATACTCTCACCAAAAAAGCAAATCCATCTGCTAATTCTTCAATAATTTTTGCCGTCGGTTTACCCGCACCATGTCCAGCTTTTGTTTCAATCCGAATTAGCACCGGATTATCTCCCAAATGAGCCGCTTGTAAGGCTGCCGCAAACTTAAAACTATGCGCCGGAACTACCCGATCATCATGATCGGCAGTTGTAATTAAAGTTGCCGGATAAGCCGTTTCAGGTTTCAAATTATGCAAGGGAGAATAAGCATAAATTGCCTGAAAATCTTCGGCATTATCTGGTGAACCATAGTCTGAACACCAAGCCCAACCAATCGTAAACTTATGGAAGCGTAACATATCCATCACCCCAACTGCGGGTAAAGCCGCCCCAAACAAATCTGGGCGTTGAGTCATACAAGCCCCCACTAATAAACCGCCATTACTTCCCCCAGAAATCGCTAATTTTTGCGAACAAGTATACTGATTTTCAATCAACCATTCCGCCGCAGCAATGAAGTCATCAAAGACATTTTGCTTGTTGTGTTTTGTACCCGCTTGATGCCATTCTTCTCCATATTCACCACCACCTCGGAGGTTAGGAATTGCATAAACTCCCCCCATTTCTAACCAAGCAATGCGACTAATCGAAAAATTGGGGGTTAAGGAAGCACTAAACCCTCCATAGCCATACAAAATCGTCGGATTATTCCCCTCAAGTGATAAACCTTTTTTGTGAGTAATAAACATGGGAATTTGAGTTCCATCTTTACTTTGATAAAAAATTTGTTGGGTTTCGTAATTTTCGGGGTTAAAATCAACTTCTGGCTGACGATACAGACGGCTTTCTCCTGTTACCATATCATAACGATAAATCGTCGTAGGTGTGGTAAAACTGGTATAGGCATAAAATGTTTCTGTGTCCTGACGTTTACCACGAAATCCTCCTGCTGAACCAATTCCTGGGAGTTCGACTTCTCGCACAAAAGAACCATCCAGATTTAAGATTTTAATTTGAGTGTGAGCATCTTTGAGATAAAAAGCCACAAACTGATGATTGAGAACATTAATTCCTTGGAGAGTTTCTTCAATTTCGGGGATAATTTCAGTTCGTTCTCCACTCTCAATATCGAGGGAAATCACCTTCCCTTTCGGAGCATTCAAGTCCGTTTGAAACCAAAACTTTGTCTCTTGATAATCAAGAAAATTATATTCAGCTTCAAATTCGCTGATCAGTTCAATTACAGGTGCATCGGATAGAGTTAAATCTTTGTAAAAAACTAGATTTTTAGGATCAGTTCCTTGCCAAACCGAAATGATCAAATATTTGCCATCTTCTGTGACTGAACCCCCAAAACCCCATTCTTTTTGATCTGAACGTTCGTAGATTAAAAGATCTTCAGATTGAGGTGTACCTAAACGATGATAAAATAACTTTTGATAGTAGTTGCTATCTTCAAGTTTAGTGTTTTCATTAGGTTCGTTGTAACGACTGTAGAAAAAGCCTTTGTGGTCGTGTGTCCAAGACGCTCCCGAAAATTTAACCCACTTTAAATGATCGTCGAGATCTTGTTTGGTATTAACATCTCGAACTTTCCACTCTTGCCAGTCTGAACCCGATGTCGAAATCCCATAAGCCATCAAATTTCCATCTTCACTAATAGAAACCCCAGATAAGGCAACGGTACCATCTTCAGATAACGTATTGGGGTCTAGTAAAACCTCGGGCTGATCTTCTAAATCATCTAAAACATACAATACACTTTGATTTTGCAAACCGTCATTTTTATAATAAAAATAGCGATTTCCCTGTTTATAAGGTGTGCTATATTTAGCAAAATCCCAAAGTTTAGTCAGGCGTTGTTTCAGCTTTTCTCGGGCAGGAATTTGTTGAAGATAAGCAAATGTTATCTCATTTTGGGCTTGAATCCAGGCCTTTGTTTCTTCTGAGTTGGGATCTTCGAGCCAACGATAGGGATCAGCAACCTTTTCCCCATGATAATCATCAACGTGATCCCCTTGGCGAGTGGTCGGATAAGTTAAAGAAGGTTTAGAGTCTAACATAATTTCTGTCTTTATATAACAATTTAGGTTGAGTATTGTTCAAAGAAAAATTAGCGTCGATCTGATTTTTTGGTTCGTTCAGGTATCGCCCCAGGTTGATTATAGGGCATCGGAATATATTGTACAGTCGGACGATTTCCTCGCGGCTGAGGATACAAATCCATCAAATCATAAATTGATTTTGGCAATCCCGGTGTTACAGGTAATCCCAATTCTGCTGCTTCTTCTGCCATAATCGGACAATCATGGGTAATACGACCTGTCGTTAAGGTATGAATCACCCCATCAATGCGGCTAGGATCAATTTTTTGTTGTGGAATATTATCTTCAAGCAAAGTTCTTACAAAGTCTTGAACTTGACGAATTGCTTTCCGAGAAATATCCGCCATAATCAAAGTTTGATCATCAATTTCACTAATCGGTTTATCTTCAAGAACTTTTAAGATACTTGCTGCCGGAAAATTACCTAACTGGGGATCAATCGGGCCTAATACGGCGTTTTCATCCATGACAATCTCATCCGAGGCCAAAGCTAACATCGTCCCTCCACTCATGGCATAATGAGGCACAAACACCGTAACTTTAGCCTGATGACGAATGAGAGCATGAGCAATTTGTTCCGTCGCTAATACCAAACCGCCCGGAGTATGCAGAATTAAATCAATGGGAACATCAGGAGGAGTGAGGCGAATGGCTCTGAGTACCTGTTCTGAGTCCTCGATGCTGATATAACGAGAGAGTGGTATTCCGAACAAGCTAATCGACTCTTGACGATGAATCAGCAGGATGACCCGACTTTTGCGCTTTTGTTCAAATTCTCGAATCGCTTTGATCCGACGGGACTCCATTGAACGTTTCTGAATTACAGGTTGCAAAGAGCTGATCAGCAGAAAAATCCAGAATAGATCGAAAAGACTAAAATTCATAGCAACCCTTGTTTTGGCATCTGATTTCCCATTTTGCCATCCTTTGAGTCTAGGGAATTATAACATCTGTGCTCCTCAATTGTGACAATTTGATCACTTGCACAACCATCCTGATCACTAAATATGGGGTCTGTTACCGTAGGACTCATAACACCCATAACACCCCCTATGTACCGCTCTGGCTTCAGGAGCGGTGTTTTTTTGGCCCAATGTCAGTTGAGTCAACTCCAGAATCCTAAAAATATTGTGACAATTTTTCAACTAGCACAAGCTTGAGACTCAGACCCAGTTCGACTCTGCTACTCTAGTAGCCGTAACACCCATAACACCCCCTATGCACCGCTCTCGCTTCAGGAGCGGTGTTTTTTCTGAGAATTCGTGGCACTTTTGAAAACAGATGCGGTCTGAAAGACTAATCAAGTGAGGCGATGTAGCGATTATTTCTCTGAGAATACCCAGAATTGAGCCAAAACTTATTTATACCCACTATATAACAGATTATTCGAGCATATCAAGTTAATTTGATCATCAATCGCTGGACACCGGAGACAAAAGTCTCAGACTAATCATATTTGCACTGTTCCTCTGGTTATTTTGCTCAAAATGGAGTGTAACTTTATAGAACAGCTTGGGTCTAACAGTCTAACTGTGTTGCTCTTTATTTTCCAAATAGCTAAAGTCTAGTCAGGAGGAAATCACAATGTGGGAAGCTCAAATTTATAGAGTGATTATTCAAGTTGATAAAATTTGGTGTTCTTGCGGTCAGTACCGTCGTGCATTCAGCAATGCAGGCTTGTTGGTGAGTCTGTCGGTCTTGACTGTTGCTTGTAGTGCGGGAACGGCGGAAAATCAAAACCAACAAACTCAGAGCAATCCCCCCTCCCAGGGAACTGTGACGATATTAGGGGCAATGACAGGCCCGCAACAACAAAAGCTAGAAGCTGCACTGACCCCCTTTGTTGAAAAAACGGGGATCGAAGTCATTTATCAGGGAACAGAAGCCTTTAGCACCCTGCTTCCTGTGCGGGTTGAAGCGGGAAATGCGCCCGATATTGCGATGTTTCCTCAACCCGGTTTGATGGCAGACTTTGCTCAAAAAGACTTACTCGTTCCCCTCGAAACCGTCATTGATAGAGAAGATCTCACTCAAGCTTTTTCAGACGACTGGCTGACTTTGGGTACTGTGAATGGCAAAATCTACGGAATTTGGTATAGAGCCTCCGTTAAAAGTTTAGTCTGGTATAATCCTCAAGCCTTTCAAGCCGCCGGATACACCGTCCCGAAAACCTGGAATGAACTGGTCGCTCTCTCCGATCAAATTGTCGCCGATGGCCGTGTTCCTTGGTGTTTGGGAATCCAAAGCGGAGATGCAACTGGATGGGTCGGTACGGATTGGATTGAAGATATTGTCCTGCGAACTTATGGCCCAGAAGTTTATGATCAGTGGGTTCAACACAAAATCCCGTTTAATTCTCCACCGATTAAAGAAGCCTTTGAAAAGTTTGGTCAAATCGCCCTCAATCCTAAATACGTTGTTGGCGGTACCATTGGTATCGTTAACATTCCCTTTGGTTTGTCTCCCAACGGTTTATTTACCGATCCGCCTGAGTGTTATCTACACCGTCAAGCCAGTTTTATTAGTAGTTTTTTCCCGGAAGGTGTGGTACTGGGTCAAAATGTCGATATTTTTCCTTTACCCCCGATTAACGAAGAATTTGGCTTACCTATTTTAGTCGGCGGCGATGTCGTTGCCATGTTCAACGATACACCCCAAGCTCGGCAATTAATGCAATATTTAGCCTCTATTCAACCTCACGAAATTTCGGCGTCAATGGGAGGCTATATTTCTCCCCATCGGGGTGTGAGTTTAGAGGTTTATCCTGATACTGTTACTCGCAAGCAAGCTGAAATTTTATTAAATGCCGATACAATTCGTTTTGATGGCTCCGATATTATGCCGGGAACAGTTGGTACTGGAGCTTTCTGGCTCGGAATTCTTAATTATATTGATGGTCAAGATATCGATAGGGTGTTGGTTGATATTAATAAAAGTTGGCCGAAACAATCGACTGAAAATGAGGCGAACAGATAGAGCTTAATTTGATAATTTTTCATGTTGAACAGTCCTCAAGGGATATTTTTGATAAATTTATCTCAATGGAGTGAGAAGACCCGCGCCATAAATGAAATGTTGGCGACGGGATGAATCGCGACAAAAAAATAACTAATCAGGTCTATCTTGCTCCTCAATGTACTCTTTAAGCCTGTCAACAGTAACCCCTCCACAGCTAGAAATATAATAGCTACTTGACCATACAACTTTCTTGCCCCAGTAAACTTGTTTCAACTCAGACTCAAACTGCTTAGACAATACTCTGCTGGTAGCGGTTTTCATTGAGTTAACTAATTTGCTTAGTTGTTGTTGGGGGAGGTATTGAAAAAGCAGATGTACATGATCGGGTTCCCCATTAAACTCTATCAACTCGCAACCATTTTTCTCTAGGTTCTTGTTCATTACAACTTCTATGGTCGTCAACATTTCATCTGTGAACACTTTTTTCCGATATTTAGAGACTAGCACCAAATGAGCTTTGATGTCTGAAATTGCTCTAGCCGATACTTTTACACTCATATTGTCAATCGACTCCATTTGCGTTATACTATCAACAGTTTATCGCTCAGGGTTAATGTTTACCTCTCTAAAAATCAGATTATATCCAAACTCAGAACAGTGCATTCAACTCTCGCGCATAGTTTGGTTGTGCTAGATTTGTGTATAATCGATTTTTAGCGGAGTGGAACAAGGCTTATGAGAAAACGGGTAAAGGATTGAGTTACACAAAATGCGCTAATCAATTACCCACTCTCAAGCAAGAATTACCTTGGTTGGCTGAAGTTGCCAGTCAAGTTTTACAGCAATCGCTTAAAAACTTAGACACAGCTTTCAAAAACTTTTTCAGAGGAACAGGTAAACACCCAAGATTCAAGTCAAAACACAGAAAACAATCTGTAACCTATCCGCAAGGTTTCAAGGTAAATGGTAGTTCTGTTAAACTTCCAAAGCTAGGCGAAGTTAAGGCTAAAGTTCACCGACAAATCAAAGGCAAGGTTAAATCTGTCACGGTTTCGATGACTTCTTCAGGCAAGTATTTTGCTTCACTCAGGATTGAGTTGCTTGGAGAATTACCGGAACAATCAACAAAGGGAAAAGTTATCGGGATTGACTTGGGCTTAGATGCTCTGATTGTTACGAGCGATGGAGAAAAGATTAAACCTGCCCTATTCTATCGAAAGTATGAAAAGAAGTTAGCAAAATACCAAAAGCGTTTGTCTCGCAAAACCAAAGGTTCTGCTAATCGGAATAAGGCGAGATTAAAAGTAGCCAAAATTCACGGCAAGATTGCAAATTGTCGATTAGATTCTCATCACAAGCTTTCACGCAAGATTGTCAACGAAAACCAAGTTCTCGTGTTTGAGAACCTAAATATAAAAGGCTTGACTCGCAATCATTGTTTGGCGAAATCAATTAATGATGCTGCTTGGGGGATGCTGCAAACTCTAACCGAATACAAAGCTAAAGAGCAAGGAAAAGTAGTTGAGTTTGCAGACCGATTTTTTCCCAGTTCAAAAACCTGTAATCACTGTGGGTATCGAATGAAATCAATGCCCTTAAAAATCAGGACTTGGGAATGCCCTAACTGCGGAACGTTGCACGATAGAGATATTAATGCAGCAAGAAATTTGCGTGACTATTTTTTAGCGCCAGGAAGTGGCGTACTAGCCTGTGGAGACGATGTAAGACCAAAGCCGGAACCTATTTCTGGCAGAGGCAATTGTCAATGAAGCAGGAAGCCTGCGCCATAAATGAAATGTTGGCGACAGGTACTTCACCCCTGATGACTACAGCGTTTTGCAACTCTATATTCAATCTCAGCATCCTGTTGCTGGCCAATTGTTGCTGGCCAATCCCAAGCCGATCATTGTCCATCTCAACTTCTCCCAACCGATAGCTTATGTTGTCGAGTTGGGTCGATTAGATCAGCTTAATTTTTTATTAAGCGTTTTTTATTAAGCCCAGCTTTACAAAGAAACGGTATTACATTTATATTATTAATATAACTTAACATAACTTAATTTGTTTTTAACATGGTAGCTTCAATTACAGGCACAATCTTTAGCGATCTTAATTCTGACGGAGTTCAGGATTCACAAGAAGCGGGATTAAATGGTGTTCAAATTCAATTACTTGATTCGAGTGGCAACATCGTAGCAACAGACACTACAGATACCTCTGGGGGTTACGAATTCTCAAATTTAGCCCCGGATTCCTATATAGTTCGCCAAGTGGGTCAGCCAAGCTTTGTACAAACTTCGCCGACTTTTGCTACAGAGACAATAGAAATTGAGCCTGATGTCACGGACGATTTCCAATCTGGTGTCAATATTGTTAACATTGCCCCGACCGATTTCAACGAGATTGTCAAAACTAGCTACGATGGTCAGGGAGCGATAGAAATTGAAAATAAAGGCACCAGTTTTGAAGTGGTCTATGGAGCAGGAAACAATAACTTTGTTAGTCTCAACGGAGAACAGTTTGAGCTAGTTAATATTCATTTTCATGCAGAAAGCGAACACGCTGTAAATGGCGAGCTTTCCGATCTAGAAATGCACATCGTACATAGCAACGAAACTGGAGGACTGACAGTCCTTGGCGTATTAATTGAAGAGGGCGAATTCAACCCAACATTAGCCCCCCTTTTCGATACTGTAAACTCACAGCTAGCAACAAACGGACAACTGCCAGACAGCGTAGAATTTAGCCAATCACTTGAGATTACCGAGTTGTTACCAGACAAGTCGGGATGGTTTTATAATGGTTCGTTGACGACTCCACCATTTAGCGAAAATGTTAATTGGTTTGTTTTTGAAGAACCTATCGAAGTCTCCTCAGAACAAATCGAGATCTACCAAGATTTTTTAGCAAGTGCTAATGTAGAATCTAATAATCGCGATTTACAACCTGTTAATGGAAGGCAGTTTAACGAAGTTAATTACCAGATACAGATAACAGGCGATGAGTCCATTACCGATCTCAATTTTGGAAAGACTCCTGTCTATCAGATTTTCGGCACTCTAAGCAATGACACTATTTCAGGCAGTGAATACTTTGATTTGATTTTCGCTGGCCGGGGTGAAGATGAACTTTTTGGACTTGAAGGTAATGATACTATGCACGGCGGTCAAGGTGATGATCTTCTAAACGGTGGTTTAGGAAACGATGTTTTATTTGGTGATTTAGGTGATGATATTTTCGTCCTAGCTACTGGAGAAGGAGCAGATACCATTGCTGATTTTAATAATGGAAATGACTTAATTGGTTTGTCAGGAGGTTTAACATTTAGCGATCTTTCTTTCGCGGGTAACAGTATTCTTGTTGATAGCACTAAAGAAATTTTAGCCACGCTCACAGGAGTAGATACAACGACTCTTACTTCGTCTAATTTTGTTTCTGTTTAGAGACTACGAATCCCTAAACAAAAATTATGACAGGTTAACTTGAGAATATAAGGGCATATAGCCGCTCATGTTGACTCTAGCGCTACGCGCATACATTAGGACAATTAAAAAAGGCAGCGTCTACCCATTCTCTGACCGTCTTTAATTCCTTTAATCTCTTCTTAAAAACTTTGGCGGGAACGTCCGGTATAAACGCCTGGGGTCTCCCCAGGCGACACAGACTCCGGAAACCGACACCGCCACGGCAGTTGCTCTACTTGGGGAGACCCCAAGACCGCACTGCCTCAACTTTTCGCTGTTTCATCCATGTCTTTAAACAGCCCACCACTTTTCAATCTTGTTCAAATCTGGAGAGTATGAGAGCAAGTACCAAATTTCGCATCCGGCGTCTTCAATAATTTCTTTAATATACTCTCCTTGATGAAAGCTGGCACGATCAACAATAATAATGTCTCCCGGTTCGAGTTGAGGAATCAGACAATTCTTTAACGCAGGGTACGAGTGACTCTCATGCACGGGTCTTCCTATTTTTCATAACAAAAATCAGAACCAATCTAAACTTATCAAAAAGATTGGATAGATGTTAACTCCCAATTTTTAATAAATTGTTACACAATAGAAAGAATGTCCGATGTCTTCATCGCACCAACGGCTTGGTCGGACATCCAGTTGAGTCTTCCGAGGAATCGATATTTTGAACGTTTTTTCAACTCTCGAACCCAAGCGACGCCGCAGCCTATTACTTCTGTTTATTGCAGGTTTGTGTTTTTGGTCAAGCACCAGCAGTCTACTCCCCACCTTACCCCTGTACATTCAGGCCCTCGGTGGCACGAACCAACAAGTCGGTTTGGTCATGGGGGCGTTTGCCATCGGACTTTTACCCTCCCGGTTTGGACTCGGCCCCCTTGCCGATGCCAAAAGTCGCAAACTCGTTTTGTTCATCGGGACAACCGCCGTCATGTTCGCCCCCCTGGGCTACCTTTTAGCCACTTCCATTCCGACAATGGCGGTCATTCGGGCGTTTCACGGGATCAGTATCGCCGCCTTTACCATCGGTTACAGCGCCTTGGTCGCCGATATTTCGCCCGTAAACCGCCGGGGCGAGGTGATCGGTTATATGAGTCTCGTTACCCCCGTCGGTATGGCAATTGGCCCGGCTTTTGGGGGGTTCGTACAGGCGTGGATGGGCTATAAATTTCTATTTTTGTCCGCCGCCACCTTTGGACTTCTGGCCGGACTCGGCATTTCTCAAGTTTGGGAACCGACCCGCCCCAAACCCCCATTAGAAAATATGGCCTTCACCCCCTCAACGCCCAAACTTCGCCTCAACAAACTCTTTCACTACTTCAAATTGATGGGAAGTCCCCCCCTGCGAACTCCCGCTTTTGTCATGGCAATTGTCGGCTTAATTTTTGGCAGCTTGGTGAGTTTTTTGCCGCTTTATATTGCCGCGTCAAACTTGGAATTAAATGCCGGATTATTTTATTCTACCGCAGCGATCGCCAGTTTTAGCTCCCGTATATTTGTCGGTCGGGCTTCAGACCGATACGGTCGGGGTATCTTTATCACCATCGCTTTGGTTTTCTATCTGGTCTCCATGCTGCTTTTGGGAACGGCCGATAACATCCCCGAAATTCTATTTGCCGCCGCCATAGAAGGGTCGGCTGCCGGAATTCTCATTCCCACCGTTATCACCCTGGTAACAGACCGCTGTTCGCCCGATGAACGGGGTCGATTTTTCTCCCTTTGTGTTGGGGGATTTGATATCGGAATTGCACTGGCTGGCCCTCTATTTGGCTGGGTCGCCGAACAAGTTGGTTACTCGAATATGTATCTTTTAGATGCCGGGTTAGCCCTACTCGGTTTAATCATATTTATCACCCAGTCTAGCCGCAATATTCCCGACTCCATTAAATTTGCACTCGGAAAAGCAGAAGATATTTATATATTCAAAAGCTAATCCTAAAGTTAAATTAACCTGACTAATTTCTCGGATAACCTGACAGGCTGTGAAATCCGAAAATAAATGGTTCGGTTACACTCACTAAACTCTCATCCTTAGTCTTCTATACTAGCAAATAGATAGAAAGTTTAGAGAAAGTCATAAAGGAAAAATAACATGAATAATCAATCTCAATTTACTCAACACGGGTTCAACTCTGACGCTCGTGATCAGAATGTTCTCTCCGAGTATATTCAATCTCTCGATGCCGAATCCATCACTCAACTGTCTAAGCCGAATTCTGAAGTTCGTCAATTGATGGAATCTCATCTAAACGGCATATTAGGGAACTTACCCCCCCAACATTTTGATGTCTCTATTACCACCAGTCGTGAAAATTTAGGACAACTCTTAGCCGCAGCGATGTTAAATGGTTATTTCTTGCATAGTGCTTCTCAACGCATGAATTTAGAACACTCTTTGCCGACGTCACTCCATCATCAAGATCAGTCCTCAGAAGCTAAAGACAATCACTAATTTACAGCCAGCTTAAACGCTTGTCAAAATAACGGTCTGGGGTGCAAAATGCGCCCTCTATTTTTTTAGATGGTGATCACATCTGATTTTTAGAGTTCGGAAAAGTCGATAATAAAGGTTCGCCAAACCGAACTGCTCAAAAAACAGATTATCGATAACCTAGTAGGTAGGAAATAAATAAACCGATTGTAGAATGAGTTTGCGAAAGTCTCCATTCAATCCAACCTGATTAAACGGTCAAATTTTAAGATAATTTAGCGAAGTATAACCGCTCGCAAAAATCATCGAGTTCTCTAAAATCCACTCGATAGAGCCAGATTATAACGTTATCTATCGCTAATACAAACTTTAACTAAAAGAAGAAATTTAGGAGAAATTAACATGGCAAAAGTAGTCGGAATAGACCTTGGAACCACCAACTCTTGTGTCGCCGTATTAGAAGGCGGAAAACCTACCGTTATCGCCAACGCAGAAGGCGGACGCACCACACCCTCCGTTGTTGCTTACACCAAAACAGGTGAACGTTTAGTCGGACAAATTGCTAAACGTCAAGCCGTAATGAATCCCGAAAATACCTTTTATTCAGTTAAACGGTTTATCGGACGCAAACACGCAGAAATTACCAACGAAGCTAAAGAAGTTTCTTACGGAGTATTATCGGATAACAACAGTAACGTTAAACTCGATTGTCCGTTATCTAAAAAACAATTTGCACCGGAAGAAATTTCCGCCCAAGTTATTCGTAAACTGGTTGAAGATGCCAGTAAATATCTCGGCGAAACAGTTACCCAAGCGGTTGTCACTGTTCCTGCTTATTTTAACGACTCCCAACGTCAAGCGACTAAAGACGCAGGAAAAATCGCCGGAATTGAAATTTTGCGGATTATTAACGAACCCACCGCAGCAGCCCTCGCCTATGGATTAGATAAGAAAGAAAACGAAACTATTCTCGTTTTTGACTTAGGGGGAGGAACGTTTGACGTTTCTATTCTCGAAGTCGGTGATGGTGTGTTTGAAGTCTTAGCAACTTCGGGAGATACTCACCTGGGTGGTGACGATTTTGATAAAAAAATTGTCGATTGGCTAGCAGAAGAATTTAAACGGAACGAAGGCTTTGATTTACGCAAAGATAAACAAGCTTTGCAACGGTTAACGGAAGCCGCAGAAAAAGCTAAAATTGAACTCTCCAGCGCGACACAAACTGACATTAACCTTCCTTTTATTACGGCAACTCAAGACGGCCCTAAACACCTTGATATTACCTTAACTCGGGCGAAGTTTGAGGAAATGTGTTCCGATTTACTAGACCGTTGTCGGGTTCCTGTAGAACAAGCACTAAAAGATGCAAATTTGAGTGCATCTAATCTGAGTGAAGTTGTTCTGGTTGGGGGTTCAACTCGGATTCCAGCAGTACAAGAATTAGTTCATCGCATCTGTGGAAAACAACCGTCTCAAGGTGTTAATCCCGATGAAGTTGTTGCCGTTGGTGCCGCGATTCAAGCGGGAGTTTTAGGCGGAGAAATTCGAGATGTTGTGTTGTTAGATGTGACACCTCTTTCTTTAGGGGTAGAAACCTTGGGTGGTGTGATGACTAAACTCATTCCTCGCAACACCACAATTCCAGTTAAGAAGTCAGAAACATTCTCGACTGCCCAAGACGGACAAACAAGCGTTGATGTTCATGTCTTGCAAGGCGAACGAGAAATGGCATCTAACAATAAAAGTTTGGGAAATTTCCGCTTAGATGGTATTCCAACTGCGCCTCGGGGAATGCCGCAAATTGAGGTGACGTTTGATATCGATGCAAATGGGATTTTATCGGTTTCTGCCCAAGATAAAGCCAGTGGTAAGCAACAATCGATTACCATTCAAGGGGCTTCTACTTTGAATGAAACTGAAGTAGAACGTATGGTTAAAGATGCGGAAGCAAACGCCGAAACTGACCATCAGCGACGAGAACAAGTTGATACTAAAAATATGGCTGAGTCGTTGACTTATCAAGCGGAAAAACAGCTTAAAGATTTTGCTGATAAAGTCTCTGAAGCGGATAAAAATCAGGTAGAAAGTTTGATTACCTCCTTGCGTGAGGCGATTAATCAGGATAATTTTGAACAAATGAAATCTCTCACCAATGACCTACAACAAGCATTAATGCAGATAGGAAGTGCAGTTTATAGTCAAGCCAATGGTGCTGCTAGTAATGGTGCGACGGCAAACGACACCACGAGTACCTCTAATACGGCTTCCCCTGCTAGTGATGATGTCATTGATGCGGATTTTGTAGAAACGAAGTAATCGGTTTTCTCTCAACCTTTCGGTAGAATTTGGGGTGGGCTTTGCTCACCTCTTTTTCTGTTATTAGATAGATGTTTTTTTGAAGATGAACACTTCTATTTTGATCTAATTTTTGAATAGATATTCAATATTTTCGATCTTGAATCCCCCCGAAGTCAGTTTTTTGGATTGGGGGTATTTTTGTGTTATTGTATGTTTAATAAACTTTTTATATTTTCCTTAACAAATCTTGACAAAATGCCACACAGAATGTAAATTAAGGCGTTAACCTGCGCTCAATTGGGTGAGGGGGGCTTACTCTATCACTCATATTTCTAGCGAAATCCCCTGATTCTGTTTAAGCTTCTCTGTATAGCTGAGAATAGGGGTTTGGTTCATTTTGAGATCAATTTCCGTTCTTCAATTTTTGAGGGGAGAAGATAAAAAGAATGGCATTTGAATATTAATTATTGAAAAGGTCATAATGAAAAAACGATTTTCAGCCAGTGTTTTGATACTTTCTATTCTCGGTAATTTTGGGATTATACCGAGTGTAGATGCGACGGAAAATAATTTAATTGTTGAACTGGATGGTTTAAAAAATCAAACAGGTCAAGTCTGTCTCAGTCTATTTTCAAGTAGTCAAGGCTTTCCTGACAACAAAGAGAATGCTTTGCAAACTCAATGTATTCAGCTTGGAAAAAAAAATCCAAAAATCAGGTTTGAAAACTTAATTCCGGGAAATTATGCGGTTGCTGTTTTCCACGACGCGAATAGTGATCAAACTCTAAACCTCAACAGTTTGGGGATTCCCACCGAAGGCTTTGGTTTTTCTCGCAACCCCACTATTCTTGCTGGCCCTCCTCAGTTTAATGATACTGCTGTTGTGGTCGCTCAGGTACAAAATAATATTCAGATTAAGTTACAATATCTGTGGAATTTTAACAAATAAGCCAAAAAGCTAGGGGTTATTGCTTTTACCTCTAGCTTTGTCTTTGAGTTGGGGTTGAATATGAGATTTGACAAAAATGAAGTGATCCCCTTATTGATGATTAAATCAAGAAATATCGGGTCGCTCACTGTTTTGTTAAAATAGTTTTTTCTGAGGGAAATGGGAGGGAAAATATTAGGTAGGAACGGAGAGAGAGGGATTCGAACCCTCGGATAGGCCTTACGTACCTATCAACAGATTAGCAATCTGCCGCTTTCGACCACTCAGCCACCTCTCCAAGTGTGACATCTTCGTATGATAGCAAATTATTTTAGGCGTGTCTAGATCCTTTAAATAGATTTTTAGGGCAGTCCCAGAGTTTGAGAGCAAGGGGCCTGCATTATTCAACAATACAACTGATGTTCTAATTGCTCAAGAGTTCGCTGTTGATCGCTATTTCCACGTAATAATTTCCAAACGTTTAACCCAGACTGATTAACAGATTTCTGATCGCTGGTTTGGCTTAAACCCATAACTCCTTCTATTTCCATAATTATTGCTCGATAAGCATCCAAGCCAGATAACTGACTCATGCCTTGTTCTTGTGTTCCTAATGCACTCACTGCTTGCCAATTTCCTCCGACTGTAGTGTTGGTTGTTTCTGGGTTCAAAATTGTAGAAATTCCAAGTTTATTTTTGTCGGCACTGGTGATTTGACTCACCCGAGTAATTGCAATTCTAGCTGCGGTTTCTATAAATGTTTTTGAGTCTTTGACCATCGGCATTCCACTTAACAGTCCTAACCCTCCTCTAGAGACTGAATGATAAGCCGTTTCCGTCAACATTCCCGGCTTAATTTCCATGACATTGACTCGATAATTCTCATTAAATTCCTGACCCTTTCCAGAGGTTTTTAGTGCTTGATTCATCGCTTCTATCGCCTGATAAGATTCACTACAATCATCCAACTCAAACTCATCATTGAGTTCAAACTCTCGCTGACGGATCAGTTTATAAGTCATCGTACAAATTAGAGGTAAATTTGCTTTTTCCACCCAAGCATCAAACGCCTCTAATGTTCTCAAATCTACAATTTCTTGATCATTTCTGAGTTGTAAATAAACCGCTAAAAAACGAGGTCGATCAGACTGAACAATCTGTTGATTGACATCAATCTCATTCACCATAATCCAATCAATCGTCATCACTCGTGTAATCGCACTTGCTCTTAAATAATATTTTTTTAATTCCGGTTTTAAATTAGAATAGAGAATCAGGGCATCAAGCTGATCCAAAGCTTTGAACTCAGGAACCGCTTCTCCACTCCTCAAATATTGATAAGTTGAACGAATCCGTTTTTGTTCTTCCGTCTCAAGTTGAGAAGCCGTTAATAGTTTCTGCACACAATCTTCTAACCTAAGTAAACGAGAATTATGACTGGCAATTGTATAACGTTGACCAATTTCTGAATATATTTTCGAGGAAAAAACTAAATAATCTAGCAAATTTAACGCCGCATAATCTTCTGTCGGCAAAGCCAATATTATCCGGTTATAGGCTTCTAAACACCGAACTTTTGTCCGATCATAAACGGGAGCTTGAACAATTAAATTATTGATTTTGCGATCAATATTAAAAACAGGATTCAATAATGTATGTAATACTAAAAAGGCATCTTGTCCGTCTAAACCACATCCTTTCAATCGCAAAGTAGAACCTTCTTTGGGGTTAGGCGGAATTTTAACCGTGTAGCTTTTACCTGTTTTCAACGTCACGGTTTGAGTTCCACCAAAACTTGCGGTTTGAGATCTGATAAAAGTATGATAAAGTTCATCTAAACTCCAATCATGTAATGGAGTTGATTCGGCACTTTCTTCTGATTCTGAATATATATTTTCTACCCAGTTTTGAGTTTGTTTTTTCGCAGACTCCACTGAACCCGTTGCCGTCTCCATCACCTTTTTTCCGGCTTCGGAAGCATTATTACTAATCGTTTCACCCATTTCTGTGGCTTTTTGTTTAGCAGCATCGGTGGCTTTTTTTGTCATCTTTTTACTCGTTTCTGAGGCTTGATGACCGATTGACTTCCCTAAACCTGATGCTTTTTTGCCCACAGAATCCCAGAAAGATTTCTGCTGATCACTCATATTTTACCTCCCTCAGTCACACAACAACTAGATTAATAAATTGACCTAAAACAATAATCTCAACAGCAAAGGAGCTGCTTGTTGTAACGTTCCTAAAAATCCCCCACCATTATTGTCAGGTTTCTCAGGATTTTGCTGATATTCTAAAATTTGAACCAATTGAGTAGAAATTTCTTTACCCTCATTTGATCCTAGAGTTTCATACAATTTTTGAGCAGATCGGGCATCTTCGATCGCACCCACTAAGTCTCCTAAATCCGCTTTAGCCATACTACGACCAAAAAAAGCCGCCGCTAAATCGGGCTTCAAACGAATGGCTTGACTATAAAAATCAATCGCATTCACATAGTTTCCTTCTTTAGCCTCTTGAACGCCCCAAAAGTAATAATCTTCTGCTTTTCCCGTATTGGTTGGCATTCCGATAACACCCACCAATTGAGCATCTTTAATATTACTTTCGCTGAGAACTGCATTCATTAAATAAGCCCCACGCAGATCGGTGCCGTTGAGATTGGCTCTCGCTAAATTAGCACCCGTTAAATTGGCGCCATGTAAACTAGCTCCAGTCAGGTTCGCCCCGGCGAGATTCGCCCCCGTCAAGTTGGCGCGACTGAGATTAGCCCCTGTCAGGTTCGCCCCTTGTAGATCAGCACCCACTAAATCGGCTAAAACCAAACCCACACCCGCAAGATTACAATTTGGACATTGTTTGCTGGACAAAAGCTGACGAATTGTTTCTATGTTTTCCGCTCGGGTAGGTTGAACGAGAGTTACTACACTCAATACCATCACGGTAGCAAGAATTCTGAAGTTCATAGGACAGAATAATGTAAAGCTACTGTCGTCATCTTAAATTATTCAGGAGAGAATTGTGAATTGTGCTTATTCCCCATTGGGTTGACCTTCAACGATGATGAGTTCCACACCAAAGACTTCTGCAAAGGCCTTTTGAACTTGCGATCGCACTTCTTCGAGGGCAACAGTAGGTATAAACTCGATTAAACGACCAACTGCGCGATCAGAAATTCCACAAGGGACAATGTGTTCAAATCCCTCTAAGTCTGGACAGACATTAATCGCAAAACCGTGCATTGTGATCCAACGACTGACTTTTATCCCGATAGCAGCAACTTTTTTGTCAGCGATCCAAACTCCCGTTAAGCCTGCGATCCGATCGCCTTTCACCCCATAAACCGCCAAAACCCGAATAATCACTTCTTCTAGCTGTCGGAGATACCAGTGCAGATCTTGTTGATGACGTCGTAAGTTGAGAATGGGATAGCCGACTAACTGACCTGGACAGTGATAGGTGACTTCGCCGCCCCGTTCGACTCGGTAAAGTTCGGCATTCTGAGAATTGGGGTTAAATTTTATGAATTTTGGATCGGCTCCTTGTCCTAGCGTATAGACCGGGGGATGTTCTAGTAATAAAAGTACATCATCGGACTCCGGATGCTGTTTATGCCGTTGTACAAGCGATTTTTGCCACTGCCAAGCAATCTGGTAAGGGACTAATCCTAAGTGATAAACTTGACATCGAGGAGGATGGGGATCAAGCAAAACAGACATTTTGTAGATGATGTATATGTTAATATCATAAGTAGACGAACTCAATACATAGAGGATTAAAAAGTTAGGAGGGTAGTAGAAATCTCCTCAAAAATCAAGTTGAAGTTAACATAACTTTACCCTGAAAGTATCAAGAATTGTCAAGGGATGCAACAGATTTTAAAGGGATAATCTATCCTCAATCCAAAGTGTTAAGGTGAGTTTATGCCCACATTATGAGCGGGAGGAAGCTTTATGAAGCTTGTGGTCCAGGGTAAAAATCTTGAAATAACTGAAGCGATTCACGAATATGTGCATCAAAAAATTACTAAGGCTGTTAACCACTATCAGCAGCTTACGAACGAAGTGGATGTTCACTTATCAATTGCTCGTAATCCTCGGATAAATCCAAAGCAAACCGCCGAAGTCACAATTTACGCAAATGGAACTGTGATTCGCGCCCAAGAAAGTAGTGAAAATCTGTATGCGAGTATTGACCTCGTTGCGGATAAGATCGCTCGTCAACTTCGCAAATTCAAAGACAAACGGCAAGGAAAACATCTTCATTCACCTAAACTCGCGGAAGTGGTAGAAAACCAACCGGTGATCGAAGATCTGATTGGCGATCGCCAACCGGAACTTCCCCCAGAGGTGGTACGCACCAAATACTTTGCCATGCCCCCGATGAGCCTTCAAGATGCCCTGGAACAATTGCAACTGATCGATCACGATTTTTACGTGTTTTGCAATGCCGACACCGGAGAACTAAACGTCATTTATAAACGTGTTCATCATGGAGGATACGGTTTAATCCAACCCCGCAACAATAACGGTCACACCAACGGAAAAGCAACTCATAGCAGCCAGGTTCTCCCACAAGAGTCTTCTGTATAGCTATCGGTTCTAGTTCTAAATTTGGGGGTTTGACGTTTGTCAAGCCCTCAAAACATAATATTTAATATTTTTGTAGAGATGTTATCAGTAACGTCTCTCTTTTGTAAAAATAAAATTTTTTTTAATTCTTCATATTTATAACTCTCCTCAACAAAATCAGAAGGGTAAATCATCTTCATCTTCTAAACTGATGTCTTGAGGTTCTAACGCTTGTTTGGCTTGTTTAATTCTCTCAAACAACGAACCTTGTGAATGCCTTTTGGGGTTTAATAAATTTAGATTGTATTTTGCCTTCAGTGTGTCTCGAACCGATGCCGGAGTGTGTTCGGTTGGCCCCTGCAAGTCTGCTGCTGTCATGACTGGAAGCCGTGAACCCAACTTTTCAACAGTTATATCAGGAAGTCGAACCAGGAAATATTCTCGTCTGCGTCTAATCATTTCCGCCCGATTGTCAATTTCTGTCAAAACACCGATAATTTGACTGAGATGATGGGAAGACATTGCCACCTGAACTTCAATATCATCAAGAGGAATTCCCAAACTTTCGGCTTGAGATAAAACATCAGCAGGAATATGATCTAAACTGGGCGGGTTGATCACCGCTTTTAAGTTCGCTAAAGTTTGCTGTAATAGCACTTCGACTTCGGCGATCAGTTGTGGTGTAATGCGTTCAGGCGGTAATGTGTTTACGAGAGATTTGAGTTGATCCGTTGCAGTTTGAGACAAATCAATTGCTGTTTCTAGCGGGTTATTTTCCATCATCGTTTTATCCTTCCAGATTTTCTAACTCCTGCGTAGACTGCCATCCGGGTTCCCAGAGGCTACGATCTTTAAGTTGTTTGGCGTTTAACCAAAAGCGAACATCAGGATCACAAGACGCAACCATTTCGGCAAATACCCATTTGCCATCGTTTTTACGGTTAACAACCTGAAAATGTCGCCAACCCCAGGTTTTTTGAGTGGCTGTCCATTTGGAACCGACGAGATACGGAAATTTTTGCTTTTTTGGCATTCTTCAGTCGTTAGCTTGCCTTCTTCTTGACTATTTTGACAGATTCCCGTCTTCTGGAAAATCTCAAAAACTCGGTAACTTTTGCAAAACCCGTTTTTATTCCCTACAGTTTTCTAGATTATCCAACTCGATTATCCAACTCAATGTTCCGAAAAGTTCTTTCTGTGGTTAGAAGTCTCGTCAAATCAAAGCCGTTATACTGTTGAACGAGCAGTGTTCACGCAAGAAGCGATCACTTCTATCAAGCGTTGTGCAGTTAAATACCAGGCAATATTAGTCGATGTGCCGATCAACTAAACCCAGTCAAAAGAATGAACATGAACCGACAAAAGGGAAAATTGCGATCGCTATATACAACTGTTGAAGGTTTATCAATACACGCCCGAATATCAGCAGAAATCCCCCCAAAAGATGCGCCTGTACTCATTTTAGTGCCGGGTGCAGGGCTTTCGGGTCGTTACATGATTCCCACTGCCGAACAACTCGTACCAGATTATCAAGTATATGTGCCAGATTTACCGGGTTACGGCGAAAGCGACAAACCCTCACCGCCCTTAAATTTATCCGAGTTAGCTGATATCCTCTGTAAATGGATGGACGCAGTGGGCATTGAACAGGCCACAATGTTGGGAAACTCCCTCGGCTGTCAAATTATCGTCGAGTTTGCGGTGCGTCACCCTAACCGCCTCGAACGAGCGATCTTACAAGGGCCAACAGTTGATCGCCACGCCCGTACATTTTACCAACAGCTTTGGTGTTTAATCCTCGATGCACCCAACGAAGCGCCCTCACAAGCTGTTATTCAAATTGAAGATTACTGGAAAGCGGGTTTTGCACGGGTTCTTCATACCTTTGAAATGGCGTTATCAGATGCGATGGAGGAAAAACTACCTCACGTCAACGTTCCCACGCTGGTTGTCCGGGGTGAAAAAGACACGTTGGTATCTCCCCAATGGGCTGAGGAAATCGTTAATCTTTTACCGAATAGCCAATTCGTCGAAATTGCAGACGGAGGACACACGCTCAATTATAAGATGCCAGAAGCTGTCGCCCGAGTCACACGAGCCTTTATTAACGGTACCGGACCCCATCTCAGCAAAAATCAGGAGTTAACCCGATGAAAGCACCTTCCACCAATCCTGTTGTAAGTTCTATTCTTGCTCAAAATGGCTTTACTCCCCCTTATATTGCTGACTTTGACTCCGCTACGGGTATGCTAAGAGCAACGAGCGCCTATCTGCGAGGAGAAGATTTTCCCGGAATGGGTGTGGTGCCTTCTGCGTTTGAACCGATCACCGATCTAATCACCAAGTTACCGCGATCGCTGCAAGAACAGATATATATTGCTGGAAGTGCAGGAGAGGCGATCGCTCCCGAACAGTTAGAAGACGTCCGAGCCGAAGTTGTCGCCCAGTGGATGGTTAATCAATATCCCCAACGTTCCTATCCGGCTGTGGCAATTGGTTCGTCCTGTGGTGCTTTGGTTAACCTCTGTGCGGCGTTGGGTATTCCCTGGCTCCCCCAGACGTTTCTGATTCCGGTTAAGCATGGTGGCGAGATTGATATTGATGAACCGAAACAGGCTTTAAATTGGGGCCGAGAGCGATCACAGGCTTTACTGGAAAATAATCCAGAACTTATATTGCACCAAATGCACGATCCCTGTCAAGATCGGTTAACGAGTCAGGGAATGGCTTATTTTCGGGTGAAACGGTTGGGTTTGGGGGAAACCTACGAACGCTTTTTACAGAAGACTTTACCCCCAGGCGGGACAATTTTTTTGGTCGAATGTCAGCGAACTTGGCCGACGACGAAAGTTAGCGATCGCCATATTTTTCAGTTTGGAGCGTTGGGGGGAGCAACATCGGAAGAATTTCTTCACGGGAGCAAGCGAGTCGAAGACTATCTCGAACGGTACAACTCCCATCGCCGCAAGTGGGACGCACCCCAACCCGATGGAGAACGACCCGAGGCAGAATGGGGGTTTGAAGCCGACCTACGTCACGATGTCGAACGGTTTGCCCAAGAACGAGGATATCATGTTCGGCGAATTATTTTTACTGAACCGGAAGATTTGAGTCCTTTTGTGGCGGAACTCTACCGTTGGTGGTACAAACAGCGTCAAATTGTCACCAATTGTTTGCTGGTAGAATCTTTTCTATTAACAGAACCGATGTGGACGTTAAAAACGGGTTCGGTGCCGTTTTGGATGAAGTTTAATAAGCAACCTTCTCTCGACGCACTCGAAAATTATTTAGACAATACTGATCCCTACGATGAAATTTACCTGATGTTATTTTCTCATGGTGTTAATTCTGTAGGTTTACCCTCTATCGAACGTTGGCGTCAAGTCTTTCAGAAAGCCAAAATACAGGGTAATTTTGTCGGTGTAGATGAGGAGAAATATCCGAGACATTTTGCTTCGATGATCCGTTATCATACAGATCTCAAGCGTTTAATTTCCGCTCGTTATCCCCTGCCAAGTTCGTTGACCTTAGAACAGCTTGAGCAGTTTATCGACCAAGAAAATGGGAATTTCCGAGTCAAGTTTACTTAGGTTATTAGACTTTTAGGGTAGATCAGACAATAAAATTAATAATCACAACATTAACTTTTCGCTCTGGATGTCCTCTACTCTAAAAATAATTAATCCCGATGAGGGATTGACAAAATAACTTTTCTTTTATTTTAATCAGTTTCTACCTATAGGTACAGGACAAAAGCTTGCCATCTCAGGTTTACTATAAAGGTGATTCAGTGACAATCGCACTTAACCCCTAGAGTTAAAAATATTCATGCCTGAAGCTATTATTTTTGATTTAGATGGAACCCTAGTTGATTCAGTCCATTTTCATGCTGAAGCTTGGGTGAAAGCGTTTGAACAGTATGGTTATCATGCTGATTTTGATAAGGTTAGACAACAAATTGGTAAAGGTGGAGAGTATATTCTCCCCGAGTTCATATCTCAAGAAGAAATAGATAAAGACGGCTCTAAAATTAGCGATTATCGCAAACAATACTATCAGAAAAATTTGCTCGGTCAAGTCAAGCCATTTCCCAAAGTTCGAGAACTCTTAGAACGAGTAAAAGCAGATGGAAATCAGATCGTTTTAGCATCTTCTGCTCGTCCTAAAACTGTAGAACATTATCAAGAACTTCTCGGGATCAAAGATTTAATTAATGGGGTAACATCAAGAGGAGACGTTGAACAGGCTAAACCCCATCCTGATATTTTTATCGCCGCACTTAATCATTTTGAAAACGTCAGTAAAGAATCAGTTATTGTGGTGGGTGATAGTCCCTACGACGCGCAAGCTGCCGAGAAAATTTCCTTATCAACTGTTGGGGTTTTATGCGGGGGATTTTCTGAAGACGTTTTAAAAGAAGCGGGTTGTATTGCTATTTATAAAGATCCGGCTGATTTACTTGATCATTATGAGGAATCTCCGCTGAGTTCTTGATGTTTTAAATCACTGTAAATTGCTTCAAATCAAATAACTTTAAATAAACAGGAGGTGAGTACATTGGGAAAAGTTGGATTAGTATTAGGAAGTGGCGGTGCGCGTGGTTGGGCGCATATTGGTGTAATTCGTGCTTTAGAAGAAGCGGAGATTAAAGTTGATTATTTATCAGGGGCGAGTATTGGTGCTTTAGTTGGGGCGATTTACGGTGTAGAAGCCTTAAGTAAATTAGAAGATTTTGCCAGTGAGGTTGATGTTGATTATCTATTATCTTTGTTGGATATTTCGTTTCCGAATCTAGGATTGATTGATGGTGAAAAAGTTGTTGGCTTTATTAGTCAATTTCTGTCGGATCAGAACATTGAGGAGGTCAAGATTCCTTTTCGATGTGTAGCGACGAACTTTTTGTTAAAAAAAGAGATTGTTTTTGACTCGGGTTCCTTGATTGATGCGGTGAGGGCGAGTATTTCAATTCCGGGAATTTTTAGACCTTTTAAACGCGAAGAAGTTTACTTAGTCGATGGGGGTATTGTTAATCCCGTTCCCGTGAGTGTGGTTAAAGATATGGGTGCTGAGATTATTATTGCAGTTAACCTCAACAGTGATTCAGATGCAGAGGAAGCTGATTCTGATGGTTATCCCTATATCTCCCAAAGCGATATCAGCAGTGAAAAAATAGACGAAGAATCAAAGGAACGTCAGGAGAAAGAACAGCAAGAAAGTGGAATTGTTCAAAATCTCACGGGTCGATACGATGCACTGAAACAGATTTTACCTAACGATATTGACGACTGGATACCTGATCCTAAAACGGGTTTAAATATATTTGATGTGATTGGAAATTCAATTAATGTGATGGAACAACAAGTGACTGAGATTAAGCTACAAATTGACAAACCGGATTTACTAATTGAACCGAATTTAATGGATTTTGGGATTTTTGATTTTCATCAAGCTAAACCCATTATGCAAAAAGGATATGATGCTGCAAAAGCAAAGATTCCTGAGATTCAAAAGGTACTAGATGAATCATCAGAGGCTTCCAATTAAAAGATGATCAAAATTATCGGTTTCACCCTAACCTTAACTCTCGGACATATCCCACTTTCGATTCAATTTTCCGCTTTCTCAAACAGGCTAACTAAACGTTAACTTTCTATCTGAATCGGTTGACCGTTAGAATCCAGTAACGCCCGTTTTGGCCCGTGAATAGGGTCTTCAATAATAATTGTTTGATCGCGACTCGCACCTAACGAAACAATCGCAATCGGCACTTCCATAATTTCTGCAAGAAACTTTAAATAATCTAACGCAGCTTGGGGTAAATCTTCTAAAGCGCGACAATCTTCCGTGGATTTTTTCCAACCGGGTAAACTTTCATAAATGGGTTTACATTTGGCAAATTTATGCGGATCACTAGGAAGATTTTCGCAACGTTCCCCGTCAATATCATAAGCAACACAAACTTGAATTTCTTCTAATTCATCCAAAACATCTAACTTTGTAATCGCCAAACAGTCTAACCCATTGACTCGCACTGCATATCGTCCGATCACCGCATCAAACCAACCACAGCGGCGTTTACGTCCCGTTGTTGTCCCAAACTCAGCCCCGCGCGCGCATAATACTTCTCCAATACCATCCACCATTTCCGTCGGAAAAGGCCCCTCACCCACACGAGTGGTGTAAGCTTTCGCCACCCCAATCACTCGATCAATCACCGTTGGCCCAACACCAGCGCCCACACAAGCCCCTCCAGCGATGGGGTTAGAGGAAGTTACATAGGGATAAGTCCCGTGATCCAAGTCGAGAAGGGTTCCCTGCGCCCCTTCAAACAAAACATTTTCCCGACGGCGAATTGCTTCATACACCCGCAATGAACTATCCACCACATGAGGACGTAGACGTTCAGCGTATCCTAAATATTCTTCAATAACTGCTTCCGCATCAAGGGGCGGTAAGTTGTACAATCTTTCTAAGACAACATTTTTACAGCTAATCGTCCATTCAAGTTGGGCGCGCAGTCCCTCGGGATTCATCAGATCGATCATCCGAATTCCAGTTCGTTCTGACTTATCGGCATAAGTTGGGCCTATTCCCCGCCCGGTTGTTCCGATTTTACGTTGTCCACGTTGTTCTTCTGAAGCTTGATCAAACAATCGATGATACGGCATCGTAACATGAGCCGTTTGAGAAATTTTTAGCTTACTTGTAGAGACATTGAGGCTTTCGACTTGATCAAGTTCTTGGATCAGTATCTTCGGGTCAATGACCGTTCCCCCGGCAATGATACATTCCGTGTCGGGATACAAAATCCCCGAGGGAATCAAATGCAGTTTAAACGTTTGGTTATTGACAACAACGGTATGACCAGCGTTCACACCGCCTTGATAGCGAACTACGACATCTGCTGACCGACTCAGCAGATCAGTAATCTTTCCTTTTCCTTCGTCACCCCACTGGGCACCGACCACAATTACGTTAGCCAAGGGAATTCTACGCCAAGCTTCTAGTTTACACAAATCCTAATTATCATCACCTAACCTGATTTCTGTCAAATGAATTTTTGTAACGGGAGAATTATTAAGATTTGTTAAGATTAGAAGTATAACCAGAAATTCACGCGCGAACGATTAATCATTTAAGTTAAAACTCCTATGACCTTACACGCAGAATTACATCGCCACTTGGGGGGTTCAGTTGTACCCCGTATTCTCTGGCGGTACTTCCGACGCCACAATGACGACTTAGCCGAAAAGTTTCCCCAATACGCAGACTTTGAGGCGTTTTACACCAAACCTCGTAATACTCTCGATGAGTATCTAGAACTGCATACGATGGTGGAACACGTCCAAACGGCTGAGACATTACCCTATTTTATTTGTCGGTTGATGCGGGGGGCGTACACTTTTGAAAATCTGGCTTATCTAGAACTGCGTTATACTCCCTACCTACGAACCCCGGAACATCTCAGTCAATCTGAACGGATTGAAGCGATGGCCATGGTCGTGGAAATTGTCGGGAAAGCCAGCCAGTTGAACGAGTATCCGATTGTTACCAGTCAAATTCTCTGTATGCACTCTCGGCTTCCCTACGAGGTGAACAAAGCCATTGTTGACTTAGCGGCGCAAATGCCTCAATATGTCTGTGCAGTGGATTTAGCAGGGGGAGATGCTCACTATCGCGATCGCTTAGATGAGTTTGTTGGTTTGTACAAGTATGCGCGATCAAAAGGACTAAAAACAACAGGTCACGTTTATGAAACAGCCGACGGTTGTTATCCGGAACTCCTCCCCTATTTAATGCGAATTGGTCATGGCATTCAAATTCCGTTAAAATATCCAGAATTATTAAGCGAATTAGCCAGCCAAAAACAATGTTTAGAAGTGTGTCCGACGACTTATATTAAGACAGGAACGTTGGACGATATCCGTGAGCTTAAAGTTGTATTTGAACGGTGTTTTGAGGCGGGGGTTGATATTGCCATTTGTACTGATAATGCAGGACTGCATAACGTCCGTTTACCGTTTGAGTATGAGAATTTGTTAACGCTGGATATTATTGATTTTCGACAATTACAAGCCTGTCAACGGGCTGCTTTTCGTCATGCTTTTGCTTGGCCCTATAGTGAGCCTCCAGCGGAAATGTTGACGGAATTATTGAAGCCTGAACCTTTATCGATTGGATCGTAAAATGATTGGTGTGGTGTGATTTTTTTGTGAATGAAGTCAGACTTATTTATAAATCGAGTTTGGGTAGAGGCGTTCTCTGGAGCGTCTCTAAACTATAGAATTATATGAAATCCTTAAATATTTGCTACAAATGATCGATGGGGAGGTGGGGAGGTGGGGAGGTAGGGAGAAAGATGTGTAGCATTATTGTTTGTATTTCCTATTACAAGATTAAGATCAAAGCTGATCCTTTAGCAAACCGTTATTAAAATGGGCAGATTTTTAAGTATTTTTATGATAAAAAAGCCTTTGCCATTCTAACACGATTGATCGACATTGGAGACAGGTCAAATCTTGAAGTAGACTTTGAATCCCCAAATAATTGAGAGGATAAGTTGCACCAATTTTGTCAGGACAGATCGCAGTATCAGGGTGAATCTTGACTGCAAAGCCGTAAAGTTTTTGATTAGAAAAAGAACTATTAATCGCCCAACCGACCGTATTTAAAGCAGTGAGTTGAATGATATCTTTGGGAACGATTCCTAACTCTCGTTTGAGGATATCTGGAACTGTAGTTTCAGGTGTTTTATGGGAGGGAATTCGTCCTCCAGGAAAATCAAGAGTCAATTGATTTAGACCTGGGCGATAGGCCGGAAGAGGAAGTAAAAACTGATCAGACTTGATCGTTAAAATGACGACAGAATCTGCTTTTTCCACTCGCCAATATTCTCGGTTTTTCCCTTGATGATCTTGGAAATGTTCACCAATAAGCGTCAGCCAAGCCGAACGCATTTCGACAAAGCGATCCAGTAATTTCCAATCAGACAGACTTTTGTCCATGATTTGGGTTTATCGGTTTCATTGTACAGAGTTTCTGGAGGGTGGCAAGATCAAGGGGTTGGGTTTAAAGTCGTCATCGCTCTCTCTTTAGCTCTCAAATTTTCAGCCCAAAAATAGGCTATGAAATCGGATATAATCCCGCTCAGTTTAGAGAAAAACCTATTGTTGCATTTGGAAAATTTAACTAAGAGTAGATGCTCCCCGAGCAAAAATTAATGAGATGAATCAATTTGTTTTCGCATTAACAAACAATTACGATCATCGTTTGTGCGGGTATAGATCAACTCATCCGTTAATTTTTGCATAAATAGAAGTCCACGACTTCCCTCATGTGCGAGGGGATCTGTATGTAAATGACGAACACACTGGAGAGTCTGTTCTAAATCAAAAGGTTGACCGAGATCCCAAATTCGGATTTCAATGTAATCGGAAAAAATCGTGACTTCTAGATCAATTGGTGTTGTTGGTAAAAGGGTGCGATGAGCATGGCGAACTACATTGGTAAAGCCTTCTGTCAGAGCAATTTTACATTGATATAAAAGCTCCTCAGATAGATAGGTAGATGTCTGCTTTTCAAACCATTGTAGAATCTCATTCAGGGCATTCAGATCGGTCTGAACCTGAAAATGCGATCGCACCACAAGTGTGTCATCTCCCATGCATCTGATTACATTGCACCACTATTTTTCTGGAATAAGATCATTATAGTTTTAAAAATGAGTTGTAGATCATACATCAAACTCCAGTTTTCTTGGTATTTCAAATCCAGACGAATGATATCTTCAAAATCCTTGATTTGAGAACGACCATTAACTTGCCATTCTCCTGTCATTCCGGGTTTAACATCTAAGCGTTGCCATTGGGGAACTTCATATCGTTCCACTTCATCTGGAGTTGGAGGACGAGTTCCCACTAAACTCATATCTCCTTGTAAAACATTCCAAAATTGAGGAAGTTCATCTAAACTGGTCCGCCGTAAAAAACGACCGACTTTTGTAATGCGAGGATCGTTTGTATTTTTGAAAATATGACCAGTGGCTTCATTGGGGACTTCGTGTTTACGTTTTTCCGCATCCGCAGTCATTGACCGAAATTTCCACATCCGGAACTTTTTACCCATCCAACCACACCGAACTTGACCGAAGAAAATCGGCCCGGAACTATCGCGTTTAATGGCGATAATAATGGGAATTGATAAAATCCCCGTAATTCCTAATCCGACAATTGCCCCAACAATATCAATTAAACGTTTGACCCAAGATCGAACCGACGGATGAGTGATAGGAAGCTGATTATTATTAATCGGCGGCTTATTCTCTGTAAAAGGAGTGGGATCGGGCTGTTGCTCAATCGTTAGGACTTGATCGAGAGAGGTTAGCGAAAACACCGCCATCACTTGAGGGCCAACATTGGTTAAAATCAGCTCAATCTCCTTTGCTTTGGCGGCTTTGAGATTGCTAATCAAAGCACCCACACCGCTACTATCAAGGAATGTTGTTTGGCTAAAATCAAGGATGATTTTTTCAGGAGTCGGATCAGCACTGATGAGTTCTTGACAGGTGGTTTTGAAAGCAACCGCTTCCAAGATACTCAAGCGAACCGGAAGATGAATATAGGTAATATTTTCTTGGATAATGACTTCAAAATTCACCTGGGGAGTTTGGCTAACCATCGCAACGTTCCGCTAAATTATACTGCTACTATTTTTGCTCTATCCTAGTCTAAAACAGATGCTTTTGGAAAGAGAAGCCCAAAAAAAGGGCAGTCGTATTATCTCTCTACCCATCACCCAATCTTGAGATGAAATTAAACTCAAAAACCGTACTTCAAAACAGCAATGAAGTCGAAGTAACAATTGACTGAAAAACGGTTTCTCTGAATCTATTCAAGACGTGAACGACCCAATCTGGATGTCTTTCCAATCAATATTCAGTTTTGGCGATAGAAGTCGTGACCCGAATGGGAGTTGAATCTAAAGATTCTCCCTAATTCTAGCTCAAGATTTCTCCAGAAGCGAGACGGGTTCCATTAGCAAAGTCCCAACCTGACTGAGTGCGTTTTCCAGCGAGTTTAACTTCCTGCAATAATAATAATCCGTCTCCGGTTTGTACAACTGGCCCGAAGCGTTTAACAATGTGGAGAATTTCTCCCTGTTTTCCCGATAATTGTGACAATGTAGGCCATTGCTGTTCGAGTTCTTGGAGTTCTGAGGGAAGTTTTACTCCTAAAGGAATAGTCCCACTAATTTTTAAGGCTTGTTCGCGAAATGGGGTCACGCAGTTGGGGAAAAAACCCCGGACTTGGTTATGAAGGGCGAGTGCTGATTTTGACCAGTCTAAGCGATAATATACGGGTTGAATCAGGGGGGCGTAGGTGGCTTGAGTGTCGTCTTGAGGTGTGGGTTGAATGTCTCCACGATCTAGCTTGATGAGTGTTTCGACTAATAAATCGGCAGTTATACTCGATAAGCGTTCAGCTAAATTAATCGCATGATCCAAGAGTCCAATCGGAGTAGACTGCTTGAGTAGCATTGGCCCGGTATCCATTCCTGCATCCATCAACATCGTTGTAATTCCGGTTGACTTCTCACCATTGTAAAGACACCATTGAATGGGGGCGGCGCCGCGATACTCCGGTAAAATCGAACCATGACCATTGATACAGCCCAGACGAGGCATTTGTAAGATTTCGGGTGATAAAATCTGTCCGTAGGCAACCACAACAAACGCATCAGCTTGGGCTTGTTTGAGGCGAGAAAGGGTTTCTGGATGTTTTTTGATTCGTTTCGGCTGCCAGACGGGTATTTGATGCTCAACAGCCAATGCTTTGACGGGAGACGGGGTTAACTTGCTCCCTCGTCCTCGCCGTTTATCGGGCTGAGTGACAACAGCTAAGACTTCAAATTCGGGGTGATGCAATAATTTTTCTAGACTGGGAACCGCAAATAAGGGAGTACCAAAAAAGATGATTTTCATAGCAGAGAGGGAGATGGGGATGGGTAACGGATGGGTTGTCGGTGGGTTTTTTGGGTTAATCCTTTTGGTAACGGATGGGTTATCGGTGGGGAGTCGTGAGGTCAGAAGTCGTGAGGTCAGAGGTTTAGAATTGCCTATTCCCTAAGATTGCAAACTAAGTCTCGCCGGAAACCGCCGGGCCGCAAGGCAAGCGCTGTTCCCTGATCCGGTGTTCCCTGATCCGGTGTTCCCTGTTTAAGGTGCAATTGCCACTTCTACACGTCGGTTTAGCTGTTTATTGGTAGTTGAATCATTTTCTACGGTGGGCTGACCTTCTCCATAACCAATAGCCACCCAATGATATTCTGAACCGATAGCGGTTGAGAGATAAGCAACAATTGCTTCGGCTTGTTGCAGCGATAGACTGAGATTATCTTGAGCCTTTCCAGTATCATCGGTATGAGCCGCTACCCGTACCGAGGCTCCTTTGTAGTTTTCTAAATCGGCAATTAAAGTATCTAGAATGACACTCGCACCGGGACGTAAACTGTTGGTGTTTGTCTCAAATAAGACATCACTCGGAAGCGTTACCACTAAACCTTGAGAAGCCCGAAAACGGGTTTGTGCTGGAGTCGAAGTCGGTGTTGGGGTGGGGGAGGGAGTTGCAGAAAGAGGAACAGTCTCATCGGTTAGAGAAAGTTGTCGATCAACAATTTGTAGACGTTTTTCTAGGGTTTCACTCGGACGACTAATTCCTAATTGTGTTTCTAAGGCGGCGGTACGTCCAATCAGAGTATTAAGTTGTTCTTGGAGTTCTTGCAGTTGGGTTTGGAGTTGTTGACGTTCGCTAGATGTGAGTTGAACTTGAGGAGTTGTGGGGGAGGGAAAAGAGGGAGTAGACTCCGAAGATGGACTAAGCTGATAACTATTTCCGGTTTCCTGTCCCCTGTCAAACAGTTTTTCGACTAAAGGCGGCTGTAAACGACTACTCGGATAAACTTGAGCGATCGCCATACCAATAACCCAGGCGAAACCACTTCCGACTCCAAGTAATAATAGCCGAAATAAAATCGACAACAAAATTACAGAAATAGGCGGGCGTGGCTTGGGGGGGCGAATTGTTTTGGCTTGGGGGGATTTAGTCATCGATCTATTTTCTGAGGTAGAAGCAGAAGTGCTTTAAATTCAGGGATAGGGATCAGGGCTGTTTTAGAAGTCAGAAGTTATGAAGTTAGAAGTCAAAAGTTATGAAGTGAATACTGATCACTGTCTTCCCATCTCCCTATTTTTCTAACTCCCAACCTCCCCAACCTCCTCACCCCTCAAATTTTAGTCCGACGCGCGCGCGCAGCCGGGGTTCCATCGAACAAACTTAATCAATATTTTCAGTCGGATTTCCGTTTGATCCGGTTAAGTCACATACACACCTCTCAAAAAGTTCTACTCGGGACTCATGGAGTCAGAAGCAGGGGAGTCTTGAGTCTTCTTGTTCCAGGGTGTAATATCCAAAATCCCATCCGGATTAAAAATCACCTGATAGTCTGCTAGAGGTTCATCAGGGGTTCGACTTCCGACTGGTTTGTACAGAAGTTCTGGTAAGGGTATTTGATCTTCGGTAGCCGGAGTAATCTCATTAACTGCTTTATACCCGACAATCGCACCATCCGGGGCAACGCTAACCCGATAAATTAACGGATCTATAAATGTGGGTGATGTGACCCATTCTCGGTTAATTTCCTCAAATAATAAGGCTTGTAGACGTTCAATTTCAACGGGATCATTAATAGACCCAACAGGGGAGAGGTTAGACTCTAAAGACGGTTCTGGAGTGTCTGTCGGTGTTGTGATCGGAGGATCATCGGAACCGCTAGCTGTAGGCGATTCGGGAGTTTCTAATTGGCTTTGGGATTGGGGAACAGGTTCTTCTGGGCGACGAACTTCAGGAATCGGCACAAAGAATAAAGCCAGCGCCGCCACGGCTAAACTGGAGATACCAATCGCCGCAGGTAGAGCTTTTTGAGTTACAGGTTTTTCGGCTTTGAGGGTTCGTTTGGAAACGGGGCGCAACTGCAACGACAATTCCGGTAGAGTACGCGAGTCTGCAAAAAATTGATCGACGGCTTCTACGAGATCAAACAGTTGTACCGTACTTAAATCAATTTGTTGGATAGAGGGGTTGGGTGTAGAAGCGTCTTGAACTTCTCCGGTTTTCTGGTCATTAACCACTAACCGATGCTTATTTTCATCAAGTCGTTGCATTTGAACAATTTCCCGCTGACTCTCGACAGACTCCAGAGAGGAAATCCCACTGAGAAAGCTTTGAGCATATAAACTGACTTGTTGAACCAAACTCTCAAAAAAATCTCGTCCACCTGTCACGGGTTGAGGATGACCCACAAAATGACATTCTGCATTCATCAGCAACGAAAGCAAGGGGCGTTTGTCGTTAGGGTTGCTGTTGGCCTCACTTAACCCTTGCAAAATCAGTTTACAGTTGGGCAAACTGTACTGGCGTTCGATCGTCATTCTACTTCTCCATCAAACAAACTAATCCAAAATCTCTGCATTCCGTTTGTACCCGTACAAAACAGCAATTTCCTCAACAAGTCCATTGCCAGTTCATCTAACTTCTCATCTGAACTATAAACCATGACTCCGGCTCTACGAGGATTCATCCGACTGCGGAAGTGGGCGCGAAAACGTTCGAGATAACTTGATAATTGTAAATGCTGGTTGAGGGGCATTTGTTTCTTTTGCATTTGTTCGTAGTCCATCAATAACTGACGATTCCGAACGGTTAATCTGCGGCCTAAATTTGAGATAATCACGACTAACGCTTTGGCTTCTATCAGACTGAGAGGGCGTCGCTGACTATTACGGCGTAGGGGGTTCGTACTGCGAAGTTGCCATAAGATCACCCGATTTTTAATAATATCTTGCAGGTCAAGTTGGGACACCAACGCTAGCATATGTTCAGAACCGCCAAGATATAATGCTTCAATCGCCAATAACATCAAGTCGATTTGTAAACGGGTACGACGGGGACATCCCTTATCGGAGAGAGGAAAATCCGGTAAGCTGTCCAAAATGATGGGGTTGGTTGTGGTGGTGGTACTTTCTACTTGCATTTACACTTACGGTTAACGGAATTCACGACGGACAGGAAATATTGAAAAGAATATAACTGCTCAGAACAGGACATCATTTAGGGATACCCGCAATTTTTAGAATCCATATCTAATACAAATTGATCGCGATCAACTCAATTATGAGATTTTTTGGGCAATTTCTCCGATAATCAGGAGACAAAAGCAATCATCAGATCAGCAATCTAAACTGAATCACCCTGTAACCTTCTAGTGTAGGATTTTTGAGGCATATAATCGCCTGCTCGTTGGCCTCCATAACCCTAATAATGAGGGTAAGGCTTTCCAAAATCGAGCCGAAAACCCCACGAGAACAAACTGTGGGAGTATCAACCCTAACACCTATCCTAACGATTTATGGATCTCAAGTCTCTGATTCGTGATATTCCAGATTTTCCTCAGCCCGGTATCGTCTTCCGGGATATTACAACTTTGTTGTCTGATGCGAAAGGGTTACGCTATACCATTGACCAACTTAGCGAAAAATGTGCTTCTCTGTCCCCAGATTATATTGTCGGGATGGAGTCTCGCGGCTTTTTATTTGGTGTTCCTCTGGCTTACCAGTTGGGGATTGGCTTTGTCCCGGTTCGTAAACCGAAAAAATTACCCGCCCCTGTCTATGCGGTTGAATATCAGCTAGAGTATGGCAAAGATTGCCTGGAAATGCACCAAGATGCGATGTCTTCTGGGAGTCGAGTGTTAATTGTTGATGATTTGATTGCGACAGGCGGAACCGCCCAAGCAACCGCTCAATTGGTCGAAAAAGCGGGCTGTGAATTGGTGGGTTTTGCTTTTGTGATCGAATTAATTGCTTTAGCTGGACGAAAAAATTTACCCGATGTACCGATTGTAACTTTATTACAATACGAATAGTCAAGGGTAAAAATCAGATTGCTCCTCAATGATCAGTGAGTGATTTGATATTTTTCTAGAGGCGTTGCGTGCAACGTCTTTCCTACGCTCTTTTAAACTGAATAATTACAATGACCAGTGAAACTTTTACTCAAGTCGGAAAACGGTTTTGGAATTCTTTGCTTTCGATCTTTGCTAATGAAACGTTTGCTTATATTGTCAAGCGTCTTTTACAAGCGGCTATTACGCTTCTTTTAGCTTCGGCTCTTTGTTTTACCATTACTCAGCTTGCACCCGGTAATTTTTTAGATAAATATCAAGATATGCCGCAAATTTCCCCGGAAACTATTGCCCAACTCCGAGAAGAATTTGGCTTGGATCAACCTCCGATTCAACAATATTGGATTTGGTTAAAACAAATCATTACTCAAGGCGATTTTGGCTTTAGTTTTGAGAACCGTCGGCCTGTCTCTGAATTGCTTTGGGAGCGAGTTCCAGCAACTTTATTACTAGCGATTTCTTCTCTGATTATTACGTGGGCAATTGCCATCCCTCTGGGAATTATTGCCGCAGTTAATCAAAATAAAAGGCTAGATCGAATTTTACAAGTGTTGAGTTATACCGGGCAAGGGTTCCCCGCTTTTATCACCGCTTTATTGTTACTCTATCTAGCTCAAACAACGTCTCCCTTATTTCCAGTGGGGGGAATGACCAGTATTGATTTTCCTGATCTTTCTTTGGGCGGTAAAATTGTGGATATAGCCTGGCATATGATCTTACCTACGATTGCTTTAAGTATTACCAGTTTTGCAGGTTTACAACGGTTAATGCGGGGACAATTATTGGATGTTTTACGTCAAGATTATATTCAAACTGCACGAGCAAAAGGACTTCCAGAAAATCGGGTGATTTATGTTCATGCTTTGCGAAATGCTGTTAATCCTTTAATTACTTTACTGGGTTTTGAGTTTGCAGGTTTATTGGGAGGTGCTTTTATTACCGAAAACTTTTTTAATTGGCCGGGACTCGGTAAACTGGTTTTGCAAGCGGTTCGACAACAAGATTTGTATTTGGTTATGGCGAGTTTGATGCTCGGGGCTGTGATGTTGATTGTGGGTAATCTTTTAGCAGATTTGCTACTTAAATTTGTTGATCCTAGAATTAAACTAGAAAATCTAAAATAGAATAATTAGACCGAAGATTCGATTGCTTTTCGTTTTTTTCTATCCATCTTGTAATCTCGAATAACTGAATTGAAATGTATTCTCAAATTTACTATCTTTTGCGTTCTAGAGCCGATGGTCAATATGTTTCCGCTCGACCTAATCCTGATTCAGTTCAAAGCTTTTTATTGCTTTTTTCTGAAGATTTTGAAGCCTTAAGTTATCTCAATAAACACGCCAGTGATATGGCTGACCGTTTTAGTGTAGAATCGATTTCAGGTTCTCAATTAAAAGGGATTTTACAACGTTGGGGATTTACAGGAATCGCAATGGTTAAAGATTCAACTGGCCCTGTTATGGAATTTATGGAAGTCAGTTAGTCCTTTGATGAGGGTTCAATCGCCTCTAAAATTGCTTTCGGCTGTAACTTGTTTTTAAACCAGACAATACAAGCAGGAATATTATTAAGTTTAACACCTGCTTTTTCTAAATTCAAGCGTTCGGAAATCGCTAAGATTAAATGATCACAGTCAGAATGACGAACTTGATAAAATTTCTTTTGTAAATATTCCGGACGCCAATACCCAACAATTTCTAATAAAAACACTCGTCCATCCGGATGAACCAAACGAAAATCAGGAATCATTACACTTCCGGGAAGGGGAATTAGATCAACTTCGCGTTCGAGTTTCCAGTCTGTTTTTAGTGATTTCCAACGTTTGGCAAAAGACTGTTCTAGCATACTATCATAGGGTTTTCCAGGGGGATAATGACTGACTAAATCACAATCAGAATTGAGGCTAAAGTAGCCAGTCCGAATGACTCCACTATAAGGATCACGTTGTTGTAGTTTAGCTTTGAGACTCCAGCGAGTCACATGAAGTAAAGCCGGAATCATTTTAGCTAATGCTAAACCATAACGGGTACTGGGTTTAAATAAACTGGTTGGCCCGTCTAAAGTTAGGGTAAAACCATGTTCGGCGTCACCTTCAATATAGGTCATTAATTGAAATAGCTTGAGATAGCGAAATAAGAGCTTATATTCACCGGGATCATTACGATGAGCATTAATTTTAATCTCACTGGCTCGATAAAAAATCCCCTGAACTTGAGATAAATTAAACCGATGTAATAAGGCTTCTGGAGTCGGTTCGTCAAATTGAGTGAGGATTCTATTTTCTTGTAAATCGGCATATAAACCAGCTCTAATTTCATCTAAAACCACCTCTCTTTTCAGGTTTTGAGATAAATTTAAAGCCAGAGTTTCTAATGTTTTTTGTGTACTTTCTACACTCGGAATTGTTTGGGCGGCTAATGTAAACACCTGTTCTCGTAATTCAACAGGTTCGAGAGGACTAATAATTTCAAAGGTACAAAAACTACTTTTGAGTATATGAGCTAGTCCTCGTTGCAGACGATAATTGGGACTGTCTCCTTCAAATTCACTGAGGCGTTGGTTGAGTTCTCCCTGAGTCGAATTTACCGCATTTTGAAAGCAGGAAATTGCCTGAGTTGCAGTCTCTAAATTTTGAGCGTCAATCTTCAGGCGCAGAGGAATAATTGTTTCTCCCTGTTGACGATGACTTAATAAATCGCTCGGTAGCATTCGCTCAACGGTTATTTTTTAAACAGATAAATATATTATCACAGAGTTTTTCAAGAAATCAAGTTTTTTCACAGCCGGGCAATTCAGATCAATTTAACCCGTTGCTCAGATTAAAACATCAACCGCATATTCGCTCAAAACTTTAAAAAAGGCTCTCCGGTATCAAATTAATGTAAATATTCAGTAAAAACCCTTGCTTTGCCCGGAGCTTTAATGTCTAATTAACCCGTACATTCTAATTTTACCGGAGTACCATTTCTCTAAAATGAGAGGCAAAAGTCTTGAACGCTGTTACCGTTGTAGTTGATAATGATAATTTGAATAAATGTAAACTCAATCGTTGACTTTGTTTTCTGATTATGATGAATTTTACGGTTGTAATCTGCACCTATAACGGAGAATATCGATTACCCGAAGTTTTGGAACGGCTCCTTGCTCAAAAGCAGACCGAAAACCTGGCTTGGGAAATTCTGATCGTTGACAACAACAGTACGGATAACACCCAAAAAATAATTCAAAAATACCAGTCAGAATGCACCCAAAATTATCCCCAAATTCGCTATTGTTTTGAATCGAAACAGGGGATAGCATTTGCCCGACGTTTGGCTTTCAAGGAAGCCAAAAGTCCTCTAATTGGTTTTCTTGATGATGATAACTTACCCCATACGGATTGGATTTATTCGGCTTATTCGTTTGCTCAATTGCACCCTCAAGCGGGGGCTTACGGAAGTCAACTGAAGCCATTATATGAAGCGAATCCCCCCGAAAATTTCCATCGAATTGCTTGCTTTTTAGCCATTATTGATCGCGGAGAAGAAACGTTTCGTTATGACTTATTAGAACGCTGGTTATTTCCTCCCGGTGCGGGTTTGGTGATTCGCAAGCAAGCTTGGTTGGAATGCGTCCCCGAACGGCCTTTTTTCACGGGAGTATCAGCCCAGTCTTTAAACAATAAAGGCGAAGATATTGAAATTCTGTCTTATTTAAGGAAAACGGGTTGGGAAATTTGGCACAATCCCCACATGAAAGTCGATCATCATATTCCTAACAATCGCTTACAAAAATCCTATCTTTTGAAGCTGCTGCGGGGAATTGGCTTAAGTCGTTATCACACTCGAATGCTGCAACTTCCAACTTGGAAAAAACCTGTTTTTACAATCGTTTATATTTTCAATGATCTTCGTAAATTGATTATTCATTACTGGACTTATTATAAAATTCTCAATACAGATTTAGTCAGTCGTTGTGAATTGGAACTTTACTGGAATAGTTTAATTAGTCCTTTTTATTATTGGTTAAAAACCTAGAAATAAACAATCAATGATTCAGCCAAATATCTATTTTTACATCCCTCATGCTCTTTTTCCCAAAACAATACCTCAAAATATTAATGAAAATTGGGCAGGATTTGGACTCGGAATTTATGCTTGGATCTTACAAACTTATCTTCGTTTAAAAGCAGATGGTTTTCCTTGTCAATTAGTCGATTATTTCCCTCAGTCTGGAATTGTCCTGACTCATCGCAACTGTCTTTCGGTTCATAAACCATCCAAACCGGGCAGAAATTTACTGCTCATTTGTATCAAAGCCGAATCAAATTTCTATCCCTATGCTCAACTTCATGTGGTTCAAAATCCTGAAGAAGTAGAAAGAATAAACCCCGGACATTATATTCCTCACTGGCCACAACCCGGATTAATTCCTCGGGATTATAAACGGGGAGAAAGGTTTGAAAATGTCGTTTTTTTTGGTCATCTTAATAATCTCGCTCCCGAACTTTTAAGCGATGAATGGAAAAATACCCTGTCTCAACTCGGCTTAAATTGGTGTCCGATTATTAATAAAAATCACTGGACAGATTATCAAACAATTGATCCTCGTTGGAATGATTACAGTCAAGCCGATGCTGTGGTTGCTATTCGCAGTTTTGGAAAAGAGAATAAATATATTAATAAACCGGCAACAAAACTTTTTAATGCTTGGTTGGCGGGTGTACCCGCTGTTTTGGGTTACGAGTCCGCTTATCGCGCCGAGGGAATACCAAATTTTCATTATTTAGAAGTCACTTCTTTAAATGAGTTGCTTTTCGCTCTAAAACAGTTAAAATCCAATCAAACGATCCGAAAATACTTAATTCGGAATGCTCAATCAAAACTGAATCAAATTCACCGGGATAAAATCACTCAAAACTGGCGTTATTTTCTCGAAGAAACTGCAACTGCGGCGTTTTATGAATGGTGTTCTAAACCCCGTCAAGTTCAAAACATGATTCTTGAAAGTCGCTATCTATCTTGGATGATTAATCGAGGACAATCTAAAATTGCATCTTTCGCCTTAAACACACTTAAACGATGAAACTCTTTTATTACAAGCGTCGGGATGGGTCTAATAACTTTGGAGATCAACTAAACAATTGGTTGTGGCCCCAACTCTTGCCGGGATTATTTGATGAAGATGAAACCACGACTTTTATAGGCATAGGAACACTACTCAATCAATTTTTATCTCAACGAGTTCCTCAAGCAAAACAGTTAATTATTTTTAGTACGGGTGTGGGTTATGAACAGCCTTTAAAAACTTTAGATAAAAACTGGAAACTTTATTGTGTTCGTGGAAAATTATCGGCTCAAAAGTTAGGGTTATCTCCCGATTTAGCAATTACAGATGGCGCAATTTTAACCCGACGTTTATATCAGCCCTCACCCCAAAAAAATTATCGTTTTACCTATATGCCCCATATTCATCATGCCACTTTTGCAGATAACATCTGGCAAAATATCTGTGAACAAATTGGGTTTCATTATCTTGATCCTCGTTCCTCCGTTGATGAGGTTTTATCTACTATTAGCCAAACTGAAGTTTTACTCGCTGAAGCGATGCACGGTGCCATTATTGCGGATACTTTTAGAGTTCCTTGGATTCCGATAATAACCAGTCCGAGAATTTTACTGTTTAAATGGCAAGATTGGTGTTCTTCTATTGATGTTCAATATTATCCTTATTTTCTTTCTCCTTTGATTAAATCTTATCCAAAGTATGCTCGGGGAATTCGTTCAGGTTTCAATGCTTTTACCCATTGGAAAAATAGTTTCCTACAGTTTCCAAAAATTAGTCAATTTTGGCAAGAACAAGAAGAACTTTATGGAATGCAACTCCTAAAAATTGCTCAAACGGGACGACAACAACTGAGTTCAGATTCCCAACTGGAAGGCTTAACCGTTCAACTCGAAGAAAAGCTTGATTTATTGAAAACGGATTGGTATTCTAAATCTTGATGTTCTAAGTCTTGAAACTGAGTCAGTTGATCTTCAACCCAGTTGAGGTTAAATACATGGCGATAAATGGGATTTTTTACTTTTAATAAACCTTGCTGTTTAACGACTAATCCACTGAGTAAGAGTTCGGTCTGTTCTAGACTCTGATCAACTTTAACGTCAACATTTTGTAAAATTTGCTGATAAATTTTTAAGTTTTTTTGAGTTTTTTCTTGATGATAAGTTAGACGGTTTTGGATTGTTTTTAAATGTTCGGGTTCGTCTTGAAATTGCCAATTTTGCAAAATAAAATTATAGATAATTATTGCTATCCATTTTTTTTCTTTCCCTTCGGGAATCATCATCTGTTTTCTCGGCCTTTTCTGACTAATTTTCCAAATAATTTGACAAATTTTTTGAGTTAAAAAAGGTTGTCCATCTGTCCACAACAATATTTCTTTTAAGATCAGATTAGGGGGAGAGACTTTGCCTTCAAATCCTTTAATCAAGGGTTGAACTTCTGTGGCTTTAAATCCTGAAAGTTTGATTTCAGTCCCAATCAAAAAGGGACTCTGAAGGCTATCTTTGATTAAATCGGAGGGTGTTGCTACACCAAATACAGCAAAAGTTAGACGGTTATATTCAAGTGCGATCGCACGCTGACTATAGTAAAATCGAATCAAGCTAAAAAAATCATCGAGAGAAAAAGGTAAACTGAGGAGACTATCGACCTCATCCATCAAGAAAATTAGTTGGGCTTGCGGAAGATAAAGGGTCAAAATTTCTCGAATAAAGTAATGGAGTCGCTGAATGGGTTGGAGATTTCTATGTTGATTCCACCAAATATTAAAATTAAAGTTGATTTTTTTGATTAAATTTAGCTCGCCACTAATTTGAAACAAAAGTCCTTTATACCAGCATTCTCGATTTGTATTTTTGTCACTCAAACTACTTAGATTGAGAGAGATACAACAAAATTTTTCTGCTTCTAAATGTTGTTTTGTTCTAACTAATAAAGATGACTTACCCATTTGACGAGCATCCAAAATAGAACAAAATTTTCCCTGTTTAAGGGCTTGATAAAGCTCCAAATCTGCTGTTCTAATGATATAACTTGAATCATCACTTTTGAGACTGCCACCAACCTGATACCTAGAGACAAACATTAGCACCCACCCATTATTTAATCTGAAAAATTTAATTCACTGTACTGGCTTGAAACTGACTCACCGTTACTCGATTACGTCCCTTTCTTTTGGATTGATACAGTGCGCGTTCCGTTGCTTGTACAATCGATGTATAGTCTTCATCTGAATGGGGAATTGTATGAGAGACACCCACACTAACTGTGACAAATTCATCAGGAAAGCCACCAAACTTATTGCTTTTAATTTCAATTGCTAAAGATCTTACCTTTTCACGGATTCTTTCGGCAACACATACTGCTCCTGAAAGATCAGTTCGAGGAAGTACAATCGAAAATTCTTCGCCGCCATAACGAGCAACAACATCATCTGGACGGTTCACACATTCTCGAATTGATCTTGCAATTTGTCGCAAACAATCATCCCCCGCAGAATAGCCATAAATTTGATTGTAGATTTTGAAATAATCAATATCACAAACAATTAAAGATAGATCAGTCTGGTTACGGGATGCACGTTGCCATTCCATTTGCAAATAGCTATTAAAATAACGTTGATTCGCCAGTTGAGTTAATTCATCTAAGTTACAAAGCTGCTGCAATTCTAAGTTTTCTTTTTTCAACTGTTCAGAATCAGAAGTATCTTCCATCTCACTTGTATCAGGATATGGAATTAATGTGGAGAGGGGGGCGTCCCCCGAAGTGGATAAAAGTTGTTTGGTCAAATACAGACGGTACAATGCACAACAAAGCTGAACTCGATCACCTTCTAGATGAATCAGTCCAAGACTCTTTAATTTGTGTGCAATAATTGACTCGATTTCTACACCTGTATCCGATTCAACTATCTTTTTAACTGAAGCTTTTAATTGGGGATCAGATTGAATTTTTGTCAATAAATGACGCAAATAGTCATTAAAAATTCCCGCTTCCGTTGGAGCTTTTTCTAATAGATTTTGAAAGCGACTTTGAGGAGAAGTTAAGACTTCATTTTCAGGTGTAGAATTAGATGACTGGATAACAGATTGTTGATGAAAGGGATATTCTGGAAAAGCGAGATGATAAAATGCTAACTGAATTAAATAAGGATGTCCTCCAACCATATTCATCAGTTGTTCGATGTGAGAATTTCCGATCCAAGTTAATCCGTATTGGTGAGCAAGTTGTTGGACTTGTTGAGCGGTAAACGATTTTAATGTTAGAGGTAAACCCACATTAAACGGGGATTGATGAAGCTGGAGAGGAAGATAAATTTCTGTTGAGTAGGTAACAATCATCCGTAGTTTTTGCCAACTATTAACCTGGCGAGCTTGTTCGTGCCAAAATCTCAACAACGGAAAAAATTCTCCAGCAATTTCGGGATATTCAAACACCCGATCAACTTCTGTTAAAGCCAGAATAATAGGAGACTGGATTTGAGTTAAAATATAAGCTTGAAAGTAGTTGGTGCAGCTTACTTTGCTCCCAATATCTTCATCCCAATATTGATCGAGTCTTGACTCTAAGTTGAGTTCGCGCGTGACATTAATACTGAACCAACGTAAGAGTTTATTGAGATCGCTAAAAATAATTCGATCTGCTTGCTGAAAATCGATAATCACACTCTGGTAGTTTTCAACTTCTGCTTGAGCTAACAAATAAAAAATGAGGGAGCTTTTTCCCATTTTTCGAGGCGCTCTAATCCGAATCAGACTTCCGGGTTGGGTCATTTCTGCATGGGCGAGTTCCTCGATGGGAGGTCGAGGAATATAAAAGCGAGAGTTATACAGTAAAGGACGATTGGGAAATTCGACAACGGTTCTCACTAAAGATTCTGATTGCTTTTGGATTAACTGCTGTTGAGCAAGGGTCAAAGAACGGGACTCCAAAATTTTGCGAAAATTGGCTTTGTTTATGGGTTCAGACCAGGTTTCACTGAGTAACAACCATAATCGGGCTGCCACTTTACGAACTCGTTCTGCTCCATAAAAGGCTTCCTGAGCAATAACTGTATAGGTTTTTCCCTCCCATGATTGACGGAGTATCAGTTCTTGGAGAGAAGTTAAAGGTTCTGACAGGCTAGCATTAAGCACCTGTATCACTTCATCAATTATCATTGAGAAGGCACATGAAGAAATTTTACGATGGTTTTAGGATTTTGAGTATTCAACGATCTGATACTCGGTATTTAATGTTACGTGAAATCGAATAGCGGTTGTTTATCTACATTGAGGTCTTTTGATGCGTTCACCGCTGCATAATAGTTTGAGCAATGCTTGATTGACTCCTATGATTGAGTTTAGAAAACGGCACAGGCACAATATTCTCATATATTGTTCGCAAACATTGTAGCTCTTTATGAATAAATTTTATTGAGTTTTGTTTGAGAAAGGCTACAGACTAAGCTTGACAAAAACTGTTTTTTATGATACTCTCTGCTGTGTTGGAGATTTCTAAAGTTAGTTATACTTCTGATCAACAGCAATAAAGAACAGAATTGAAAAAATCCGTTAGAGATATTTCTAATCATTAATTAACAGCATAACAAGATTAAGATTTAAGACCTCAGTTTAACAGATTACTCCCCCCGAAAGTTTACTTCAGGATAGATAGAGCTACAATCTATACTGGAAACAAGAACCCTAAAAATTCTTGAAACCCATCTCATTACCCTTAATCTCTAGGACTAATAACCAATCGCACTGAGTTGGGGTGCAGTCGCGAACTAAAAACTTAAGCTCATAAGTTAGCCTTTTCCCGAGGGAAAGGGACATTATTTGCACAAATTTACGATAGCCTTTCCCACTTCATCACCAGTCGTTCAACTTCTATGTGGAAAATAGTCATACAAAACCTGTTTACTCTGAGTTGGAGTGATCAGCACGATCTCGACAACTTCAGACAATATTCCGTGATCTTACTACATACGGGGGGCGATATTCTCATTGCTCTAACTTACTATTTAATTTTAGCCCGATTGATCTACTGGGTGAATCGGCGAAAAGATTTTCCCGAAAGACAAGCTTACATCTGGCTCGGGATTTTCCTTTTTACTTGTGGAACCATCAAACTCCTTGACCTGTGGATGTTAGGATATCCCGCTGATCTATTCCCAGAACTAACCCGATTCCTCTTGATTCTGGCATCGATTTACACTGCTTTAATCTTACTCCCCAAACTCCCAAAAGTTCTCGCATTACCCACGTCCGACCAATTTGCAGCGATTGACAAAACCCTACAAGTCGAAATTCAGCAACGGATCAAAGCCGAAAACCTACTCAAAAAACTGGTTGCTGTCACCGCCACCGTCACCGGAAACCAATTTTTTTCCACTCTAGTCGAACAACTCGCCACTAGCTTAGAGGTTCCCTACGTCCTCATTACCCACATTCATCCTCAAAATCCCAAAAAACTGCAAATTCTGGCTTTTTGGTCAAAAGGAGAACTTCAGCAAGAGATTGAATGCGACCGACTGGGGATACCTTGTGAACTCGTGATCAACACGGCTACCTTGCAATTTTATAATAATAGTCTGCCCGAACAGTTTCCCGAAGCCAAAATTCTCAAAACCATCAAAGCCGTTAGCTATTTAGGAGTTCCGCTTCTCAATGGAAAACAACAAGCCATCGGTACCCTGTGTATTCTCAGCGATCAACCCCTGATCAATGAAACCACAACCCAGGCGATTTTAACCCTATTTGCCGCAAGAGTCGTCGCCGAAATCCAACGCGAACAAGCAGAACTCGCCCGCAGACAATCGTACAACCAGTTAGAAATCCGAGTCAACGAAGCCACCGTCGGACTGCGATCGCGAACGGCTGAACTCGAAACCGTCAACGCCAATCTTGAACGAGAAATCCAAGAACGAGTCGCCGCCGAATTTAGCATCCTCACCAGTGGAATTCGCCTCCGAAAACAACAAGTAGGACTACTCGAACTCGCTCAAAGTCCCAATATCTTCGAGGGAAATCTCACCCAAGCCCTGAGCGAAATCACTCGAATTGCGGCTCGTACCCTGAATGTAGCCCGTTCCGGGATTTGGTTCTACACCGAAGATCAATCCCAACTCTCTTGTGCTTATTTATATCCGAATTCGACCTATTCTCGGAACAAAATAGAGATTTCCCTGAATCGATCACAATGTTCTGCCTATTTTGCTGCTATCGAGACCCAACGGGTGATCAGCACCGCCAACGCTCGTACCGACGAACGCACCCAACAACTCAGCAAAGTCTACCTAAAACCACACTCGATCACCGCCTTACTCACCGTTCCCATTCGGTTTCACGGAGAAATTATCGGGGTAATTAGTTTAGAAGACAGTCACAGTCGAGATTGGGCTGTAGAAGAACAAAACTTCACCACCTACCTCGCTCAGATGACCTCTCTCGCGCTTGAAAGCCAGGAACGCAAACAAACTGAAGCCGCCTTACAATCAAGCCAACGTTGGGTCCAGCAAATTGCAGATGCGAGTCCGGGAATCTTATATCTCTACGATCTCCAACACCAGCGCAACCTCTACGTGAACCGCACCATTGCCGATATTCTCGGATATAGCGCCACAGAAATTCAAGAGATGAGTCAAAATTTCTTTCAAGCCTTAATGCACCCCGAAGACTTAGCAGGATTGTCCGATTACTACGCACAAATGTCAATTGGTTGTGAGGGAGATATCTTTGAAATTGAATATCGCATGAAACACCGCGACGGACATTGGTTATGGCTAGTGAGTCGAGATACTGTTTTTTCGTGTAACGAGTCTGGACAACCCCAACAAATTCTCGGCACCGCTGACGATATTACCGAAGTTAAACTTGCAGAAACTCAACTGCGAAACTCCAAACAACTTTTGCAATTAGTGATTGATAATATCCCGCAATTAATTTTCTGGAAAGATTGCAACTCCATTTATCTCGGATGTAACCAGAACTTCGCTCAACTTGTTGGATTAAACACACCCGAACAAATTGTGGGTAAAACTGACTATGATTTGCCTTGGGCAAAACAAAAATATCTGGGATCTGATCAAGACCAGCACCAAGCTATCAATCATGAGTTATTAGAATATTATCTGATTGAAGCTCAGTTAAATGTCGAAGGAAAACCCATCTGGCTTGATACTCATAAAATTCCTCTCCATGATGTCGAAGGTGATGCGATCGGTATTCTCAGCACCTATGAAGATATCACTGAACGTAAGCAAGCTGAAGAACAACTTCGCGCCAGTGAAGCCAGTCTGGCAAGCGCTCAACGAGTCGCTCATGTGGGAAACTGGGAGCTAGAAATTCAAACTCAAAAGCTCACTTGGTCAGATGAATTATTCCGAATGTTTGGTCGCGATCCAGCCCAAGCAGAACCCCGATATGTAGAACTGGTTAAACAAATTCATCCGGTTGATCGACCCTTATGGCACCATCAAGTTAGACAATTGTTGGAGTTTGGAAAATCCACTGAATTTGACTGTCGAATTATTCGCTCTGATGGTTCGATCCGCCATATTGAAGCGCGAGGACAGGGGATTTTTAACAGTCAAGGACAAATCATTCGAGCAGTGGGGACGACGCTTGACATTACTGAACGGAAGCGTTCTGAACAAGCTTTGCGAAATATGGCTGAACGAGAACAGGCTTTTTCCAAAGTTTTACGACGGATGCGCCAGTCTCTCGACTTAGAGACTATTTTTAATAGCACGACGGTTGAACTTCAAGAAGCCTTCAAGAGTGATCGGGTGGTGATTTATCAATTTTTACCCGACTGGAGTGGAAAGTTTGTGGCTGAGTCTGTGAGTTCCGAATGGCGACCTTTACTCAACGCTAAGACTTCTGATCCGAATGTAGAAAATGCAGTCTCTGAAAATGAATGTACAGTTCAAAAGTTGGTTAGTATTCAAGATACCTATCTCAAAGATACTCAAGGCGGTTTGTATCGACAGGGTGTGACCTATCTATGTGTTAATGATATCTATGAAGCTGATTTTTCCGATTGTTATGTAGAATTATTAGAATACTTTCAAGCCCGGGCTTATATTACGGTTCCGATTTTTTGTGGAACTCAACTCTGGGGACTCCTCGCCACTTATCAAAATGCAATTCCCCGTCAATGGGAAGAATCCGAAATTCGTATCATGGTACAAATTGGGATTCAATTAGGGGTAGCGGTTCAACAAGCCGAACTCTTAACTAAAACTCAACAGCAAGCCGAAGAACTTCAACTCGCCAAAGAAACCGCTGATGCTGCGAACCTTGCAAAAAGCGAATTTTTAGCGAATATGAGTCACGAACTCCGAACGCCTTTAAATGCAATTCTAGGTTTTACTCAGTTGATGTACAATGATCCGGCTTTATCGGTAGAGTATCAGCAATATATTCATATTATCAGTCAAGCGGGTGAATATTTGCTCAATTTGATTAATGATGTTTTGGAAATGTCGAAAATTGAAGCCGGACAGCTTACCCTGAATGAAAACTGTTTTGATTTGCATTGCTTACTCAATAATCTTGAAGAAATGCTGCAACTTAAAGCCAAATTAAAAGGCTTAAAATTACAGTTTTATTGTGATGTCGATGTTCCTCAATTTATCACAACTGATGACAAGAAGTTACGTCAGGTTTTAATCAATCTCTTAAATAATGCGATTAAATTTACTGAATCTGGTCATGTCACCTTACGAGTTTTCTCCCAACCTCTCCTTAAAAATGGTTCTTTTCCCTGTGATGATCAGTCAGAACTTATGAAAAAAACAACTACAATCCTTGCTTCAGAGTCGATTCCGATTTACTTTGAAGTTGAAGATACGGGTTTAGGAATTGCACCCCATGAATTAGATGGCTTATTTGAAGCGTTTAGTCAAACAGAAACTGGCTTAAAATCGAGTGAAGGAACGGGGCTAGGATTACCCATTAGTCAACGCTTTGTACAACTAATGGGAGGAGATATCACGGTTAATTCTCAACCCCAAGTGGGGAGTGTTTTTGCATTCAATATTATCGTTAAGTTGGCTGAAAAAACAGCAGTTAAACCGATTGATTCTGACCGAAAAGTTGTGGGTTTAGCGACTCAGCAAAGAATTTATCGGATTTTGATCGTTGAGGATAAATTTAGCAATCGTTTACTCTTATTGAAGTTACTTCAGTCGATTGGATTTGACGTTAAAGAAGCCCACAATGGAGAAGACGCGATTACAATTTGGTCAAGTTGGCAACCGGATTTAATCTTGATGGATATCCGAATGCCTGTGGTGAATGGTTATGAAGCGACTCAGCAGATTAAGTCTACACCGAATGGAGAACAAACTGTTATTGTTGCTTTAACAGCCAGTGCATTTGAAGAAGATCGCCAAACGATTTTATCGGCTGGATGTGATGATTTTATTCGGAAACCGTTTCAAGAAGAAGAACTACTGACTGTTATTAGTCAACATTTAGGTGTAGAATATCTCTATGCAGACCCAACCGATTTACGAGGATATTCAGTTTTAAATCCTGTGGCTGACTCTGATTTTATTTTAGATTCTAATGCTTTAAACGTCATGCCCCCAGATTGGGTTAAGCAACTCTATCAGACGGCTTCTCAGTGTAGCGATGTCATGACTTATCACTTAATTGAACAAATTCCCCCAGAAAATTCCCAACTCGCTCACAAATTGAGGGAATTAGTGGGTAATTTTCGCTTTGATCGCATTATGGAACTTGCCGAACATTGAATTTATATTCAGCAGGTATTCGCTTAATTTGAGTGTACTGTTCTCACCCGCACCCCAGTCTGAGTTTGAATCTCTTGGGCTAAGGCTTGTAAAACCGCCTGACTCACACATTTAAACTGACGAACTTCGTAGGGACGATCCTCAGAACCGGAATGATTGCCTCGGCCATCCAATTGACGTTTAACGGGTTTAGGACGACTGGGAGTATTGAGTTGAACTTCTGTTGGTTTAATGGCTTTAATCTGGCGAATATATTCGGCTTTAGCTTGCTCATCCCACGCTGATAGTATCATGGTTTGAATTCCTAAATCTCCGGGATATTCTGCACAAAATTGTTCAATTCCAGCCCATAACTGACTGAAGTTGACCTGAGAATCTGGGCGATTAACTCGTCTTAATCCTTCTGGTGAAACCGCATCCATTTTAACAGAGACGCGATCGGCGAAAGCTAATTGGGAACGAACTGTCGGATCATGTAACAGTGTCGCATTGGTTAATACTAAAGTCGGGCGATGGGTTAATTGTTTAATTTCGCGGAGAATTTCGCCTAAATTTACAGCTAACGTCGGTTCACCACTCCCACTGAGGGTAATCACATCCACATCCCAAGGGGCAAATCCTTTTAACTCCTCTAAAATTTGTGCAGTCGGAATATAAACTTGGCGATCGCTGGTGATTTGTTCAATTTCTCCGAGTTGACAATAAACACAGTTAAATGAACAAGTGGAGACTACACCAATCGGATCAATCCCCAGCGATCGCCCATATCGCCAGGAAGAAACCGGGCCATAAACTGTAGAAACGGGAACTGTTGTGGAATTTGCCATCATCTTTTCCTGTGCCATCACACTTCACCCTAGATTGTAGACAGTCCAGAATAAACCGGCCAACATGAGTAACATCGTGATTCCCATTCCCCCTGCTAAGGGTTGATCCGCAATCCCTGTCACCCATGGGGGAACACGCCGAGTGTAAGTTAAGGTTCCGAGAGTCTGTATACTGGTGATTCCCCAAATCAAACCTGCGTGTAAGCCGATGGCTAACCCCAAACCCTGATCGCAGAGACAAGCGAGGGTGAGTACCATTCCCATTAACCACAGTCCCGGTAATTGAGGAATTGTCTCTTGGATATTCCAAATCAAATGAGTTAAAGCAAAAATTAAACTGGTGATCGTGGCGGCAATCACAAGAGTATAATCTTGTTGCAAATGATAGTGTACAAATCCCCGAAAGACCAATTCTTCTGTCGCACTAATCCAGAATGCCAGCAAAAGGATAGACAATAGCGAACAGACAGCAGAAAAGAGGGTTGAGGATTGGGGAGAAGTCGTGAGTTCTAGAGGAGGTTGAGGTTGCCAATTGATCCAACCCAAAATCCATTCAAAGGCTAATAATACAACTAAACTGAGAATCGCCACACTCAACCCGAGAACCATCAAAATTCCGGTTGAGATTTGCCAGAACCAACCGTAGCTAGAAAAGGATAGATTCTCGACTTGAGACAGATAGCCCACCAGAAAAGGAACTATCACATACAGTGAGAGCGAGAAAAAAGGGCTTTTGTTCCTCTTTCAAGGGTTGAGGCGGATGCCAATTGAGTGCTTTTGCCGTTACGACAGCAATTGGCAACCAAACCAGTCCCCAAACCCCAAAAAATAGAGCAACTTTGATGATCGCTGGAGCATTTAGAAGTTCCCAGGGGTTCATATTCTCTTCGCGATCAATAAATAAAGTGTTTACTCTTCTTCGTGATCGATGCTGCCATTTCTCTCATCATCTTCACCGACTTGAATCAGGTGAATATGTTTGTAGCCTAATTTAATATCAAATTCATCACCCGGCTTCAATCCCATCTCTTTGGTATAGGTGGAACCGATCACAATTTGACCATTTTTGTGAACGCTGACCATATAGGTAGGAGCGCGTCCCCGACCATCGCTAGCTCCATCTGGGCTAAGAGGAATTCCCCGTGCTTTGAGAACTGCATCATAAAAATCAGTCAGATTCACACGGACTTGATCATCTTTTGTAACACTGTAATATCCACACAGTCTAGCTGTTTCTCGGCGAGGAAGGTGAGAAAGTTCTTTGACTTTTTGAAGTAAAGCCTTTCCGGTCAGGGGTGCTGTTGCTGCTTTAGACATCGTTTGACACAATCTCCTTTTGTCATTGAAAACATTAAGTCAGTCCAGTGTATGTTTCGGGCTGCTAAAAATAATATATACTTAATTTTATCAATTTGACAAAGTTTTTTTGAGTATTCTTGTGAAGATTGTAAGGATTCGGTACGGGGAATTGCTCAACAGAAGAAAAATTTTTGTCTATTTTGGGATTGGATGAAAAAATCTCGGCTGAAATTCTGCCCAAGGGATCGGCGGTCTGGGCTGACATCAGACAATTTTACTTAGGGGGTATCAGCATCCTGAGTGGATTTGTCGAGTCCTGAACGCGGAGATGCCTTCTATTTTAAAAATGACAAAGCGACTATCCTGCCTCAATGTCAGGGAATCAAAGCATTAATTTTTTGCCAACAGCAACTGCTCGCTCAGACTGTACTGTTCACGGTGAGTTGCCAATATTGACGAAATTTGTCTTGACAACAACAGGAATGATCACGGAGCAAATTTCAATCCCCTCAGAAAATACACTCAATTTGCTGAATTGCCGATGAACAAACAGTCTGGCTATCTACAGCCGGGTTTCCAACCCAGACAAAACAAACCCCAGGAACCCTGATCGGCCGCTGAGATGTTTCTAAGGTCTAATGAACTTCACTCGTTTGTGCTGAGGAGGGTTGAGAATTGACCAACAGGTATCAATTCCTACTGATGATCATTCAACTGGCGCTGGAGTTCTTTAATAGTTTTGTAAATTTCGGGGAGGCGCTTGCGAATTGCAGAAATTTTCAGATAGAGTTTATTGGGAATTGCCGGAGAATCAGAAACAATCTCTCCCGCTTTTACATTACTATGAATTCCGGCTTGGGCGGTAGCGATCGCCTTGTCTCCAATTTTGGCTTGGTTGGCGACTCCCACCTGACCTGCTAATATGACTTGATTACCGACCACCACGCCTCCTGCCAAGCCCACTTGTGCGGCTAATGCACAATTTTCACCCACCCGACAACCGTGACCAATATGGACTAAATTATCGAGTTTTGTATTTTTTTGAATTCGGGTTTCTCCGACTGCTGGACGATCAATGGTGCTATTACATCCCACTTCGACTCCATCTTCTAATACCGTCACCCCCGACTGCTGCATCTTGAACCAGCCTTCAGCAGTGGGAACGAACCCAAACCCTTCAGCACCAATAACCGCCCCGCTATGAATCACACAGTCGGCACCAATTTGACTCCGTTCGTGAATTGTACAACTCGCGTGAAGAATAGTACGTGAACCGATTTGGACGTCGGGGTAAATCGTCACATTCGGATGAATACAGACTCCATCCCCAATGGTGACACCAGCTTGAATCACGACATGAGGGCCGATATAAACTTGATCACCAATCGTTGTATTGGGATCGATTATTGCAGAAGGGTGAATACTCGGCGCTGGTCGAAAGGGTTGATAAAATAAGCCGATTGCTTCAGCAAAGACCAGTCGCGGTTGAGGGGTTGAAAGCCAAGCAATGCCCCGTTGTGTCGCTTGTGTTTGTAGCGTTTCATCGACAGGTAAAATTAAGGCGCTGGCGGCTGTTTTCTCGACGTAGGCGGCAAATTTCGGCCCTTCAATATAACTCAACATTCCGGCTTCGGCGCGATCAATAGCATCTATTCCCCAGAGTTCAAGATCAGTGGACTCAGCCGTGTTGAGGCTATGCTGAGTAATAGAAGCACTAAGTTTTTTTAGCAATTCACTAAATTTCATGGGCGACTTGATTTGATTAAACTCCACACATCATCCCCAAAAAGAAAACCTACCGTTGTAGGTTTGGTCTGATTACCATTAGATTTATTCGTCTTCACAGGAATGGTCTGTTTAAGATCGGCAAAAGTTCCTCGCTACTCCAAATCTTTATTCAGTCTGTGGAGATAATTGTACGATTAAAACGGAACAATGAGCATGATGGAGTACATAATTACTCACACTTCCTAAAATTAACTGACTTAAACCTGAATATCCTCGACGTCCCATCACAATCAGATCGGCATTCCATTCTTGGGCGACTTGACAAATTTGACGACCGGGTTTTCCTGTCAGTTGAGAATATTCGCTACTGACGAGCGCTTCTGTGGCTTGATTTGCATAGGTTTTTAGGGTTTCTACCCCTGTTTCTACATACTCTTGCCATCGTTTTTGATAGCTTTTGAGGGTTTCGAGTTCTACCATTTCGTAGTAGTTCAAACCGGTGATTCCTTCTACAATCGGACTTCCTTGTTCATCGTGAGAGAGAATATGAAGGATCATCAGCTTGGCTTGAGTGAGTTTGGCGATGGATAATGCTTTTTCAAACACGTTCTCACTCACGGTCGAAAGATCAATCGCAACTAGAATTTTTGTAAACATCTTCTTACCTCCCATCAGTTTGACAGCAGCATTGAGAAAATTGAACCCCATTAAACCCAGTCGAAACATCTGCTGTGATTATTGTTTGGGTCAGTTTCCCCAAAAATGGATGATTTCCTTGACCCGAACTTCGGTTAGCGTGCTGATCAAACGAGGGATAGAGTCCTACCAGTATCGGCACAAAAAGTCTGGTGTGTGTCTCTCGATGATTCCTGGAAACGAAAGCAGTTTTTTTGTAACCAGACCGATGCTCTAGAAGTTTTCACTGTTGATCTATATTCAATAAAATCATACTATAAAAGTGATCAATTTATTGGGTTTGGTAAGTTTTCTTAAAACTTTTGCAGAAAAAGATCCCAAATCTCAGTAAAAATACCTGAGATCACAATAGTGAGTGGGAATACCTCAGTGAGAATGGATAGCAATCATTCTACTGTTTCGGCTTCGACATCAACGACGGTTTGACTCGGAGACGAACCTTGATATTCTGGAGTGTCGGCTTTTTTTTCTGCGCTCTGACCCATTAAAGAACGGGTATAATCCACTAACATCTGATACCCTTCTGAAAAGAAAATGGTCAGCAGTAGAACATCATCGACTTGTCCTAAAATGGGGATGACGTCTGGAGAGATATCCAACGGACTGAGTAAATAAACCAAGGTTCCCAAGATCACCCATCCTCGGTATTTTGGATTACGGATGATACTGCGATAGAGGCTATACAAAGCTTGAATAGAAATCCGCATTGAATCAAAATAGAATAATTGCTAAACAGGGAACAGCGTATATGTCGTGAGGTTGTGAGGTTGTAAGATCAAAAGGCAAAAGTAAAAATCTCCCGATTTCCCGATTTCGCGATCTTCTCGTTAACCTTTTGCTTCTAGGAAAGCCACACATTCAACGTGAGGGGTTTGGGGAAAGAAGTCAATTGGCTGAACTTGAGTTAAGTGATAAAATCCATTTTCACAGAGTATTTTCAAATCACGGGCTAGAGTCGCAGGTTTACAACTCATATAAACAATTTGAGTGGGTTGCAACTTCAACAAACTCTCTAAAACTTGGCGATCGCATCCTTTGCGGGGGGGATCAAGTAAAATAATATCAGGTTTTAGGCTGAACCGAGATAAAACCTTTTGTACTGTTCCCGTTTCAAAAGTAACGTTATCAATCCCATTTAACCAAGCATTTTGGTAAGCTTGCTGTATCGCTGAGGGTTGGACTTCTATCCCAATCACCTGTTTTTGTGAGTTTTTCTCTCGGGAAGAAGCCAGAAGCTGTACTTGTTTAGCAATGGGTAGCGTTAACGTTCCGATGCCACAATAAGCATCAATGATAATTTCATCACCTTGTAAGTTTAACTGCTGTTGAATGACTTTCAAGACTGTCTCAGCCGCTTCTGTATTCACCTGAAAAAACGTTTCTGGGGTCAGATGAAAAGTCAACCCCGCAAATTCTTCCCGGAGGAAGCCTTGACCCTTAACGCAGTGAGTCTTGTCCCCAAAAATCACATTGGTTTGATTGGGGTTAATATTGAGACAAACCCCCACTAATTGAGGATATTGTTGTAACCAGGTTTCGGCTTGTTCTTCGAGTCGAGGTAAGGGGCGAGTGGCGACGAGAGTTAATAAAATTTCTCCGGTGAGTCGTCCAATTCGGACTGATAGATGTCGGATAATCCCTTGATGTTGGCGTTCATTGTAAATCGACCAGCCTTGATCTTGAATATCTTGTTTAATATTCGCTAAGAAGGGATCAAGATTTTCATCTTGTACAGGACACTGATTGAGGTTGATCAAACGATGAGAGCCTTTTTGATAATATCCTGCCCGGACTTGACCTGTCGATGACCGACTCAGAGGATAAGTGGCTTTATTGCGATAATTGAGTAGAGAGGGCGAGGGTAAAATCGAATTCACCGGGGGTTGGGAAAAGCCGCCAATGTGTTCTAAAGCTTGAACGACTAAATTTTGTTTTGTGGTCAGTTGAGCGTCATAATCAATATGTTGCCACTGACAACCCCCGCATTTATCAGCCACAATGCAAGCTGGACGAATGCGTTGAGGAGAGGGGGTGAGGAGTTTTTCGAGTTTAGCGGTGGCGTATTGGCGTTTAACGTGTAGCAGACGGGCGATAATGCGATCGCCAGGAACCGTATCGGCAACAAACACCACCCGTTGTTGGTCGCGTCCTAAACCATCGCCTGTGTCGGTCAAGTCGGTAATTTCGAGTTCAAGCTGTTGACCCTGTTTCCAAAGGGAATCACTCATGGCGCGGAGTTCACTGTAAAATTTGTTAGATATCAAGTTTTACACAGATAGCAATAAGAATTATTACTTAGTGTTTTGTTAAAATTGGCTATTTGTTGGTTTGTGTATCCCAGAGTCGCTAAACTACTTAATGTGATCTTGATAAACTCCAATTACAGATGACTGTAGTAAGCCAAGTTATTCTCAAAGCTGACGATGAACTCCGTTATCCTAGCACTGGTGAACTCCAAAACATCAGCGACTTTTTAAAAACGGGGGAACAACGGGTGCGTATTGCCACCACGTTGTCTGAAAATGAAAAGAAAATTGTTGATCGCGCCAGTGGTCAACTGTGGAAAAAGCGTCCTGACTTCCTTGCCCCAGGGGGTAATGCTTTCGGACAACAAAAAAAAGCGCTGTGTCTGCGCGATTATGGTTGGTATTTGCGTTTGATTACCTACGGGATTCTCTCTGGAGACAAAGACCCCATTGAAAGCATTGGCTTAATTGGGGTTAAAGAGATGTACAACTCTCTCGGTGTCCCGATGCCGGGAATGGTTGAAGCAATTCGCTGTTTAAAGGATGCTTCTCTAGCCCTATTAGATGAAGATGATGCCCGCGAAGCAGGGCCTTATTTCGACTTTATCATTCAAGCGATGTCTTAATCTTTATCTTTTTAGGATTACCTCACCCGCCTTTTACCACTGTAGGGGCGGGTTTTTTTTTTCGCCCTTTCCCAACTCCTGACAAATCTGTTGAGGATTAACTCCGCCTTGATATTCACAGGAAAATCCATCTTTACACCATTGTTTAAGATTAACATCACGAAGTTGAACAACGTTAGAACAAGACAGTTGAACCCCTTGACTCACAAACGCCCAAATGACAGCGCGAGTCAGATCAAGTCCGGTTTTGACAATAGACTCTCGATTTCCCGGAACCCCCGTTTCAGGGACTAGGTTCGGTTCTACCCAAATTCCGTGGGCACCGAGAATAATTTGCGCCATCCACAGCGCCCGAGGAAGATGACTTTTGGAAGTAATTAACTGAATATGATGTACATTCCACTGACTGAGAAGCGGTTGGGAAAAGACAAAATTAGTAAAGGTTGAGTTGGCACATTTTTCTAACCAAACTTGTTTTAAGGGGGTGTTGTTGCGTTCAAATAGTTTTAAAATACAAGGGTCATCAGAACCCGTTGAAATTAAAATTCGAGTGTTAGGAGACTGCGCCGCTAACTCGGAGACATATATTTCTCGCTTGATACTTCCCCCCAGAACCAAAAAGGCATCAACAGGGTGTTGGGCAGCGGAGGGTAAAGTGATCACTTGAGAAATGAGTCGAACGGAAGTCACAATCAGCAAAATTCCCAAACTAATCAGTAGAACTTTTTGAGACAGTCTACGTCTAAATACTGAGGGTTTGCTAGCGGGATGGCTCATAGAAATTGGGAACGATGAAGCAGTCTTGATGGGAATTGATGTAATTTTATTTAACACCAGATTGAGCTAACAATAACCATGAAAATCTTAAAACTTTCTGTTATTCTTTTGTCTGCTATTCTCGGTTATGGAACCATCACCAGTGTGACGGCACAACCGACTCAAGAACAACCAAAAAATCCCTATCCTCAAGAGGTTACTGATGCTTATTTAGAGGCTTGTTTGCAAGGATCTATGGCTCAAGGTTTGACAGAAAAACAGTCAAAATCTTTATGTACTTGTACACTCGAACAGTTTCAAGCTCGATATACTTTTGATGAGTTTGTTCAAGTTTATGCGGAGACTAATCAAAGTGATGAACCCCCCGCCGCAATTTTTGATGTAGGAACAGCTTGTGCAGCAACATTAACTCAATAAAACTGACAAACTTTACTTGCCATCACAATCGCCATTTCAGGGTTAAAATAATAAGGCGTTTGTCAAATAATTTCATCGCCGGGAGAGGTCATCGCTAAAATCGTATTCATCAACCCCATATTGCTCCCTGCGGTGACAACAATACAGTTTTTATCGGTGATTGAAATCTGATTTTCGGCTTGGAGTTTGGCGGCGATAACCTCTTGTAAAGGTTCAATTCCGACAACGGCTTTGTATTTGTGATTATCGGAATTGGCAAAATTAGAAATCGCTTCAAATGCGGCAGTTGGCGGGTTATAATAGACTACACCTTGACCTAACGAGATTGTACCGGGATGGGCGCTAATCAGTTCAGCAACAACGGGAATAATCGGAGACTGAACAAACTGCATTCGAGAAAATTGAGAAGTCATAAACCTTGAAAAATGAGTGATTTTTTAGTAAAATAATTTTAGACTAAATCTCTGATTACATTCAATTTAATATTAAACTTAGGTTAACTTTAACATGAAATCAATCACCCAAAAATTAACACTATTTTTTGCAGCCGGCTGTTTAGGGGGTTTAGTGAATAGTCTAGCAGTTTGGTTATTTGGACTACTGGGAATTACGACTTCTCTGGGTGTGAGTATCGCCCCTCAACTTACCCCAGCTTGGCTTTATCCTCGCATTGTTTGGGGCGGTTTATGGGGCTTTTTATTTTTTCTTCCGGGATTAGCTTACAAACCTTTTTTAAAGGGATTATTATTGAGTATTGGGCCAACTTTGGTACAGTTATTTATCGTTTTTCCGTTAAAAGCCCAAAAGGGAATGATGGGTTTGGACTTGGGGGCTTTGACTCCGGTTTTTGTGATTCTTTTTAACGCCATTTGGGGAATTGTTGCGGCATATTGGATAGACTATGTTAGCGGAAGGCGGAGAATTTAAACTTTTGAATTCAGGATATAATTATCAATCGGTTTCCAAAAGGTCGTAGGATTGAGGAGAGAGCATCGGATAGGAAATTCCTTGTTTTGCAAAGGTTTGTTTAGCCCGTTTAATTAAGTCCGTTTTGTAAATAAATTCATCCCGAGCATCGATGGGATAACATTTCAGTTTAAAGTTAGTTACCCAAGGTTTTTCATCCATAATCACCAAAACTGGTAGCATTAATTGAGTGTATTTACTCGTATACGCAACTCGGTATAAGATTTTAATCACTTTGTCAACATCAACATTATGTTCAAAATAAAAATTGGCGACAACTTGAGCTTCTACATCCCCTTTATTAGAATTGGAAATCGCTTCCGTCCAAATTTTGTTATGGGGAATAGAAACAATATTATCATCGGGTGTTTGTAAACGAATACCTCGCAAACCATAGTCAACAATTTCTCCATATTCATCTCCAATTTTAACCCGATCACCGACTTGATAGGGACGTTCAAATAAAGCAATAATTCCAGCAATAACCGAACTAATATAATCCTTAAATGCAAACCCTAACGCAACTGCAACTGTTCCCGTTAAAGCTAAAACATTGTTAGAAGACAGCTTCAAAAATAACCGAATCAACAGAATGATCGCTAAACCGAGTAAAAATGCTCTCCAAAAGGGTAAAGATTGTTTTACACTCAAGCGAAATCTGAGGGGAACTTCTTCTGCCAACCAATGAATTAACTTATCGATAGCAAACATTCCCACGTAAGTAATGGCAAGAATAATCAGGGCTTGAATGATTTTAGAAGTTGTAATTTCTGAGAGAATATCTGAAGCTTTTTCTAAACCATTATCATTATTGATTTGAGCCAAAAAATATCCGAGTAGCATTAATCCTTTTCTCCGGCTAAAATTTGATTGTCAATTAAATCTCGTTTGAGTCGAGGATAATAGGCTGAACTTAATAGTAATAATTCCTGTTGTTGCAAAATAAGTCCAGTTTTTAATAATCCCTGTACTTGAATTCTTATCTGACTTTCTGGCTCTCCTAAACTCACAGCTAAAGCTGACAAATTGATTTCTCCATGTAAGCCAATAGAAGATAATAAATATCGATCTTCTTTCGTCAGTTCCGGTAAATTGGGCAGAGTTGCTCGCTTGAGAATTAAGCGTTTTTCTTGTTTATCTTCCTGAAGTTCTACCGTTTTTGAGTTCGTTTCTTCTTGCTGTTTAACATATCGCAGGGAATCTAACCAAAGATAAGCACCAGGCTGACTTAATCCTTCGGAAATATCTGCTAAACGCTCAAAATATTGTTTTTCCTCTTTAGAAATCCAGTTTTGATCTTCATCCCATTCGTTCGCTTTATTCTCATAATTTTCTTCATTATTATCACCAAATTCTATAGGAAGGTTTTCATAAAGGGGAGTTAACCATTGTTTTAGTTGAACTGCATTCAAACTCGTTAAAGGAAAAATATGCTCAAAGCAACTATTCACTTTATAGAGATAGTTAAAATAGTTCCAAGCCCATTGATTACAACCCACCACCCAAAATCGAGAATGATCTTTGAGAATCAAATCAAACAAGTATTCGACACTATCTAATCCCTCAACACAGCGTAAAAAACATAAACTTAAGTCGGGAATAATTACTAAAGATTGGGAGTTTGTGTTGTTATCGCTTCCCTCAGAATCCTCTGAGGATTCTATTTGGCTTTGAAGCTGATTTTCAAGTGTCAAATAGTCGTCCGGGCGAGTTTCCCAAGATAGAGATTTTCTCAGTAAAGTTTCATCATTTACTTGCTCTAATGTTTGCTTAAAAATGGCTTGTGTTGGCTCAACAGGACTAAATACAATAAATAAATGGTTGGCAGAATTTTTGTTTTTTTTCCAGGGCGTTAAAACCTCTGAAAGTTTAGTTTGAATTGCATTGTTATAGACTTCTGGCAAGGATAAAGACTGAATTTTATTTTGATAATCCGCAACTTCTTCGGGGGAAAGCGGCATATAATTCTGCTCATTAAATCGGGCTTCAAGTTCAGCAGCTTGAGCCTCAATCTGGGCTTGAGCTTTAGGAAACCAAGCCTTAACTTTTTGAACAATATCTTCAATGTGAAAGTTCATCTGAATAATTAGTTTCAGACTCCGTTAAATTTTATCAACACCACTGCCAGTATCTAAACTCACCGGCCCCGCTCCAAAATAGGATACCATTAATAATGCCCCAATTAGAGCTAAATTCTTAAGAAATGCTGTTGTTTCTGCGGGATCAGCGAGAAAATTATGAAAGACTAATGTTGTGGGAATTAAAAAGGCAATTAAAACCAAAGCTCCAATCCGGGTTTTATATCCCAAAATTAACGAAATTCCTCCAACTAACTGAAAGATAATATTTCCTAAGAGCATTAAAGTCGGAAACGGTAATCCACGATCTGCGATCATTTGTTGGGTGCCTGCAAAGCCAAAAATTTTAGTAATGGCTGAATACAGAAAGATACTCGATAAAAAAGAACGTCCAACTAAAGGAATATATTTCATGGGTTTAGCTCCTTGACTAACAGTTAAAATCGGTTTATTATGAGGATAGAGAGATTTGAACTCGGGGTAAGGTGAAAGAATGGGCTTAACAAAGCGAGACTGTTGTATATTATCGCAAATCCAACTATAAACAACATTAAGACGATTTCGCCCACCGGGAAGATAATAGAAGTGAATTCCTAACCAAATTAACCATCCCAATATTCCCTGTAGTTGTAATTTATCTTTGCTAACAACACCCGCATTTCGCCCAATAATTGCTGCTCTACCTTTATCAATATATTCAAAAGGCTGAGGAGATTTACCCCGAATTTGTCGAAGAATATTATGAGCCGTTGCTTCTCCTTGTTGTAACGCTTCCGGCGCCACTCCTGCTAAGGCTTCATCCCCCAATTTCACATAAGCAACATCCCCAACCGCATAAACATGATCATAATTCGGAATTTGTAGGGTTGGCTGGACAACAATTTTTCCTTTGCGGGCGGTGGGAAGGTTTTCAGTGTCGGTGGCGGGGTTGGCTTCGACTCCGGCTGTCCAGATCGTCGTTGCTGTCGGGATTATCGTACCATCTTCTAATTGTACACCCTCTGGACTCACACGCTGAACTCGGCTGGAAAATTGCAATTTTACGCCCATTTTCTGCAAATGTTGGGCGGTATATCGACTCAGTTTTTCGGGAAAACTGACCAATAAGCGATCGCGAGATTGGAGTAAAATAACTTCAGAGAGTTGTCGTAATTGGGGATAATTCTTCGTCAATAAACTGTTCAAGAGTTCACATAAACCCCCCGCCATTTCAACTCCAGTTGGCCCTCCTCCTACAATCACAAATGTTAACAGCATTTTACACTGTTCTGGGCTTAATTCTTGTTGAGCTTGCTCAATACAAGTCAGCAAATGTTGTCGAAGTTTAACCGCATCTGAAAGTGAAACTAAGGGTTTTCCGTATTCAGAAGCACCAGGAACTTCAGCAAATTGGGGCTGACTTCCCGTGGCTAAAACCAAATAGTTGTAGTCAATTTCTCCCGCATGGGTATGAATAATTTGACGTTCAAAGTCTGTATCATTAACCTCAGCTTGCAAAAATCGAGCTTGAGGATAATTTTTTAAGATACGACTAACTGGATAAATAACCTGTTGGGGCTGTAGAAGTCCAGTTGCAACTTGATAGAGTAACGGAATAAAAGTGTTATAACTATTACGATCAATGAGTATAACGTTAACTCCCGCTTGAGCGAGAATCTTGCTAGCCGTAATTCCACTAAACCCGGCTCCAACAATCACAACCTGAGAGTTTCCAGACACAGTAATAGCTTCTATTCCTAACCGAATAATTTTATATACTTTAGCAGACCCTTCATGTTTAAAATATCTATCTTTAGGAGGTTGTTAATTTAAAATTAAATCTCATTCTTGTTTGATCTAAGGTCATCGCTATCAGGTGACGGCATTTGCCCCCCTGACTCACTCCTCTATTATGTCCTAACAACTATCCCTAACCGACAAGAGTCCGGGTTTCATCCTGAAAGAGAACTGACTTCACAATTCAATCTTATGAGTTCTAGATATAACAATACTAAGATCAGTAATTGTTTTTGTCTATGGTCGATCTTTAATTCAATTATCAACCCAACTCCTTGAGTTGATTGGGATGAAACGTGATTGAATCACGATGAGCTAGAGTTATATAAGAAGCACCCAGGAGTTGGGGTGCTTTTTGTTTTTTGATTCAATTTAAGTGAAATTGGGTTCAGAGTTAATTTTATCGGGGTTTTGTATTAAACACTTGCCACATGATAAAAACGGTAATTCCCAGATATCCAAAAACAACAAGCCAATCTAGAATTCCACTCTCAGATAAATATTGTAGATTTTGCATATTGATACCCATTGAACTGAATATTAGTGTAAAGCTTTAATGGTTCTACAATCATTAGAATTGTTTATAAAAAACACTTGTAATGTATAGCGACCTATGTTAACTTCGGTAGCATATCAAGCCAAATTTATAGATCTGGGAGTAAAAAAGATGACTGCCATCGCTAATCAAAAAGCATGGACAATTCCTGGCCCTAGTCCCCTACCGTTAGTAGGACGGACAGTGAATACAATCAACTTCGCTAAAGACTCTATTGGCTACAGTAGTGAACTGTTTAAAACCTATGGTAAAGTTGCTTCTATCGTTGCGGGAGGGGGAACAAATCTTTATTCTGCTGCTTCGGACTGTCCGGGTAGTGTGATTGCTTATGGGCCGGAAATTGTGCGTCAGGTTGCCACTCAAACTCATATTTATCATAAAGCACCTTTATCGGGAACACTTTATCGTTACAAAGATATTTCAGAACGAACTAAACCCCTCAAAAATTATGGTGTTGGATTATTTGGAGTCAATGACGAGACTCATTTACAGCAACGAAAATTGATGATGCCCGCTTTTCATCATCAACAACTTCATTCTTATCGAGATGATATGGTTGCTATCACGCAGTCAGAAATCGAACAAATTAAGATGAATGAGCCTTGTGAAATTAACCAATTTATGAAAAGGTTAACGTTACGAATCGCTACTAAGAGTTTATTTGGTGAGGATGTTACTCAAAAAGATCAAAGTGCAGGGAGTCTGCTGCAAGAAATTCTTAATATTCAAATCTCTCCTTTTACCAAACTCTTGCCCTTAGATTTACCCGGCTTTAGTTTTCATCGATATCTCAATTACTTGAGCCTGTTTGAAACACAAATGAAAGGGATTATTGCAGAAAAGAAAGCTAAAACAACTCCCGACTCAGATGTACTTTCAATGTTGATCAAAGCCCGTTATGAAGATACGGGTCATCCGTTAACAGAAGACGAATTAATTGCTCATACCGGAGTCCTTTTTCTCGCAGGTCACGAAACCACAGCCAACGCTCTAACTTGGACTTTATTATTGCTTTCCCAACATCCTCAAGTCTGTAACGATCTCCTTGATGAACTTGATAGTACCCTACATGGCGACTCTCCAAGCGTCAAACAATTACAGCAATTACCTTTACTTGAAAGAGTAATCAAGGAAAGTTTACGAGTCATAACTTCTGTTCCTTGGAATGGACGAGTAACTTCCCAGACCACTGAATTAGGAGGTTATTTATTACCGAAGGGAACAGAGGTTTTTGTGAGTATTTATCACACTCATCATCTATCTGATATTTATCGCGACCCTGAAGCATTTAATCCTAATCGATGGGAGAATATTAATCCTTCTGTTTATGAATACAATCCGTTTAGTGCTGGCCCCCGTTTATGTTTGGGTGCGGCTTTTGCGATGATGGAAATTAAAATCGTTTTAGCGATGTTGTTACAGCGTTTCCGCTGGGAATATCTTCCGGTACAAAAAATAGATCGTAATGGTTTTATTGCCATTAAACCCAAATTTGGAATGCAAATGAAAGTCTGTCCACAAGATCGGGAATTTGTGCGAGGAGTTGGCTGTGTAGAAGGTAACGTTAGAGAAATGGTAAAGTTACCTTCATAGGCTGATAAAATTTCTAGTTTTTTCAAGAATAACCTTGATATTTGTAGACTGAGTATTGCTGCTAAAATTCCGATTAACTCAGTCTACTTTTCTATAATAAACCCTTTCTAACCAACGGTTTTTTCTCTAGAATTAAATTCGGATTGCGTGTTCATCTGGAACAATTCGAGAACCATATTTTCGGGCATAAACTTGAGTGAATTCTGCCCCAAAAAATAGAATTTGAGCCGAATAGTAAACCCAAGCCAAAATAATCACCAGAGAACCTGCTGCACCATAGGTTGAACCAAAGCTACCCCGTCCGAGATAGAGTCCGAGTGCGAATTTACCAATCGTAAATAATAAAGCCGTAATTAGCGAACCAATCCAAACATCACTCCACTGAATTTTAGCATCCGGTAAGAACTTGTACATCAACGCAAATAACAGAGTAATCACACCAAAAGACACCACAAAGTTTAGAATTTGCCAAAGGAAATCTACGCCTGGAATTAAACCGCTTAAATAATTACTCAAAGCTGAAATAACTGCACTGAGAACCAGAGAAACCAATAGCAAAAATCCAATTCCCAGAACCGCAGAAAAGGAGAGAACTCGCTTTCTGATTAATCCGGCTAAACCATTTTTAGGCTTGGCTTTAACATTCCAAATTGCATTCAGAGATTCCTGCAAATGAGCAAACACACCGGATGCTCCAATCAATAGAAAAATTAGACTAAAAATTGAAGCAATACTACTAATTCGAGGTTTATCTGCATTTTGAATCGCTTCTTCTATAACCGTCGCCCCGTCTTTTCCAACTAACCCTTGAATTTGACCAACTATTTCACCCCGAGCTGCTTCTTCTCCAAAAATAGCCCCCGCGATCGCGATTACAATAATTAACAAAGGTGCTAATGAAAAAACAGTATAATAAGCTAAAGCAGCCGCTAAACGAGAAGATTTATCCTCTTGCCATTCTTGAAAGGTTTCTTTTAAAAGCCGAAAAATTTGCTTAAATCCCATCAAAATTACTCCGAGTTATTATTCAATAAATTTCCCTAAATTACGCCCCAAATTTCCGCAATCGTTGAGCATGAGCTAATGCCAATCCAATCAGATGAACACCGGGTCTTGTCCCTAATGCGCCTCGCAAACAAGCATATTCATCAAAGGTAGCCACATCATCAATTCGTGCTGTTTTGGCTTGTATCATAACTGGAACTGGATGCCAACTATGGCGGCCCATAATTGCAGGTGTAGAATGATCAGCGCTCACCACTAATACATCCGGATTTAATTGAGTAACGGTTGGCATCAGTTGATCAACTTCTTCAATCACTTTCACTTTTGCTTCAAAGTCTTCGTCTTCACCGCGACTATCTGAATGTTTAACATGAAGAAAATAGAAATTATAATCATCGCCGTAGCAAGATTCTAAAGCTTGAAACCGTTGTTTCATGCCACCCGGACGCGGTAAAACCTCCATTCCCACCAACCGACTAACACCCCGATACATGGGATAATCGGCAATACAAACCCCATTTAACTCAAAGCGATCATTTAAAGAAGGAAAAGGAACATAACGATCAAATCCTCGCATCAAAATACTATTCGCGGGGTTTTCATCGGCGAGAACTTGATTAACTTGATTGATAAAAGACCTAACTAACTCTGCTGTTGCTTCAGATTCTTCTGATGACGGCTTTGGATCTTTTGGCGGGATTCCTGTTGCTTGTGGGTCGGTATCTTCTAACTGACCATCTAATTCTTTTCCTCGTAATACAAATACCGCTCGATGTTCACTAACGGTTTCAAAAAAATATTCTCCCTCAAAATCTAATGTAACTTTTTCATTAATTTTTTTGCATAAACGACGGTTTAGATCGGTTTCAATACGACCTGCGCGACGGTCAGAAACATTTCCTTGTTCATCAAGCGTTGCGAAGTTAACTCGGGCGGCAATATCTCCCGGTTGTAAGTCAAATTCAATCCCCAAAGCTGATAAAATCCCCCGACCTACATCCCAGGATAGGGGATCATAACCGAACAAACTTAAATGACCGGGGCCACTGCCGGGGGTAATTCCTGGGCCGACAATTTCTAAGAGTCCACAACTCGACTGTTGGGCAATTTGATCGAGGTTGGGAGTGTGAGCAATTTGGAGTTCAGTGCCTCCTTTTTCGGGGTGAGGAAGTCCTCCAACACCATCGAGAATTATGTATATAATCTTGCCCCCTCGTTCCCAGGCGAGTTCTTCCCAAACGGTTGTTATATCCATGATAATTGTTTCCTCTAATCGATAATTAATATATCTGAAATCAGATGATTTAACTGAGGCTATGCTCGCCGTACCTCGAATTTCCAGTAATTTTTGGTTAAAGATTCCGATTATAGACTAATATCTTGAGAATATATAAATATAGATCAAATTTCCTCTAACCTAAGACAGATTAATCGCTATGAGAAGATATAAATCAGGATGGGGAGGCTCAGTTAGTCCACAGGGAACAGTAAACAGTTAGCCTTGTTTGCCCTTAATTTACAAAAAATTTAGTGGGGACATTTTAAACTTGTATACGATTAGTCTTAGTAACGCCCAGTGTTTTGCAAACTTAAGCCAGAGATTGTAAAATCTAATCGGTTATTTTGATCCAGATGAATAATGTGTTGAACTTGATCAATTTTCAGAAAGTTTTAATATTTTCTTGGTCAGTCTACTATTTTCCTCTGCTAAAATAGCAATTTTTGAGACGATTAGCCTTTTCTGGGAACTGTTCTCAGTCAAGTTGAGGGAGACTATTTTTAACGAGAATGCCCTTTCCAGCTAAAGTTATGACCTATGGAAGATAAAACTAAGAGGGGATTTCAACTATATTATATATGGGGTAAATTTTAAAAAACTTGATTTTTACAACCTATATTTTAAATCAAAACAGCGTTAAATCCAAAACCAAAACAGGAGGTTATCACAAATGAGAGTACCCAGTTATCTAAAACAAGTTCAGATGGGATCACCGGGGGGAGGAAGAAGCAGGAAAGAGTCTTCATCGGTTCACCTCACCGAAGATCAAATCGCTAGCATCACACAAGACAAGGAAATTAAGGCGGCTCTCGGCCGTCCCATTAAGCGCATCATTCGAGATAAACAGGACAAAATTATTCTCAATGTCGGTGATTTAATTACTCATAAAGCTGTCCTAAAAGCTAGACAAATCGGTGTATTGGATGTATTACTGAATTCTGTTTATCGCCGCTCCTCTAAACCCTCAATAGAAGAATAGAAACTGAAATATCCAGCTCAATGTCTCAATTTTTTTTAAATAGACATAACATTGATTAATTTTTTATCTCTTACTGGAAAGCTAGATTATGTTGAAAATTTAGCGAAAATTTAGGCAGTTTACTGACAGTTTTATTAACATAATACAAAAGTAAAAAAATGAATAGCTCATCCGTTTCTCCAAACTTAAAGAAAAAAGCATTAAACTTGCGTCTAACTGGATGGAGTTGCTTCTGGTTGCAAATTGTAGGGGTTTTAGTTTCGGGAATTTCCTTGTTGTTTGTGATTACAGGTCGTCAGATTTCTGCCCAAACCAATCCAGCAATGGGATGGGGAGTATTTTTGGCGATCAGTGGAATGATCGCTGCGGTCGTCAGTATTATTTTGGCATTTTGGTATACGCAAGTGGGTCAACGTTTACGAAAAGCGGATTCCACTCAACCCCCTCCAAAATCAGATTTAACTCGACTGATTCAACTGGGGTTAATCATCGGTTTAGGAGGAATGTTTGTGACTTTAATCGGTTCAGGTTTAACAGCAGCAGTATTAGTGGCCAAAACAATTTCTCAACCTCCGGGAACCACATTAACCGATGCCAGTGAAGCCGTGCGGGCGCTAGATGTTTTGATTATGGTGGCTAATTTGAATGGAGTTGCGGCTCATTTTATTGGGACTGTGACCTCAATCTGGTTGAAATATCAAATCTAAATGTAATGGTAATAAAAAAATAAATTGGGTAAGTGGATCACAAAAGTGAAATCTTTCGCTTAAAAAAATGGGATAGCACTGACGAACTTGGGAAAGAGTTTACGTTCAAACCTTGCCTAAAGGGACTTTTTGACAAAAAAAGCTGTAATCCTTTGATAATCGAGGTTACAGCATCTTTTAAGCGAACAGGAAAAGTGAAATTAATTTTTTAATGGACATTTCCCGAACAATGTTTAACGAAGGTGTAATTGAATCATAGAATAAGCGAAAAGGGTTAGGTAGCCACCAATAGCGATGACAACGATATATGTCAACCCAGCTTTAGGTAATGATCAGGGTGAGGGTAGTCAGTCAGTGCCTTTGAAAACCTTGACACAAGCATTATCTCAAGCGCAGTCTGATACAACAGTACAACTTGAGGTTGGAACTTACAGCGCCGCCAGTGGAGAAATTTTTCCGTTAAAGATTCCTGCTGGAGTGATTGTTATGGGGAATGAGTCAGGGAAAGGCAGTGGTATTTTGATTGAGGGAAGTGGTCTTTTCCCCAGTGTGAGTGCAGGTCGTCAAAGTGTTACCTTATTATTAGAAAATAAGGCTCAACTCCGAGGTGTTACTGTCAGCAATAGCGAGATTCGCGGAACGGGGATCTGGTTAGAGTCTGCAACAGTAACAATAGCCAACTGTACTCTAACGCATAACAAACGGGAAGGGATTTACGCCACAGGTTCAGGAAGTCCGCAGATTCTCAATAATCTGTTGATCGAGAATATTGGCTATGGCTTGTCGATCGTCGGGACTGTCACCGGAGAAGTCCGGGGAAATATCTTTCAAAATACTGGATACGGCCTTTCTATCCAAGACCAGGCTGCCCCCTACATTAGCGATAATGGCATCTTTGAAAATCGCTCGGGGATCTTGATCTCAGGTGATGCCAAGCCCATCTTACGCCGCAATAGAATTGAACGCAATAGTAGTGATGGCATCGTCATTACTCAAAATGCTGCCCCTGATTTGGGATCTTCTCAAGATCCGGGGAGAAATACCTTCACCGCTAATGGCGGATTTGATGTACAAAATAGTAGCCTTGTGGCGATCGCTTCCTTTGGCAATCAGGTTAGCGGAAATCGCATTCAAGGTAATGTCAATGTTGTTGCTCAGAATTTTACTACAGTTTCAGTTATGACTCTTTACGTTAATTCCACTACAGGAAATGATTCTAACTCCGGTACTCAATCGAGTCCATTTAAAACAATTACAAAAGCCCTCCAACAAGCCCAAGCGGGAACCGTTGTACAAGTCGCACCGGGAACCTATACCGCAGCTAGTGGAGAAAGCTTTCCGATCTTTGTCTCGTCTGGGGTGAAGCTTTCTGGAAATGCAGCTAAAAAGGGTCAGGATACTCAAATTACCGGAAGTGGACGGTTTACCAGTCCGAGTGCGGCAGGTCAGAATGTGACGGTGTGGATGGAAAATGGTTCTACGCTAGAAGGATTTAGTGTCACCAATGACCAAATTCGCGGAACCGCCGTTTGGATCGAATCAATTTCTTGTACCGTGAGTCAATGTACTTTTGCGAAATCTAAGCGAGAAGGGGTATTTATTACCGGAACCGCGACTCCTGAAATTTTAAACAGTGTATTCCTGCAAAATGCCGGGAATGGAATTGCTTTAGCCGGAAATGCCAAAGGAGAAATTCGCGGTAATAAGTTTCAAGATACTGGATATGCGATCGCAGTACAATCTCAAGCCGCGCCGTTAATTGTAGATAATGAGATTTCAGGAAATCGCACCGGATTGGTTCTCTCCGGGAGTAGTAAACCCGTTTTACGGAAAAATCTAATTGAAAAGAACCTCCAAGATGGGTTAACTGTAATTGCAGATGCCCTTCCCGATTTAGGCAATTATCAAGATCCGGGTGAGAATATTTTCCGCGATAACGGCAAATATGATGTGCAGAATGCGGGAAAATTTAAACTGATCTCCGTCGGAAACCAAATTAACCCGAATAACACAAAAGGAGACATTGATTATGGTATTAGTGACCCCACACCCACACCCACACCCACTCCAACCCCCACTCCTACACCCACACCTGGTGGTAATGGTCTAACCGATATTAGTACACATTGGGCAAAAGCGTTTATTGAGGGGTTAGTTGATTTAGATATTATTAGCGGTTATCCTGATGGTACTTTCCGACCCGATAATAGTTTAAGTCGCGCTGAACACGCCGCATTATTAGCAAAGGCGTTTGAACTCACTCCCATTCGTTCCGGGACGAACTTTAAGGATATTGCCTCTGATTTCTGGGCAAAAGCGGTAATTGAGAAAGCCAACCGGGGGGGATTTTTAGCCGGGTTCCCCGATGGTACATTTCGGGCTAGCCAAAATTTAACTCGCGCCCAAGCCATTGTATCGTTAGTAAATGGATTGAAGCTGACCGGGGGAACCTCGAACTCTTTACTCGCTTATAGCGATCGCGCCCAAATTCCGAGTTTTGCGACAGATGCGGTGGCGACAGCAACAGAAAAACGAATGGTGGTTAATCATCCCCGTCGGGATTTATTGTCGCCTCAACGGGATATTACTCGCGGAGAAGTGGCAGCGATTTTATATCAAACCTTAGTGGCGACAGGTCGCGCCCAGAGAATTGATTCTCCTTATATTGTCTAAGGTAGGGTGAAGTTCGAGAAATTCATCTTCAATTTTTGAGGGCATCTAGTTTTAGGTGCCCTTGGCGTTTTATGATGGAGGATGGAAATTTAACAATTGTTTAAAATCTGTTCGTAAGATTATGGCTACAATCCAATTTGCAAAAGGAATTGATGAAGATGTAATTCCGAATGTTCGTTTAACTCGTTCTCGCGATAACACTCAGGGAACGGCGACTTTTTATTTTGATAATCCCAACGCCCTCGCGAATGATTTTGCTGAGGAAATTACGGGAATGTACTTAATTGACGAGGAAGGAGAATTACTAACCCGTGAGGTGAAAGCAAAGTTTATTAATGGTAAGCCCGAAGCAATAGAGGCATTTTATTTAATGCAGTCGGAGGAGGAGTGGAATCGGTTTATGCGGTTTATGAACCGTTATGCTGAAGCCAATGGCTTAGAATTTAGCAAATCTTGATAGGGTGCTAGGGGAAGTCGGGAAAGGTCTTTACGTCCCATAAAACCTGACTTCTCATTAGAAAATGGACATTTTTCCAACCCTCTTTGTCAGAAGTATAAACGAGGAAATTGACGATGACTTCATCCCGTCCTCATGCTGATCATTCTGAGATTAAGATCAATTGTGTGGTGATTACGGTGAGTGATACTCGCACCCCAGAAACCGATAGTAGTGGTCAGTTGATTCAAGATAAACTCCAACAAGCGGGATATCAGATTAAAGAATATTTGATTCTTCCCGATGAACCTGGAGAAATTCATACTGAAGTTCGGGGCTTGTGTCAACTTCGGGATCTTGATGTATTAATTCTCAATGGAGGTACCGGAATTGCACCCCGCGATACCACTTATGATGCGATCGCAGGGATTTTAGAGAAAACGTTGCCGGGGTTTGGTGAAATTTTTCGCAGTTTGAGTTACGCTGAAGTCGGGTCACGGGCGATCGCTTCTCGGGCTGTGGCTGGAATTTGTCAGGGGACGTTGGTGTTTTCGCTTCCCGGTTCAACCAATGCAGTCAAATTAGCCATGGAAAAGCTGATTTTACCTGAACTCACTCATTTGATCACCCAATTAAAATCTTCTTAATTTTAACCCGCATTTTGATGGTTTAAGTTTAATACTTTTTTTGATAACTTGATTATTCTCCTAAATTCATTCTCACCGAAAAAATTGTCGGGGTTGATGGGGTTAAAGGAAAATGTAGGAATGAGTAGACAGGTCGCTGATGAATATATATACTCTCTTGAATCAAACTGAACGGCAACGGGTGAGTGATGGAGTTGTCACATCTATCTTGAGCGGTTGCCAATATAAACCCTGGCAGTTGGTGCTAATCTTGCCACAATTGGGAGATTTCGACAGCTTGGAGTATGCTTGGTGGTTGCGACGAGATGCCGAACAGCTATCTCAGCAACCCATCACAATTCGAGCTGTAGGAATTGGCGATCGCAGTTCGGGTCAGCGATTCTGTGATTATACTGGATTTCCGCCCGCTTGTTTGTTTGTCGATCGCAGCGCCGAACTGCATCAAACACTCGATCTATATTCAGGTTTATCTCTGAAGTTACCGGGTTTATCACCGGGTGTAAATGCAGGGCTGAACCTGATGCTGATGTGTGCTGGAATTGGTAGCCCCGGCACTTTAGCCGAAGTGTTTCGCGGATATCGGGGTGATGCCAAAGCACCTCAGTTAATTGGCGATGACGAAATTGTTCGGGCGACTCCTCTACCTCCACTCAAAGGTTCATTCTTCCAATGGGCAGGGGGTCGGGGTTTTCAGCGTCCATTTGAGTTAGCGACTTTGCGACTACGAAATATGACAGAAGTGCTGACCAACTGGAAAACCTATGTTCCTAATTCTGCTTATCTGACTCAACGAGGAGCCACTTTCCTGTTTAATCAACAAGGGAAATTGCTTTATGAACATCGCGATCGCGCCATCCTTGACTTCGCTGCTAATATGAGTAATCCGCTCTCTTTCCTCTCGGGTTTTGTTACTCCTAATAAATATTAGTCAAATCAACAACAGAATTTGCGCTATCAACTCTTAAATCAATAATTTTTAAGCTCTCCATAAACTGAAGTTAAAAAGCCTCCAAATTGAAAGCAGGAGGCTTTTTTTATCTCTATAATCCTGCTAGTTATCGGGGAATATTTTAGTCAGACTCTAAAACTTCTCCATTAAAAACCGCAACTATGTAATCAGATGTAACTTCATCCTCTGGCGGAAGTTTTGTTAAAGTGAAAATTCCAGATTCATAACTCAAAACTTCATATTGTACTCCGGTTGAAGCATTGGCAATGGTGTCACCAACTTGAGGAAAATGATTGAGTTGGTTGTGTTCTACTGTGATTTTACTCATTAGTTGTCTTCTTGTGAATCATTACATTGTACAATTTTCTGGCGATCGCAATGACGAGCGATAATCAATCTACAACTAATATTAATACTCTGACATTTAAGTCGGTTGACGTTGAAAATAGTCCTTATGGCAAGGCAATAGGCACTTATGCCACAGGGAAGAAATATTTAAATATTGTATATTTTGTTACAGACTTCAATTTTTTCACACCGACTTACTTATTCAACAGTTGAATGAAAAGCATAGCCTATAGGGTGTTGGGCTATCAGATCAGTAATTCTACTGAGAACGATCTAATTTTTGAGGCTAATAAAATTATCAAAGTTCCGTAATTACCCCGTAGCTATCCAAGTTTAAAACGCTTAATCTGGAGAGTAGAGGTTGAAATAAACTCATCATCCAGTTGCCACCACCAAGATTTCAATTAAAGCTTGATTAACCTGCATCATCTCCAATCTCCAAATTCTAATCTAAAAAGCAATTTTAAACAAGGTAAAATCATGGAAACTCTACCCAAACCTACTCTTGAATCTTGCCTAAATAGTCCCGATATTCATGTTCGACTCAATGCCTTGCAAAATTGCTTAAAATCTAACGAACACTTGGATTTGTTTACACGACAGGCGTTAAAAGATAAATCCGAAAAAGTACAACAATCAACCTATAGAATTTTGCAGGGATACAACCCAGATTTAACTGAAAACGGTAACTTACCCATTGCTACCGATACAATTACAAGTATTGTTATTAGTCCTGATAATAAATATATTGTTGGTGGAAGTTGGAAGATTGTTAGAGTTTGGGATGCGGAAACCGGAGAATTATTACGAAAAATAGAGGCTGATTCTCATTGGGTTTTGTCTGTTGCTATCGCTCCAGATAGTAAAACTCTAATTACGGGGGGTACAGATAGTCAAATTAAGATTTGGAGTCTGGAAACCGGAAAAATTTTATTTACCTTGGAAGGACATTCGAGTTGGGTAACAACGCTCGCCGTTAGTCCTGATGGAAAAAAATTGGTCAGTGGGAGTTGCGATAAAACCCTTAAAATTTGGGATTTAAACACCAGAAAACAGCAACATACTCTAACCGATCATTCGGGGTGGATTTGTTCTGCTGTAATTAGTTCTGACGGCATTATAGCCAGTGGTAGCACCGATAACACGATTAAATTATGGGACTTAAATAGCGGTAAACTCTTACAAACTCTCAAGGAACATTCGGACTGGGTTCAAGCCTTAGCGATTAGTTCAGATGGTGAACGGCTATTTAGTGGAAGTCGAAATGGAGAAATAAAATTTTGGAAAAATGTTCCTTCCGATAAAAACAACAAAATAATCAACGCTTTTAAAGTATTAATTATAGCTATTTCACTTATATTGGTTAAGTTGACAGGTGGAATGAGTCTGGGTTTTATGTCTATTTTATTAAACTTTAATAATGACCAAGATAATCCAAAAAAATATGACTTTATTTCCAGTAATACTATTTTCAAAAAGTCCACTAAAATTCAAGACATTAAGTTAACTTTAGATGAAAAGACTCTCGTGATTGTAGACAGTAATGGTACAATCTGGTTTCAAAATATAGAAACGGAAAAATCTTGGGTTTTAAATCATGGCTTGACTAATTGTATAGCAATTTATTCTGATTATAAAAAGCTAATTTGCGGAAGCTGTGATTGGCTAAAAGTTTGGAATCTAGACACGAAGGAATCACCCTATACATTTAAAGGAAGTTCCAAACCCGAATTAAGCAAAGTTCAAATTTTAAGACCGACTAAACCTTTGGAAGTCGGAGATGTTTATCAGTTTAAAGCTCAGGGATTTGACCAATATGATAAAATATTTGAAATAACTCAACCTGTATTTTGGCAAGTTACAGAGGGTAAAATCAATCCTCAGACGGGTGAATATAAAGCGGATCAAAAAACGGCTAAAGTTACCGTTACAGCAAAAGCTGGAACTTGTCTAAAGGATTGCATTACTATTGATGTTTTAGAACCGCCAAGGCTTGATAAGTTAGTCATTAAACCGGGTTTTGTGTCTAAGCTGTACTTTCAAGAAAAACAAACGTTTACCGTCGTAGGATTCGATCAATATAATAACGAATTTAAACTTGAAACTGTTTCTTGGAATGCAACGAGTGGAACTATTGAAAATGGTATCTATACAGCCGGAAATAATGATGGGATTTTTCAAGTTACCGCCAAGTCTGGAAGTATTAGTAGTAACGAGGTAACGGTTAAAGTTCTTGAACCTCCCAAACTGACGATTTTAGAAATTTCCCCATCTTTTGTTGGGTTAGAATTTGGTGAAACTCAGTCTTTTCAAGTCAAAGGTTTTGATCAATATAAACAGACTATCAAAATAGATCGGGTTTGCTGGACTTCAACAAGTGGAAAGATTAATGAGGATGGAACTTTTACCGCCAGTCAGACCGAAGAAAAAGTAAAAATTACCGCTACTGTTGGAGAAATAAAAGCTGAAGTTGAGGTTACAGTCCTTGAACCTGCTAAGTTAACATCTCTAGAAATCATTCCTTCTGATTTCACTTTAAAGCCGGGTGAAACTAAACAATTAAAAGTTCGTGGCTTTGACCAACATCAACGGGAAATTTCAACGGAAAATCCTATCATCTGGGAAGCAGAAGGTCTTGAAATTGACAACAACGGCTATCTAAAAGTTGGTCAAAATACAAAAGGAAAATTTACAGTTCAAGCTATTTCATCGGAGTTGAATGTCAAAGGTTCTACTACTGTTGAAGTTCCTCCTATTGTTAAAAACTTAAAGATTGAACCGGAATATATTTCACTCAAACCTGACCAACCCTATCAATTTATGGCGGAAGAATCTTTATCGGATGGTAATGAAGTATTTAATCAAGATTATGATGACTCGAATGAACTCCCATCCGAATTAGAGAATCAAGATTTGCCTATTGATCCGCACACAGAAGAATCTTTATCGGATGGTAATGAAGTATCTAATCAAGATTATGATGACTCGAATGAACTCCCATCCGAATTAGAGAATCAAGATTTGCCTATTGATCCGCACACAGAAGAATCTTTATCGGATGGTAATGAAGTATCTAATCGAGATGCTTATGTTACGATTACTGCAACTGCTAACAACATTTCAGGTAAAGCATTTGTTAAAGTTTTTGAACCTGCGCGTCTTGATGCTATCGAGATTGCTCTACCTGAAACAATATGCAAGTTGAATTCATCTTTAATAGAATTAAACCCCGGTAAAACTTTCCAATTTACAGTTAAAGGTTTTGACCAAAGGGGGAATGAGTTTCCTGTTAAGTCTGTTTATTGGAAAGCGGTAGGAGGAAAAATTGACCAACAAGGCTGTTTAACTGTTGATGAAAACGCTAAAGGTTCTTTTGAAGTTACCGCATCTATTCCCAGTTATAATCTCAAAGCCTCTGTTCAATTTATTGTTCCTTCTGTCTTAGAATATGTCTTAATTTCACCAGAAAACATATCTGTTGAACCGAATCAACCCGTGCATTTTGATGTGATTGCATACGATCAGACAGGCGAACTCTGTGCTTTGGATGATGTGAAATGGGAGTGTAGTCCAGGAGGTAAAATTAATTCTAATGGAGTTTTTAAAGGAGGATATGAAGAACGTTATGTAACTGTTACTGCGAGTGTGGGAGAAGTTTATAAAACTGCTTCTGTTACATTACTTCCTGTCTTACGAGAAATCAAGATTAATCCGAGTTCAATTATTCAATTAGAACCTGGTGAACATCAGCAATTTACTGTAATTGGTTTAGATCAGTTTGGTTATTCTATAGACCCTGGAATAATTAACTGGGAAGCAACCGGAGGAATAATTAACCAGAAAGGACATTATACTGCTGGCTATAACTCAAAGGGTGTATACAGGGTTAAAGCTAAAACTTGTAGTGTTCCTAAATATGGGATTCAAGTACAACTCTTTACTTGGGGAATTTATCTCAAACTGATTTTACAGATCATCCGACAAATACAACAAATTTTTTCATGGGGTATCAAGATTAAAAAATTTACAAATTTGTTTAAGGATAAAGAAGAAAATGCTGAGTTACAGCCAGAAGATGAGATGGGAGAAGAAATCATTGATTCAGATGCTGATTTTGATCCTGATATATCTACAGCAGAGTTAAATCTTCAAGCCTGGGTACTTAAAACAGTTCTTAAATACATATTGAATATCATTGAATGGATTGCCGATGGATTTATCGAAGTATCAGGAGTTGATGATACAGTAACGGTTGAAATTGTTCCTGTACTCAGAACATTAGAAATATCCACTAGCCAAACTAAACTTCAACCCGGTGAACAGTGTACTTTAACGCTTAAGGGGTACGATCAAGTTGGAGATTCAATTAAAGTAAATGATGTAAAATGGCAGTCAAAAGGGGGTAAAATTACCGCTAAAAAAGATAATCAAATCTTGAATTTAAGGATTTCTAAAAAGTCTAACGATTGGATTGCTGAATTTGATTTTATTGCTGGCGATGTAGAGGGTGATTTCTCATTTCAAGCTAGAGTTGGAGAACGTAGTCATTCAATATCGATAAAAATTGAAGCTCTGGATTTTCAGTTTTATTCACCGAATAATCAGCCACAAAATCCCGAAAATAATAGCTCAAGCAATTCAAATAATCAGTCACCAACTTCCGCAAATAATAGTTCAAGCAATCAAAATAATCAGTCACAATATCATGCAAATCTTGATAAAGATTTCGATCCCATACAATTATTATTGGATCGATTAACAACGGAATGTAAGCCGCACAAAATCAATAGATATGAATTGGTGAGAGTTGTTTCTAGAAAAGTAAAAAGAATAATGTATGGGTCTGATAATAAAATTACTGTAAAACAAGCCACTGTTTGGGCGATAGAAGAAATTCTAGAAGAAACTAAAAACAAAATCGGCGCCGCCTAGTAAGTTTGAAGAAACATAGGATGTTCAGCGATCATGAACGGGTTCGTCAAATTGAAGCCAAAGCCTTACAAAAACTGCGTCAACCCAAGCATCACAACCGAGTTCGTGATTACTTAGAATATTTCACATAACTGTAGAAAACTAGATGGGTTGTAGAAAATATTGTGAGAATTGTGTTGACTATCCTCTCCATCGACCAAAATCACTTGACGGAGTGACTAGGAAGCTAAAATGTAGACTGAGTAGTATATAATCGATTTTGAGGGTAAATCTGATAGAATTGTTGAAGTATTTTCACCCATTAGCGATCTTGTTGATCATTGAGACTGTTCTTTTTATACCAAAGATCACTCTTATTACCAAGTTACAAGACTTTTAGCAGGGTTGTTACCTCAACAGATTCAATACTTTTTTATGACTTCAGAAAATCCTAAACCCCTGAATCCCTGGAATTATAAACCTTGGTGGTGTCAACCTTGGTCAATCTTGCTAACAGGAATTTCTTTAATCGGAGGGAGTTGGCTGGTCTTTCAAACCCTTTGGTTAACTGCTATTATTGCTATTCCGATTTTAGTTTGGATGGGATACTTTCTATTACTCTGGCCAAAATTAATGGTGGAAAGCGGTATCCTAGACTCCAAACGTTAAGCCTTTTCTAAGGGGGCCATCGTTAATCCTTCTCGACTTAATTGAGTATGATAAAGTTCAGCCTGTTCTTGAGGGCCAACCCATACTGTTGCTTGGCCTTCAAAGTGAACTTGATTCGTAAGTTTCCAGGCGAGATCGCTATTCATTCCTGGAATATACTTCATCAGACAACTAGAAACGTGTTCAAAGGTGTTGAAGTCGTCGTTCAGAACAATTACCTTATAGTTGGGATAAGGTTGCTGGGTAACTTGACTGGAACGACTGGGCGCAACAGTAGGAGAAGATGTCATGGGTCAGTTACCAGAACAAGGGTTTAACAACTTTACAATCAAGACTTTAATCTAAACTCAGCCGAATAGCTCGGACAAACTATTGGCAAGTATAGCCATTAGTCTAAAAATATAACACAAATCTCCAACTTGACAAGGGGTTAATCTCATTACTGATCAGCCCCAAACAGGCTCAAATGTTATTTAAGGAGTTAGAACAGATGGAGTCAGCACTCTTGCCCCTATTGACGGATTTATGGGTCAGGGTCATGGGGTTGGGAGAAAATCGCGATCACTCCTCTATGAGTTCATCATCGGCGCGTTTCGGACTCCTGCACTCCTGACCCAGATTGAAATCAGCGCTAATTTTAGGGTCAAGAGACAATCCCTTCTAGAGAATTTGTAGATTTTTCTGATTACTAATTAAAGTTTGAGTCATTGCAGCTAAATTTTCTAAATTTTCTTCAAGTTCTTGAGCGCGTTTTTCATAACCAATCTTTCGTTGTAATGCTTGGCGAGCTAAATCTTCTCGATTTCGTTTTAAAGCTTCCTTCGCTACATTTTGCCAAGTATTCATATCTTCAAGAGCTTGTTTATATTGCGGATGAACATCATCCCAAGCAGTACGAATATCAGCTAAGGCTTTATCTAACAACAACGGTGCGTTATCTTTTTTAATCCCGGTTAAAGCTTCTTGAATAGGTCGATATAATTGATCAACATCAATTTGATTGAGAAGCGGTACAAAATTTCTAATCTGGCGACTATCATTGACACCTGTCACGCACCATGTCGCAAAATGTTCACAGTTGTTGAATAATAAATTATATTTACACTCTCCCAAACGACTTTCTGCTCGCTGAATCACAGTATCAGGAATATAGCGCACCGGATAAGGTCTAATATAAACTTTCCCCCCCCGTGCAAAAGTTTCCATTGAAGTCCGTTCAACGATTTCGCTGGGTTTGCGGTAGTGAATAACGCTACCATCTCCACAGTCTACTCCATGATGCTCATAAACGCCATCTAGATTAAAAAATTCTCGATAAGCATAAACTTGATCGCCTCTGGCCATATTTCCCCTGCTGTTTAACTCTATTTTTTAGTATAAATTGTTTAAGTTGTCTACTGAGAATGATTTATCTTCAGAAGTGTTGTTTGTTTTGAAAGTTGATTAACCTTTCCGGAAGTATCCTAGCATTTGCTGCATTTGTCTTATTAATGGGATTGAAAAGGATCAGGTACAATGAGTATTAATTCAGTGAATTGGCAACTGATTGGTCATGCGAATAATGTGATTGCAATGACAGCGTTGGATGAAACCCTTTATGCTGCAACTTCTGAGAATAAACTCTGGGTACGAGTTGCTATTCGGGGTGATATTAACTGGCAAGTTATTGGTCATGCAAATAATGTAGTTGCCATGGCGGCAATGGATGAAAAACTCTATGCAGCCACTTCTGAAGATCAACTCTGGATACGAGCTATTGTAACAGAAGATCGGGGTTGGCAAGCGATTACTGTGGCGAATAATATAGTTACAATGACTGCCATGGATGGTAAACTTTATGCCGTGAGTTCCGATGATAAATTTTGGGTACGAGATGGTCGAGTTGATCTCAACTGGAAACAGATTGGTCGAGGAATTTCTGTGATCTCATTAGCTGCGACAAATAATCAACTCTATGCAGTAACTTTTGATCATAAACTTTGGCAGGTTAATCTCACTTCTGATGGGATAAAATGGCAAGAAATCGGTCATGCTAATAATGTGGTTGCAATGGCGGGAATGGATGGAAAATTGTATGCCGCCACTTCTGATCATCAACTTTGGTGTTGGACTATAGATTCTGAAGTTTAATAATAATCCCGGTTTCTGAGGGGAGATTAAGAGTTAAAATTATCTTGAGAAACCGGGTTAATTTATCTATTTTTAACCCCAAATTTAAAGGGGTTTTGAGTGATTAAACTTCGGCAGTTTCTAACTGTTCAGGTTGATGAGTTTCCATTAAGTTTACCTTAACCACACGATTGACAGCTTCCGGTGCTTTGGGTAAAGTTAGAGTTAAAATTCCGTTGGTATAATCGGCTTTAACTTCTGTATTGATAATCGCTTCTGGTAAAGCAACAACTCGACGAAATTCACCCACTGGAAACTCACTGTACAGGTATTTTTCAGCCTCATTGAGTTGGGGACGTGTTGTTTTTCCTGAGAATACAATCCCTTTCTTTGTGGCTTGAATATCCAGTTTGTATGTCTCTAAACCGGGAATAATCGCTCGTAGAATAAAGTGATTTGACTTGTCTTGTAACTCAACTGCGGGAGTCCAATCATTTGTCATTCTAGTTGTTGTCATTTCTTCAAACATTCTTTCAAATTGGTTGTGCATTTTTTCAACTTCAGCGAAGGGGTTGTAACGACTGACTAACATCATATTGTTTTCTCTCCTGTTTTTGTGGTGATGATTTATTGCTTACAGTTTTAATAATGCCAATCAAAAAAGCAATTTTAAAGAGTAGAGAACCCCACTTTAGAGTGAGGTTTCCACACCGAATCTTTAACCGAACCTTTGGGGAGGAAAACCGAATCTTTGGGGTTTGAAGTTGATCACTTTTTCTCTAGTTCTCAAAATTCCCTATTTCCGACTGGGAGAGACTAACATCCGAATCGCAATAATCGTGATATTATCGTGACCATTATGTTCGTTTGCTAGCTCAATTAACTGTTTCACTCCCGTATTAAGATCGGTTTTGGGATTGAGTAGAGGATCAAGATGAGTCGCATAATAAATTTCGAGTAAATCATTGTCTGTTAGCCCATCCGATGCTAAAATAAAAACAGTATCTTCTTGTACTTCCAAAAACTGGATATCAGGCTTAACAAAATTGCGATCGCGTGGCCCTAACGCTTGAGTCAGTTGGTAAGCGTCAGGACGAGCGTAAGCCACCTCTGGACTCACTCCCCGTTGAATTTCCCGTTGTCCGACTTCGTGATCCACCGTAACTTGTTCAATCCCCTGAGACGTTAAGCGATAAAGCCGACTATCTCCGACATGAGCGATCGCCACTTGATTTTCTGCTACAATTGCCATCACTAGGGTTGTCCCCATGCGTCCAACTCCAGAACGAACCGCTCCTTGATTGGCTTCATAAATTGTCGTATTGGCTTGGATAATCGCATTTTTGATCATCTCTTGGGTGGGAAGTTCACCCGTCAATTGGCTTTGAAAATATTGCTTGAGTGTATTGACAGCCAACTGACTCGCCACATCACCACTGGCGTGTCCTCCCATACCATCACACAAAATATACAATCCTTTGGCTTCTACCACTCGCCCTTGAGGCGTTTGTTGTTCGTGTATAGTCGTTTGTACACCAAACGAATCTTCATTGCGTTGACGTCGGCGACCAATATCAGTTGCTCCAACTGCCTCTAAATGCAACAATTGACTAAGACGAGGAATCGTGGGCGCAACGCTACCCCCAGTCGGTACATCAGTGATATCCTCATCAACATTTTCCTGAATACGAGTTGGGGAAGAAATAGGTATAGACGGGGTTTCAGTCGAAGAAGAATGAAGTTCTTGTTCAATCTCTGCTAAGTGATCTTGAAGTTGAGTAATCGTTTTAATTTCACCTTCATTTAGATCTCGCAGTAATTGAGTCAAAGAACCCAACAAAGTACGCTGTGACTGTTGGATTAACGTTTTCCAAGCTTTGCCCAAATCCGATAGAGAAATAGTATCCGCTTGCAGTTCCTGATACAACTGTTGTAAACAAATTTGATGAGGAGAAGTCGGATAAACCCGAATATTCGTTAATTCAAGTAAACTTTGACGACACTGAAAACTTTCTAAATCTCCCCATAAATTCGCCATTTGTTGAAACCATGAGAGAATTTGTTGAGGTGTGGTTTGTGAATCCCTAAATTTTTCAAGTAACATCGGAAAATCAGAGTAATTTTCCAGAATAACAACCGTGTAAAGATCCGATTTCCACGCATCTTTAAGTTTGGGAAAATGGTCTTGAAACTGAGATTGTAAAATCAAATAAGCTTGCGCCGCAGCAATCACAAAAGTATCCATCTTCTCGGATGACGACAGTAAATTAAGTTGGGCGGCTTCTGGGGGAGACATCTCCAGCGGCTGAGTATCAAGAACTTCTACCGTTACCGTTTCATCCGGTTTCAACGTCTTTAAAGGTTTAATCAGTTGATATCGCTGATTTTCATCTAAATACATTCCCTTCTCTAAATCCGAAAGACAAGAGCCATCTGATTTTAACTCAACAGAGTCATTTGAATCAGGATCGAGAGCATCATTAACAGGAATTTCACTCGCATCAAAAGCCTCTAAACCCCAAATCTGATTAGACTCCGTTTCAGCCGCCACCGAATCAACTTCTACAGCATTTTCACTCAAAGATGCAATCTCATCAGGAGTCAGTTCTAGCTCAGATTTGACCGAAGCCGCTTGAATTTTATCACTTTGTGTCTGAGTTTCTTCAGGAATTTCAGCGATCGCCCCACCGAGTCGATCTTGTTCTGGTGAAGATGAAGGATTTTCAACCCGATCAAGAATATCATGCTCACGCTCAACAGGTAAGCGAGAAATAACCGCGATCGCTACCGTGCCTGTCCTTGCACCGCAATTCGGACAATCAAGCACACTCAGAGAAACCGTAGAACCACATTCACCACAAACCTTCTGCGTTAAACTATAGCCGCATTTCTGACAAAACTTGTGATGACTCGGATTTTCAAACAGACATTGGGGACAGACCAGCATAACTCGATTCCCTAGAGCGATAAAGTCGTTAGGGTTTTTGGGATGTGCAGACTTCCATTCTAAGGCACAATTTATCAGGAATGAGCAATCGCTGTCGTTGTCTTCACAATTGAAATGACTATGTTTCGTCCATACACTGTTGTTTTAATCGTACCAACCGGAGTTGGTGCCGCTATTGGAGGGTATGCTGGAGATGCTTTACCTGTCGCTAGAGCGATGTCTCAAGTTTGCGATCGCCTGATTACTCATCCTAACGTTCTCAATGGCGCTCAACTCTATTGGCCGCTGTCAAATGTGTTTTATGTCGAAGGCTATGCACTCGATCAGTTTGCCAGAGGAAATTGGGGACTACAACCCGTTCATCAAAATCGTGTCGGGTTACTTCTCGATCAAGCAATTGAACCGGAGTTACGCCAACGCCATCTACAAGTGGCTGATGCGGCACGAGCGACGCTAGGTTTAAGTTTAACCGATTATGTCGTCACAGATGCTCCAATTGATGTTGAGCTGCGAACGGCGGCTTCTGGAGGCTCCTGGGGAACGATTGGCAACCCCGGTAGCTTGTTACGAGGTGCGACAGCTTTGATTGAAAAAGCTAAAGCCAATGCAATTGCAGTTGTGACTCGATTTCCTGAAGATCAAGACAGTCTTGCCCTCGAACACTACCGACATGGCCAAGGTGTTGATCCATTAGCGGGAGCAGAAGCCGTGATCTCTCACTTAATTGTCCGCCAGTTTAACATTCCTTGCGCTCATGCTCCAGCTTTATCGACTTTACCGCTCGATCCTGATTTATCGCCTCGTTCGGCAGCCGAGGAATTAGGGTATACTTTTCTTCCTTGTGTTTTGGTGGGGTTGAGTCGGGCGCCGCAGTTTGTGACTCCTGCATTCGAGACTCCGGGTTCTCATTTTTCATCGGATCTGATTTGGGGAAATACTGTAGATGCGGTTGTTGTTCCTGCCACAGCCTGCGGTGGGAGTGCTATTCTAAGTTTTAGTGATCACCAGACTCAGATTATTGCAGTGGAGGAAAATCAAACTCAAATGCAAGTTTCTCCAGAATCACTAGGAATTAAAGCCATCACGGTGAATTCTTATCTGGAAGCTTTAGGGGTTTTGGCGGCTTTTCGAGCCGGAATTGATCCCAATACTCTGCGTCCAAATCTGCTAGCGATCGCTAAAATTAATTCGAGTTCTTTTGTTTAAACTGTTTTTTTGTTTTTGCATTTTATCAAAATATCGTGGTAGAACATAGTCCTAAAAATCCAGAGTTTGAATCGTTAACGCGCACCCAAGTTCTTGTGGCGATGGGGGGGACAGCGACGTTACTGTTTATTGTTGCTAAATTGTGGCTTTCTTTGGGGAACATCTCAATGTTACCTGTGCATTTTACCCCTCTTGATCTATTTTGGGGTTTGACCATTGGGATTGTAATTACCCTTGCTAGTTCGGTCATTTATCGGCTTTGGCAGGCTTATAGTCGCAGTGCTGATTTATATTTGAAGTTGGTGCTTACGCCACTTTTATGGCCGGATTTGGTGTGGTTAGGATTGTTACCGGGTTTAAGTGAGGAATTGCTTTTTCGAGGTGTGATTTTGGCTGCGTTTGGCTTTACTCCGATAGGGTTAGTGATTTCTAGTGTTTGTTTTGGGGTGCTGCATTTTAGTGGTTCTCAACAATGGCCTTATGTGATTTGGGCAACCGTAGTCGGATTGATTTTGGGATATAGTGCGATCATCACAGGGAATTTATTTGTGCCGATTGTCGCTCATATTTTTACCAACTTGATCTCTGGTTGTTTATGGAAGTTAAAATATATCGGACAAGGAACAGAATTATGAATGATCAAAAGGATTAATTCTGAGAGGACAGAGATTTTTGTTTTCCGATTCGGGAGTTCTTTTCAGAATTATGAATTCTACATTCAGAATTAAGTTCAAGGCTGGCTTACTCAAATTTTCGGTGGAGATGATTGCTCATGCAAATTTCATTTGAATCAGACACTTTATCTTTAGAAATACCTCCTGAAATTGTTCTCAATGTTACTCCAGAACAGTTTGAAGCGATCGCCATAACGAACCGGGATTTAAGACTAGAACGTACCTCACTTGGAGAGTTAATTGTGAATCCTCCTACGGGTGGTGAATCAGGTAAACGGAATTTTAGTATTATTGGGCAACTTGCTCGCTGGTATGAGGAGCATCAGGAGTTAGGAGAAGCTTTCGATTCTTCGACAGGATTTAGCTTGAACAGCCATGTTGCCCCACGTCTCACCCGAAGGGGAGCGTGAGATGAATTGCGCGCGAGTTGACGACAGTTCTGTGACCAATTTTTCCCTTCGGAAAAACAGAGAACAGAACAGGTCGGAAACGAGCAATCATTATGATATAGTATTTTATAGCAAACGCTGTTTATTCTAATATGTTCAAGGTCGTCAAAGTCAGGTTATATCCAGATGTCCAACAACAGCAGTCTCTAGCGCAATCTTTTGGCTGTTGTCGTTGGCTTTGGAATTACTGCCTGAATTTGATGAATCAAACATACAAAGAGACTGGTAAGGGTTTATCTGGCTATGCAGTAAAAAAGATAATTCCCCAGTTAAAGAAAGAGTATGAATGGTTAACTTCGACCTATTCACAATGCTTGCAACAAGTCTGTTTAAACTTGGGTGTAGCTTTCAATAATTTCTTTGAAAAACGAGCTAAATACCCTAGATTCAAATCAAAACATGGTAAGCAGTCAATACAATATCCTCAAAACGTCAAGGTTGCTGATAATTATTTAAGTCTGCCCAAGATAGGGGATGTATCAGCAATAATTCATAGACCGATTGATGGAAAAGTTAAGACTGTAACTATATCCAAAAACTGTTCTAATCAATATTTTGCTGCTATTCTGTTTGATGATGGTAAGGATAAGCCAGAATCAAACACAGATGGTAAAGCGATAGGTATTGATTTGGGCTTGACTCACTTTGTTATTACTAGCGATGGTTCTAAGTTTGAAAATCCTAGAATACTCAATAAACATGAAAAAAACTTAAAATTCAAGCAGCAACAATTATCTAGGAAAAAGAAAGGTTCTAATAACCGTATAAAAGCTAGAAGAAAAGTTGCTAGAGTTCACAGGAAAATAACTAACTGCCGTGAGGATTTTCTACACAAGCTATCTCGTAGGATAGTCAACGAAAACCAAGTTATTGTGGCTGAAAATCTCAATGTTAAAGGCATGATGCAGAATCATAAACTAGCCAAAGCTATACATCAAGTAGGATGGGGAATGTTTTGCACAATGCTGAAATACAAAACAGAAATGGAAGGGAAAATTTATCAGGAAGTTGATAGATTTTTCCCGAGTTCAAAAATCTGTCATGTTTGCCTTAATCAAGTTGGTAGTTTGCCACTTGATGTAAGATATTGGACTTGCAATAACTGCCATACAAAACATGATAGGGATGTGAACGCAGCTATTAACCTCAGAGACGAGGGACTACGAATTTTGCGAGTACGCAATTCGCCGTCGCACGGCGAATGTAAGACGCACTCAAGACAGACCCCTGGAACGGGGGATAAAGCCTGTCGCCCAGATGTAAGTCGGATTGACACTCCCGCCGCTAAATCGAAGATTTTAGCGGGGGATTCTTCCTTCAACCAGCGAACTTAGAGTATTGATTTTCATCAATACAAAAGAGGCTCATCTGTCCGGAAGCGTTTATCCAGTATTCCAGGAATGTTGTTAAACTAAGCATAAACGTCACCGTTTTATACTCGTCTTCAGAACGGTGCATGAGACTTTCGTTCACACCGCTCCTCAATAACTAGGCACTTGTCTTGTGTACCTCATCGTGGCAGTGGCGATGTAATAAGGTTAAATTTTCCCATTTGCTGTTATGGTGATTCTTATCGATGTGGTGGATTTCCATGAGGTCATCCACGAAGAATCTGAGTCCACAATGAGAGCATTTTCCCTTTTGTTGATTTAGTAGGTAAGCGACTTTCTTTTTGGCTTCGGGATGTCTCCCCATTCGGGTTGACCAGTAAACCCAGTCCCCATCA
>NZ_AUZM01000021.1 GCF_000478195.2 Lyngbya aestuarii BL J | reverse complement strand
AGGTATATTAGGGTTGCTGATAGCATGATCATCAGCAATACGCCCGCTGATTCACTAAAAAGCTGCTGACGACTAGGCCAGACGACTTTATCGAGTTCCTCTTTTGTTTCTTTGAAAAAGTCAACGACGTTAAACCCTGCTGGGGATTGATTAGTCCCTGCTTCATCTTTTTTTGCCACGGTAACTTCCCCTTGCAATACTCGACTGTGACCGCTTCTCAGTTTGGCTGAACAAACTCAAATAGTTTATGATAGCACTTCAACAGTGCTACAGCCAACTCTCAATCTCCAACGAATCTCAAGTTTTTCAGGGGAGTGGATTTCACCGACCAGATTGAGTCTCGCCGGATGGGGCTGCGGCTTCTTCTTTGCTCTGTGCGATTTCCGAACAAGTTACCCAGACGAACTTTACTCCGCCTGGGTCTTAAGATTGTTCAGCGCGCCCTGAAGGACTCGAACCCTCGACATCAGGTTTTGGAGACCTGCGTTCTACCAACTGAACTAAGGACGCATCGCTGCCGCTAATTTACTGACGCTTTTTCTAGTATAACATATTCTGCTGGCTGAACTGCAAAAAATTGCGAAAAAATTTGGAGACAGTCAGCAGCTCATCAGGCGTCAGCAGAGAGTGTTAAACGGGACGGTCAAAACGTTGCTTGACTCGGGTTGCCTTACCAATGCGATCGCGCAGATAATAAAGCTTCGCCCGCCGGACTCGACCTCTACGGATAACGGTGATACTCGCAATTCGAGGAGAATGTAACAGGAAAACCCGTTCCACTCCTACCCCTTGGAAAATCTTGCGTACCGTAATCGTTTCATTGATTCCACCATTTCGCATGGCGATCACAGTCCCTTCATAGGGCTGAATCCGCTCTTTTCCCCCTTCTCGAATTCGGACTCCAACTTTGACGGTATCGCCGACATAAATCAGGGGAAGTTCCTGTTTCTTCTGACTTTTGAGATTTTCGATCTCTTCGGTTTCTATCGAACGGATAATCTCTTTCGTGTGCATGATCACATACAAAACTCACGATCCATTATTATACTCATGCGTTAGATTATTGGTCAATCCCATGAGCGGGAGGTGGGGAGGTAGGGAGGTGGGGAGGTGGGGAGTTGCGAGGTGGGGAGGGGGGGTGCAGGGGGAGGTGGGGAGTTGCGAGGTGGGGAGGTGGGGAGGTGGGGTGCAGGGGGAGGTGGGGAGATCTTGCCTGTTGCCTATTGCATGAGCGCCTATTGCCTTTTGTATGAGCGCCTGTTGCCTTTTGCATGAGCGCCTATTGCCTGTTGCCTTTCCCCTTTCCCCTTTTCCCTATTGCTAGAAGCGCCTATTCCCTATTAACTGTACCTGAGAGGTTATTATAGGTTGCAAGTCCGCCCTCGAACGCCTCAATCTCCCACCGGAGATCAATCAAGCAGGCATCAGATACTCCAAAGTGCAACACTTTGCTCTGCAATTGTGCGACTTGATTCAAAACATCCTGGGGGAAGTTGGGACAGCCTAGAAAGATCACAGCCTCCATCTGTAAGGGTATCCTAATGATTAGAGGGTGAAAACTTCACCCCTAGTTTGAAGTGAGAAGCAGGAAATACCAATCCCGCCCCGCCATTGTTACCCGTTGTGCCTTTCTTGCATCCCTTTTTGGGAAAACAGTCGCACTCCAAGGCGTAGAGCTGCTGGCGGCGGATTAGCTCCAACTCGCAAATCCATTGAGAGGTTAATCGCTAATGGGCATACAAGATAATCAACCGCCACCTTCTAGATCTGGGGAAACTCGATCATCGGAAGCCATCTTGAGTTCTTTAATTGAGCAACTCGAAACGGTCCATCAACAGGTTAAACATGAATTATCTGCTGACATTGAACGGCTTCAGAAAGATAAAAACCGCCTAATTGAAAATATTGAACAACTCCATCACCAGTACGACAAGTTACAAAATCAACACCAACAAGCCCTTTCTGAGCGGCAATTCGCCCAACAACAAGTCTGGCTGAAACAGCTTGCTCAGGTGTTAGCTAGTAACCTACAACGGGAGTTAGTCGCACGAATTAATCGGCTGAGAACATCCTCTGACCAACCCCTCCTAACAACTGATCCCTCGGGGTTGCAACTCCCGTCTTCTTTACAGTCTGATTTAAGTGCGACGGAGTTGGAAGCGGTTTTAGATACCAGTCTCAATGATACATTTCGTGAATTGCAGCAGGAGTTAAGCACTTACCAAAGCGACTTATCGCAACGGTTATCTCATATGCAAAGTCTCGAACAGCAAGTTGAGATGTTGCTAGAAACAGTCGTTAGCCGCTTAAAAAATCAAATTGATCGTTCTGCGATCCCAAACGGGGAAAATCAACCTGAAACCTCAACAAAACCGTCCGTTAGCCCTGTGCGTCCTCAACCAACGGTTATAGAAGGCTCAAAACCCCCCTCTCCACCCACTCAACCTACTTCCTCAGTACAGTTGGGTTTATTCTTGGCGTTAATGTCCGCCGTCGCGCTGTCGTTGTTTAACGTTTGTCTCAAAATTATTCTCCAAGGTCCTGAACCTCGTCAGATTTTTGGGTTATTTGAAATTGAGGGAATTATCTCACCGGGACTCGGGAATTCGCTGTTAATTCTGTTACTCCGAATGATTGTGGTTATGGCTTTAATGCCTGTTGTTGCCACTTTTTTGTATCCGGCAGTTTGGAGCGATATGAAACGCTTTATTCAGTCCCGTGATACTTCTTTGATGTTAACCGTCATTGGTAGCGGGTTCTTTTTGTTTTTGTCTCAAGTGTGCATCTATATTGCCATTGGAGAGATTCCAACTGGCATTGCGATTACAATTTTCTTTATCTATCCTATTGTCACGGTTTTGGCTTCTTGGGGGCTGTTTGGCGATCGCCCGACGTTAATTCGTGTGATTGCTATGGTGATCATTCTAGGCGGAGGTGTTCTCTGTCTTCCGAGTTTCTTTGGGGGTGCAGCCGGAAATACTCAAGTGGGAATCATTGCATCGGTGGGTGCTGGGGTTGCTTTTGCCGGATATGTATTACTGACACAAATGGCAGCCGGAAAGTTGCATCCCATTCCGTTTAGTTTGGTGAATTTTGCTTCGATTTTTGTCTTCTGTTGTGTGAGTTTAATCTTCTTGCCTGACAACTTGAGTATGGATGTTGATGTCAATGTTTGGCAAGGTTTAATGTTTGGTGGAGTTGTTCTCGGTGTTCTCACCCTTTGTAGCTATCTGTTTCAGAACTTTGCCATTCGTTCTGCGGGTGCTGCATTGGCTTCAATTATTGGTACATCTGGCCCCGCTTTAACGGCTTTATTTGCCTTTTTTATCATTGGTGAAGCTTTAACCCCTAAGCAAATTCTTGGTATGGCTTTGGTGATTTTAGGGGTCGGTGCTATGAGTTTTGAACGTCTAGTCAAGGCTAAGAAAAAAGCTGCTTAAACCTGAAAAAATAACAGCTTTTAAACTCTACCTTTTTTGAAAAACTACTGCGTCTATTTTTCCTGTAGGCGTATTTTTTTGTATTTAAACTCAAACGAAAAACTACGGAGAGTTATACTAATTAATCTATAGGTTTTGATCGGTTATTTTTTAACTCCAGTATCTTCTAGGATACTAACCCACTTCAAAGTATCTACTTTTCACGTCAAAAAGATTACCCTAAACTAAAACTAGAGATAAAACCTTCAAAATAGGAGAACACAAATACGATGAGCGAACCCAAAATTTTTGATAAAAAACCAACAGTAATGGAACTTGAACCCGGCACTTACTATTGGTGTAGTTGTGGTCATTCAGCTAAACAACCCTTCTGTGATGGTTCTCATCAAGGAACAGAATTTACCCCAGTTGTATTTGAACTCACTGAAAAAAAATCTGTCGCCCTCTGTCTCTGTAAATATACAAAGAATACACCCTTCTGTGATGGTTCCCATACTCGCCTATAGACTCATCACCTGTAGACCCTAGCGTTAAACTCTTGCAAAACTGAGTCTCTATTCTCAAATCTGAGGATAGAGATTTTATTGATTAACCTGGTAAAATGAGGTGTTATATTAATATTCTGTGCATTCGCAAACTTCTGTTTTAAATCGTGAGTAGAGACCTATTCGCCCGTGAAGCCCTAGCCCAAATTCCTAAAATTCTAACTCTGTTAGACCGCAATCCCCACAGCCCAACCTATGGCTGTTTTGACCGCAATTTTTGGCATTATAAAATTATTGATTTCCCCAGTGGAATGGCGCAGGAGTTTGTCTGGCCGTTAGCTCTGGCGTATGAGACTAATATTCCAGAGAACCCTTATTATCAACAACCCATGTTGCGAGAATGGGTAGAAGCAGGCATTCTTTACGCAGCACATACTGCCCATCGAGATGGTTCCTGTGATGATTATTTTCCCTTTGAACGAGCGGCAGGAGCAGCGGCTTTTTCTTTACTGGCAGGTCTAGAAAGTTATATATTACTCGGGTTGATGGATTATGAGGCGTTAAAATTTTTTGAACGTCGAGCAAATTGGCTGGCTAGTCACTACGAAAGCGGTCAATTATCGAACCATGAAGCGTTAATTATTTTGTGTTTAGAACGCTTAGGACAACTGTTACAAACCTCTAAATGGCGACGAACAATAGCGACTCGTTTAGAACGGTTATTATCTTGGCAAAGTTCAGAAGGATGGTTTAAAGAATACGAAGGTTGTGACCCAGGCTATCATACTTTAACCATTTCTATTTTAGCACAACTTGATCGTCTGAAACCTGATAATCGCTTAAAAGATGTGCTTTCCAAAGCGGTTGAATTAGCGGCTCATTTTATTCATCCAGATGGTAGCTATGGGGGCGAATATGCCAGTCGCAATACTTATAACTTCTTTCCTCATGGCTTTGAGTTGGTGGGGCTTTGGCTTCCAGATGCACTGCGAATTAATGATCAATTTTTGCAAGGCTTAGAAAAGGGTTTAGCCCCCTGTTATGGTGATGATCATATTATTGGTCATCATACTTGGAATTATCTCTTAGCGTGGCAAGATTTTATTCCGGAACGTCCTCAACCCATGCCGCGTGATGTGGGAAGTATTTGGTTGCAGGAAGCGCAGATTTTGATTAAACGCCGACCTGGAGTTGAGTTATATATTGCACTGAATAAAGGGGGAGTTTTTAAGTTATTTGATGCAGATAATTTAGTCGCTTCTGATACTCATTTATCTTTACAAGTTCGACAAGGAAGAAAGTTAAAAAATGCAGTCAGTCATTTAATGGATTCTTATCAAGTTAAAGTCCAACAAGATGAGATTACAATAGAAGGACAACTCGGTTGGGCAAAACAAACCCAAATGTCTCCCATTAAGTTAATTATATTACGAGTAGTCATGCTAACGTTTGGGCGTTTTTTCCCGAACTTAATTCGGAAACTTTTACAAAAAATATTAATCACTGGAAAGCAACCTGCTCCTTTTCGGTTTAAACGAAATTTTAAGTGGGAAAATCATCAATGGAAAATCACAGACGAATTATCTTCTGCTTCTTGGAAAGGGGTAACTTCTGCCGGAATTGGTAGCGATCAAACGTCTATTTATGTAGTAATGAGTCGGACGTTTCAACCCGGTCAATTACAACCATGGTTAGATTTAACACCGGAGATTAAAAAAATATCGATGGGTCAATCTTTGAAAATTGAACGCAGTTTTTAAAGGTTAACTCAAAGATATTTAAACTATTCATCCCTTGAAAAGAAAAGAAAAATCTAATTTGTCTGAGTACCTTAGAAGGATCTTCAGAATTCTACTTTAGGGCAGAAAAGGAGCCGGCTGTTATGATTTGAAATGAATGATCCGGAATAATCCCGGAATGTGTGGAACTCCCCAGAAGAATTGTCAGGGCTGGCTATACCGTTTTTTTTCCCTTGCTTTTTGGTCAGCCTAACCAATCTTTATCAACTCCCCAAACCTGAGCGTTTGCTGTTAAAATTTTTATTAGTCAAAAATTTGACTGTTTTGCTAAACATCACTCTAATCCGATTACCAACTGGTTAAGAGCGCTTTGTCGAGAAATGATCGCAGCGTTGTCAGGGAAAAGGAGTAGGAGTTATTGGAATGTGGTTAACGAGAGGTTTTGTCTTGTCTTTAATGGCGGATGATGCGGTATTGATACCTGTGGCGAGTCAACCTTCTGTATCTTTTTCAATGACAACCGAATATAAACAATCACTCGGAATTTCTGATCTAGAACTTGCTCAACCTAACGCTAAATTAACGCCAGGGGTGAATCTATTGGCTTTGCAGTTTAGCGGATCTCGAACTTGTCCGGCTGAACGTTTTGTTCGTTTGCGTCGGGAGTTTGGTGATCAGGTAGAAACGATAGAAATAGATTCGGCCTCCGGAAATCCTCACCAAATTTCACCGATGGCTTATGCTGTGTTGACAGTTCATTTTGTCGATAGCCCTGAATATCCTACCTAAACGGCGATAACGCGAATTTTGATATTTTTTAATGAAAAGCTGACGTGAAGTTTATGAAGTCCCTATCCACAGACGCCGTTAAGAAGTTGAACAAAAGCTTCAGAAGTCATCATATTCATTGGGTTGGGTTGGGGATTTGGTTTATACTAGCCTTAGTCTTACGGATGATACTGCTGGCTTCTAAACCAATCTGGAGTGATGAATTTGCGACATTAGTTTTTAGTTTAGGCCAGAGTTTCCGCAGTTTACCGTTTGATGTGCCGATTTCCCTAGACACTTTGCTTTCTCCATTAAGACTAGATGCCAGTTTATCGATTGGGTCTGTACCTGAAAATTTACTGCGGGAGAGCAATCATCCACCTGTGTATTTCATGCTGACTCATGTTTGGGTGTGGCTGTTTGGTCAGGATGGAGATTTGGTGTCGATTTGGGGAGCGCGATCGCTGAGTGCTATACTGGGGGCGGCTACCGTTCCGGCGATGTTTGGATTGGGTTGGGTTACTTTTCGTTCCCGTGTCGTGGGACAAATGGCAGCCGCTTTGATGGCTATTTCTCCCTATGGCGTGTATTTGGCACAGGAAGCCCGACACTACACCTTAGCGGTAATTTTGATTATAGCATCCCTTGGTTGCTTAATTACAACAATTTATAAAATCCAACAAAAAAATTCTTTAGCTGTTTGGGTAGCATTTCTGTGGGTTATCATCAATACCCTGGGAATTGCTGTTCATTTCTTTTTTATTTTTACTCTGGGTGCTGAAGGTCTAGTAATGGGGGGATTTTGGTTAAAAAATTGTCAATTTAAACCGTTTAAAGTTCCGTCTTGGAAAGTCTGGAAAAATATTTATATCGCCATGATCGGGAGTACAATCGGAGGTCTAGTTTGGCTGCCGATTTTTCTCGATATTTCTAACCCAGAAAGTGAGTTGATTCGCTGGACATTTCATGGTGATCCGGTGGGTAATTTTCTTGAACCGATTGTTCGATTAATGGCTTGGATTACAACCATGATTGTGATGTTGCCTGTTGAGAATCAGCCGTTATTGGTTTCGGTGATTTCAGGCGTTATCCTGTTGGGAGCGATTATTGTTACGGGGAAACTAATCTATAACAGTTGGAAACTACAATCTCAAAGCTGGCGATTTTCTCAAGAGATTTTAACGGGATTAATTGCAAGTGCTATTTTAATTATTCTGACGATCACCTATGTTTTTAGCATTGACTTAACACTGGTTGCTCGTTATCATTTCACCTATTTTCCAGCAATTATTCTTTTAGTTGCAGCGAGCTTTGCGGTCAGTTGGCAAAATCCTGGACAACAGAATTGGCGACGAAAGGTTATTGTATTGATTGGATTTGTAGGGTTGATTGGATCATTAAGTGTTGCAACTCATTTAGCTTATCAAAAACCAGATCGTTCTGATTTAGCCGCTCAGTATATTGCTGAACGGTTAACGCCAAATATTCCGACATTAATTGCTACCGTTCATAAAAGTCACGAACAAACTGGAGAAATGATGAGTATTGCTTGGCAGTTAAAACGGTTGGGAACCTTAACAAATTTTCCCCAATTTTTACTCGCCCAAAAGTTAGGTCATCCGGAGATTCCCATGAACACGCTGAGTCAAACGGTAGATCTTTCTAGCCGACCGTTGAATTTATGGTTAATCAATTTTGCAGCCCCTTTTGAACCCGAAATGCACAACTGTAGTGATGATCCCGATTTTAAATCTGAAGTTCCGGGCTACCATTTACGAATGTACCGCTGTGAATCGGATCAAATTTAAGTTAAAGTTAACGTAATAAATTGACTGGAATTGAAAATTTATTGTAAAATAATGACGCGAGAGCAACCCAAGTCGATCTTCAACCCGAGGAAACCTCTAATGTCAAACGCTTTAACAATAAACCAGTCATCGGCGAGACAGAAAAATGCAACCGTTAAACAATCGAAAATTAAAAATTTTACTGATCGTAGAACAATGTAATCCCGATTGGTCATCTGTTCCTTTAGAGGGATTTAACTACTTTAAAGAAATCTATCAAATTGCAGATGTCACCGTAGTAACCCACGCAAGAAATCAACCCAATCTTGAAAACAAAGGATATAATGTTGTTTATATATCCGAAAGTTCCGCTATAAAACAGTATTACAAATCGGTTGCCAGTGTAGCGATGAAAGGCCGGGTAAACTGGCCTTTGTATCATTTACTCAGCTATCCGGTTTATGCAGAATTTGATCACCGTGTTTATCAAGCTTTTAAGCAGCAAGTTCTCCAAGGAGAATACGATATTGTTCATGCAATCACTCCGATGATGCCACGATATCCTTATAAGATTATCAAAGCTTGTCAAAAGAGTAATACTCCCTTTTTATTAGGCCCTGTCAATGGAGGTATTCCCTTTCCGGAAGGGTTTAAAGAAACGGCTAAAAAAGAAAGTGCCAGTCTCAACTTTTTAAGAGCATTAGGCCGATACCTAATTCCGGGTTATGTCGAAACCTACAAAAAAGCCTCTCATATCTTGGCGGGTTCAACCTACACTTTCAATCTATTGCAAAAACTCTTTGCTATTCCTGATGATCGCATTTCTCTGTTATATGAAAATGGAATTGAGAATGACTTTCTGATGGAAGTAGAAAGATATCAAATTTCAGATCGTCCGATTAACCTCTTGTTTGTCGGGCGATTGGTTCCTTATAAATGTGCAGATGTTGTCATTGAAGCTATCGGTCAATTAAAATCTTCCCTGCAAAATCGAATTAAACTTTCAATCGTAGGGGATGGTTCCGAAAAAGAGAATCTAGAGAAAATGGTGCAGGATTTGCACTTAGGTAGTCAGGTGAACTTTGCAGGCTGGATTCCCCAACAAGAAACAGTTAATTACTACAGACAAGCCGATGTATTTTGTTTTCCCTCAATTCGAGAATTTGGAGGGGCAGTTGTAATCGAAGCAATGGCTTGTGGACTTCCCTGTATTGTCGTTGATTATGGTGGAATTGGCGAATATGTCACAGAAGAAGCAGGATTTAAAATTGAACCTCGTTCCCGTGAATATCTTGTGAAACAGGTAAAAGAAAAGATCAAAATATTGGTTGAAGATCAACAATTACGAACTCAAATGTCTGTTAATTCTGTTGAAAGAGCCAAAGAATTTGTCTGGAGTAACAAGGCGTTGAAAATGCACGAAGTTTATGAGTCTGTATTAGAAAGTTCCAATACAGTTTCTGATTCCTCTAATGAGTCTAACAAGTTAACATCTAAAGAGTTTCATACGGCTTAATAAACTTATTGAGTTTGAGGGAGTTCGAGAATACAGTTGGCATCTACAACAATAAAAGTATCTGTTTGGTATACTGAACAGAGATCAATTAACGTTGTAATCACTGCGGGGGGAGTATCTGGTTTGAGCGTCGGTTTAACTTCCTCTGCTTTAAATTTCCACTGTCTAAACCAATTATTATTGGTTAAATAGTACGGAATAAAAGCATTACCATCCAACAAGATTAAATCTACATTATAAGTTTGAATAAAATTCCGTAAAACTTGTAAATCTTGACTGTATTGAGCCTCAATTAGATCCATTGCTCTTTGACGAATTTGACGATGATAACCGACTTGATAAGGAATTGAATATTCCCAAGCAATTAACACAGAACGTTGAGCAAAAGAGGGAATATTATCGGCTTCTGGGGAGAGAGAAGCAATCAAGGTATCTTTGGGTTGTTGAGAGAGAAAGTCATAGAGAGTGGCTTCCCGAGGTTCTTTATAACTGGGAGAGGTAAATGTTTCCAGAAAACTCGGATAAAAAATCACCACAATGGCTATGATGGTTGTGACTCCTAAAGCCAATAAATTCTGAAATATCTTAATATTTTTAGGTTGATAAATTGAAGGTTGTTCTACCCATCTCAGCAAAGCATCTATAATCACAGTTAAGGTAATTCCGGTAGACACTGCGATTAAAAGATAAAAACTATGGCTAGTATATCGATTGGGTAAAAACAAATAAAATAGGAAAAGATGAGCCAGAAAAAATAAACTTAAAGAAACGAACAAAAGTTGTATAAAAAAAGCTGAGTTTTTAATCTGCTTAACTAGAGTAAATTGACGGGGAAACCTTGCTAATATCGGTAAAAATAAGCCCAAACACAGCGTAATCGGTGAAAATAACTCTCGGGGAATCATACCGCTACGAATTCCTAATAACCAATATTCAATTCCATCATCGCTGAAAAAATTTCCCCGTCCATTTTCTTGAAATTCGGGTAAAGTTTTGGCTTCTGCAACGTTAATAATTGGCCCATATTCCGAGGAACTGATTAAATAATAAACAAGCATTAAACTAGCAATAACTAATCCAGTGACATAGAATTTGATCTGTTTTTGATCAGAAATGAAACAGATTTTTTTATCTTTAATTTGAAATAAATTAATCAATAAAATCCCGGCGGAAACGAGTACAGTAGGAGGATAAAATAATCCTTCTAAAATCAAAACAATTAAACAGGGAATAACTGATTTTTTCAGAAAATAGTAGAGAAAACCCAAAAATAAAGGATAAGAAAAAGAAGAAGCGATCGCCGCAACAAAGATATCTTTCATCCAGATACTTTGATTCAATAAAAGTGAGGTGATAAATGCAGCCATCGGAATGGGAAAAAGCTGTAAACAAATTCCAAAACAATAGCCTGTCATTATTACCCCTAAAACCAGTGGTAAACATTTATTAATTACCATTGGATCAAGGTTAAAACTGATAAAAAAACGATAAACTGTAGTGAGTCCAAAAGGTTCAACCGATGCAAAAAAATTAGCAATTAAATCATTGGGAAATAGTTCTGGATCTAAAAAACGACGCATCCAAAAAATATGCTTACGAGCATCATCCTGAACAACATATTCTCCATCAAAAGCTTGCTGTAAAACCAAAATACTATAAATAATACTAAATGTGAGACTTAGACTCAACCAAAATAGAATTCGCCAATGGGATAGACTTTGTTGGGGAGTTGTGAGAAATTGACGGAAGTTTTGAATAAACATAGCACCTTAGTTTAAAGTAATTCTATCGGTGAGATGATCATAATTTTTTTCGTCTTGTTCCTCTAACAAATTGGCACAATAGACGCTACGATGAGAAACAAAGATATTAGTCTCAAGTAAAGTTATGACTGAAATAAAGTCAAGTTTACCCCTCTACACGAAGAACCCTGTAACTCGGTTTTCTCCCAGAGCCAAAGAATATGCTCAGTATAGACCCAGTTACCCTCCAAAAGCGATTGAAAAGATTATAGAGGGATTAGGTCATAATAGCGCTATTATTGGAGCAGATATTGGCGCCGGGACAGGAATTTCTGCACGTTTATTAGCCGATAGAGGTGTTCAAGTTTTAGCGATTGAACCCAATCAGGCAATGAGACAAATGGCGACTCCTCATCCCCAAATTGAGTGGCGAGAAGGGACAGCAGAAGCAACTCATTTAGCGACTCAATCTGTTGATTTAGTGACTGCTTTTCAAGCATTTCATTGGTTTAATCCTGAACCCACACTCCGAGAATTTTGTCGGATTTTAAAACCGGGTGGACGAGTAGCAATTGTCTGGAATCATCGCTATCGACAAGATCAATTTACCCAAGAATATAGTCTGATTTTCAAACAAGCTTCTCAATACAATTCAGTCATTCATCAAAAACGTCGCCGACCGATTACTTCACTGTTAGAAAGTTTAGACTTTCAAAATCAGCGCCATCAGATGTTTACTCATCGTCAGGCTTTAGATTTAACAGGATTAATTGGTCGAACTCACAGTGCATCTTATATTCCGACTCAAGGCGCAGAAGCAGATGCGATTTTAACGAACGTGCAAGAATTATACCACAAATGGAAAGATGAGCAAGAATTGGTTTATATTGAATATCGCACTGATGTTTATCTCGCTGAAATCAAACCGAGATGATTTTAACGACCTTGAAAAGACCCATTTTGCATCTACACAGTTTATTAATTCGTTGTTCTGCAAATAGCAGGAGTTCATCGACAAAATTTTGGTTGAGTTTAAGCTTGACTTTTGCCACGATTTATAGTTTATTAGCAGTCCAAGAAGCCTTTAGTGGTGAATATGTTATTCAAGATGATGCGAGACAACATATTTTTTGGATGCAGAGATTTCTAGATGCTGAGTTGTTTCCAAATGATTTAATTGCTGATTATTTTCAATCGGTTGCACCCGGAGGTTATCAAAGTCTATATTGGATATTAACTCGTTTGGGAATCAGTCCTATTTTTTGGAGTAAAATTATTCCTTGGGGATTAGATCTGGTCACAACATTTTATTGTTTTAGAATAACTTTAGAACTTTTACCCATTCCTCTCGCTGGGTTTATTTCATCGACTTTACTCAATCAACAACTCTGGTTAAATGATGGCTTAGTCTCTGCTACACCGAGAGCATTTGTTTATCCTTTGTTTTTAGGATTTATCTATTTTTTATTGCGAAAATCAATTTTAGAAAGTGCTATTTTTATTGCCTTAATAGGATTGTTTTATCCGCAAGCGGTGTTAATCAGTACAGGAGTATTAGTCTTACAACTGTTTGATTGGAATAAACATTCAGTGGGTTTAACTTCGGATCTAAAAACTCGTTGGGTGAGTCTGATTGGACTCGGAGTTGCTTCTATTGTCATTTTATATTATGCAATGAGTTCCAGTGAATTTTCACCTGTGATTACAGTCGCGGAAGCCAAAGCAATGTCTGAGTTTGGAGGCGCAGGAAATAGTGCATTTTTTCAAGATAATCTCTGGGATTTTTGGGTCACGGGTCAACGGAGTGGTTTACTTCCAAAATATTTATTTAGACCAACTTTAATTATAACAGGTTTCGGGCTACCGTTACTATTTGTTCATCAAAATAAATTTCCTCTCGTTTCAAAAATAACACCGAATATCAAAATTTTATCTCTAATTTTAATCTCCTCAACGAGTTGGTTTATCGCCGCTCATTTAATGTTATTTAAACTTCATCTTCCCAGTCGTTACACCAGTTATACTTTTCGCATTTGTTTAGCGTTAGCCGCTGGAATAACTTTATGTATTCTCTTAGATAAAATCTTAACATTGGCGAGTCTATCTCGCCGTCAAAACTGGAAAAAAATAATAGCTTTAAGCTTAACTCTATTTTTGGGACTAGGAATTATTTTAGGATCTTGTTTCTGGGGAAAGTTTCCAAAAACGAGTTATGTGATGGCAAAAGAACCCGAAATTTATCACTTTTTTTCCCAACAGCCTAAAGACACTCTCATTGCTTCTATTTCTGAGGTTGTGAATAATATTCCTAGCTTTTCTCAACGTTCTGTTTGGGTAGCCTGGGAATATGCAATTCCCTATCATTTAGGATATTATGATCAAATCCAACAACGAGCGACTGAATTGATCAAAGCTCAGTATAGCTCTAATCTGAATGTACTGCAAACTTTAATTCAAACTCACCGATTTGATTTTATCATTTTAGATCAAACCGCTTTTACTCCTGAATATATGCTCGAAAATCGTTGGCTGAGACAATGGTATCATTCTTTAAGCAAAGATATTATCGCGGATATTAACAATGGAAAAAATCCCGCGATTTTACAAACAGTTTCCCAATGTTCGCGTTTACAAACTCAAAAGATAATCATTTTAGAAGCAGAGTGTTTAGTTAAATTTTAGAAGGAAAAGTTTAAAAGTGATTCAATTAAAATCTTTAAAGTCGGGGTTATCTGTCAGCTTAGACATCTTGATTTTGGGTATTACCCTCGGCATTGCTTATGTTCAAGAACCCCTTTATACTTCTAATCAAAACACTAAATTTTTACAAGGAATGGCACAAGCCGGAATTGGATATCTCGAGCAAGACTGGTTAGCCAATACCTTAGATCCTTTACCTGTATTTACCGCTTTAGTCTGGTTTAGTTCAGCTTTTTTACATCCTTACTTTTTTTACCTATACTATATTATTTTATTTGGAGTTTATGTTTATAGTTTAATAGGAATTGCTGAAATTATTTTTCAGTTTGATCGTCAAGTTAAAAAGATTATTTATTTAGTTTTTATTGTAACATTACATTGTCTAAAAATCAGAATATTTGATTTTAAAACTCATATCTATCTCCATTACGGCGTTGCAGAACAATACTTATTAGGAGATTACTTTCAAACCAGTAATTTTGGTGTTCTGATTATTTTATCGATCTATTTATTTTTAAGAAAACAAAGATTTTTATCAGTATTGGCTTTAGCGGGAGCGGCGACTGTTCATCCGGCTTATCTTCCCAGTGCAGCTTTAATAACGTTATCTTATCTGATTATTTTGTATAAAAAAGGAGAACGCTTTAAACAGATCTTCTTTGTCGGTGGGTTATCATTTCTCTTGGTTTTACCTGTTACTCTTTATATGTTTTTTGTCTTTCAACCCACAACTCCAGAAACTGCCGAACTCGCCAAAAGCTTAATTGTTAATCGTATTCCCCATCATTCCTTTCCGACTGCGTGGTTTGATCACATTGCATTTGTACAAATTTTAGTGATTGTTGTCGCTATTTATCTTGTCCGTAAAACAGACATATTTTTAATTTTAGGAGTGCCGTTTATCGTTGCTAGTTTTGCTACCTGCTTACAAATTTTTATCAAAAATAACAGTTTGGGATTTATTACGCCGTGGCGAGTTTCTGCCTTTTTAGTACCGTTATCAAGTTGTCTGATTATAGCTGTCTTTCTTCGCTATATTTTTAATAAATTCCCCCAGACTTTAAACAAACAAGACAAATCCATTATTTTTATCAGCTTAATCATTCTCTCAATTTATGCTTTTGTAGGAGCAGAAGAACAAGTCCGAGAGTTACAAAATCGTCCAGATTATGCAAATTTGATGGATTTTGTCAAGTCAAATCGACAACCCGAAGATTTATATTTAGTGCCTCATACTTCCGGAAACTTTATCGAATTTAGACTCTATACAGGAGTGCCAATTTTAGCTAATTATAAATCTCATCCTTATAAAGACACTGAGGTGATTGAATGGCATAATCGACTTATGATGGCACAAAAATTTTATTCTCCTGATTTTCGAGAAACCCGATGTCAAGCCTTAGAAGAAGCAGTCATTGCCTATCCGATCAATCATGTGATTACCGAACTCGGTGACATTAATCCTTGTGCGGGTTGGAGTCTGATTTACGATGACCAACGCTACAAAGTCTATAAACCCTTACCCGAAAGGCTACAAAATTAGAAGAATTGTGAATTAAAAATTGAGTCAAAATTGTCAACTTAATCTAGAGATACTCTTTTAAAGTTCCAATCTTAAAAGCTAAAGCTTCAACCCGACATAGATTTGATACAATTCTAAACAGTATGGAGGAAAAGGTTACAACTTAATTCATCAAGCGAACCAGAGAGCGAGAACAATAGTTAAAATCAATTAGAATAAACCTGGGAGGTCTGTTGGAGTCTGTTCGTATAACTCCAGGAGTTGCCAAAAATAAAAAGAACTCAAGGGTGCAAAGCGTGAGAGTCCGATAACGGATGATCAATTCACTAGCCGCGCTTGGAATTTATTTGAATTACTCGGACAGAACTCCAGCCCCAAGTCAATTGATCCATCCCTGATTTATTACCCGAAGGTGCTGATCCCTGCGAACTTAACAACTCCATTAAGTTCATCGGTGGAGACTCCCGCATAGCCTTGGCAACTTCACCGATTTCTTAAAATCCTGAACACCTAAGACTTCAACAGATTAACCTAGAAACTAGGGGAAAATAAAACCCCGAACACTAAACCATTCAAATGCAGACTCAGTTCTATAACATTGTGAAGGGTAAAGCCGGAAAGTACCTGATGACAATCTGGCTTATTGCTGCTGTTTATTTGGCAACAGCAAAGCTGACGATTGAAACCCTGATCCTTAGTCCAACCGATGTCATCTTTTTGCCGACTGCCGGAATTGCTCAGGCTGCACTGTTGCTGTTTGGAGGTCAATACTGGCCAGGAATTGCTTTAGGGGCCGTATTAGCAAACCTATTGTCGCCAACGGGATCAATGGCAGCCATCCTGTATAGTCTCAGTGTGACCCTACAAGTGTGTTTAGGGACTTGGCTGCTAAAACAAATTAACTTTTCAGGCCGACTCCAACGCCTCAAAGACGTTTTAGGATTGATTATTTTAGCCGCCGGAATTTCGACCCTTATCGGTTCGAGCTTCTCTACCGTTCATTTGTCAATTGTTCTGTCAGACTGGACAAAATTTGATGAAATTTGGACTCGCTATTGGTTAGCCAACGCCATCGGTATTTTAGTGGTCACCCCCTTACTTCTGACTTGGGGAATGAGGCTTCAGGATCGATACAAACGACAAGACACGACAGAACATTCTTTTCTCGCTACAATCGGTCAGCTTTGGCAAAATTATCGGCAAACTTCCACCCCGGAACACCCAGAATATACCCTAACCGAACAAGCAACACAACTCCTCTATTCCCTAGAAGCGCTGGGCTGGCTACTGCTGAGTCTGGCGTTGAACTGGTTTGTCTTCTGTTCGCGTACTCGTACCGCTTCGATTCGTTATCCCCTAGAATATTTGCCCTATCCCCTGATTGTTTGGGCTTCTCTGCGGTTTGGTCAACGGGGTGCTGCTATTGCTCACTTTTTAACCGCTACGTTTGCAGTTTGGGGGTTAATGCGCGACAGTGGCCCCTTTATTGATCGCAGCACCGATATTCCCCAAATCTTTTCCCTACAAGCCTTTATTGGGGTGATGATCATTACCGGTTTGGTTCTCGCCTCTACCGTCGCCGAACGTCAACAAGCCGAAGCCGCTCTGCGAGCCAGCGAAGCCAGTTTAGCTCACGCTCAGGGCATAGCTCAAGTAGGTCATTGGGATCTCGTGATTCGGGGTTCCCATCTGTACTGGTCGGATCAACTGTATCGCATCTTAAACCTAGAACCTCAGTCTGTTCCAGCGACCTTAGAACTGTTTTTGCAGTCGGTTCATCCTGAAGATCAAAATTTAGTTCGTCAGTCTGTCGAGCAAGTTCTTGACCAACAACATCCCTACACCATTGACTATCGGTTAGTTTTGCCCGATGGTCGTCAACGTTTTGTCTGCGAACAAACGGTCATTTCACCCACTCGCATTAGCGGAACGGTACAGGATATTACCGACCGAAAACGCTCAGAAATAGCATTACGGGCTAGTGAAGAACGATTTTCTAAAACCTTCGCCGCCAGTCCGATTGGGATTGGAATTTGTACGTTTTCCGATGAATGTTTTCTCGATGTTAATCAGAGTTTTCTGCGTCAACTCGGTTGGAAACAAGACCAGGTGATTAACGCCACAACTCAACAACTCAAACTCTGGGTGAACTCTGAGGAACATCTACAATTGCGAGAGGTACTCCAACAACATCATCAAGTGAGTAATCTCGAAATTCAAGTTTACAATCAGGCGAGTGAAATTCGTAATTGGTTGATTTCTATTGAATTAATTGACTTAGGGGGAATCGAATGTCTATTGATGATGGGGAACGATATTACCGAACGTAAGCAAGCCTCTTTACTTCGCAACGCCAAAGAAGCTGCCGAGGCCGCCAACCGTGCCAAAAGTTTATTTTTAGCGAATATGAGCCACGAACTGCGAACCCCGCTCAATGCGATTCTCGGCTATAGTGAACTCCTCCGAGAAGATGCTCAAGACATGGGGTTAGAAGAGTTTGTGGGAGACTTGAAAAATATTCATGTTGCAGGTCATCATTTGTTAGACCTGATTAACGATATTCTTGACTTCTCAAAAATCGAAGCGGGTCGGATGAATTTTCATCTAGAAACTTATACCGTCGCCACTTTACTGTGGGAAGTTGAAACCACCATTGCCCCCCTCGCCGAAAAAAATACAAACACTTTTAAAATTGAAGTGGCTGAGGAGATTGATATCATTCATACTGATATTACCAAGGTGCGACAGTCGTTATTAAATTTGTTGAGTAATGCTTGTAAATTTACCGAACAAGGTCTAGTCACCTTAAAAGTTTGGACAGAAACCAGCGACTCGCTGACCGCTGAACTCCCAACGGTACCGGCGCCCGACTTACCCAACTTGACTCCCCAAAAAGATTCACTGATTACTGATTTCCCTTCTGCCTCTCAAGCAAATACTAAACCCATCACTTATATCATTTTTCAAGTCATTGATAGCGGTATTGGTATGAGTCCCCGACAAATTACCACTATATTTAATCCCTTTACCCAAGCTGATGAAAGCACCACCCGTAAGTATGGAGGGACAGGTCTGGGTTTAACTATTACTCGCAAACTCTGCGAACTCATGGGCGGACAACTTACCGTTACCAGCGAGTTAGGTCACGGTTCGACCTTTATCATGCGACTCCCCCAATTCCTTTATTATGCCCAAGAAGATTGAAACAGAGTAGAGGCAATTAATTGATGAATTTGCCCCTACACGGTTAACGGTTAAGCCGGAATCGCTTTTAAGGTACGCAAAGCTTCATCCACGTGGGCTTTAAAATCCAGCATCGAATCAAAAATATGCCGGACAACGCCTTCTTTATCGATCACATAAGTCACGCGCCCGGGAAGTATCCACAGTGTCGCCGGAACACCATACAGTTTACGAACCTGACTACCCGAATCACTTAACAGGATAAACGGTAAATTATGCTTTTTAGCAAATTGTTCGTGATCATAGGCCGAGTCTGAACTCACCCCAATCACTTCGGCCCCCGCATCTTTAAAGACTTGATAGCTATCGCGAAAAGCACAGGCTTCAGAGGTACATCCCGGCGTATCATCTTTGGGGTAGAAATACAGAACAACGGCTGTGTTTCCCCGAAAATCTCCTAAACTCACCGATTCTCCCGTTTGAGAAGTTAAAGTAAAATCGGGTGCAGTGTCTCCTACTTTAATCGCCATATTTGTTTGACCCAGTAACTTTGATCTGAAAAAATATTAACTTTTGTTTTGACACTCACTGCCCGGTCGGAAAGTGATTCTTAAGAAGTGCAAGTTTGAAAGGCTAAAGCCCGCTCAAACTTGATTCTTAAAGGCATAGCCAAAGATGCCGCTACTCTGTCCGGTGTAAAACCATTCAGACTACTTTTCCTGCCAATATTTGCCGCAGCTTGACAATCGGCATTAACGAGAAATCCATACTTAGATTTGTACAAACCTCGCTGAATACGCCTACCACTGAACTTATAACCAATGGGATTGTCAGCGTTGAAAACCGGAAGTTGATCACCATCAAGAAAACTGGCTTTCGAGGTATAGGATTCTTCCTGCTCGATGTAAGTCCAGCCCAAACGTTCACACATGGCTTTGAGTTTAACTCTCAAACTGTGGTGAGGAATTTGTACGAACTTTTGATTGGCATTTTTGCCCAGGTTGATTTCTTTTTTGATCCCCGGATTAACACCAACCACAATGTTTGTAATATGATTTTCCAAACACCAATCAGCAATATAGCGCACTGCTTTATTGAGGTAATCTCTAACTCGATTGTTTCGATTTACAACTATAGAGACTTGTTGAGCCGTAATTCCTTTTATCCCTTGCTTGTCTTTAATGGATGCAAGTCTAGCATTTTGCTTGTTGTACCACTGGTTAATCGATTTGAGTTTTCGGCCGTCCATCAGGAACGACGACCCAGTGTTAGAGACACAAGCTGCCAGATTGTCCAAGCCCAAGTCTATAGCCAAAGAATTGTCAGTTTTCTGAGGTTTCTGTGCATCTTCAATCACGATAAACTCAACCTCGAAAAATCGAGCATTGTACTTAGGGATAATCCGAACTTCCTTGAGTTCTTTATCTTTAAGTCTTTCAGGAAATGGAATCTTGACGGCTCCATATTCCTTCTTGAAAGCTCTCGACATTGGAACATTAAAGAATCCATCTTTAACTTTGACTCTTGGCATGATCAAAGGGAAATAACCCGACCTTGGCAAGTATCGAGGCAGTCGGATTTGTTCAAATCGGTACAGCCCACTTTTAGCCACTTGTATCAATTTAAAAAAGGACTGAAATGAGCGACTAACTACCTTCAAGGTTTGCTGTGCAATATCTGTGTTGAGAAGTTGATAATTCTCGTTGGTTTTGCATTGATGATAGTTCGATTCGTAGCGAAGATATTGCTTTTCAGCAAAATAAAACTGTCGAACATTGTACAGCCCAACGTTGTACATATTCTTCGACAATCTACACAACTGCCTCAAAGCCGTGTATTCAGGACTCGACAGATTCCTAATTTTGTTCTTCTGAGTGAGGTACATTGATTGCTTTTCGCTACAATCAACATTATAAAGCGAGAACTAGATTTTGTGTTGTACAAACGAAGCCCTGAAGGACTTCTCCTGTTTTCCTCCAACGCCTAAAGACTGTGGTTTCCAACTTAAAAGAGGTTTCTATGAGAACTCAATCCCATTTTGATATTGATATTGCGACCTTCATCGACCACACCCTACTCAACCCCATGGCCACTCCCGAACAAATCCAACAATGCTGTGATGAAGCTTTACAATACAAATTTGCCAGCGTTTGTGTTTACCCGAGTTCTGTGCGTCAAGTGGCCGATAGACTGCATGGAAAGTCCCCAAAAGTCTGCACGGTGATTGGTTTTCCCAGTGGGGCTAGCACATCGGGAGTCAAGCTGCATGAAAGCCTAGAAGCAGTTGAAAATGGGGCGCAGGAGTTAGATGTTGTGATTAACTTAAGTTGGGTGAAAGCCGGAAAAACCGAGGAATTGTATCGAGAAATTGCTGAAATTTGTGAACAAACAGATCAAACGGTAAAAGCGATTATTGAAACAACTGTTCTCAATGACTCCGAAAAACAAATTGTAGCTGAAGTTTTAATGGATGCAGGCGCTAATTTTATTCAAACCAATACAGGCTTGTATGGGGGCGCGACAGTTGTCGATACCCAATTCCTCAAAGAGATCATTAAAGGACGGATTGGACTTAAAGCTTCAGGCGGAATTACAACCTGCCAACAAGCAATAGACTTAATCGTTGCGGGTGCGACTCGCTTAGGAACTTCTCGCGGTGTTTATTTAATTCGTCAGCGAGATGACGACAACGAGAATAATTAATCTAAAAGCTGGCTATGAGTCGAACCTACACCGCAACTGGAATTAATTTAAAAGCGATCCCTTTAGGAGAGTCTGATCGTCTCCTGACGATTTTAACACCCGAACACGGTTTAATCCGGGCTGTTGCTCCTTCGGCCCGAAAACCCCGCTCTAAGTTGGGAGGGCGCAGCGAGTTATTTATTGTCAATCAACTCCTGCTCTACAAAGGGCGATCGCTTGATAGAATTACTCAAGCAGATCTGATCAAATCCTATGGCGGTTTGAGTAAAAATCTGGGGAAACTCTCAGCCAGTCAGTATTTAGCAGAAGTCGTGTTATCTGTCGCCTTGAGTGAACATCCTCAAGAAGAACTATTTCTGCTGTTGAATGAACATTTAGATCGCTTAGAACATTTACCCAATACTCCCCAAATTGAAACCATCACCGCAACAATTGCCTATCTGACACACGGGATGTTTCACCTTCTGGCTTGGAGTGGGATTTCACCCCAAGTACAGCACTGCTGTCTCACCCAACGTCCCTTAGTTGCTAATTTTACCAATCCCCGTTGGCGCGTGGGGTTCAGCCTAGAGGCGGGTGGAGTGATCAGTTTAGAAGCCCGAGAAAAACCCACTCCCGACGACAAAACCGATCGTCAATCGATCAACCCTTCTCAACCTTTTGGGGGGATAACCCATGTTAAACTAAGTGCATCTCAGTTAGCGATTTTGCAAAGATTAGCTCATCCTCGTTTGAGTGATGAGTTTGAGTCTAGGCTGATGTCTCAACAAACCACGACGATAACCCCTCGTTCTATTTCTCTGTCTGATTGGGTAGCGGTTGAACGTCTTCTCCGACGATATGCTGAGTATCATTTAGGGCGTGCTATTCGCTCGGCTACGTTGATTGACACGTATGTTGAGCAGTTTCAACTGAGCGATTTCTGATCGAAGTCTTGGCTCAACCTCGATTCTAAACTTTCAGAGGAACACTCAGCAAGACAAGAGTTAGCCAGAGACATTATTGAGTAGATGAACAAGGGTTGAGTACAGTGATTACCGAGTCTTCAGTCTGCACAAACGCTTTCTGAAATGAATTGATTTGGGTATCAAATGAGTTTGCTTGAAATTTCAGAAAAGATTTCTCACTCTAAAATTGAGAGAAAATCTGTTTCGTGAACAGGTGAACTGGATAGGGGTTAAATAAAGCATCAGATCAACGGCAATCATTGCCATTTCCCTGATCAAAAGAAGGAAAAATTTCCAATTATCAAATCCAATCAAAAATAATAAGTTAATCATTGTGATCCCCTGTCCTCACCTCCAATGAACCGAATCTGCTGAGTTAGCTAAATCTAAAAAATATAATGCAATCGTTAAATCCAGACAAAAAATCGTCAGTCAAAAAAGAAACAAAAAATGGATACTTAGAACAGACTTCCACTCCAGAAAATTCATTAAATCCACAGAATAAGGGCAAGGTCAATCATCCTCAAACATCAACTCAAAAAACATCAACCCAAAATTCCCTAAAAACCCAGCCATCGGCGACCTCAAATATGCTCAGAGAAGACGAGGAAGAACGGGGCTTTTTACCTGTACTCAGAAATGGCAACTTCTTAGTTCTTTGGAGTGGCCAAGTGTTTTCCCAACTCGCGGATAAAGTTTATTTGGTTTTGATGATTGCTTTGATTTCTACCCGCTTTCAGCAAGCCGATCAAACCATTAGCGGTTGGGTTTCAGCGGTGATGATTGCCTTTACCATTCCGGCAGTATTGTTCGGTGCGGGCGCTGGAGTTTATGTGGATCGATGGCCGAAAAAAATCGTTTTAGTCCTTACCAATCTCCTGCGAGGTGGGTTTGTTTTAGCCCTTCCCATAGTTTTGTGGTTCTCGGAGGGAATGAGCTTAGGATCTCTACCATTGGGTTTTTGTCTATTGTTGACAATGACCTTTTTAGTCTCAACTTTAACCCAATTTTTTGCTCCCGCCGAACAAACAGTCATTCCTTTAATTGTTGAACGCAAGCACTTATTATCGGCAAATTCACTTTACACAACCACAATGATGGCCTCGGTGATTATTGGGTTTGCCGTCGGAGAACCCGTTTTAGCCATTGCTGATCAATTCTTTGAAACCATGGGTTGGGGCCTCAATATTGGCAAAGAATTAATTGTTGGGGGAAGTTATGCGATCGCTGGCTTGCTATTAATGACCTTGAAAGTTCGGGAAAAAAGAAATTTCCAAGCCGAAAGCCCTCACGTTTTAGACGACTTGCGCGATGGCGTGAAATATCTCAACGAACATCACAAAGTTCGCAACGCCCTCATCCAACTGATTATTTTATTTAGCATCTTTGCCGCTCTTGCCGTTCTCGCCGTTCGTTTAGCGGAGATCATCCCCTCCCTCAAATCTTCCCAATTTGGCTTTCTACTGGCCGCCGCAGGGGTCGGTATGGCGATTGGTGCAGGGTTGCTCGGTCAGCTCGGACATCGGTTATCTCATATTCAGCTAGCCTTAGTCGGTTCCATTGGGCTAGCGACTTGTTTAATGGGTTTAGCTGTGTTTGGTCAGCAGTTAGCTTCGGCTTTCATCTTGATTATCCTTCTGGGCTTGTGTGCTGCGGTGGTGGGTATTCCCATGCAAACCACCATCCAAGCCGAAACTCCCGAACAAATGCGAGGAAAAGTCTTTGGTTTACAAAATAACGCTGTGAATATTGCCTTGAGTTTACCTTTAGCATTAGCTGGAGTTGCAGAAACTTATCTCGGCTTGTCTATCGTTTTTATCGGTTTAGCGGCGATGGCAAGTTTAGGCGGCGTTTTAACTTGGTATATCAACCGACGCGAATTCAAACAGTCATAAGTCACGGTTGACAATTTTAGCTTGTCCAAAAGGCATAGAATCGGTAAATTTAGATGCGTAACAGCTTATTCGTGGTAAATTCATCCAAAACCAACGAATGACACTCTTATTCATCTGAATGCATATTGCTTGGCTTGGAAAAAAATCACCGTTTTGTGGGAATGTCACCTATTCGAGAGAAGTCACCAACACCCTATTAGACCGAGGATATCAGGTTAGCTTCCTCCATTTTGCCGCTGAAAACTCTCCTCGACAACAAGGTCACAAAGGAACTCGGGATTGGTCGTTAAGTTGTCAGACTCAGGAAGTTTCTCTCCCTTGTTTGTACAAATCTCAAATTTATACCATTCCCACCTTCAAATCGAGTAAAGTTTTGATGCAGTCGTTACGACAATTACAACCCGATGTGGTTCATGCGTCGTTAACCCTCTCTCCCCTGGATTTTGTTCTTCCTGAAATTTGTGAGGAACTGAATCTGCCTTTAGTGGCAACCTTTCATCCGCCCTTTGATCGCAAACTGCGGAATCTGACATCCGGTACTCAACATCTGATGTACCAGATTTATGCTCCTTTTTTGGCTCATTACGATTGCGTGATTGTGTTTTCCCAAATTCAACGGGATTTATTAGTGCGGTTGGGGGTACCGGAAGCCAAAGTTGCCGTGATTCCCAATGGAGTCGATGAACTCAAGTATTCACCGGGGCCATCCCGACTGAAAGCCGAGTTACAAGCTGATCGGGTCTTTGTCTATCAAGGTCGTCTTGCTCCTGAAAAAAACGTTGAGTCTCTCCTGAAAGCTTGGAAAAAGTCAGAAATGGGTCACGATTGCCATTTAGTTATTGTCGGAGATGGCCCGTTAGCGACTTCGTTGCAAATGTATTATGGGTCTGAAGATGGTGTCGTCTGGCTCGGTTTTGTCGGGGATGAAGATCAACGCATTGAAATTTTACGGGGGGCTGATGTGTTTATTTTGCCTTCTCTGGTTGAGGGATTATCGCTGTCATTACTCGAAGCTATGGCTTGTGGTGTTGCTTGTATTGCGACAGATGCAGGGGCGGATGGAGAAGTTCTAGAAGGAGGTGCTGGAATTGTCTTGGAAACCCAAGGGGTAGCGACTCAACTACGAACTCTACTTCCTCTGTTTCGCGATCATCGAGAGTTAAGTACACTTTTGGGATATAAAGCTCGTCAACGGGTCTTGGATCGATATACACTAAGTCGGAATATTACTCAAATGGAACAGTTGTATGCGGAGATTGTTCAACAAAGGCGTGTACCTTGCCCTCGTCGCTAAAGGGTCGGGGGATGTGGCTAAGTGAACTCACAACCAAGGAGATCTAGTCTCGATCAGACAGATGGTGAACCGAGAACGAACGATTGTTGTCTTAGGGGTTGTCAGTGCAATCGCCTCTCTCGTTATTGGAATGGCGAGAACAGCAACGGTGTCTGAACTCCCTCACAAGCAACCTGACTATGAACGACTCTCGAAAATGTTAGCGGCCGGAGCTTTTCAAAAAGCAGACCGACAAACTTATCGGATCATGTTGATTATATTGCAAAAGTACCCCGATCAACTTTCAAAATCGGTTTATTTGACCGAAGATGATATTGTGAATTTTCCCTGTGAAGATTTACTCAAGCTTGATCAACTTTGGTCTCAATATAGTCGCGGAAAGTTTGGTTTTAGAACTCAGCAGCAAATTTGGATGAATCTTCAGCAGAGTCAGGATTCTCAATTCTGGAATCTCTCAGAATTATTTGATAACTTTGCCCAACAAGTAAACTGGAAAGTTGCTCAAGGTTGGAAATCCTACGAGGAATTAACGTTTGATTTAAAGGCAAATCCCGGACATTTACCTGCACTGGCTGCGGGGGGTTCGGTGACAACAATGATTCCAGTCAAGGATAACCAAAAATTAAAATCTAAAACAGATATGCCGCTCTGGGGATTTAATGTTCACTGTGTTCGAGCCAATCAAAAGGATCAGTTGATTAAATGTACACCCAATCTCAGTCCGGCTATTTTTTCTCGGTTAGCCAGTTGTCAAATTTAGAGTTAATTGAAATGACTTGTTTTTGAATTGCAATCAAAGCGGGAAACCCCGCAGCTTCAACGGCTGCATTGATCGAGGTTCCCGGATTAAAACTATAGTATTAAATGACTAATCTAAACGAGGATGGCGGTTGGTTGTTTGACCATCATTGAGATCCGGTGCATCATAGATACCAAACTCATTGATACTACAATCGCGCATAATCGATTCAGCTTGATCTAATTGATCGCCAGTCCCACTGACCATTAACAAATAATCACCCGCTTTAACACGATTTTCATAAACTTTGGCCCGCTCTTCGGGAATTCCCATTCCGGTTAATGCTCCTACCAGTCCGCCGCCTAAAGCACCAATACCGGCGCCGGCTGCGGTGGTTCCTAATGCAGATAATTCTCCGGCGATCAGTGCAGGACCTACTCCCGGAATTGCCAGGGTACCCAAACCAACGAGTAAACCTGTAATACCGCCTAAAACGGTACCGGTTACCGCACCAATTCCCGCACCTTCAGATGCTTCGTTTCCTTCTCCATGATCTTTAATTTCGTCGGCGCCTTTAACGTCATCAATATTGCGAGCAATTAAAGAAACTCGATCCATATCGTAGTTAGAATCTTTAAATTTGCGAATTGCTTTTTCAATATCATGGCGATCGTGGAAAACACCTACGGCGCGTCTATAAAGTCCGGTACGTTCTCTTGTAACTGTCATTCGTTAACCTCATAAATTTACATTCTTATTATTACTATCCCTCAATTTATTTATTTTTACATCCCTCTTGGGTAACAGTTATTGTCAAGAGTAATCTATAAAAAGGAATAAAATTTTTTCAGACACTTCTCTCTAAAGAGGGTAGATTTAGGTAAAATTTTAGGAAGCAATTATTGACAGCTTCGTTGTCTCTTTTGGAAATCAAACGGTAAAGTTTTGTTAACTTAATTCTAAATGTAGTAATGATCAACTTGTCCGATCACTATTGAGAATTTTGAATTCTCAATTCTGTTGATCAACAGGGTTAGCAAATTTTCTCCTAGTACAACCGACTTCCCTCCTCAAAGCCTGCTAGTCTCCAGAACAAACATTGCCAACCTCAACCCACAGAGGCATTTATGCGGCTGCATCAAGTATCATGTTGGGATTGAAATAAAATGTTACTTTCAGAGTTCCAGGGGAGAAATACCGTTGCTGGCTGCAATTGGTCTATCTTCGCCTGATCTTTACCCTTGGCGACTTGCTCAAATCTGATGAGATGTGATCCCACAGTGATACTCTAGATAGAAGAATTCAGATCATTAATATAAAGTAAAGTGAAGTTGAAATGAGTGAATCGACCCAAATTCCCTATCTGTTGCGGGCGGCGCGTGGAGAACAGTTAGACCGCCCTCCCGTGTGGATGATGCGACAGGCGGGTCGCTATATGAAAGCCTATCGAGACTTGCGCGACCAATACCCCTCTTTTCGCGATCGCTCTGAGAAAACTGATATCGCTGTTGAAATTTCTCTGCAACCTTATCGCGCCTTTAAGCCCGATGGCGTGATTTTGTTCTCTGATATTCTCACTCCTCTACCGGGAATGGGGATTAATTTCGATATTGTTGAAAGCAAAGGGCCGATTATCGATCCGCCAATTCGTAGTCTGTCTCAAATTGAACAAGTTTATCCTCTCGAACCTGAAGAATCTCTGCCGTTTATTCGAGAGATTTTACAAACTTTACGCCAAGAAGTTGGTAATAACGCTGCGGTTTTAGGGTTTGTTGGCGCACCCTGGACGTTAGCCGCTTATGCGATCGAAGGAAAAAGTTCTAAGGATTATCGCATTATCAAAAGTATGGCATTTTCTGAACCGGAAATGCTGCATCAATTCCTCGGAAAACTGGCAGATTCGATTGCAACTTATGTTCGCTATCAAATTGATTGTGGCGCTCAAATTGTGCAGATGTTTGACTCTTGGGCCGGTCAATTAGCACCCCAAGATTACGAAACGTTTGCGTTACCTTATCAAAAACGAGTGGTTGATTTGGTCAAACAAACGCATCCAGATACGCCATTGATTCTTTATATTAACGGTAGTTCTGGAATATTAGAACGGATGTCAAAATCCGGCGTTGATATGATTAGTGTAGACTGGACTGTGGATATGGCGGAAGCCAGAAGTCGCATTGGTCATGATCTTGGAGTTCAAGGAAATATTGATCCTTGTGTTTTATTTGGGTCAAAACAACTGATTCGCGATCGCATTTTAGAAACGATTCAAAAAGCTGGAAATCGGGGTCATATCCTCAATCTCGGACATGGCGTTCTCCAAAAAACACCCGAAGAAAATGTGGCTTATTTCTTTGAAACTGCAAAACAAGCAGATCAATTGTTAGCGGTTTCTGTCTAATGTTGAATCTAATTTGGAAAGATTCTAGATGAAGAATGACGGATAGCTTTTTCAGATTATCAATAAAATCTATCCGTTGTTTCTCTCCGCTATGCTTATGACCAAACGAATTTTAATCACTGGGGTGAGTGGCTGTATTGGTCACTATATTGCTGAAATTCTGATTCAACAAACGGATTATGAACTGTATTTTTTAGTTCGCAACCCGGATAAGTTGGGGTTTGATTATCAAGCCCGTTCAGGTATTTTTCTGATCAAGGCTGATTTACGAGATATTGAACAATATAGGGAACTTTTACCCACGATTAATATTGCAATTTTAGCGGCGACTTCTTGGGGCGGACTTGAAGAAGTTTTTGCAGTTAATGTTAAGAGTACCCTAAACTTAATTAAACATCTTAACCCTGAAGTTTGTGAACAAATTCTCTACTTTTCAACCGCAAGTGTTTTAGGTCGAGATAATCAAATGTTAAAAGAAGCGGGAGAAATTGGAACTGATTATATTCGCTCAAAATATGAATGTTTGCATCAACTTCTAGACCTTGAACAAACCTTACCCCGTTTAAGAATTTTATTCCCAACCTTGGTATTAGGCGGAGATACAAATAAACCCTATTCTCATCTCACTTCGGGTTTACCGGATGTCATCAAACAGCTTAATTTCATTCGCTGGCTAAAAGCCGATGCAAGTTTTCACTTTATTCACGGAGAAGATATTGCCAAAGTCGTTTATTATCTAGTTAACCATCCACCTAATTCATTATCCACTGAACATATTATTCTCGGAAATCCAGCCATTACTGTTAATCAAGCAGTTGAAGAAATTTGTCATTTTTATCATAAAAAAATCTATTTTCGTATTAATTTATCTTCAACACTTACTAATATTATCATTAAAGTTTTTAAAATTCAGATCGCAGATTGGGATAGATTTTGTATCAGCTATCGTCATTTTACCTACCAAAACCCAATTAATCCTTCTGTTTTTAACGTTAAACCCTCTTATCCAACCCTCACAGCAATTTTAAAACAAAATTCTAAACAATAAACAAGTCAAAAGTAAGTAAACTAACCCCGAAAATATAGTTACTAATCTGGTATCACTCCCCAAATGATCATTGACTTAAAGATATTAACTCTTTGGCAAATTCGGCATCTCTGCTAATTTCTTCTCCCAAAATAATGCCTTGCCCATTTGTGGATTGAGCTGATAACCACTGAATCCGAATGCCTTGTAGGCTGACTGGGCAATATGATTGCCTTCTAGTACCTCTAGTGTAAGTTTGCAGCAGCCTAAGTCGAAGGCAATATCTTCGGCTTTCTGTAGAAGCAGTTTGGACAAACCTCTTTGACGATAGGGAAAAGCAACCATCAGATCGTGGATATTCAGTAATGGCTTGCACGCAAATGTAGAAAATCCTTCTAAGCAGACCACAAGACCTGCGGGTTTAGCATCGATAAAGGCAAGAATAACATGAGCTGATTTTCTTTTGGCAAGTTCTGCTGGAAGATTTGCCTTAACCTCCTTAGACAGACCTTGACCACCACCCATTGGATCAAGCGCATACGCATCCATTAATTCAATCATAGCCTCTGCATGAGCAGGCACATTTAGATCCGCTTCAAAAATGTCAATCATCTCTTGATTTTTAACCTTTAAATTAATGAGTATCACAGTACCTATCATCCGTATTTATTAAAACTATATTCTATTGTAAGGACTTTTTAAACGGCTTTTTGTACAAGCCATTCCATAACTTCTTGTGCATTTTTGTCGGGTGGGAAAACGGGATAAAAGACTTTAACAATTTTTCCATTATCTGCAATTAGGGTGAGTCGCTTAATTAATCGTTTTCCCTCTACTTCAAAGGTGGGTAATTTTAATGAGTTTGTCAGTATAAAATCTGCATCGCTGAGAAGTTCAAAGGGCAAGTGCAGTCGTTCAACTGCTTCTTGTTGGGATGATGAGTCTTGTGTACTCAGTCCGTATACCTGAACTCCCAGAGTTTGTAATTCAGCATGATAATCCCGAAAAGCACAAGATTGCCAAGTACAACCCGCAGCACCAGGTATCTGTTCCCATCCATCGGGTATGGGTACGTTAGGTTGTTTCGTCATGGGATAACAGTAAAGAACAACCTTTCCAAAAAGAGTTGATAAGTCTAATTGATTACCGCCAGTAGAAGTGAGTGTTAATTGAGGTAATCTTTCACCCAACAGGTGATTACACGCCCCGTCATCTTGGGGAATTGGTAATTTTGATAAATCAGGTAAATATTCCATCTCCAACTCCCTGCTCTAACCAGTAACTTAAGCGCTCTAACTTATAATTTTAGATGAACTGTTATGTAGCATGATTAACTACGTTAATTAAACAGTTTTAAAGGTCATGGTACACATTCATCAAACAGGATTCGCATAGGCTATGAGCATTTCATTATGAATTTAACCCAATTTTAACAGAAATTTAATTTGGAGTTGTTATGCTCATCCTGTGTTGCTTTATAAAATTTTAGTGCTTCCATGTGGGTTTTAAATCGCCTGTTAAAGATTACTTTTCTCACTCTAGTCAACTGTTACTTCTTGAGTTCTATTGCTGTTGCTCAAGTTGATGAACGTCATTTCACGATTAACGCTAACACTCCTTCCTACAACGTGTTAGTACAAAAAGCAGAAACTCTAGCCAAACAATCTATCAAACAAGCCTTTCAAGAAAACTCTACTTTGGAATCTGTAACAATTATGATTCTCGGTGAACGAGGAGGTCAAACCGTACCGATTTTAAGGGCTAGAGTCACTCGCAGTCAATGGCAAGCTAATAGCGATATTTCCGAGTTGACAAGATACTTCCCTCCTTCAGAGTCTCTCCTGGGTTACAACGAACCAACTTCAACCCAGTCAGCTTCTCCTTCAGCTTCAGGTTCAAGAACCCGTCCTCAACCCAACACGCAACAAACTCGTTCTCAACCGTCAACTTCCCCAGTTCCACCTTCTCCACCGACTCAGACAACATCTCAATCTACTTCTCCCCAAACTCAACCCAATGATAGCGAATCCCCCAATATTATTCGACTCGAACCCCGTTCAACACCTCGTCGTAACCCGCAAGCAAATGATCCCGGCTTTCGAGATGATTAGAGCATAGACAGCGAAATTTTGCTAGAAATAGAGCTTAAAAATTCAAGATTATAGGTAAATAAATTTAACTTTGTTGAGATGACTTAACCTTTTATTTACCAGGATTTAACTATTTTTTAGTTAATGCTTTTTTAAACGAATCTTAAATATCTAGGAATAAGATGTTAGAGGTTTACGTGCGAGTTGAATGAATCAATAAAACTGAGTAACGGATGCAATCTTGGATTCTCAACCTAGCAATCAATAGGGCAACCTCTATATATCCTTCATAACCTTGGGAATCCATTCCGGAAAACATGAGTTTTTTTTGAGTCACTTCAACTCGCCATGAGAGTAGAAACCAGTCATCTACCCTCTCTACAGCAACAGAGAGAAAAGAGAGTTAAATTTCAATGTCTAAATTCACTCGTCGGCAATTCCTCGTTTTCTTTGGGAGCAGCGCAGCAGCAGCGACATTAACTCCTAAAATCGAATCGGGCTTGTTCGGTACAAACGGTAGTATTGCTCAAGCTCAAGCTTCCTCCTCCTTTACACCAGTCAAGCTACCCCATCCCCTGAACGCATACACTCAAATGGCGAGTGCAGTTCCGACAGGTGGAAATGGGAGTACCACTCCGACTGGAATGGGAATGCTTTCCCCCGGACAAGATCTGAACTTATCAGCCTACGAAGTCTTTGATGATGTCGTCGTTCCGCCAGAGTTTGAACGCTATGTGATCATCAGTTGGGGCGATCGCGTTTTCCCAGACTCCAACGATTACTTCGGTTACAACAACGATTACACAAGCTTCATTCCCACCAGTTCAGACTTCTCTGAAGGTTTCCTGTGGGTTAACCACGAATATGTTTCCTATCCGATTTCACCCGTAGCTCCGGGGACTGATGAAGATTTAGCCGCATTCGGTTCAACGGCTCCAGTTGTACTAGGCTTAGATTTATCCACTCGGGACCGAGCAACTTTGGGTGAATTCCTCTATAACTTGGGCGGATCGATTGTCTTTATGAGAAAAGGGGCAGATGGTCGTTTTACGGTAGAGTCTAGAAATCCTTTCAACCGACGTATTCACGGGCTTTCAGGCTTAGGAATCAACGCCGAACGCACGGATGGTTATCAAAATGTAACCGCTTGGGGAAATCGCCAAGGAGACACTAACTTCTTAGTGGGAACTGGGCCTGCCGCAGCAGATGTTTTCCCTATCAGTTCCGATGGTTTAGGAAACCGGATTATCGGGACGGCTTATAACTGTTCGGGGGGTACAACGCCCTGGGGAACGATTATGACCGCAGAAGAAAACTTCCAGGGTTCAGAAGACTTCTTTGTAGGCGTTCAAGAAGAGGTTTTCCCCAACGGTACACAAACCGAATACATTGAAGGTACAACGGGGGCTGAATTTGGTTTAGTCGGTGAGAAGTATGGTTGGATGGTGGAAGTCGCCCCGGCAGATCCGAATTTCCGTCCCCGCAAACACACCTCTTTAGGCCGCTTCCGTCACGAAAATATTGCTTTTCGCATTGAACCGGGTCGTCCAGCAGTTGGATATATGGGAGATGACCGTCGGGGTGGACATACTTGGAAGTTTATCAGTTCTGGTGTCGTTGAGTCTCCGACTGCTGCCGTTAACAGTTCCTTATTTGATATCGGAACGCTCTATGTTGCCAAGCTGGATGCCGATGGTACTGGAGAATGGATTCCCCTAACCTTGCAAACTCGCACAAATCCTAATGTTCCCAGTGAAATTGCCTCCGTTGAGTTGCAGTTCCGTGGAGAAGCTCAACGAGATGGTCGAGTTCGTTTACCGAAACGGGCGGGAATTGCCGGAGAAACTGAAGATGGCGGTTCTTTGATTGTTGACCTCACCAATGAAGCCACAGCATTACCCGACTATCGAAGCAAGACTTTAGCCGATTTCTACACCTCTCAAGGGGCTGTTTTAGTTGATGCTTTCCTAGCTGCTAATTTAGTGGGAGGAACGCCAACTGCTCGCCCAGAAGATGTGGATATCAATCCGATGACTGGGGAAGTCTTCGTTGCCTACACTGACGGGGAACCAGGTGGTGATGGTTATCCAGACTCTCGTATTTTTATCGTCAGTAAGTATTTATCTGACATCACAGCCCCTCAAACTTCTGGTGGTTTGTACAAAATTGTTGAAGATGGCAATGATCCTGCATCCCGGACGTTTACCTGGCAAAACGTAGCTAAAGGGGGCGAAGGTGGAGCATTAAGTGGTGCGGGTTATGCCAACGTTGATAACCTGGAGTTTGACACCCTGGGTAATGTTTGGGGCGTAACCGATATGTCTACCAGTCGTCACAATGGGTTTACAACGGGAGCAAATCCTGAAGCACGAGAAATCGACCATACGACAACCGGATCTGCGAGTAACTTGTCAGGGGTATTTGGCAATAACTGGCTGTTTGTCATTCCGATGAGTGGTGCAATGGCAGGTGAAGTGATTCCCTTTGCCTACGGCCCAGTCCGGTGTGAAATGACGGGGCCATACTTTATTCGTAATGCAGCCGGACAGGATGATACTTTACTTCTGGCGGTTCAGCATCCGGGCGAAAGCGTTCCCCTCGGTGATGGTGTGAAACTGGCTCGTTCTATTCCGATGTTGAGTTTAGATGGAACTCTATTCAACCAAGAGCGGTTAGTCCCTCGGGGGAGTAATTGGCCAAGTAATATTCAGGGCGACCCAAACGGCCCACCTAAACCTGCGGTGATTGGAGTTCGTCGGGTTAATGGTGGTGCATTTATTTAATTAATTTCTGTCTTTTTTAACAATATAGGGGTACTGTATTTGTACCCCTAATTGAGCATTGAGAATTGAGTTTTAGAATGAGAAATCCCTCTCTCTTACTAATAGATTTGAGAGAGGTTAACTGTTCTGTAACTATAACTTTAATAATCGTTTTCCATGAACGATGGCCGCCACCGTCACAGTCTCATCCTTAACTTGATATAAAATTCGATAGCTATAAGCAGGTTGCTCTCGAATAGTTTCATCACCAAACTCTTGAATGATATTGCCCGATAGTGGACAATCACTCAACTCACGAGTTGCCTCAATGATGCGTTGCACAACTGCCGCTGCGTAAGAGACAGAATCTCTGGCAATATAGGCAGCAATGGCATCAATATCATCTAAGGCTTTTGGCGACCAAACTACTTGATAATCCATTTACTCAGTAAACCTTCTGCTTCATCTTGTGTCATTTTTCGCGCTGTATCCAAAACAGCAATTCCATGCCGAAATTTTTCAATTACATAGAGGTGATATTGGACATCTTCCAGGGAACAGTCATCGGGTAAATGCTTCAACAAAGACTCTATTTCTTTCTTGGTTGCACTCATATTAGTTTGTTTTAATTAAATTCGTCTAAGTCTATTATACCCGATCCCCTTAACTTCACGATGCACAATACAGTCCTTTAAATGCAATGTTCCAGCGATTGTTATCCCCAAAAATTGTAATATTACCTTACAAATTTATAGTCATGGGGAACTTGATATTCCTCAAATGATACTGCACCCCTAATGAACTAGAGAGTTCGGCTGCAATTCTCGATTTAGAAGGTAGTCCATGCAGGAGGTCGTTGACTGAGTAGTTTTCCCCAGAGGGAGATACTAGCATCAGCAACTGCCATCACTTGCAAATCGATGATATCAAATTTATCCCGATTGGTCAGCATTTTTTAAGGTCTTTTTTTTCCCATTTAGAAGTCTTCAAAATTAGCGATCGCATTTTGTATCCGTTGACAAACCTCATCCACCGCGAGTGTCCCCAATTCACCCGAGGCGCGGGTTCTAATACTCAGACTATTGGCCTCAACCTCTTTTGCTCCGATAATCGCCATGACTGGGATTTTTTCCTTTTCTGCATTGCGAATTTGTTTTCCTAACCGTTCCCGGCTTCTATCAACCTCAGCACGAATATCGAGCGATCGCATTTTCTCTACAACCTCTTGGGTATAAGGTAAAAACTCATCACTGACTGCTAATAACCGCACTTGTACCGGAGCCAACCACAGGGGAAAATCTCCCGCGTATTGTTCGATCAAAATCCCGATCAAGCGTTCGAGAGAACCAAAAGGCGCTCGGTGAATCATCACGGGACGTTGACGAGTTCCATCTTCAGCTACATATTCTAAATCAAACCGTTCCGGCAAATTATAATCGACCTGTACTGTTCCAAGTTGCCATTCTCGATCAAGGACATCCTGAAAGATAAAATCCAGTTTCGGGCCATAAAATGCCGCTTCTCCTATTCCGAGAAAATGATCCATCTCCAGGGTTTCTACCGCTTTTGTGATGGCTGATTCGGCTTTGTTCCAAACCTCATCAGAACCGATATATTTGTCGGACTCGGGATCACGGAAACTCAGTCGCGCTTTAAAGTTACTCAGTTTTAATTTGCCAAAAACAGACAAGATCAGATCGACAACATTTAAGAATTCACTTTCTAGCTGTTCGGGAGTCACAAATAAATGAGAATCATCGACTGTGAACCCACGAACCCGAGTTAATCCTCCTAATTCTCCTGACTGTTCATAACGGTAGACTGTCCCAAATTCAGCCAGTCGGATCGGAAGTTCTCGGTAAGAGCGTAATTCACTCTTGTAGATTTGGATATGAAACGGACAGTTCATCGGTTTGAGAACAAACCCTTGTTCTAACTTGGCAGCTTCCTCATCTTCTGCCATCATCGGAAACATATCTTCACGATATTGTTGCCAATGTCCCGATGCTTTAAACAAATCAATTCGGCCAATATGGGGCGTAACGACGGGTAGATATCCCCGCTTAAGCTGTTCTTTTCTGAGGAAATCTTCTAATACCGTTCGTAGAATTGTTCCTTTGGGAGTCCACAACGGCAAACCTGGCCCGACGACATCGGCAAAAATAAATAATCCTAACTCTTTACCGAGTTTCCGGTGATCGCGTTTTAAGGCTTCTTCCTTGCGGCGTTTGTATTCAGCCAGTTGTTCGGGAGTTTCCCAAGCTGTCCCGTAAATTCGTTGGAGTTGGGCTTTGGTTTCATCCCCTCGCCAATAAGCCCCGGCTAAACTTTCGAGTGCAATCGCTTTGGGATGAATCTCTGCGGTATTTTCTACGTGAGGGCCAGCACACAAATCCCACCACTGGTCGCCGAGGTAATAAATGGTAATGGGATCTTCTAAACCCTCTAAAATCTCTAGTTTGTAAGGTTCTCCGAGTTCTTCAATTCGACGTTTGGCTTCTTCACGGGAGAGTTCTTCGCGGACTACAGGTAGTTTGCGCTTGATGATCTTTGCCATTTCTTTTTGAATGGCTTTGAGATCTTTCTCGGTAAATGGTTCTGGACTGTCAAAATCGTAATAGAAGCCATTTTCTATCCAAGGGCCGATCGTTACCTGAGCCTTGGGAAAGAGCTTCTGAACTGCCATCGCCATGATATGAGACGCGGTGTGGCGAATCTTTTTTAGGGTTTCAGATTCGCTCGTTTTCGGTAAATGGATTTTTTCGGGCTGTTCGGGAGAAGCGTTTGACTCTGCGGTAGCCATCGATCACTGGAGTATATTGTTGACAAATTGTAGCTTGGGTGGCTCTAGGTTTGGGTTTTAGAGAGAGCCATCCAACTCTACCGATTCACTGGTTTTTGACAGGTACAATTTTCTTTTATCCTACCATTCTTGCTCACAATCGACAGATAGACGCTTGCACTCAACCCCAGATAGACGCTTGACTTGTGATCCCGACTCCTGGAAAAAAGTCGGTATTATGAAAGATTTCTTAAAAAAAATGTTACAAAACTTAAAGAGTGTTAAGATTAGATGTTAGTAAGTCGCAGAACAACGATTCATGCTCAGTCCCAACCTACCTGAACCCGAACTCCTCAAAACAATACTGCAACCTCTGTTAGAAGATTTTCAATACTGGTTTGAGCGTTCACGGAATCTGCTGGAAACAGAGGAGATTTCATTTTTGAGTGAAAAACAGCAAATCGATTTGCTAGAGCGGGTGAAACACGCTCAACAAGAAGTAACAACGGCTAAAGTCTTGTTTCAGGCCACCGATGGTCAAGTCGGCGTGGAAATGACCGTGTTAATGCCTTGGCATAAACTTCTGACAGAATGCTGGCAGATTTCTACTCGTTTTCGCTTAGAACAGTCTAAAGGCGTGGAAAGTTAGGAATTAAGAGGGAGAAAATTGTCGAATTAGCAATTTTGGAGACATGAACTCAAAGTCATTGAAGTGAGTAGTTAGCTGTTTGACTAGGTTCGGGGTTGTACGTGATCTAAATAGTCTTCTGACTGGATCTGTAGAGTATAGATATTATTACTCAGTCCCGGTCTGTGAGGGTAAGAGTATGTCAAAATCTATATAGTGCCGATTTAAGTTGACGACCGTTAAGCCGATTGTGATTTACTGATTATTCATTTTAAAAATCTTTGTTACTTCCACTAGCAGACTCATAAATTCAAAGGAGAATTACGATGTTACATTTGATCTACATCCTTGCTTTTACAATTCTTGCATTTCTGGCTGTGCGTAATTTGATTCACAGTTTGATCGTTGTGGGTATGGAATCTCAGCGACCTCCCATGCCTCGAAATACCTATCGCGACTCATCGGGTATCTTGAGAAATGCTGACCATCCTGAACTCCTCGATGATTCCGGTAATATGGTTAGAGAGCCGTTACTGGTGATGCGTTCTTTCTCAATGCAAGATGCTCGTACTCAACTCGATAGTTTGTATCAATCTTCCCCGAATGCAAGCGAAGAAGCACCAGAGGAAAAGTCATAGAAATCAATACTTGATCCAGTTGAAGTCTTTATAGAGTTGTTTTTGGCATCGTTGATATTTAACCCTTGTTAGTGTTCTTAACTTGTTAAAAAAATATTAAAACAATCTTCCACACAGCAACACCCAACAAGAGACGCAACCAAGAACAATCTATATCCGGCGAATCCACAGAAAAATGATCAAGCAAGCACCCCAGATCAATAGATCGGGGTGTATAACTGTTGAGTATCTTCGTTAAGATTCTAGAAAAATATTTCTAAATCATTGCCAGAAGGCAAGACTTTATGACCTTTAGATGGTAAAATTAGCAGTGCGATCGCTTCGGAAGTGCTAAACCCCGATCACCTTAATCTTCCCGTGATGCCACAAACGCGACTCTACTTTTTAGCAGACTCTTTTCCGCTTGATCAATACAGTGAGTTGGCGGATCAAGATCTGGTTTTTAGACCTCAAGCTTTTTTAGGGTTGACTCACATAACCCCGGTGTCAGCAGTCGAGACAAAACTGGCTTTCTTGGAGATTGAACAATCGACTTCAAATTGGGCAATCTCAACCCATCTAACGGATACAATAGCAATGAGTCCGACTGTTTCCCCCGTTATGAATCGCCCGATCAACATTTCCTCGACAATTATCTCTCAACAGTCTAATCGCCCCATCGAAGAATATCCACAAACTCAACAACCTGCTAACTCGGAAGTTCCACAAATACCGATTGGGTTATGGGGATTAATACCGATCTTAATTCTATTTGGTTGGGTTTCAGTTTGGATGCTAAGAAATCGTTCTTCCAAGTCTGAACCGATTACTAAAAATAATCAACCTTTATCCACCACTTCTCAATCGAAAAATCAAGCGTTAGAAACTACTCATTCAGCAACACAAACGATTTCTGAGACTGATTCTGTTTCATATCCTTCGATTTTAGAAGTGACGAATAGTGCAAAAATCGAGGATAAATCGTTAGAAGAAAGTTCTCAATTTAATCACTCAGAAGACGAGAAGATTAACGAGACTCCAGAAAATTTAGAAGAAGTTTCAACCCAAGAGAACCAAGAACCAATCCTTGCAAACATTAGGGCTGAACCGTTTGTTGTTCTTGATAATCAAGTGATAGAACGTTATCAAGATCACGACTTAGAAGCAGATCTTTGGCACGATACAGAAGAAAAAATAGAGGATGTTTCAGAAGTTGAGAATGAGGTCTTAGAAGTCAATCATCTTGATGAAACTCAAGAAAAAAATAAAAATCTTACAGAAGTTCAGGAAGAAGAAGTCATATTTTCAGCAGTAGAAAATGAACCGTTAGCAGAACAACAAAATAATCACATTGAAGAAACCGAACCTAGTTTAACACTATCAGTCACTCCAGAATCAGACAAGAATCAGATTGATCAGGTAAAATCTACTCAAACCTTAGCCAAATCGATAATCTTAGACTCAGAACCTATAATTTTAGACTCAGAATTAGACTCAGAAACCGAAACACAAGACGATCAATTCAAAAATATTGAATCTGAAGAACTTACCATTGATTTTGCGATCGCGGAACTGGTAAAGACGTTAGAAGAAGATCAGATTAAACCTCCAGAAATCATCACTAATCTTGCAGAAAAAGAAGAAAAAACCACAGAAAGTTTAACAGAAAACTTAACAGACAATTTAACACAACCCGGAAATGTTGCCTTAACAGGTGGAGTGGCGTCGAGAGTGAGTACAGAATCTCTCGATACTGTCAACGAACCCCAAGAAGCAGACGAGATAGAAGCCCCAGTAGAGGCGAGTGAAGCCATTGTCGATCAGTCTTTACACACTGAAACTCCAGAAATAGAAAACATCAGTGCGGCAACTTCTGATACTCTAGACTCAACAGCAGATAGTTCTACGCGAGTTGGCGGAGCAATAGCAGGAATGGCTTTTCCAGAAATTGACAACGGTTCAGATTCTGCCTCGGATTCTAAATCAGACAACGCCCAAGACATCAAGCAGACAACAGACACAATCAGTTCAATGACAGATGTTCCTCGACCACAGACAGGGACCTCTCAGCCAGCGACAGTGACCGCTTCTAATCCCCCAAAGCAACCCAAACATTCCGAAGTTGCTTCTAGTATTGTAGAGGCTTCAGTAGAGGCTTCAGAGGAAGAATCCTCTCTCAGTGATCACGAAAGCTGGATTGTTCTCGAACTTCATGATCCTGAGAACCTCTATGCTTATTGGAATATCCTCGACGAAGATAGACAGCAAATCCGTCAACAGGGAGGACAACAGTTTGCACTGCGTTTCTACGATGTGACCTTTATCGACATGGATGTTCAAAAGCCTCACAGCTTACAAGAGTATGAATGTGAGGAGTCGGCTAAAGAGTTATATATCCATGTGCCGATGAAACAACGGGATTATATTGCAGAAATCGGCTACGTGACAGAAGAAGGTCGTTGGTTAAAGTTAGTTCGTTCCACTTATATTCACTTTCCCTGGGATTTTCCTTGGCCAGAAACCCCCCCAGAAACAACTGATGAAGCTGAGGATGAACCCGTTGATCAACCGGAAGAAGAAACGGCTGAACCGACTGATCAAATTGAACCTTCTCTAGAAGATCACCCAGAAGAAACAGAGACAATTACGGATGTTGAACAACCGCAAACTCAATCGGGTTTAGACGTGATTTCAACAGAAGAAACTGCTGTGATCGAACCCCCATCTACATCAGTTAAACATCAAGAATTAGATCAAAATATTCCCTCAACAGAAACAGTTAAAACGACAAGAAAACCGAATATAAGTTCTCCAAAACTAGAACAACCGAAGTCGGTTCAGAAGGTGGAAATATTTTCCATAGAAAGTCCTCAGTTAGTAGAAGAACCAGCAAAAAAAGCCTCAACCTCGGCGGCAGAAACGCTTTCAGAGGATGAAACTCAGTCTAATATTGCGGCAACTAAATTTAATCTCGGACAGTCAGAGACAACTGAACAATTGGCAGTAGTCGATGAAGGGTTGCCTAAGTTACCAGAAGGTTATGGTGAAACAAAAATTGTTCTTTTACCAATTGATCCCAACTTTATTTATGTGTATTGGGATATTCCCAATGAAGATCGAGAAAAGTTACGCCAACAAGGAGGAAAACAACTCGCCTTACGGGTGTGTGATGTGACAGAGATTGATCTCGATACTCAAGATCCTTATAGTGTTGAGTTTTATGAGTGTGATGAACTGGCGCGTGAATGGCATATTTCTGTACCGATGAGTGATCGCGATTATCTGGTTGAAATTGGTTATATTACCAATAATCAGCGTTGGTTACTGTTAGCGCGATCGCTTCATGTTCGGGTTCCACCGATTTATCCTTCAGATCGCGAAGACTATCAACAAAGAACAGTCACTTGGGAAGAAAATTTACGGGGAAACTTTTTTTTTAACTTGAGATCTACTGATTCTCTTTTGTCTTTTCTGAATAAAACAATAGAGATGTTTCAGAATCCTTTCTCAAACCCAATAACCAGTTAGAGAATTGTCATTAAAGTCTTACTAGCTGCTAGTCTCTGGCTAACAGCAGTTTTTCACTGTTTTTATCAGGTTAATTTTAGGGTCAGAATCACCTGAAGGGGTTAAGGTTGACATCAAATTTCACTAGATTTAATCTTTTTACTGTTGTTTCTATCGGATATTTGACTTCATTAAACCAAAACTAAAAAGAGTGCTAACCTAATTAAAAATGAGGCAATGATATGAACTTAAATCTCAGTGGTTGGGCTTTTGTTTTGATCGCTGCGATCAATAACTCGATGGGGAGTTTACTCCTGAAAAAATCCCGTTTAGTTGCCACAGATTCTAGTCTTCTCGGCTTACTGTTGTCTCCTTGGTTTCTTGCTGGATTAGGGGTTTATGGTATTAACGTGATTTTATACGCCAAAGCCTTAGAAAAATTGCCCGTTTCTGTCGCTTATCCCGTTTTTGCTTCAATTGGATTTGGTTTAATTGTGCTGGCGGGGGTTTGGTTCTTTGGGGAACGATTGGAAATTAATCAATGGATAGGGTTAGGAATGATCCTCGCAGGGATTATAATCATGTCACGTTAAGAAATACCAGGATTATGATTCTCTCTTAACGAAATGTCAGTGGTGTGAGTGAGGACTGGAAAATGAAAGAGACTTATTCAGAAAAAATCTCTTTATCTGCAAAATCCAATGAGATTCAAGAGGGTGATTCTTCTCTAGAGTCTCAACAAAGTCAAGGTTTAGAGATCATTAAATTATTGCGTCCTCATCAATGGACAAAAAACCTTTTATGTCTAGCGGGGGTGATTTTTGGGGAACGATTATTAGAACCTCAGTCTATCATTTTGAGTGGGTTAACCGTTGTTTTATTTTCGGCAATGGCCTCAGCCGTTTATATCTTTAATGATATTCAAGATGTAGAACGAGATCGCCGACATCCGAAAAAACGATTTCGCCCAATTGCGAGTGGTAAAATTAGGATTAAAACTGCTTTTTGTATTGGGTTATTTTTAGCAACATTTTCAATTGTGGGAGCCTCTCATTTAGGATGGGCAACTTTAACCTGTGTATTACTTTATGCTATCAATAATATCTTTTATTCTCTCCATCTTAAAAATCAACCTCTATTTGATGTGAGTTGTATTGCCTTTGGTTTTGTCTTGCGACTCTTAGCTGGAATTTATGCTTTAGGCGATATTCCTACGGCTTGGATTACCCTCTGTACGTTTTTTCTAACTCTATTTTTAGGATTTGCCAAACGCCGAGCCGAACTGTTAGCCCTTCTCAATCAAAATATTAATTCTGAATCAACATCAAATTTAGAATCAGAATTTCAACCCCATCAAACCCCGCTTATTAATCGACATTATCTCCAACTCTTTTATCAACGCGGTCAAGCCAATAAACAACGTCCTGTTTTAGAACAATATACCCTTCCTTTCCTAGATTCTTTACTCAATAGCACCGCAACCATGACGATTATGTGTTATGCGTTGTTTACCATTGCCTCAGATAAAAATCCCTCACTGGTGATCACGGTGCCGATAGTTTACTATGCCGTCATGCACTATAAATGGATGGTGACAGTTCTGGCGATTGGAGAAGAACCGGATCGGATTGTGCTGAAAGATCGGATGATTAAATTAAGCTTAATAATTTGGTTAGTTGCCTATCTAGCGATTGTATATTTAGACATTCATTTGTTTGTCTAAATCGAGACGATAATCACCGTAGCTTAACCTTTGATTTTTGTCTCGACAAACCAGAGATTAAAAAATCTGCATCATCTCTGACAACCACTCGCCAAAAATGGGTGAATAATGAAAGTTTAACTTGTGTTAGGAGTAAACAACTCATGGGTCGCGCTACGAAAGCTGTATTAGCCTATTCCGGTGGAGTCGATACCTCTGTCTGTATTCCCTATTTAAAAAATGAGTTTGGAGTCGAAGGAGTCATCACGCTAGCCGCTGACTTAGGACAGGGAGATGAACTCGAACCGATTAAGCAAAAAGCACTTGATTCGGGTGCCGAGGAATCTCTTGTAATTGATGTGCGGGAGAGATTTGTCAACGAGTTCGCCTTTCCCGCCATTCAAGCCAATGCGTTTTATGAAAATCGCTATCCCCTCTCAACGGCTTTGGCTCGTCCACTGATTGCTCAAATTTTAGTCGAAGCTGCCGAAAAATATGGGGCGGATGCGATTGCTCACGGGTGTACCGGAAAGGGAAATGATCAGGTGCGCTTTGATGTTTCAATTACCGCACTCAACCCGAAACTCAAAATTCTCGCTCCCGCCCGGGAATGGGGAATGAGTCGGGAAGAAACCATTGCTTATGGGGAAAAATGCGGAATTCAGTCTCCGGTGAAAAAGTCCTCTCCCTATAGCTTAGATCGCAATTTGTTGGGAATGGCAATCGAAGCCGGGCCACTTGAAGATCCTTGGGTAGAAGCCCCCAAAGATGTCTATCGCCTCACCAAAGCCATTGAAGACACACCCAACGAGCCAGAATATGTAGAAATTGGCTTTGAAAAAGGGATTCCCGTCAGTTTAAACGGAGAATTTCTGGGCGGAGTCGCTTTGATTACCAAGCTGAATGAAATGTCAGGTAATCATGGCGTTGGACGAATTGACATGATTGAAAACCGTTTAGTCGGGATTAAGTCTCGCGAGATTTATGAATGTCCGGCGATGACGGTGTTAATTCATGCTCATCGGGATCTAGAAAGTTTAACCTTAACGGCAGATGTGACGCGCTATAAGCGGGGAATTGAAGAAACCTATAGCCAGCTTGTTTACAATGGTTTGTGGTTTAGCCCGTTGAAAGGAGCGCTCGATGCCTTTGTTCAGCAGACGCAAGAAAGAGTGACTGGAATCGTGCGGGTGAAATTGTTTAAAGGCAATGCAATCATGGTTGGGCGTCAATCTGCAAATTCCCTCTATAGCATGGATTTGGCAACTTATGGATCAGAAGATGTCTTCGATCACAAAGCGGCTGAAGGGTTTATCTATATTTGGGGATTACCGACACGAGTGTGGTCTGAGAAACTGAGACAGTAAGGGCAAATTCAGCCTACATTTAGATCTCCGACAAACAACATTAATAAGCCCGCCCTGATCGTTATTTTGTAGGGGCGGGTTCCGCGAAAATGTATGTGTTTTTAGCAACAACCGATCTGAACCCACTCAACACATTAACAGCCTTTCCCACGGGTGACGGTGAGGGGTTGATACAGATTGGCGATCAATATACATCTCGGTGGAACCCGCCCTTACAATACGGGTTACTGTCTTTAAAGGGAAAGCAGTAAGGGTTTAAATCCGTGTTTAATCGAGACTCGACCGATCAGATCCATTTTGTCAACAGTGATTTGATTGCGCCCCCAAGAAAAATTGGTGTAAATTTTTTCAAACTCCAGCAACATCGACTCTGCAAAACAGGCAAACAGTTGACGGGCGGGAACTTGCATATTGACAATTTTCATAATTCTCCAGTCAATATCGAGAGAATGTTCCACAATACCGCCTTCTAAGATGTGAACGCCGGGGTGTTGAAGTTTAGTCGCCATATTCTTCGGATAACCCCCATCAATTAGCAAACAGGGTTGCTTTAAGGTCGTCGGATCGAGCTCTACCCCTTTGGGCATACTCGCCACCCAAACCACCACATCAGCCTGGGGAAGTGCTTCTTCTAGCCCTAAGATTTTGCCTCGTCCGAGTTCGCCTTGCAGGTTTTGTAAGCGTTCGCGATCGCGAGCAATCAATAACAATTCTCCCACCTGAGTTCGTTGGTTAAGCCAGCGACAAACCGCACTGCCAATATCTCCTGTCGCGCCACAAACTGCAACTGTCGCTTTGGATAAATCAATTCCCAACTTCGGCGCCATTTGTTCAACTTGACTGCAAATAATGTAAGCGGTGTGGGTATTTCCGGTTGTAAACCGCTCAAACTCTAGCTTGATATTGCGGACTTGCTTAATCTTCTCTAAGTTAAAATTCTCAAAAATGATCGAGGAGAATCCACCCAAGGCGGTGATATTAATGCCGTGTTTTTGAGCATGAGCCATCGCATTAATGATCTTGCGTGTCGCGGCTTTAATGCGACGACTGGCTAACATTTCGGGTAGGAAACAGGATTCAACATAACGGCCTTCGATAACTTGGCCTGTAACGCTTGTCACCTTAATTTCATCCACAATTTGGGGAGGCGCACTGCACCAAAAATCCAACCCTTGATCGGCATATTCTGGATAACCCAAGTCTTTAGCAACCAACTGGGCGTGTTCCAAACTTGTCAGATGACCAATTAAACCAAACATAGTCCGTCACTACACTTTAAATAGATTTTAGATTGTAACTTGAGCGAGGGCTGGATGTCGGTGAGCCGCTTTGGCTGTTTACAACTTACAGTGAACAGTTTTTCAGTGTTATCAGCTCTCAGTGATCAAGTTTTTCATTCACTATTGACTGTTCACCGTTGACAATTGGTGATTCACTGTTGACTGTTCACTGATTGATGCGTCCCTTATGGTTCAGGATTTAGGCGCCTTTAAGACCGTAAGCAGACATCCGCATGATTTCCCGAGTGGTAAAACCCATGTTGTTTAGAGCTTCGCCATAAGCAATCATAAAGTCTTCAACGAGAGCATCTTTTTCCATTCCCAGGATGTGTGCATCCTTCTCAACTTCATTGAGCATTTTCCACACAATGGGTAAGTTTTGGCTGTTGGCTTCTTCGAGTTCAGCCTTAGATTCCTCAAAATGAGCCTTGAGCCATTCCTCACCAAAGTTGAGGTGCATATACTCGTCTTGAACCACCCCTTCTGTGATTTTGCGAGCAAAGGGGTCAGCAACGGGAATATAGATATTGTAAGCTGCGATCGCAAAGCTTTCGATAATCAAAGATTGAATCAGTAAGCAAGTGACCACTTTTCCTTCTGCGGCTGCATCTTGAAAGTTCTGATGCAATTGACTAAAGAATTGGCGAGCATAGCCCATATCTGGAGTCACTTCTAGATTACGACCACAGGCTTGGAATCCCTTCATATGACGCTTTTCCATCTTGGAGAGGCGCACTAACTCGTCTTTTTCATGGGGTAACATTTCACCCAGCTTGATGTAGTTATCGTGGGCTTCTTGTTCCCCCTCGATTACAATCGCATTAATTCGGCTGTAGGCATCTTTGTAAGTGTTGGTGTTAAAGTCGATTTCTGCAATAGCTTCAAGCTGTGGCATAAGTTTATTAGCTCCTCATCACAAATGAGTTCAATGAGTTTACGATTGATTTTGACAGAACGCGAGATCTTGAAGGATCAAGTTCGCTTTTGGGTTGGGGCATGGTTTAAGATCGGATTCGATCTCAAACGCTTAGTCTAACGCAAACATACGTTTTTTTTTAGATTCAGCGTTCACCAGGTCTGGAAGTGATTCGGCGCTAACATCAGACTGTTGTTGATCTGATCACCCTCTTCGGAGAGGATTGAAATCACACTCAATGTTGATTGACCGATTACCCTTCCTACTTAGGAGAAAATACTGAGCCTATAGTTACTTTACCTATTTAAGCGAAGATTTGGCTAATTTTGTCCCCTCTGAGGAAGGATTGGTCAATAAATTCATCTAAATTCCCATTTATATAAGTTTCACTTAATTGTTTGGTTTATTCCTCATACAAAACTTATGATAAAATTGATACAATCCTCAAAATTTCTCAAAAGCTTAAGTTTAGCTTTACTATTGCTAGGAGCAGTAATCGTACTCCTACCGCTCGTGATTGTGGTGCTGACTTCATTTTCTCGCGTCGGCTCTGTTAACAATCCCGGAGAGTTCACTCTGGCGAACTACCAAGAGGCATGGGAACGGGGTAATTTTTTGTTAGCCTTTGCCAACTCTACTCTCGTTGCTTTGGCTGTAACTGGATTTCAGATCCTTACTTCGGCTTTAGCGGGTTATGCGCTGGCTCGTTTACAGTTTCGTGGACGACAGGCGGTGTTACTGATTGTTTTAATGTCTCTGATTATACCCTTTCAGTTGTTGGTAATTCCTATTTTTCTGGTTCTTAAGTGGGGACATCTGATCAATACCTACGCGGCTTTAATCTTACCAACTGCTGTTAATGGGTTTGGGATTTTTCTCCTCCGTCAATATTTCCTAACTATTCCCGTGGAATTGGAGGAAGCGGCGGCTCTTGATGGGGCGAACCGTTGGCAAATTTTGTGGCAAGTGATTCTTCCCTGCGCTAGACCTGCATTAGTGACTCTATTTTTGTTTACCTTTATTGGGGAGTGGAACGATCTATTTAAACCCCTGGTTTTTACCACTCGGCCTGAACTCCAAACTGTACAGTTAGCCCTCGCTGAATTTCAAGAACAATTTACCAGTAATTGGTCTTTAATGATGGCAGCCGTCGTGATTTCGACAATCCCTGTCGTTGTTTTGTTTCTTCTGGGTCAACGGCAATTTATTCGCGGTATTGCGGCGACTGGAATTAAAAATTAGAGTTCATAGTTGCTCAAACTATAGCTTCTATGTAATGTGATGGTGTGCATTAGCTCTCTCAACCCGAGATTAATGTTGGAGTAGAGAACCAATAAAAACTTAAATTATGCAACCCGACCATTCACAGCTTTTTCCGTCTCAACCTATCCCGGACAATATTCGTCTCTGGTGTTGTACTCGCAGATCATCGACACCCAATGTTCAGTATGCTCATTCTATGCGTCGTCGAGGCTTGAGCGTCTTGGAAATCTATTTTTGTCATCTGCGGGGGACTCTGCTGGTATGGGAGTCTTTACCCAATTCCTCTCTCCTCCCCACTAAACTCGCCACTCGCCTCACTCATCTGGGTCTGATTTAACTTGATCGTTTTGCCGTTGTGAAGAATTGCTTTTCTATTGTCCAACTCGCCCAATTGCTAAAATTGACCGAAAAACCCTGATTTTAAAATCAAGCTCAATTAAGTTGGATTGTATAGAACCTCTCATTAGGAGCAATAGAAGCAATGACGGCAGATCAATTTCAAGTTTTAGTCGATAGACGATATGCACGAGCAGGATTTGTGATTACTCAACTGATTGAAACTGAATGGCGACGGGTACTACGAGAACTCGATGGTCTTGATGTAGACGGCTGTGAGGTTGCAAGAGCGGCCTATTTGCTTGGACAATTTCAGATGCTAGATAAATTAATGGCGGCGTTGTCAGAAGGGAGTTTGAGTTCTGATTATGAAATCGAAGCTCAATGGCGTGAGAAACTCGTAGAACGGGTTGTCGAAGGATTTAATTTAGATTTTAATACCCCTCAATCTTCACTGAGAAGATACAAAAGTTTAGCCCAACAAGTCGCTGAGGTGTGTGGACTAGAGGTGGTTGAGGACTAAAGTCTTGATGAAGAAGCTCGGGGAGGATAAACTCGCTCTACCGCTCAATCTCATCCTCCCCCATTCTTCGCATTTAAGCTGAGAGTTCCTGCACTAAGACAAATGGATCTACAATCAGTGCATTGAACCGTTGAGATCGGTTATTGTTCCACACACTGACCTGCTCCATAGAAGGTTTGTAAATGAGTTGTTCATTGATCCAACTCTGTACAGAAGATGTATTATCGTTGGCGATTGCCTCCCCCACATCGAGTAAATCAAGGTCTTCGTTGACCACTACAACCACTTCTCGTTCGTGATGAGGAATCAACCATTCCCATCTAGCTTCATCTAAGTTTTCTGCGAGTTGTTCTCTCAATTCCGGCATAATCTTTCCTGAGTTCTTAACCACAGTCTTAAAAGACGTTTTATTAGTCTAACGTTTATGGGGATAATTTTGTTTGGATGACCCAGATTGATCTATCCTCACCAAACAATCTAACGCTGACATCGATTCTACTCCGTTGAAGGATTCTATTATTTATTTTAGACTTAAACCGGGTATTTTCAGCGGGAAGTGATGGGTTATAACTGCTAATCCCTGACCGTCACACAATTGCGATTATTACGCTTAGAAAAGTATAGGGCGCTATCGACTCTTTTGATTAGACTTTCCACCGTATCATCGACTCTGTATGCAGAAACACCAAAACTAGCAGTAATTGTCTTTTCAACGCCTGAAAATTGATGACACTCAATCTGACTTCGCAACTTCTCAGCCAGGTGAGCCGCGTTAGTTAGTTGAGTCTCAGGACAAATCACAATAAACTCCTCTCCGCCCCAACGTCCCACTACATCTGTCTTTCGCAAGTTATTCTTCAGAATAAATGCAATTTCTACCAGAACAGAATCCCCAACATGGTGGCCGTAGGTATCATTGATCTGTTTAAAATGATCTACATCCAAAAGAACAACAGAAAAACCAAGATTATATCGGTTTGCACGAAGAACTTCCTTTTCAGTTTCTTCATCAATGATATGTCTATTGAATAAGCCAGTTAGCTTATCGGTTTTATAGAGAAAATCTAGCTTCTTATTCGCTTCAATCAGTTTTTTGTTATACCTAGAGATCATCAAGTTTCGATAAAACAGCAAAGATAAAATAACAAGAGATACACCCACGACTTCCCAAAAAAATACATAGTCAAATCCCTTATCATAACTCACAGATATCCAGTTATAAAATATCTTTTGACGCTCTTCAGAAGAAATAGTAGCAATGGCTTTGTTGATGATCGAGAATAATAGCGGTCTATCATTTCTCACGGCAATTGACACATCATAATCCAAATCAAGCTCACCCGAAATTTTCAAATTGGGCATTCTATTCGTTTTCAGTTGATAGCTAATTGTCGGTAAAGTATCGATATATCCATACACTTTCTTTTTCCGCACCATTTCCAATCCAGTCCGGGCGTCAGGAACTTCTTTTATGATCATCTCAGGATATTTTTTGCGGAGCAATTCAATAGCTGCATACCCTTTAATTAGGGCAAAACTTTTGCCTGCAACCCGCTCGAAATCAAGAATAAATATTTCCTCTAAATTGGTAGCAACAACCAATGGCAAAAAGATATAGGGTTCGCTAAAATTCAAAAATTCTTTACGCAATGGTGTGGGAACAGCCCCCGGAAGAATATCACAGGCTCGTTGTCGGGCGAAGGACAAAGATTCATCCCAAGAACTTGTTTTTACTACCCGGAATTCTTTTCCAATGCTATCAGAAATAATCTTCATATAGTCGGCGACTAGACCCAAATAATTACCCTTTTCATCTACTTTTTCATAAGGCATCCAATCGGGGTCAACGCAAATTGGGATGAAATCAATTTTAGAAATATATTCTTGTTCTTCTTGATTAAAATTGGGATTTACTTCATAATTGATAGAATAATTTTGGGGGATATTATCTGTATAAGCGATGCCTTTAAACTTATTATTAAGGATGCCTATCGCCTCGTTTTTTTGGGTTTCAAGAGTAACCCGTGACTTCGATTCAATTAACCCGGGTTTACCCCCGATGATTATCCTATTTTCAGCATAGGCATAATCTTTCACTGGCACTACAAACAGCACCACGAATAAGATCAGAAACAGGATCAATCTACAATATGCTATCATCTTTAAATTCCCCCAAAATAAGACTTACTTTTCAGGTTAGTATTTTCACCCTTTCTATAAAATAATTGACTCAACGCAGTGTTTAACCTCTCAATTCTAAATTGGGTTTTTCCAACTTTAAAACATGGCGAGACTTGATCAAAGCAATATAATCTAAAATTCGATCCATGAGTTGATCGGGCAGGTTTTCCAGTTCTTGGGTGAGTGGTTCTTTGGAAGTCATAGGTTTATTATTAAATCATATCTAGGAGTATTCTTGATGAGGCGAGCATCAATAGTAAAGAAATACATCCGTCTCTAGTGACTGTTATCTTAATGATATACTAAAGTTCTTGGCAAAATCTTCCAAAACTTGACTAAATATTTTTGTATTAACTTTTGGCAATAGCCACTCTTTTTGTTTCCCCTGATTCGGGACAAACGAAACCATAAAGCCATACCCATTTATATTGCCACTTGATTTTGGCTGTCGGTACTTCTGTCCAAGGTATCCAAACTCTTTTATATATAGCGCTACGTGCAGCTCATTTGGCAAAAGGCAAGACCGCACTGCCTCAACTTTTCGCTTTTACTAATGTCCTAACCGCGCCGGCGTAGTGCTATAAGAATTTAGGCTCCGAAAATAAGAGAAGTATTAGAACCCGATTTCGGATTAGATTTCATCTCGAATTGTATTAACTTTCATCGACCCAAGTCGTGCATCGTGTTAATAACATCAGTACACTTTCGGGTTAATGCTTCGAGTTCCCCGCGTTGAGTTGAACGAGGCGGATCAATCAGTTCCCCAATGCGAACGGTTACGGGTACGGGTCGGGGCATGGTCGAACCTTTGCGAACAATGGCTTGAGTTCCCCACAAACACACAGGTAATAGCGGGGCGTTGGCTTTCGCGGCAATCATCGCGGCACCCAATTTAGGGCTGTGAATGCGACCATCGGGGGTGCGAGTTCCTTCTAAAAATAAACCTGCTGCCCACCCCTGTTCTAAGGCGGCTAGAGCGGCTCGAATGGCACTGCGATCGGCTGATCCCCGTTTAACTGGATAAGCGCCATACAAGCGGATAGCATCCTTGAGAACAGGAACATCAAATAATTCTTCTTTTGCCATGAAAGCGACAGGTCGGCGCATACAGCTAGACAAAAGAGGCGGATCAAAATCACTGGCATGATTGCTGACAATAATCAGTTTTCCCTGTTGGGGTATGCTTTCGGCTCCATAAACTTTTCCCCGAAAGTACACCCGAAACAGGGGATTGACAACGGAATGCTTAAATAAATAGTAGAGAATTAAACTCTCAACGGGTTCTCGATTCGCCACTGCTTATCAACATTGATCGGATGATATTTAGACTATCAGGTTTTTGAACGTTCTGAAACTAACGCACAGAAATTGATCGAGTCGGTACTAGCTTTTAGAACTTACCTGAGCTAAAACTTCTTCCATTTTGGAGAGTTCTACTGCTCCTGAGAAGGTTTCGCCATTCATCACGAAAAAGGGTGTTCCGGATATTCCCAAAGCTTGAGCCAGTTCGAGATCTTTTTGAATGGCAGTGGCGGCTTCCTGACTTTGGCGATCGCGATTAAACTGTTCAAGGTCTAGGTTTAAATTGTTAGCGATCTCGAGGTAGAGATCTTCACCCAATTGTTCTTGTTGAGTAAATAAAGCATCTTGGTATTCCCAGAATTTTCCTTGTTGTTGAGCAGCCCAAGACGCTTTTGCTGCGGGGAGTGCTTCGGGATGAATTTGACTGAGGGGTAGGTGCTTGTAAACGAGTGTGACTTGTCCCTGATGCTTATCCATAAATTGTTTAATGGTTTGATGAGCGCGGGAACAAAAGGGACATTGAAAGTCGGAGAACTCTAACAACACGATCTCCTGACTCGATGCTCCGGTTGTCGGCGAGCTACCAATAATCGCACCCGGATCGGTTTTCATCTGTTCGAGGAAAGACTCTCGGGAACTTTGAAGATTTTGTTGCTGTTGCTGTTGGTAAGCTTGTACGGACTCTAATATTGCTTCGGGGTTGTCACGAATCACTTGAATCACCTGCTGTTCAAACTCGGGACTCACTTTAACTGTGTTGGCGGACTCTCCGGGTTGTGAGCATCCTCCTAAGCTGAAGCAGAGGGTTAAAACGGTTGTGGCGAGCCACAGCTTTAACTGACGATACTGTTTCCAAGCGGTCGAGATGTTCATAGAGTTTATCCTCTTTGATCAAAAACGCAAATCTACGCGACACTTTTACCTTAAACCTTAAGTTGTAGGTTTGGGTGTCGCGTAGAAATCGTTTAAGTTTTTAAAGGGTTTTGAGGAAATCGGTTAAACGGCAACCTTGGCGGAAATATAACCCAACTCCTCTAATTTATTCATCACCTTAGCGACACTCTCAGATAATTCTTCGAGGTCGGTGCGACATTCAACTTCTGGGTTGAGAGGGGGTTCATAGGGATCGTCAATTCCTGTAAATTGTTTGATTTCACCTGCTCTGGCTCGTTTGTATAAGCCTTTGACATCCCGTTCTTCACAAGTTCCCAAGGGAGCATTGACAAAAACTTCTACGAAGTCACCAACGGTTTTACGAACTTCTTCGCGAACTTCGCGATAGGGAGAAATTGCTGAGACTAACACAATAACACCGTTGCGGGTGAGAAGATGAGCAACAAATCCGATCCGGCGAATGTTGATGTCTCGGTCTTCTTTGCTAAAGCCCAAACCTTTAGTTAGGTTTTCGCGCACGATATCGCCATCTAAAATCTCTAACTGGCATTCTTTAGCACGTAATTCCTCAGCTATTGCACGAGTAATTGTGGTTTTTCCTGCACCACTCAACCCCGTGAACCACACTGTTACACCTCGGCGCTGCATCAATTGTATTTCTCCTGCTAAGTGACAACTAAACAATAAATTGATTATCGAATCATCTCTATTGAGACTTGACTATCAGGACGAGTTTTTCCTGAAATCACTTACACCCCTCTGCACTCGTACAACCAACGATCTGACTTAAAAATCGTAATGGATTGACTGCATGAGTTGCAAATCTATTCTTACCCCATATTACTCGCATAGAACTAGGGAACGTCAAGATCCTGATTGTTATTGTCACCTACCTTAAGTTCGATTTAGACCCAATTGCAGGAAATCTCATAGATTTTGCCGAATATAATTGAGTAGGTGGTGATCAATAAACGTTGAATCCGAAAAGGTGAATTACTGACAGATAAGGACTTACAGCGTTTTGCCTTTTACACTTAATTCCGACTACCGACAAGCAACAGAGAAGTCGTTTGCTTCTACTGATAGGCGATATTCCTCGCTTAGAACTACGATTGCTTGTCGGGTGGGGTCGGGGTTAGATTTTTAACTGCATTCATCTTTTTCATCAATTAGGAGATTTGAATAATTCTATAAACTTGTACTTATTTCGATAGAATGATTGATTTTTATATCCAAAGTCTGAGGCAATTGCTTGAAACTTAAATTAATATTATAACTACATAATACTTGGAAACTAGATAATTAAGTTAAGCTGATTTTTTTTATTGAGTCTTTCTATGGTATTTCCTCAGCCCGAATAAACTTTAGATTTATTCTAGAAGATAACGTCCCCGAAATTCCCAAGTCTCGATAAAATAAAGACAAACGAAAACTGCAACTTAAAATTTGATTACCACTTTAGTGGTCAATTTTGTCAACTCAAAGCTCACTGTCTAAGAAAAACCCCTATGGCTTCATATCGTCAAGTTAAACAATACCTCGCATACTGGTTACAACTCGGTAAAAAAGTGATGATTCATAATGGAGATCAATCTCTATTACCGAAACCCTTATTTGAGGGAGATCACTACAGCCCCGAGTTTGAAAAATGTTGGCAAGAAATCCTCTCTTCAGAGTCAGGAGACTGTTACTTAGAAGGCACAGATGTCTCCATTAATGAATTATTGACCTCGAATTGGGAGATTGATCAATGCGCTCGATGTTCAATGCCTGTCATATTCCGAACGAAGGGAATGCCTCCAAGCTGCTGTCCTTGCTTTGATTTACCAACCTGGCCGAACTCAGAAGTGCCTCAACCGAGACTTCCAGCCAATACACGACAACATCTATCTGAGATTTATAATCGCCTGGTCAAGTCTAGTTCAGATGAGATTGAAAGTGCATGAGCTAATATTGTTACAATAGTTAACAATACTGCTCAGACTTAATCCTGTACTTTATGGATATCAAGACGGTATCGCCGACTTTGCCCTTGGTTGATTCACAAACCCCCACTCCTATGAGAGCCACACAGCTAGATCCCGTTGATCCCGTTGCATCTAATACTGTAGATGTGCGATCGCAACTCGTAACCGTTGAAGACATTCCCACCGCAGGGGAATCCGAGGCGGATCAATCTTATACCAATCCCCATGTTTCTCTCCGTTACGATCCGTTTGCCATTGCCGATTATTACCGCTCCCGCTTTTTAAAAGTCTGGGGACGGCTATTAACGGTGATCTGGAAATTTTCCTCCCTCGCTTTAGGAATCTGGCTTGATCGCAAAAGGGGATGTGCAGAAAAAAATGAGGGGAAGCGGGCTACCCAACTCCGCGTCACACTGACTCAACTCGGCCCAGCATTTATTAAAGTTGGACAAGCTTTATCTACACGACCCGATTTAGTGACTCCGACTTTCTTAGAAGAATTAACCAAACTTCAAGATCAACTTCCCCCGTTCTCTAATGAAATTGCCTATGGTTTTATCGAAGAAGAACTGGGAGGAAAACCAGAACAAATCTACGCTGAACTTTCGCCCGATCCCTTAGCAGCCGCTTCTTTGGGACAAGTCTATAAAGGAAAACTGAAAACAGGCGAAACCGTCGCCGTTAAAGTGCAACGTCCGGGTTTATCAGAATTGATAGCACTCGATATTTACCTGTTGCGAACCCTGGCAATTTGGGCGCAAAAAAATATTACCCAAATCCGCAGCGACTTAGTAGCCATTATGGATGAATTTGGCTACCGAATTTTTGAAGAAATGGACTACACCCACGAGGGTCACAACGCGGAACGGTTTAATGAACTCTACGGTCATTTACCCGACATTTATGTTCCTAAAATCTATTGGGAATATACCGGAAAACGAGTGCTAACGATGGAGTGGGTGAATGGAACTAAATTAACCAATTTAGATGAAATTCAAGCCAAAGGAATTGATGCTCGTTATCTAATTGAAGTGGGCGTACAATGTTCTCTACGTCAATTACTTGAACATGGATTTTTCCATGCTGATCCTCACCCCGGTAACTTACTCGCCAGTCCTGATGGCAAGTTGGTTTATCTCGATTTTGGGATGATGAGTGAGGTTAAACCCTATCAACGCTATGGCTTACTAGAGGCTGTTGTGCATTTGGTTAATCGAGACTTTGAGGGATTAGCCAATGATTATGTCAAATTAGAATTTTTAACCCCTGATACTGACCTAACACCGATTATTCCCGCTTTAAGTTCTGTTTTTAATGATGCGCTCGGTGCGAGTGTGGCAGAACTTAACTTCAAAAGTATAACCGATAAACTCTCGGCGTTGATGTATGAATATCCCTTCCAAGTTCCGGCTTATTATGCGCTGATTATTCGTTCATTGGTGACTCTAGAAGGAATTGCGATTAATGTTGATCCCAACTTTAAGGTACTCAGTAAAGCTTATCCCTACGTGGCTAAACGCCTATTAACTGACCCGTCTCCTCAACTGCGTACTTCCCTGAAAGATTTGCTGTTTAAAGATGGTTCTCTGCGCTGGAATCGTCTAGAAAATCTGTTAAAAAATGCTCGGAATAGTGATGATTACGATATTAATCAAGTTCTTGATCAGACATTAGACTTTTTATTCTCAGAACGGGGGGAGTTTATTCGAGAAAAGTTAGCCAATGAAATTGTTAAAAATGTCGATTTGGCTTCTCGTAATGCTTTGACAAACGCACAACTGAAGGTGGCGGAGTGGATGGGGATCAAACCCTCCTCATCGAATGGAACAAAACCTGTCGCCACATTAAATCAAAATCAGAGTAATTTAGAACATATTCAGCGAATTGTAGCCATTTTGCAAGAGACTCAAGGGTTTGACCCGATGATTTTGGTGCAGAAAGTTCCGGACTTATTGGCCAAGCCAGAAGTTCGTCAACTGGGTCAACAGGTGGCGGGTGAATTAGCCCAAAAAACCGCAGCACGGTTAATTCGTGAACTTTTGATTTCTGAAGATCATCCAGAAACCCAGAAAAACGGACATCGTTCTTCGTCTCAACCGCCAACCAAACCGTTACCTCCTGTGTCTCTACCTGCGGGTTATTAGTTAGGGTTTGATTTCAATCGTTAATTCGCCTAGAAGTGCTAGGTCAATTATTGATATACTCCCCCGTTGAAAAAATAGGGGGATTTTTAATCCCAGTTAACTTTTGATTCTTTGATCTGACTTATTGAATCCAATTTCTGGTTATTTTACCAGAGTCTAACTGTCTTATTCCGAATGAATAGGGCAGTTTTATAGTTTTTTATTGATTTTATTAAGAACTCATTTTTATAGATTCCGACTGAAATTTTCCCGATCTTTGTTAGGAGGGAAAACTTAACCAACTGAATAAAGTATTCACTGAGAGTTGTAAATCTGCTAACACTTCAAGCACAGGTAAAACTTGTTCACCTTCAAAAGATTCTAGTTGTTGATCGGGTTTAAATACTAATACTAATCGTTCTTTGGGATCAACTAACCAACCCAACTTTGTTCCTTTTTTAAGACAAAATAAGATATTATTAATGACGCGAGTCGTATTTTGACCGGGTGATAAAATTTCAATTGTCCAGTCGGGTTGGATGTTAACATCATTCCTAATTTCACCTTCTTCATCAAGGGGAATATTCGCCCACTCAAACACAACAATATCCGCCACAATTGAACGTTCACTAAACGAACAGCGTAACTCGGGAAAAGCACAGGCTAACCGTTGTTCTTCTCCGATTTCGCTAATGGCGTCAATTAGACATTTTTGAATACGACTATGTTTTCCTTTTGGCATGGGTTTTTGATAAATTTTTCCGTCAATATACTCGCTAGCAGGTGTAGTTTCAGGTAAAGCTAAAAACTCATCTAGAGAGAGGTTTTCGGTTTTGGGTCTATCTGAGATTGTCATAACTTTATTGCTCTTAAACTCATTCCATTATTCAGATATAATTCTAATTATATTAACACAAATCAAGGAAAAATAATGATAATTTAAGCTAGATCGTAAGGTTTAGAAGAATATGTTTATAAAAATTGACTTGAGATTTTAACACTGTTTGTCTTTCAGGGAGAAGGGAAAGAATAAAGTTTTTGAAAATTTGTGAGATAATTTTTTATTTTAAAAATGACAAAATTTTACTTAAGTAATCGGCAAACAAAAGCGAAATATACTTCCTTTACCCAATTCACTTTCAACCTCTATTTTACCCCCTTGAAGTTCAACTAAACGCTTTGTAATTGCTAATCCAATTCCTGTTCCACCCCATTGACGCGATCGCGATCTTTCTCCTCGCCAAAACCGTTCAAAAACATGGGGTAAATCTATTTCAGAAATTCCTACTCCTGTATCAATAACTGCTACCCAAACAAAGTTTAAATTTTGCCAAACTTTAAGGGTAATTGAACCTATTTCTGTATAACGAATTGCATTTCCTAAAAGATTAACTAAAATTTGTTCTGTGCGATCTAGATCAGCAAAAACAGTTGGTAAATTAGACGGGCAATCTAAGTTTATAACAGGCCCATCTTCTAACAGTTGATCCCCAAAACGAGCGACTAAACACTCTAAAAGTGGACGTAAATTTAGAGGCTGAGGATTGATCACTAAATACCCGGCTTCTGCTTTGGAGAGTTCTTGTAAGTCATTCACTAACCGTTCTAAACGGCGTGTTTCTCGGATTAAGCGGTTATAAAGTTCATCAGAAGGTTGAATTTGGCCTTCTGCCATTTCTTCTAAATATCCTCGTACAACTGTTAAGGGTGTTCTCAATTCGTGAGTCATATCACTAATCAATTCTCGACGTCGCTGTTCAATTCCCTCGATGCTTTCTGCCATACGATTAAAGCTTAAACTCAGTTGATTGAGTTCAGGAATTTCACTTTTAATCATACGTTCGTCTAGGTTTCCGGCTGCAAATTTTTGGGTAATTTCTCGCATTTGAGTCAAGGGTTGAGTAATTCGTTTAGCGACCCAATAACTCAACGCACCTGCGGCAGTTGCACCGACCCCAACTGACCATAATGTACTCCGATTCCACGTGATTTCAAACCCCCGAACTAGGTAAGTTCTCACAGAACGAACGTTAAAAAATTGGGTTTGTTCAAGACGTTCAAGTTGTAAAACAAATAAACGAGGGGAATATACTTTACTCATTAAAATAAAGCTACCCAGTCCGACTCCCATGACTAACAAATGAGACAAAAGTAAACGCGATCGCAAGTTTAGCTTAGGCATGATTGATGCTTGACATTATCACAGTAGAAAAAATCGATGACCATTTCTGACTCACAATTCTATAGTGTTTTTTAAAGGAATGAGGATCACTCATTAACCTCTCCCCAAGTTTGATCACTTGTCTGTTGTCGAGTCTTCAAATTTATATCCTGTTCCTACAACTGTTTTGATAAACTGAGGATGAGTTGGATCGGGTTCAATTTTTTTTCGGAGTCGGGCGATATGAGTATCGACTACTCGTTCATCTCCAAAAAAGTCATCTCCCCAAAGTTTATCAATTAGTTGAGTTCGGTTCCAAACCCGACCCGGATAACTCACCAGAGTAACCAGTAAATTAAATTCTAAAGGACTTAAATCTAGGAGTTCTGAAGTTTGAGGGTCGAGTTGTCGGTAAGCCAAATGTTGATCGAGATCAATGGTAAAATGAGTCGTGCGGTAGACTTGGCTTTGTCCCCCATGACGCAGACTACGACGCAACAAAGCCCGAACCCTGGCGACTAATTCTCGGGGACTGAAGGGTTTGACCAAGTAGTCGTCAGCCCCGGTAGACAAACCAATCACCCGATCAATTTCTTCTCCTTTTGCTGTTAACATCAGGATATAGGGATCTTTTACACCCGATTGTTGACGAATACGGGCGCAGACTTCTAAGCCATCAAGACCGGGAAGCATCAAGTCAAGAACGAGAAGGTCTGGCTGCTGATTTTGAAACCATTCTAAAGCCCCCCAACCGTCACGGGCGGTTTCACAGGAAAACCCCTCATTTTCTAATGTTTGTTGGATGAGTTGGGCGATTTCCCCGTCATCCTCCACAATCAGAATTTTCATTGAAAGTTGTGAATGGAGAGTGAAGTATCCTCTCCAGCTTACGCTAATTGGGGGCAAGCCATTTCAAGGTGAACTGTATCTGACAAGACCGAAATCTTCCCCGGTTGGCTTTAAAAATATTCTATCTAAAGGTAGAAAATTGAATGTGAAAAACGCTCAGATTCGGTGGCTAAAATCCCTAAAACCGCTACTATGCAAGTATTTTAGCAGAAACTTTCCTAAGAGGGTTGTTCGTTTTTTCTCACATGATAGGCTGCAAAATTGACAATATTGTTTTACTATGCAATTATGGCTTGACACAATTGTTAATGCAGATCCTCCTCGATCAATCATCAATCGGAAAAAATCATGGCTCAAAATAATAGTTAATGTATTGGAGGTAAAAATCAACAGGTTTGACTTTAGAAGTGATACAAATTCAGATGAACAGCTTTACATAACGCCCTCTAATGTGAAGTGATGTGTTCTAGGTAACAATTTTATTGTAAAGATTTGGTCAAGCTAAGATGACATGAGTTGCTCTTTATGATTTTTTTGTATTAGTATCTTGTGTGTTCAGTTTCTTAAAGATCGTGCTCTCAAATTGAAAATAACCAGTCATAGAAAATGGGGCTAGCTTAAATTCAGCCCAGAAGTCCCAGGAGAGAATTCTAATCAGGTCAAACTTCTTCAAGTCGAATTACTTATTTAACTGGGTAGCATATCTTGTCGATTAAATTCTAAATTCAATGAGGAGCCTGACTTGAGGAATCTTCAGGAATTCATCATCTCTACGGTGTATATAACCAATATTAGATGTTTTGACGGAATGATCTTTGTCAAAATATCTGTGGTTTTTTAGCTTAGAGTCTCAATCAAATCAAAATTGGAAGTCAGTTGCAACGATCGCAGGCTGAAATCCTGTATTTCCATTTTATTAGTGGTCAACATCTACCAAATTCTCAGAACTCACTTATGAAGACTCAGAATATTTTCTCTCAAATCGCTGATGCTGTTAAAACTCAATCAGCCCTCTCTACAACCTGGACTGTTCTCAAAAAGAGTGAGGTTAATCACGCTTCTCAACTCAACTGGATAGAGAAAGATCACACTTGTCAAGCAGCCTATACCGATGAGTTAGGCACCATAGAACTATATATCAAAAAGGAAATCCACCATCCTATTCGTGGAATACATCATTATCGAGTCAGCTATCAATATCGTTCCCCAGACGGTAGCTTAATTGCTCAAGGGATTTGGGAACCCAAAGAAACTATTGATCAAGCTAAACGACTCGCAGAATTTCAGTTGCGACAATTTCTGTAGTTTCTAGAGGTTAAATTAATTTAATTCTGACTCGATCAAAAATCTAGAAATTATTTTAAAAGGGTTGAAATCTTCTGTTTTAGTTAAGACTTTCAAGATCTTATAGAAGATTAACCCCTGTTGTGTGAATTCGACTTTCCATCAACTTCAACTTAAGTTCGATCAATATTTTCTCTAAAACTCAATTCGAGGTGGAAAAGGAATATCTATGCCTGCATCCGGCTCAGGATTGGCTTCTAAAGGTTCAAAAAGCTCATCAAGATATTCTTTTGAATATTCAAATTCCCCGGGTTCTGCTCCTCCCATTGGAAAGGTTAAACTAGAATCATCTCGCCCAATTCTCAATTGTTCTTGCTTCCCAAGTTCTTCTGCTGAACCGATTGGAGACCATCGCGCTTCTTCGAGAGATTGTACCCAGAAACTGCTACCATTGAGATCCGCTTTGATCAGGTTAGTTCCATCGAGTTGAGCCTGAATCAAGTTGGCGTTGGTTAAATTCGCACCGAACAGGTTAGCGTTGTTTAACTCCGCACTATTTAAGAATGCGCCCTGTAAGTTTGCTTCTGTGAGGTTGGCTCCTTTGAGGTCAGCGCCCTCTAAATTTGTGTAGGCTAGATTCGCCCCTGAGAGATCGGCGTTCCTTAAGTCTACTCCGATCAAGTGACGTTTGCTTAAATCTACTCCCCGCAGATCACAGCCTTGACAAGTACCTGTTTCAACTAGCTGTTGAATATGAGCCGGGTTTTGGGCTTGAGCGGAATTGGATAAACCGACAGAGAATAAAACAGAACTGGCGATTACGAGTGTGGTTTTGGAGAAGATGCTCATTTTAAAATGTCCTCCCGATTTTATCTAAACTTTTGAGACAAAGTATTTAAGTCTCTCTACTTCTAGAATAAGCGATATTTCGGAGGATGACTTCCTCCAACGGAAGGATATTCTTTGGGAAGATTGATTTTTGTCTGATTTAAATATCATAAAAGATGCTTTTTTGCAAACTTTTTGATCCCATTTCCAGTACCTACACCGACTTCATTGGTGATCTGAGTCTTAAACAAGCAGTAACAAGCATTTTTCGTTGCTCCCGCTTTAGTGATCCTACTCACGATTACTCAGGAAAAACTGTTTCAGTGATTTTAGAAGAAAAGCATTTTAATTCTTGTATTGTAGAACGCAACCGCCAAGAATTTAGATGATTCTCAGGAAACTTTAAGTTTTTTCCGATTTAATGAGAGTCTAAACTGGTCGTTGAGATTGAATCTGAAAATCAAAAACTAAGGTTTTTATTTTGGATTTTTGTTCATTGGATGTTGCTTTGAAAAATAAGCGATAAAATGAGTAAATCCCTATTCAACTGTACAGAAAGATAAAAAGAAATGGTTGCTAACTACGAAGTCGAATCAATTGTTCTAGATCGCTACAAACAAGGCGCAAAAGAAGTACAACCTTCCCTCTGTTGCCCAACCAGCTACAATAAACAATATCTCGAAAAAATTCCTCAAGAAATTATTGAGAAAGACTATGGCTGTGGTGATCCAACTCGTTATGTAAAATCCGGTGAAACGGTTGTTGATCTCGGTTCAGGTGCGGGTAAACACTGTTATATTTTAGCCCAAATTGTCGGCGAACAGGGTGAAGTGATTGGGGTTGACTTTAATGATGAAATGCTCTCCCTGGCTCGTAAATATCAAGATGAAATGACGGCAAAATTAGGATATCAAAACACTAAATTTGTCAAGGGTAAAATTCAAGACTTAGCTCTAGACTTAGACTCAGTACAACAATGGTTAACTCAAAATCCTGTACAATCAATCGATGGGATTTCTGCCTTAGAAGCCGAATGCGATCGCCTGCGACAAGAAAACCCATTAATCACTGATCATAGCGTTGATGTTGTCATTTCTAATTGTGTTTTAAACCTGGTTCGACCCCAAGACAAAAAGCAACTGTTTCAAGAAATTTATCGAGTTCTCAAAAAAGGAGGTCGGGCGGTTATTTCTGATATTGTTTGTGATGAAAATCCGACCCCAGAAATGATTCAAGATCCCGAACTTTGGAGTGGTTGTATTTCGGGGGCGTTTCGAGAAGATACCTTTTTAGAAATGTTTGAACAAGCGGGGTTCTACGGTATTGAAATTTTAGCTCGTCAACCCGAACCTTGGCAAGTTGTAGAAGGGATAGAATTTCGTTCTGTAACGGTTCAAGCCTTTAAAGGAAAAGAAGGCCCTTGTTTAGAACGCAAACAAGCGGTAATCTATAAAGGCCCGTGGAAGCAAGTAGTTGATGATGATGGTCATACCCTTTGTCGAGGCCAACGGATGGCCGTTTGTGATCAAACGTTCAACCTTTATACGGATGCAAATGGGCCTTATGCTGAGAATATTTTAGCCCTTTCACCCTATCAAGAAATTCCCCTCGAAGATGCCACAAACTTCAACTGTAAACCAAAAGCAACTCGCAACCCCAAAGAAACGAAAGGAACTGACTATCATTTGACGACAACACCCGACAGTGATTCTTGCTGTGATCCCTCAGAATGTTGTTAGAATCTTGTTAGATGAAATCCCCAGGCCGATAAATTTGACCGACTGAATGATCGGCGTTTATATTAACCACAAGATCTGCTAAATGTGGGTTTTCAACTAACGGCGAAATGAATAGTTCTGGATGCAGAGATTTCCAAAAATAGTCTACAAACTGTTCAATTTCTGCATCCGTCATTCCTGACTTTCCACTCTTGATCATTTCTTGTTCGGCTTGTTGACGCCATTGTTTTGATAAGCGATAATCAATGGGATTGAGAACCATTAATCGATCCAAACATTCCCACAACGGGAGATAATCTTTTAACGTCTGATTTATATCCCGAGCAAATTGGCGATCGCTTTCTGTGATAATCGGTTCAGGAGCCTGATCAAATCGGCTATTGTCAACGGGACGACAACCCACAAACCATCCTTCAAATAAGACGATATTGATCCCGGTAACGAGTTGTGGTTCAATGCGATCGCCTAATCCATTGTGCAATGATTTATCAAATTGAGGCACCCTCACAGAAGTCTGACCTTGACGCAAGTCATCTAACACCTTTAACCCGATTTCCACATCGTGGGTTCCGGGTGGGCCACGCCAAATCAACCGGGGATCAAGCTGTCGCAAATGTTCTCGATCAGCATAACTTTTATAGAGATCATCAATCGATAAACTGAGAGTTTTATAACCTTGAAATGTTAAAATTGCAGTTAAAGCTTTACCTAAAGTCGTTTTACCCGTACCCTGTCCGCCTAGAACCCCTTGAATAATTGGCCGATTTAAGCTTTGATAATGTTGGGTGAGTTGAGTTGCTAAAGGAAGCCACAATTTCCACAACAGTTCTAAACCCGTTTTTACTTGAGGTAAATCACAGTGGTGTTGAAGTAGAGAGCAAAATAATTGCGATCGCTTTTCCAGGAGAGTTTCAACATTTTCGGTTGTGATTCCAAAAGCAGTTGATCGCAGGCGATCATTGAGTTCTAATATTGCTAACTGTTTGAGTTCATCGGCTGAGGGTTCATTTCCCCTCGCCCAAGCCTCTAGAATCTCAATCATAATTGGATAACTGTCAAGCATTGACGGATAGGGAGACTGGGAGACTTTGCTTTTTACCGAGAACCGTTAACATCATCAGGAACCGAGTAAAAACGCGAGTAAAAATAAACTGTAGACTACACCAATTTTAAAGGCATTGAGGTTCTCAATCCATAGGGGTTGGCGAAGGAGGGGTTTGCTGCGATAAGTTAGCCAATTAATGCCTTCGGTGATCAATAATAAAAGAAAAGCTGCTGTTACATCCCACTCTGCTTCCTGTCCGGCTATCGTAGAAATCACAATACCGGAGAATGAGCCAAATAGCACACTAATCGTTAGCAGTGAGATCCGTCGCCAAGGATTGCGTAACCATCGCCCCAGTCGCTCACTGAGAACATTTGTTAATCGGTTTAGACGAGTGTTCTGCATAGAACAACTTGTGAAATTAATCGAATTAGACGCTCAACAAAAAAGACCATGAAATTTAGACCTTACCCTGGAATTTGGGTTGCCGGGGCGATTATCGTTTTGAGTTTAGGCTTCCGGCAACTTTGGTTAAACACTTGTATCAGTTCAACAGAATTTGAACAATCACTTGATCCCGACAATGTACCTGTTTTTATTCCTTCTACAATCCCTGATTCTACACCGAATCCGACTCCGACTCCGAGTTTAACGGAAAATGCAACACCAGAAAATAGATTAAAGCCCAGTTCTGAGCCTGTTTCTAGGGGACAAGAAGCTGCTTTTCGGGTCAGTAACCAGAGTAATCATCCCGTCAGAATAGCATGGCGATCGCGATCCCCAACTTCTGAACCTGTTCACTGGGATTTTGCCCCTCAAGAAGGAAGTGTCAATGGACTGATGTTATCGCTTCCAGATACCGATTTAACGTTGCAACCGGGAGATATCTTGATTGTCTTTGCACAAGATGGTTCTCGGCGATACTGGGGGCCTTATATTGTTGGGAAAACAGCCTCACCCACGTGGAATTCTCAAGTTGAGGAATGGCAGTTATTTGTCCAACCCTAGAAACAGATGACAAGAGACAGGAGACAGGTCAGAAAGATGACTTCATCTGTCCCTATCACCCCATTTCCCGAACATTGTCTGCTAATGAACCCCATTGGCAATACAATCTATAAGTTGTGGCGAATTCATCAACAAACGACGGGATGAAACTGAAGTCTAAACTTGTGTTCACCTCTAAATTTCCATCTCAATTCAAGTCTTTTCTGTTTAGGGGTCTGCTGGCGATTAGTGGGTTAAGTTTAATCGGTTGGATTGCTTTTTTCTGGAATTTGGGGAACACAGGTTTAGTCGATGAGACAGAACCTCTGTTTGCCGAAGCCGCCCGTCAAATGTTGATCACGGGAGATTGGATCACGCCTGTCTTTAATGAAGTACCTCGCTTTGATAAGCCCCCTTTGATCTATTGGTTGATGGCGATCGCTTATCGGATTGTTGGGGTGAATGAGTGGGGTGTGCGTCTTCCTTCTGCGATCGCTGCTTTTTTTCTAACTGTTTTTTGTTTTTATATTTTACTATTTTATGTCAAAAATATCAAGATTAATTCCCGAATTTCTCCAAATTTAATTCAACCCAATATTCTCTTTCATCCTTTACCTTGGATCGGTGCCACTTTAATTGCATTGAATCCCGAAACTATTACTTGGGCTAGAATTGGTGTTTCGGATATGTTATTAAATGCCTGTATGGGTTCGGCTTTATTTGCGTTTTTTCGGGGCTATGCTGAACCTCAGTCTATTAAATCTGATCAAAAATCTAATCAAAGAATCTCACCTTGGTATTTAGCGTTTTATATTTTTCTGGCTTTGGCTGTTTTAACTAAAGGGCCGATTGGTTTTGTTTTACCTGTTTTTATTATTGGATCATTTACGCTCTATCTCGGAAATACTCAGAAAGTTTTACGAGAAATTCATCCATTTTTAGGAAGCATCATTTTTTTTGTTATTGTTTTACCTTGGTACATTTTAGTCACATCTAAACACGGGTTTACCTATCTTAACGCTTTCTTTGGTTATCACAATTTTCAACGCTTTACTCAAGTTGTTAATCATCATGCAGCACCTTGGTATTTTTATTTTATTGTGGTTGTTATTGGATTTGCACCTTGGTTTGTTTATTTACCCGTTGCTATTGTTAAAGCTAATTTTTGGAAGCGAAAATATTGGAAAAATCGTCATAGAATCGAACATTTATCATTATTTGCCTGCTTTTGGTTTGGATGTATTTTCTTGTTTTTTACAATTTCTGTTACTAAATTGCCTAGTTATATTTTACCCTTGATGCCTGCCGCTGCTTTACTAACTGCTTTATTTTGGAATGATATTTTCAAACACAAAAAGATATTTTTTTTACAGTCTAAGTCTCGAAAAAAATATTTATTAACTTCTATTTCATTTGGCTTAAATATTGTTTTTGTTATTGGAATTTCTTTTCTCATTCTTTGGAGTTATCACTGGATAGGACATGATCCTGAGATTCCTGATTTTCGAGAACAACTTCAGACTTCAGGATTACTCGAATTTAGTGCATTAATTTGGATGATGACGGCTATATTTATATTATTTTTTTGGTTGAAAAAACAACCGCAACGAATTGTAACCGTTAATTTAATCGGGTTTGTCGCTTTTTTGATCTTTGCAATTATTCCCGCTAATCAATTATTTGATCTTCATCGCCAGCACCCCCTACGACAACTCGCGGAAACCGTCAGAATAGAAAGAGTCTTTCAAGAAGAATTAGTGATGATTGGCTTTAAGAAACCCAGTTTAGTTTTTTATACCCAAAATCCTGTACAATATTTCCAATATCCTAGTGATGCTGTTGACTATCTTCGCACTCCTCGCATTCAAAAGACTCAACCCGATACTATTTTAATCTTAGCTGCTCCCCAAGAAATTTTAAAGACAGGGTTACAAGTTCCGCAATACCAGCAACTTGATCAAGAGGGTATTTATCAACTTATTCGAGTCTCTAAACTCAGCCTTTTCAGCAGGGATAGAAATCAACTTCCTCGTTACTAACTGAGCAAGGGTTATTTTTGAGACTTTGGCTTCAGGATAACATCTTTTAGGTGACATTAAACAGCCAACTCTAAACTAAGCTTAAAAGATGACAAATTATTCGGATTGTGAAATAATCCTCCTGTAAGATCCAACGATACGGTATCAGGAGTGAAGATTTATGTAAGATGATAAACTGGCTTAAAAAGTATCTACCCCTCAAGTTTTCTACCCTGATCAAAAATAGATTAATCTGTTTGTTACTAATGTTTGTTTTGGGTTTAAGTCTTTCAGGTGCGACAAAATCAGCCGTAACACCCTCAATTCGGGTTCCCATCCTCGGTTTTCATAATATTATTGACTTTGAAATCGCAAAACAGACAAAGATTAAACCCCTTTCCTTTGATCACGATTATGGTAAACGAGAACTTTATACTGTATTAAACTACTTAGTTGAAAATAACTATTGGTTTTTAACCAGTCAAGATTTGTTTACTTACTTTATTCAAAAATCCAAACCTATCCCGCCTGAATATTTGCATCGTAAACCCATTATGATTACCTTTGATGATGGTTACTTGGGAGTCCATGAAAATGTTTTACCGATCTTAAAAGATCTCGAAAAAACCTACAGAGAAAAAGTCAAAATTGTTCTCTTTATCAACCCTGGTTATATGGGAGTTAATATCAAATATTTTGTTCCTCACATGAGTTGTAATGATCTCAGAGATGGCTACAAACGAGGATTTTATGATATTCAGTCTCATGGGTTTGCTCATCAAAACCTCAGCAAATTAGATCTCAAAAATCTAGAACTTGAGTTAGAAAAATCTAAAACAAAACTTAGAGAATGTACGGCAGATTTAGACCCCAATAAATGGGTCGCCGCTCATATTGCCTATCCCTATGGTTCAGTTAGCCAAAAAGTCGAAAAATATTTACCAAAATATCATTTAACTGGATACTTATATGATGGAATTATTTCTCGACCCAACCGCCTCAGAAATCCTTTCCAAATTTCTAGAGTTCCCGTCAACCGCTATACAACCCCTCTACAATTAATTAGAATTGTTAACCGAGCCACTCCGATTACACAACTCGCTCTGAAAGATAGTTAAATTTCAAGCGTCGAGAGGAACAGACAAAATCAAGAAGATTCTCTTTGAAGTGAGACAGTAATCGATTAGAATTAAACACTAATCACCGTTATCGGTTCACTCAAATGATGCAATTGATCTCGATTATTGTCACTTTGATTGTTTTCAGCCTTTACACATTGGGAGGATATTCAAATCCTGCCTTTGCCGCTTCTGAGACTTTAGCAGAATCAACACCAGTTGTTCAAGACGTCGAGAACCTTCTCAACCAAGCCTTTGATGCGACAACAACCGGAAAATTTGCTGAAGCCGAAACCTACTGGACTCAGATTATTAAACAGTACCCCGATAACGCTGCAATGTGGAGTAATCGGGGTAATGTTCGTGTGAGTCAAAATAAGATAGAAGCAGCCCTTTCTGACTACAATAAAGCCATAGAACTCGCTCCCAATGCTCCTGATCCCTATTTAAACCGAGGCGTCGCTTATGAGCGCTTAGAACGTTGGGCGTCGGCGATCGCAGACTACAATCATGTATTAGAACTCTCCGGCGAAGATGCCGTTGCCTACAACAACCGAGGCAATGCTGAAGCGGGTTTAGGGAATTGGAAAGCCGCCATTATTGACTATGAAACCGCAGCAGAACTTGATCCCAATTATGCCTTTGCTCGGGCAAATTATGCCTTAGCACTCTATCAAGACGGACAAACGGAAAAAGCAATTCGCACGATGAAAAATCTAGTTCGTAAATATCCGAATTTTGCCGATATGCGAGCCGCTTTAAGTGCGTGTTTATGGGAAAAAGGCAAACGCGGAGAAGCTGAAAGTAATTGGGTTGCGGTGATTGGACTAGATGGGCGGTACAAAGATCTTGAATGGGTTACTCAAGTGCGTCGTTGGCCGCCTGAAGTGGTCAATGCCTTGGATAAGTTTCTTAATTTGCAGTAACCAATTGTTCGATCACAACAGCAGCTAATTGTTCAACGCTCGGCATCACCAGAATTGCACCTGCGGCTTTCAGGGTTTGACGGTAAGCTTGAGCCTGCTGAGAGTTTTGTTGAACATGAGGAGGTAACACTCCCACACCGATCCAAGCCCGCTCAGGTTGCTGTTCAGAGGCTCGTTGAACGGTGTACATATCGCCAACCGTATCACCGACATAGACAATGGTTGTGGAGTTCTCTGGCTGTAGCTGTTCAACTGCCATCAATAGTCCGGTTGGATCGGGTTTTCCCGGTGCATCCTCCATCGCCACTAACACAGGTGAAACCAACCCTAACTTCCCCGTCAGCGCATATAAAGCCTCATCCCGCATTGCCCCGCTAAAGAATCCCCAACCAATATTCGCTTGAGTTAACTGTTCAAAATACGTGGGTTCACACAGCAACGGTTCTGAGCAAATATAGCCTGTCCAGTGGTTAGGATCAGGCCCTCGATAACGAGATTGAAAAAATGCAATTAAATCATCATAGTTGAGATCAATCGGGTTACGAGACAAGCCTACACTCACCGCAGACTCCGTTGAATCAGGGGAAGGGATGGAATTGGGTTGATGTTCAAAATACCGATAGATTAGCTCCCGAGACGCTTCCCAATCATTATTCCAAATGCCCTCAGACTTGAGTTTGTCGATGTCTTGGAGAGTGGGACGATAGGCATTTTGAGTAAAATGTTCTACAGTGTCAGCGATCGCCCGTCGATAGGAACCCCCCACGTCCCGAATTACACCGTCAATATCAAAAATTGCAATGGCTTTCATCGATCTCAGTTGAAGAATGAACTATCCACTCAATAGCACAGAAGTCGAATACTGTGATAGAGTAGTAGGTTGTAATATTTTTTAAAATTGCCGATGGAAACAGAAGTATCGCAGGATCGATTTGTACTCAAGGTTTTGTGGCTCGACGACAACGTAGCATTAGCCGTAGACCAAATTGTGGGCAAAGGTTCTAGCCCTTTAACCTCTTACTTTTTCTGGCCAAGAAATGATGCCTGGGAACAGCTCAAAACTGAAATGGAATCTAAACGTTGGATTTCAGATATTGAGCGGGTTGAGTTGCTCAACAAAGCAACCGAAGTGATCAACTATTGGCAAGAAGAAGGCAGAGGGCGTCCGCTACCAGAAGCTCAGGCGAAGTTTCCTGAAGTCATCTTTACAGGAAGTAGCTGAATAGTTCAGTCGGTTTGATTTTCGATTCGATGAACTTGCCCCTTGAACTTGAGCCTACCCGCTGTGTAGGCTTTTAGTTTTTTTTGAAATCTTGAATTTTCTCACAGTTAAATTATCTGCTATACCGGATGAGTCGGGAGATTGCAGCGAGTGGACAGACAAATCGGGTATAAAATCCGGTTATCTTTGTCAATAGTCGTCATCAAAGCTGATAATATCGGTAAAATTACCATGACTTTCCTCTCCCTACAACCGCGATTAATTTAAGTAAGTGAGCATGAGATTACAAGACTTTCTGGGAACAGATATCAAGTATGATGTCAAGAAAATTGATGCTGACCCCGAACTGAGTCGTCAGATTCAGATTCGCCTGATTGATTTGGGACTCCTTGATCCCCCTGCCGATGGAATATTTGGCCCGAAGTCAACGGCAGCCCTGCATCGGTTTCAAAAGTTAATGAAATGTGGTGAACCGGGATTTTTAGGTGCGATCACTGCTGAGAAGTTAATTGAAACAAAACTCGCAGATATTCCCATTCCTACTCCCATTCTAAGAACCGTTAAAAGTACGGTTTTCAAGGTAAAACCGATTGCTTCTTCTCAGTTAAGCGACTCCGAAAAATTTCCCCTAGCCGGAGGTCAAGAGTTTGCGATTTTGGCTCATGATCCGATTCGAGGACATTTGAGAGTTGCACTTCGCAGTGAAAGCTTCGGTGGATATTCGATGTTATATATTTGGGGGCCTCATGCCGAAATTTATGAAGAGGATAAGTTAGTTTATCCTAAGCGTTTACCCACAAGTTATCGAATCAATAATTTTCCCTATCGTTATCAACTTGATAATTGGTTTAATCCGACGGGTGCCTGTAATGTGACTTCAATTGCCATGTGTTTGGAGTATTTAAAAGCATCCAGACGGCTCAGTTATGGACAGTTTGAAGATGAACTGTATGAGTATGCACTCGACCGAGGCTACAGTCGTCACAATCCCTATGATTTAGCCCGAATTGTTAGAGATTATGGCTGTCAAGATTATTTTACAGAATACGCCATTATTGAAGATGTTCTAGACTGGATTTCGGCAGGAAATCCTTCTGTCATTCACGGTTATTTTACCTCCTTTGGTCATATCGTTGTCGTGGTTGGATATGATGAATATGGATTGATTGTTCATGATCCCTATGGAGAGTGGTTTTCTACGGGATATCGTACCGATTTAAGTGGTGCTTATCTACATTATTCTTATGGATTAATTCGGCGACTTTGTATCCCTGATGGTAATTTTTGGGTTCATTTTATTTCTAAGTAAAGTTGTTGAGAGAAAGGGGGAAATGATTAATCAACTTGTTAATAAATTGTCTGTTTCTCACTTTAAACGGTTCGACTAAACGGATAATTCATTCCCCAATCTCCACGCGCCCAATTTCATACTTAAATCTAGCCAAGTTGAACGGGTAATTGGGGCGCTTGTTGAGATATAGTCAACACCCATTTCTGCAACACTGCGGATGGTTTCTAGGGTAATATTGCCCGAGGCTTCGATTTTAATGCGATCATTTTCAGCGCGTATTTTCTCCACCGCCTCAGACATCATTTTCAGCGGCATATTATCCAGCATAATAATATCAGCTTTATTTTCTAATGCCGTCTGAACTTGTTCGAGGGTTTCTGTTTCAACTTCTATGGTGAGAGTATAGGGAATACTTCCTCGAATTTGGGCGATCGCTGCTTGTATTCCTCCGGCCGCTGCGATATGATTATCTTTGATCATCACGGCATCATCGAGTCCTAGACGATGATTTTTTGCCCCTCCGACTTGGGTTGCATATTTTTCTAATAGTCGCAGTCCTGGCGTGGTTTTACGGGTATCTACCAGTTGTGTTGGTAAGTCAGCAATGGCTTCAGCGTATCGGTTTGTCAGGGTCGCAATTCCACTTAACCTCATCGCTAGGTTCAAGGCCACTCGTTCCCCAGTTAACAAGGCTTCTAATGGCCCTTTGAGTTGGGCGATCATTTGGCCAGCTTCACACCATTGCCCCTCGGTAATCATCGGTGTAAACTTTACTTCTCTGTCTAACAGTTCAAAAACTCGCGCCGCTACTGTTAATCCCGCCACCATTCCTGATTCTTTCACCACCCAATGAGCGCTTCCCAACGGATGATTTTGCAAGAACAGACTCGCGGTGGTGCGATCGCCTCGACCAATATCTTCACAAAGCCATTGTTGTAGGAGCGGGTCTAAAACAATCGGGGGAGGTAAAATTGCGTTCATGGTTTGTGATTGATTAACACAGATCCATCAAAAACTAGAGCCTCTTTCCGTTTATCACTGGATAAGAAGCTCTAGTTTTATATTTATCCTGGCATCGAGCTATTTTCCCAGGCAGCTACCCACCAAGTATCTTCGCCGTGTCAACGTTTCACATCCGAGTTCGAGATGGATCGGTGTGGTTCCATCGAGCCATAGACACCAAAAAAGCTTTAAAATGCTTTCTTATGTCTTTGAGTTAATCAGAAGTTGCTTTGTTTCGCGTTCTTCTGTAACCTTCGACAATTACTAATAGTACAGAGCTTTCGCGAGATTGTCAACCCCTTTCCCCAAAAATCTTTTTTAGCTTCGTTGTTGGGCTTTAGCGGACTTCGAGTATCACCGAGGGTAAAGTCAAGGGTAAAGGATAGGCCAGTTAACAACCCATCCTTTGGTATTGAAGTGATAGCGACACTTTAAGACGCCACTCTAGCCGCAGTGCGAGTCCGTCGCCGTCCGGTTGTTTTGGGTGCGGGTTTCTCCTCTTGTTCAGCATGATCAGAGGTATCCCCATTTGGGGTATTCATCAGCAACACGACTAACGGATTACTTCTGTTAAGTTCCCGTTTGAGCGATCGCTCAATTGAACGTTCAACTTGAGTTTCTACCCCTACCCAGTCTACTTCTTTTTGACCCTCAAAAGACCGTACAAATTCTGACCAGCGATTATTCAAAGTAGATTCAATCGCTTTATTAATTGACATCTGTAGCAGAGTCTGGTCTACAGAGGTGACGACACCTCGGAAATGAATCTTCGGTTGTGAAATTAACTTACCTTCCAAGTCAACCGCCACTGCCACGGTTACAACTCCATCTTCAGCCAGTTGACGCCGTTCCTGCATGACATCATCTTTAACGACACCTGTGCGGGAAGAATCAACAGGTTCAACCCCTGCTTTCACTCTGTCGATCACACCAATAGAATCTTTGGTCAGTTCGACAACATCCCCATTATCGATGATGATCATATTTTCGGCAGGAATTCCCATACTTTGAGCAGTTTGAGAATGTTTAATCAACATCCGATGTTCACCATGGACGGGAACAAAGAATTTTGGACGAGTTAATGCCAGCATTAATTTGTGATCTTCCTGACAGCCATGACCTGAAACATGAATGCCGTGATGACGACCATAAATCACGTTAGCGCCTAACATCATCAGCTTATCAATGGTATTGACAACTGCGATGGTATTACCCGGAATCGGGTTAGCAGAGAAGACGACTGTATCACCTTGCTTAATGCTAATTTGTCGGTGAGCGCCATTGGCAATACGAGTCATCGCCGAAAGCGGTTCTCCTTGTGACCCGGTGGTGAGAATTAACACCTGATCATCGGGTGTATCTCGCAACGTATTCAATGGAATAAACAGATCATCTTGACATTTTATATACCCTAAATTTCGGGCATGAGCAATTACATTCAGCATCGACCGACCGACAACGGCGACTGAACGCCCCTGTTTTTGGGCAATATCCAAAATAATATTTAGCCGATGGACTGAAGAGGCAAAGGTGGTGACTAAAATACGTCCAGGTGCTTGTGAAAAAATCCGATCTAAGTTGGGATAAACTGAACTTTCTGAGGGTGTAAATCCCGGAACTTCTGCATTGGTCGAATCACTCAACAAGCACTGAACCCCTTTTTCGCCGTATTCTGCGAGTCGTTGAAAATCAAAGTGTTCTCCATCGACTGGGGTGTGATCAATTTTAAAGTCACCACTATGAATGACGACACCGACCGGGGTATTAATGGCTACGGTGAAACTATCAGCAATTGAATGAGTATTGCGGATATATTCGACCAGGAAACTCTTGCCAAGTCTCACAATTTCTCGGGGACGAACACTTCTTAACTCAGTGCGATCCGAAACGCCCGCTTCTTCTAATTTCCCCTGAAGTAATGCCATCGCCAGTCGCGGGCCGTAAATGACGGGAATATCAAATTGTTTGAGGTGAAACGCGATACCGCCAATATGATCTTCGTGACCATGAGTCACGATCATGCCTTTGATTTTATGGCGATTTTCCCGTAGATAAGTGACATCCGGGAGAACAATATTAACGCCGTGCATTCCGTCTGTGGGAAAGGCAAGTCCGGCGTCGAGGAGAATAATTTCATCGTCATATTCAAACACACAGGTATTCTTACCAATTTCATGTAAGCCACCTAAAGGAATGATTTTTAAGCCATTCCCGTCACTTTTACTGAGGGGTTTACGAACTGAATTTTTACTTTTAATGATGGGTGTTGTTCCGTTTTTAACCATGTTTTCCTTTTTGTGTGAAGGTTTATTGTTTAACAATGAACTTCGATAGCTGAATGTTAATCTGAGTCGAAAACTCGATCACTAAATCTTTGATCCACTAACGATTAAATGTTCATCAATATTCAGTTGTCTGAAACTTTGCTTTTTGGAAGATAGGGGTGCATCACCTGCGGGCGCACACTCGATCTATCCATGTTGTTGCTTTTAAGCTTTGAGCAAATTAAGTTCACTTAACACTTGCTGTAGTTGTTGGGTTACGACCGCAGAAGGGTCACACAGAGGCGGGCGAGTCTGACCAACTTTCCAGCCTTGCAGTTTGAGGGCTGCTTTGATCGCAATAGGGTTTGTCGTTAAGAAAAGTGCCTTAAATAATCCGAAGAGTTGTAGGTGAGTTTCAGTGGCGACTTGCACTTGACCCGCTTCAAACGCCTTGATCATGTGCTGTAATCGATCTCCCACTAAATGACTCGCAACGCTCACCACTCCGATACCGCCCACTGCCAATAGGGGCAATGTTAGAGAGTCATCTCCAGAGTAGATCTTAAATTCTGGAGGTGTCAAGCGTCGAATTTGGCTAACTTGGTCTAAATTGCCGCTGGCTTCTTTGATTGCAACAATATTAGAGATTTCTGCTAAACGAGCGACCGTTTCGGGTTGTAAGCTCTGTCCGGTGCGACCCGGGACATTATAGAGCATCATGGGTAAATCGTCGCTGGCTTGGGCGATCGCCTTAAAATGTTGGTACAACCCCTCCTGAGGAGGTTTATTGTAATAGGGAACCACTTGCAACGATCCATCTAATCCTAGTTTAGCAGCTTTTTGGCTGGCTTCGATCGCCTCTCGAGTACAATTTGATCCGGTTCCCGCCATAATCTTGGCTTTAGAAGAAACTGCTTTCTGCACCACTTGAAACAGTTCGTACTCCTCTGACCAAGTGAGTGTGGGAGATTCTCCTGTTGTTCCACAGACGACTAGGGTATCTGTACCGTTGTCAACCAAATGAGCGGCTAACTGTTCTGCCACTTCATAGTTAACGCTACCATCCTCTTTAAACGGCGTAATCATCGCCGTCATCACCTTTCCAAAACTCACCATCTACCTTCTATCAGTTGTGCTGTTTCTGTTCGCATCGCCTGCCATCAGGTGTGGACTCAATCTTTTCCAATCCCTTCTCTATTTGAATTGACGATGGACTCAACTCACGTTCCCAAGCGGTGTTGTCCTGTCCGACTGCCAACCTCACTCTCATTAATGACTCGCGACTAGAGACGAACGTAAAAGATTATTCGCCACTAATAACTCAGCAATTTGTACGGCGTTTAATGCTGCCCCTTTGCGAACTTGATCCCCACTCAGCCACAGTTCTAACCCACACCGATGAGAAATATCTTGACGGATGCGACCGACTAAGACCGGATCACGACCCGTTGCATCAATGGGCATGGGGAAGTAATTTGCCTTCCAGTCTTCTCGGAGTTCTACCCCTGGTGCTTGAGAAAGGACTTCTCGTGCTTTTGCCACATCAAAGGGTTGATCAAACTCTAGGTTAATCGCTTCGGAATGAGCGCGAAGTACGGGAACCCGCACACAGGTCGCAGAAATTCTCAACTCTTCCACGCCAAATATTTTCCGAGTTTCATTCACCATTTTGAGTTCTTCTTGGCAATATCCCGATTCATCCAAGGGTGAATTATGAGGAAATAAGTTAAAAGCCAAGGGATAGGGAAAAATTTCCGTCGGGGGTGTTTTTCCTTGTAAAATGGCTTGAGCCTGAGTAATCATTTCCTCCATCGCTCTGGCTCCTGCCCCACTGGCTGACTGATAGGTCGAAACCACAATCCGGCGTATGGGCTGAACTTGGTAAAGAGGCCAAATGGCAACCGCCATTAAAATGGTTGTACAGTTGGGGTTGGCAATAATCCCTTGGTGAGATGCAGCCGCTTCGGGATTCACTTCGGGTACGATTAACGGCACCTGAGCATCCATTCTAAAGGCGCTGGAGTTGTCAATGAAGACAGCACCAGCTTCTACGGCTTTTGCCGCCCATCGTTTGGACGTCTCTCCACCTGCTGAGGCCAGAACAATGTCTACTTGGTTAAATGACTGTTCATCAACCGCTTCGACTGTAATATTTTCTCCTTTAAACAGCAGTTGGCTTCCGGCTGAACGCGCCGAGGCTAACAGTTTTAATTCGGCCACTGGAAAGCTGCGACTTTCCAATAACTGTATTAATTCTGTTCCAACTGCACCTGTTGCTCCTAAAATTGCAACTCGGTAAGACTTAGACAAACTCAGAACCCTCCCTCAGAGACAATTCTAAAATAAACCTGAAATTTCAATAACAAAATTAATAACAAACAAAATCGTTAATCTACAATAAGACTCTGTATCTAAAACTCTCCTCTCCCCGTTACATCGTCTGAATCTTAGTTTGGGTCAGCCACTTGGCGATCAAACACCGGGGTGAATTGCGGCTCACAACCCATAGCGATCGCGAGATAAGATACAATTGCACATCTAGTCTATCGACTAACTCAACCCAAATTATAGTTCCCCAGAGTCAAAATGTGTTGAGGGGTTATTGAATTCCAGAATACCACGATTATGAAAGTTACCCAGGAAAAACTCCCCGCTAGCCAAATTGGGCTAGATATCGAAATCTCTCCGGAAATGTCCAAGAACGCTTACGAGCAAGTGATTCGTCAATATGCTCGTTCAGTCAATATTCCTGGGTTCCGCAAAGGGAAAGTACCGCGTCATATTCTCGTCCAACGCTTAGGAATCGGTCGTATTAAAGCGGCGGCCCTCGATGATTTGATGCAGCAGTGCTTACCCAAGGCGGTTGAACAGGAAAATATCCCTGCTATTGGGAGTTTTGAACTCCGGGGTGATGTTGAAGAATTGGTTTCCTTGTACGAACCCGGACAGCTTTTAACCATTAAAGCGGCGGTTGATGTTGCCCCTGAAGTTCAACTCGGTGAATATAAAGGCTTAAATGTGCAAGCCGAAGAAGTGAAGTTTAATCCAGCTCGCGTAGAGGAAGTGTTAGAACAGGAACAGACGAAACTAGCAACGTTAGTTCCCGTTGAAAACCGACCCGCTCAAACGGGTGATGTAGCATTTGTAGACTTCAAAGGCGTATTTGCGACGGAAACTAACGTTGCAGGCGAACCCCAAGAAATTCCCGGAGGAAGCGCGGAAAATTTCCAAGTTGAGTTAGTTGAGGGACAATTTATTCCCGGTTTTACAGAGGGAATGATTGGGATGAACCCCGGCGAAACGAAGGAACTTCAAGTGACTTTTCCCGATGACTATGGTAATGAGGAATTAGCCGGACAGGCTGCGGTGTTTACGATTACCTTAAATGAACTTAAGGTCAAAGAACTTCCAGAACTTGATGATGACTTTGCTGAAGAAGTCAGTGAGTTTGAAACCTTAGCCGAACTCCGAGAGTCTTTAGAAAAGCGATTTCAAGAGGAAGCCGACGAACAAACAACAGCGAACAAAAACAAAGCTTTAATTGAGGCGATTGTTGCAAATTTGCAAGTCGAATTACCGGAAACGATGATTCGAGAGGAAGTGGATCAAGTTCTGACTCAGCAAGCCATGCAGTTAAGTCAGATGGGTGTCGATATTAAGCGGCTGTTTACCCAAGAAATGATTCCTCAAATGCGAGAGCGTTCTCGTCCCCAAGCGATTGAACAGCTAAAGCAGTCCTTAGCGTTAAAGGAAATTGCCAAGCAAGAATCGATCACGGTTTCTGAGGAGGAAATCCAGGCAGAAGAAGCCAAAACAATGGCGCAATTACAGGGACAAGAGGTTGACCCTGACCGTTTGCGTGAAGTGGTTAACGAAAACTTACTCAAGAAAAAGACTTATAGTTGGTTAGAAGAAAATTCCACAGTGGAATTGGTTCCAGAAGGTTCTTTAAGTCCATCTGAGGAGTCTGAGGAGTCTGAAGAAACTGAAATGTCCGAAGAAGTCACCTCGGAAGTGGAAGTCGAAGTCTTGACCTCCGAAACCTCGGAGTAAGTTTGAGGGTTAATTCCCAAACTTGATTTAAGGATTAAAAATCTCTCATCCCCTTACCCCTGTCAACGGGACCGGAGGTAGGGAGATGGGGAAAGAAAAAAACTTCTCAGGTCTGAGTTTTGCCTTTTTACCCGATCGAGTCACCAACTGGTGACATTTCAGTTTTTCAACCTACAGAGTCAACAATCAACACCAGCAAACTGACGAGTCCCCACTCCCGCCCAATTTTTAGAGGTGAATCTCAGTTAATCTTGAGCCGTTTGAGTTGAGTTAAGGCATAATAGATCGTATTAAGTTCATTTGAATGCAATAATTGCCCAACGTGCGGAAGGCACTACTTAATAAAATCAAGGGGTTAATTTAAAATCAACTGTTGAAAACCTATTCTCTATCCCATGATTACATCTGAGTCTTCTCATCAGCCTGTTGTGAGTTTTAACAATCGTGATCTCCAAAGCGTTAGCCAAAAAGAAATCCATTCAACAAATCCGGCGAACGTAATGATTCCTATGGTCGTCGAACAGTCGGGTATGGGAGAGCGGGCGTTTGATCTTTACTCCCGGTTGCTCAGAGACAGAATTATTTTTCTGGGAACCGCAATTGATGATGAGATTGCTAACGCCGTCAGCGCCCAGATGTTATTTCTAGATGCTGAAGATCCCGAAAAAGACATTCAACTTTACATTAATTCTCCAGGGGGTTCGGTAACCGCCGGAATGGGAATTTATGACACTATCCAGCAAGTTCGTCCTGATGTGGTGACAATCTGTTATGGTTTAGCGGCCAGTATGGGAGCATTTTTGTTGTCATCCGGGACTCCCGGAAAACGAATGTCACTTCCGAATGCCCGCATGATGATTCACCAACCTCTCGGCGGAGCTCAAGGACAAGCGGTAGATATCGAAATTCAAGCCCGAGAAATTCTGTATCATAAGCGCATTCTTAATGAAATTCTGGCGCAAAATACAAGCCAACCGATTGAACGAATTGAGGTGGACACTGAACGGGACTTCTTTATGTCCGCTGAAGAATCCAAAGAATATGGTCTAATAGATCAGGTGATCTCTAAACAGAATCGTCCTATTCCTGGAGAATCTGTCCCAGCAACATAAGACGAGGCAACTATGTCTAAGTACGACTCCCATCTAAAATGTTCCTTTTGCGGCAAATCCCAAGAACAAGTTCGGAAGTTGATAGCGGGGCCTGGGGTCTATATCTGTGATGAATGCGTGGAGTTATGCAATGAGATTTTAGATGAGGAGTTGTTCGACTCCAATCCCAGCAGCTCTCCTCCTCCCGCTCGTCCACAAGCTGCTCCTCCGCCTAAGCGCCGCCCTCGTCCTAGTCGAGTTGCGCTCAACCAAGTTCCCAAACCTGTAGAAATTAAAGCTCATCTAGATAATCATGTGATTGGTCAGGATGAAGCCAAAAAAGTTCTTTCGGTCGCCGTTTACAATCACTACAAACGGCTTGGCTTTATTCAAGGGAAAAATCGCCAATCCTCAGAAGATAATATTGAGTTACAAAAGTCTAATATTTTGCTGATTGGCCCTACCGGAAGCGGGAAGACGCTGTTAGCAGAAACACTGGCGAAGATGTTGGAAGTTCCATTTGCCGTGGCGGATGCAACCACGCTAACAGAAGCGGGATATGTGGGCGAAGATGTTGAAAATATTCTGTTGCGATTGTTACAAGTAGCAGATTTTGATGTCGAAGAAGCCCAACGAGGAATTGTCTACATTGACGAAATTGATAAAGTCGCCCGTAAAAGCGAAAATCCTTCAATTACACGGGATGTTTCAGGAGAAGGAGTTCAACAGGCGCTTCTGAAAATGTTAGAAGGAACAGTGGCTAATGTCCCGCCTCAAGGTGGACGTAAGCATCCCTACCAAGATTGTATTCAAATTGATACCAGTAATATTTTGTTTGTCTGCGGGGGTGCTTTTGTCGGGCTAGATCGGATTATCGATCAGAGAACGGGCAAAAAGTCAATGGGCTTTATTCAGGGTGAAAAGGAACAAGTCAAAGATCAACAATCGCCTGAAACCTTGAAGAAAATGGAACCCGATGACTTGGTGAAATTTGGGTTAATTCCAGAGTTGATTGGTCGTATTCCGATGGTCGCCATTCTAGATCCGTTAGACGAAAAGACCTTGATGGCGATTCTGACTGAACCTCGCAGTGCCTTAGTTAAACAATATCAGAAATTGCTGCGAATGGATAATGTGCAGCTAGAGTTTGAAGAAGATGCCATTCAAGCGATCGCCCAAGAAGCCTTTCGTCGTAAAACGGGCGCTCGGGCATTGCGGGGAATTGTGGAAGAATTGATGCTTGATGTCATGTATGAATTACCCTCTCGCAAGGATGTAAAACGATGTCAGGTGACGAAAGAAATGGTTGAAAAACGATCAACGGCGGAGTTGTTAGTTCATCCGTCTTCGTTACCCAAACCTGAGTCTGCTTAAGTTTGAGTATAAGACCTTTTACAGAGAAGCAAAGACTTCTTCGGCTAAACCAAAGGAAAGCGTCATTCCCGCCCCACTCAAAGCGTTAACGAGGGTAACGCCTTTTTCAACAGGGGCGATTAATTCTGTTTTTCCAGGGATTTTTGCATAGACTCCATTCCAAGTTTCTGCTATTTCTAATGAGGGAACTTGTACAAAGGTTTGGAGATAGTCGAGAATATATTGATTAATTTTCGCTTTGTTAAACGGATCAGGAGTTAAACCGTATTCGTGAGAATCTCCGATGATTAATTCACCGTGAGAATTTTGCGAAACCATCACATGAATTCCCCACTCGGGAAAATAAGGCGTTTCGGCTTGAATTCTATCTTTTAAAGCCCTCAAAGATTGGAGTTGAGAAAACGCCGCATAATGGGTTAAAGTTAACCCTCCACAAAGAGAAGCCCCAATTTTAAATTGATTGGGTTGAGGGATAGTCCGCATCATTTGTAGTTTAACTTTTGTTATCCCACTTTGAGCATAAACCTCTCGATAGATGGTTTCAAAATCTCTCCCACTACAGACAAAAATCTGATCAGCTGTCCAGGTTTTTCCCCCTGCAATCAACTGAGGATAATTAATCTGGGTGACAACAGTTCCCCATTCAAATTCTACCCCATATTCGGCTGCTAAAAACGCCGGAATTTTGGCGATCGCTTCTCGCGGATCAACAATAACTTCCGTTGAACTCCACAATGTTCCCAGTAACCCTTCTGTCTTGACGGCTGCACTTTTTTGAGTGACTTCTTTGGGTGTTAACAAAGCGACTGAATCAATTTGTTGACCTGTTGTGGCAATAAATTCCTCTAAAACCGCTAATTCATCTGGATGATAAGCAGTATGAAGCGAACCGCAACTATCTGTATTAAACTTAGCTTTTTCGGCAATTTCTAGCCAAATTTCCCTAGATTTTAAGGCTCGATTAAACAGTAAACCTTGAGGTTGACCAATCGGCCAAATCATACCAAAATTGCGAATTGAAGCCCCGACTGCTTGTTGATTGCGTTCAAAAACAGTCACTTTAAATCCTCGTTTAGCTGCGGCTAAAGCATGGGCTAAACCAACAATTCCCGCCCCCACAATTGCAATTTCTGTTGATTGAATTTGAGTCATAATATTTGAGACTTTTGTTTTTATTTTACAAATTAATGATTATATTTTTAAGTTCAATCAAGGAATTAAGTAAACCATGATTGGGATATTGTTGTAATTTTTCTCGGGTATGTGTGCCATTTGTTACGGCTAAAGATAATAAACAATTTGCATTCATTCCTGCTGCCAAATCAACGGGAGTATCACCAATATGAATCACTTTTTTTGAGTCTTTAATTCCTAATTTATACATTGCTTTTTGAATCATATAGGGAGCCGGACGACCTTCATTATTATAAATTTCATCCGGTGTAACTGAAACTTGAATGATTGTATCATCTGAGCCAACATAGTCAGAATTCAAGCCTTGATTCCAACCTAAGCGGTGTAAAATAATATTAGTAACAGTTCTATAAAATCCAGTGTTGAGAGCAATTTTAATTCGTTGTTGTTTTAACCCGTGAAATAGTTCTAAACAACCGACAGTCGGTTCAACAGATTGAGTTAAATAATGATGTTCTAATATTTGTTTAAATCGAGTATAAGATTGTTCAACTTGAGGGGCATAACTCTGATTATCTGTACCCATTTGTTCAGACCACAAAGTTTGAAAAACCAACTTTTTTGACCATCCCATCATAGAATTAATACGTTCAGAGTCTACCTTTAATCCGGTGATTTCAGCAGCTTGACAAAAACAGTCTTGAACTTCGTTGTTATCTTGAACGGTTGTCCCTGCCATGTCAAAGACAACTAATTGAATACTCGTCATTAAACACTCACAAATTATAGCCAGATTAGATCATTAAACATTTGATAAAATTAAAATCTATTTTGTTCTCAAGTTCGCAAAATTAAAGCCTTTTTTAATATTTTTAGCCCGACAATCACCCGTTAGGAGATAGACTAATTTTAAACATCTCCCTATCTCCCTATCTCCCTACCTCCTCACCTCCCCAGAAATCAAATTTTAGGGTCTTAACGCTCGCATCCCTGCTAGATGTAGGGGGGATTCAAATCATTCTTTTTGGGGTGTCGAATGGCGAGTTAAATCCAGTTTGGCTTGTAATTCAGCTTTAATGCGGTTGAGGATAGACGTCTCATCCAAAGAAGCAAGAATCCGTTTAACGACAGCTTTTGGCGCATCATCGCCCCAAGACGCACCATTAGCAAGGTAAGTTTTTGTGACCTGTCCAATCCCATAGGAAGAAACCCCAGCAACACCCGCTTGTGTAATCGCCACCGACATATAAGGAATTAACGTAGCCCCTCCCGTCATCGGTGCGGTCACTCCTAATAATCCTTTTAAAGAACTTAAACCCAAATTCGCCACTAATTCACTCGCCGTAATTCCACCCATACCAATCGCGATTTTTTGTAATAAATCAATAGCACCTTGTTGGGTCATAGAAATTCCATATAATTTAGATAAAGTCAGGATCATACTAATATCAATAATCCCCCCACTTACTAAGTCAATAACCGTCATTGGGTTTAAGGCAATCGCGACGGCTTTGGTCATCACTCCATTCCAAATCACCCGATTAGCACTTTGTTCTCTAATCTCCATCTTTCGCTGTACTAACTGTTCGTTAATATCTCCAGCGTAGAGCATTGTATTGAGTGCCACTAATGATTTTCCTTCCCGATCTAAAATTTCAAGAATTTTGAGTTTGAGGTTTTCAACTTGAGGTTCAGAGCGAGTTAATTGAGGTTGAATACTCCCATCAGGACGACGAACTGCGGTCGCGATTAACGGAGATGCCGCAGCCATGACAATTTCATCAGGAGACAACAATTCTTTGACTCGATCATCTCGAATTTTATGATAAATTGCCATACGGTCTGCTTCAGGATATTGATCAACTTTATTAAACACCAATAACATCGGTTTTCCGGCTTCACGCAGTTGAGATAACGCCTCATATTCAACTTGAGTAATATCTCCCGCAATCACAAATAAAAGTAAATCTGCCCGTTGTGCGACTTGATGTGCAATTTTTTCTCGGGTTTTTCCATCAACTTCATCAATTCCCGGAGTGTCTATTAATTCAACTTGAGAAATGCGATAGGAAACCACATCATTTCCCAGATCAGAAGTTTGGATAGGCGTATCAGAAACTTGCCAACTTTGGGCTTGAGTGGCTTGAGTCACACCATGAATTGGGCCTGTTTCAAAGATCTTTTGACCTAAAAGTGCATTCAAAATCGAGGACTTACCCCGTCCTACCATCCCAAACACTGCAATTTGGATGCGAGTTTGTTCGAGTTTATCCATCATCGTTTCTAACCCGTGTATTTCCGTTTCGAGTCCAGCTCGTTCCTCGGGGGTTAAATCTAGATGGCCAATAATTTCACGCATGACCTCTTGAGCATCCCGCAGGTTTAACTCTGCTTGAATGTCGGTGAAGTTTAAAATTGTATTGTTAAGTTCGTCGTCTAGGTTCATCTGATTCCTTTCAACTCCCCGCAGTGGGTTCTTTCTCTGCGCTCTCACCCTATCGTATCTTTATAATCTGCTCAAATTTTGATCTTAAGGAACGGATATCCAGTCGGAAAACTGACTTGACACTCTCCAGGATAACGGATAATGAAATTATTCCTCAACTTCTGTTGATTTTAACTGATGTTGAGTGCTTGTTGAGTGTTTTTATTGATGATCTAGTGAATTTTTTAAAGCTCAAATGACTCCTATCATTCGCTTTTCTCAACCCTCAGACATTGTTCAGCTAACTGAAATTTATAATTATTATATTCTCAATACGGCGATTACTTTTGATCTCAAACTGTTTACGGTAGAACGTCGCCGGGAAGAATGGTTTGAACATTATTCTTCTACAGGTCGTTATCAGTTGTTTGTCGCTGAAGTTGAAGATCAAGTCGTTGGCTATGCAAGTAGTAGTTGTTTTCGAGCTAAAGCAGCGTATGAAACGTCTATAGAAACCAGTGTTTATATTCATCCCAAAACCATCAAAAAAGGAATCGGAAGTTTACTTTATTCGGCTCTATTTGAATCTTTGAAAACTGAGGATGTGCATCGCGCCTATGCGGGAATTACGTTGCCAAATTCAGCCTCTATTGCGCTACATCAAAAGTTTGGGTTTCAGAGTGTTGGCGTTCATCGAGAGGTGGGTCGTAAGTTTGATCGATATTGGGATGTAGAGTGGTTTGAGAAGTGTTTACCCTCTTAATTTAGGTTGAGAGTCTAGTCGGAAGAGTCATTAGCTTCGGGTCAATGGCTTGCTGTCTGAGTAAACCACATACAACTGTATACATTGATTTTCAGGGATTTGACCGAGTTGGCTGCACCACAAACTCCCAAAAAATAATAAAGTTTTGTAACTTCTTCCAGAATTCCCGTAAAAACCGCCAACCCCATCTGATAGAGGAAGTGAACGGTTTAACCGTTACTAGCTGTTCGAGGGTTTAAAACTCGATCAAAGCGAATATTGTCAGCACCGTTCTTGTTTTCAATGCTAGTCCCATTGCTTGCGAGAATTGCTGACGATCAATGAGAAACAAACAAACGAAAGGTCAAGCTTAAAATTCTGCTTGCTCGGGGGATTTTTTGTGCAAATTTCCCGACTGAAATCAACCGACATCTACCCAATAGGAGTATCACGATGGCCAAGCTCAATATTAATCAACTCACCGATAATTTTAATGATGACACCAATCCTCAAGTGGCAGCCGATTACGGTGATGTTGTTTGGGAATCTGAGGTTTTCGGTAATCTTAATCTCGGTTATTACAATGGCATTACAGAGGAAATAACAACCATTGCTTCAACTTTCAATGATGAATCCAACCCTCAAATTTCTGACGGTGGTGACGTTGTTTATGAGTGGGAATATGGCATTGGTGATATTGATGTCCGTTTGTATGATGTAAATACTGATACGACAACATTGCTTCCGATTGGCATAGCACGGGATGAAACCAATCCTCAAATTTCAGGGAATCTTATTGCCTATGAATACGAGTTTACTTCCTCTGATACAGACATCTATTTATATAATGAGTTTACCAACACAAACACTCCCATCGCAGAGACGGCTTTTAATGAAATTAATCCCCAAATTGCAGGTAATTTCGTTGTTTATGAACGAGAAAATAGTAATTCTAACACCGATCTTTACCTCTATAATGACTTAACGGGAATCGAAATTCCAGTTGCAACCAACTTTATACGCAATGAAACCAATGCCCAAGTTTCTGAATTTGGAGATGTTGTTTATGAGTATGAGTTTAGTAGCACGGATACAGATATTTATCTCCGTGATTTCTCTACCGGAAATACTTTTACCTTAGCCAGTAGTGGTTTTGATGAAATCAATCCTCAAATAGCAGGAAACTATGTCACCTGGCAAGCCTGGGATGGCAATGACTGGGAGATCTATCTCCATGATCGACTCACAGGCGCGATCACTCCACTCACCAATAATTCTCAAGATGACATTAATCCCCAAGTTTCTGATTTAGGTTTTGTCGTCTGGGAACATGAATATGATTCCTCAGATACAGATATTCTTCTGTATGATGGTTCAACTGTTTATGATGGTTCAACGGTTCAAACTTTGGTTAACAGTACCAATGATGAAGTTAACCCTCAAATTGCAGGTAATTATGTCACTTGGGAAGCTTGGGATGGAAATGACTGGGAAATTTACACGGCAAGCATATTTCCTGATGTCTAAACCCCCAGTTTGGGGCATTATACGGCAGAAAATATTCAGGAGAAAAGCCGAATTAATCATTTCATCTCATTCCGGTTTTTATTGATAATATTACCTCATTTTCTCAATTCTTTAACTGAATCGAAGATGAGGTTTAATTGGATAAATCTATCGAATGAGAGCGAATTTATAATTGGATTCAAGAGAGAATTTAATCTCTAACTTCCTCAATTCTAGCAGAAGATCAATTCGGACTTTAATCTCCATATAACTGACCAGAAAACCCATCTTAATAGCTGAATATGGAACCCGAAACTCGCATAGAAATCCAACCGGAATTCCCATCCACTCAAGAGGAAACGCCTCTACCCGAACCTCAAACTCCCGAGACTCCCCCATCGAAAAATGAAGTGGATGTAGATCTACCACAAGAAACCGATGAAGCTGAAGTCGATCCTCCTGAAAAAGCCGATATTGATTTCTCTCAAGAAGAATCCCGACCTCCATCAGAAGATCCGCAACCTTCTGAACCCGAGTCCGAATCTGATGTCAATTCAGACGAGGAATCTCCTTCCGAAATAGAACCTTCTTCAGAATCAGATATGGAACCCGAAACTCGCATAGAAATCCAACCGGAATCCCCATCCACTCAAGAGGAAACGCCTCTACCCGAACCTCAAACTCCCGAGACTCCCCCATCGAAAAATGAAGTGGATTTAGACCCACAAGAAGAAACCGATGAAACTGAAGTCGAACCTCCTCCAAAAGCCGATATTGATCCCACTGAGGAAGAATCCCGACCTCCATCGGAAGATCCGCCGGAAGATCCCCAACCCTCTGAACCCTCAAATTCAGATGAGGGTTCAGACTCAAATCAGGAATCTGAAACTCGTACAGAAGTTGAACCGGAATCTCCCAGTCAAGAGAACGCAGCTTTACCCGAACCTCAAACTCCCGAGACTCCCCCATCGAAAAATGAAGCCGATTTAGACCCACAAGAAGAAACCGATGAAACTGAAGTCGATCCTCCTCCAAAAGCTGAGATCGACGATCCGATTACGGATGACAGACCTTCCGTTGAAACGCCTGAGAATGAACAAGAACCGGATTCTCAACCCGACCCGGATGTAGACCCGCCTTCGACTCCAGACAATTCCTCTGGTGAGGATATACCTGTTGTTGATCCTCCATCAAATGATGAATTTCCACCGACCACCGAAGAGGAGTCTTCATCCGGGACAGAATCCAATGATCCGACCACCGGAGATGAATCTCCATCGGGGACAGGATTAGATGATCCCACCCCAACAGAACCTGTTCTCACACCCGAACCTGAGTTTGAACCGACTCCTCCAGATATATCCGGTTTCACAGTTTTGACCATTAATGGTACCGATCTCAGCGATAATCTTCTCGGTAGTGACAATGACAGTGAAATTTTTAGAGGATTTTCTGGAGACGATATTATCTTTGGTTTCGCTCAACCAGATAACTTTTTTGGAGGTGAGGGTAATGACTTGATGTTTGGAAATCAAAATGAGGATTTCCTAGAAGGAAACGAAGGAAACGATACCGTATTTGGCGGTAAACAAAATGACACATTACTCGGTCATGCAGGTGAAGATAGTCTATTTGGCGATCAAGATGATGACCTCCTCTATGGTGGAGAAAATGCAGACTGGCTCAATGGTAATTTAGGAAATGACACCATTAAAGGAGGAGACGGTGATGATTTAGCCTACGGAGGACAAGGTAATGATGTTCTCGAAGGTGAAGCGGGAAATGACTTTGTTAGTGGAGATAATGGAGATGATATTTTGATTGGTGCCGATCCCAATATAACTGATGCCGGACAGAACGAAATTGATACTTTAGTAGGGGGAACAGGAGCGGATACATTTGTTCTGGGTGATGAGATTCAAGTTTATTATGAAGATGGCGATCTCAATAACCTCGGTTTAGAAGATTACGCTATAGTTCAAGATTTCGACAGCACTCAAGATATTATTCAACTCGCAGGAAATGCGGAAGATTATCGACTGGATGTTCAACCCGAGGGTTTACCTCAAGGAACTGCACTCTATCATACTGTTGGGGGTCAAGATGAACTGATTGCGATTATTCAGGGAACATCTTTCCCTGTTGTGCTTGAAGAAGATTACTTTACGTTTGTTTAATTCCGTTTTAGAAATTGACGATGTGAAGCGGACAGGTTATCTGAAATTAAACAAAAAACAAAAATGGTTTAACCTGTCCAACTCGAATATGAAATCCAACTTAAAAAGGGTCTTGCAAAAGCTGCAAAACCCGATCAAAGTGAGGCATTTTAAAGATGATTTAATGAAATCTAATAAGAATTATTATAGCCTTCTCGTCGCTGTTTGCCGTTATTGTAACGGGGTTTAGCTTTATTAATATAAAATACGCGGATCACC
>NZ_AUZM01000020.1 GCF_000478195.2 Lyngbya aestuarii BL J | reverse complement strand
CTGTCCTATTTATCGATTTAGATGATTTTCAACACATTAATGATTTCGGAACGGGATTTTCATCTTTGAGATATTTGCATCAATTTCCGCTGAATGTGATCAAGATTGATCGTTCTTTTGTGGAAACTCTCAACCGAGGAACGCGAGAACGCTGTATTATTCACTCGATTGTTACCTTGGGGCGATCTCTGAATTTGGCAACGGTTGCAGAAGGTATAGAAACCCCCCAACAACTGGAAAAACTGCGATCGCTAGAGTGTGAATCGGGACAGGGTTATTTATTCTCCAAACCGATACCGGGTGAGCAAATTGAAGATTTTTTGCTAAAGCCGGGTGTGTTGATAAAACCTGCACCAAAAATGTACAATGAGAAACATCTCAACACTTTTAATACTGTATCTGAACAAGTCCGTCAGGTCATTTGAGATGCCTTGAGTTTGAGGATTTTGACAGACTCCGGCATTTTTAACTATTAATAGGAGATATTGATTTTTTGCTCAAAGTTTAGTCTAAGCTCCAGTTGAATTAAAGATCTATTCTGCCAAGTGTTATTCTTTATTAAATTATGAAAATTAAAATAACTTCAACAGAAACGTATTGGAATATTGTTTTTTCGTTAGAGGATTGGGAATGTACATCTATAATACCTTTTAGTAGCTGTTTAATACCCGAATTTAAAATGCCTGATTTAACAATAAAAGAGTTTTATGATAAAGCGTTTAATGATCTAACCAAATTAACTTCATTTTACAGAGAAGCTTTGTATCTAACCGAGGTATTTCGTTTTAGATTTTTTAAATGTATAGACGAAAATAAAGAGTTTGTTGTTGATGATAATAAAGATTATTCTAAAAGAGAATTGTTAGAGTTTTTACAACAGTTTTAATTATGAAACTAAAAATTAACGATACTATAGCGCAACGCAGGCGGCAGGCAATAGGCGCTCTGGCAATAGGCAAGAAAATGCCGATATAGTCAGGCTTTTGGCTATTCTTCGTTCAGGGCATTTGTAGATATACCAGTGCGACCTGCTATATTTATTTTTTACCGAAAATAGGAATATGTTAGAGTTACTGGAGTTTAGACTACCCTACGACCGGACTTATCCCCTAATACATCTCGATGAGAAAATTAAAGCTTTCAATAAATTTCTTCAAGTTCAGATGAAATTGAAACGATTGCATAAATTTCGCCAAAACATCTACGCTGTTCAAGTTTTAGTCTAAACTTCAGAAGATTTACGGGGAAGAATTGACTAAAATTTCCATCTTTTCTTGTAAGGTTTGAGTCAATTTTTGTGTGACGAATTGATTGCCTTGAACACTCAAATGTATATGATCTCGGTAGAAAGATTTGGGTTCATTTATTGAATTAAAAAGCGGTAAAAAATCGATATAAAAGATTTTTTGAGTTTGAGTCAACTCAGTTAAACGTTGACGAGCCTTAATTTCATAATCTCTCGGGCCAGGACTGCCAATTTCCCGCAATAGAGGAGTCATCGCTAATAAAAAAGGAATTTCCTGTTGAGTGGCAATGTCTCGAATTTCCTCAATTGCATGGAGATTATAGCTGACAGGATCAGAGGGTTGCCGATGAGAGTCAGAAGCAGCGATAGACGAGGGTTGAGGTGGACGAAAACGGTTCAAGAGTTCTTGTAAGGCTAAAATCGGTCGATGGTCGGGATAGTTCCGATCAACCCCCACCAGGTTCGGGTTAGGACGTTTAGTAAATAAATCATCTGTATTGATGATCACAATCAAACAAGCCGCTTGAAACGTCCCAAATTTTCGTAAGTAAGCGAGTTGGTTCGGTGGCCCCCAAGAGTTAGCCGCAATATTCAAAACTTCTATTTGGTGTTTGGGAGTCTGTTTATCTAGAGTTTGAGTCAATTGTTGAGTGAGCATTTCCGAGATAATATCCGATTGATCAGTCCACCATCCCCCATTGACAATCGAATCTCCCAATAACAAAATGCGTAAAGTTGTCGAGTGTGGAACAGTCGTAATCGGGGAACTTCGCATAGAATACTGGTTAATCTCGATGCGGTTGCCAAACCGTCGCGTTTTCTGATCGGGAACTAACAGATAGCCAATATCCTCATCCGCTTGATAAATTAAGGGATTACCAAAACCAAACATGACTCTTAACCCAATTTCGGCTAGAATGAGCAATCCAACCCAAACCGCTAAAATAATCAGGACAATTTTCACGAACCGGCCTCCTGAACTTCCTGCTTCCAAATTTTGACGAACCCTAGTTATGGTGTCACTGTTACCGATAAAATCTTATGGTATACCGTCTCAAAGCGTTGTCTATTCAATTGCCACTGTAGCCGATATCCTGGCTTTAATAACTAGGAACTGGCTGTTCTATTTTGGTGGTATAAGGTAAACCCTGTGGACTTAAAGGAAATTTTTCAAACATCCAATCCGATTATTGGTGTCGTACATTTACTACCGCTGCCGACCTCTCCCCGTTGGGGAGGTAATCTCAAAACTGTTATGGATCGAGCCGAACAGGAGGCGACTGCTCTAGCCTCTGGCGGTGTGAACGGTATTATTGTGGAGAACTTTTTTGATGCTCCCTTTGCCAAAAATCAGGTCAATCCGGCAATTGTCAGTGCAATGACGCTGATTGTGCATCGATTGATGAGCTTGGTCACCGTCCCGATTGGCATTAATGTCTTACGCAATGATGCTGAAAGTGCGATGGCTATCGCCTCCTGTGTCGGAGCGCAGTTTATTCGTGTTAATGTCCTCAATGGAGTGATGGCAACTGACCAAGGCCTAATCGAAGGCAATGCCCATCGCCTGCTTCGCTATCGACGAGAACTCGGGAGTGATGTCAAAATCTTAGCGGATGTTTTGGTTAAACACGCGGCTCCTTTAGGTTTGGCTCATTTAAGTTCAGTGGTCAAAGAAACGATTGAACGGGCTTTAGCCGATGGTGTGATTTTATCAGGTCTGTCTACGGGAAATCCGCCGAGTTGGGAGGATTTAGAATTAGCCCGGAAAGCCGCAGGTCAGACTCCGCTATTTATTGGCAGTGGTGCCAATTGGGAAAATATTCCGAAGTTGATTCAAGCCGCAGATGGTGTGATTGTTTCGAGTTCTCTGAAGCGACATGGACGGATTGACCAACCGATTGACCCGAGTCGAGTGCGGCAATTTGTAGAAGTCATGCAGCGCAGTTTATCCGTCTCTCACGATCCAGAAAATTGGCAGTTAGACAAACAAAAAGTTTGAGTTTTCACTTTTGCTCGGACAATCTCTCAATGACAATCGGTATTTTTCGGTTTCAATCCTAGAGAAAATCAGAGGATTTTAGTCAATTCTCAAGAATTAGCTTCTCAAATCTCAGTTCAAAGTGACTAAGATCTAAAATTAATAGTCCTCTTTTAGCTGAAATTAAGTGATGATTGCCAAACGTTCTAATCCTTGGATTCATCGTTGGTCTCGCCCGATCACGGCTGCGATTGCGAGTCTTGGTGCTGTCGAGACAACCTATCTAACTTGGGTCAAACTCACGGGCGGTTCAGCGGCTTGTCCGACAGAGGGGTGCGACCAAGTGCTAAATAGCCCTTATGCGAGTGTTTTTGGTTTACCGCTGACTCTATTTGGTTTGCTGGCTTATTTGAGTATGGGGATTGTTGCCATTGCCCCGTTATTAGTTGATCCGCATTCTCAAAAATCTCTGCGGGCTAATCTCGAAGAACAAACGCGACTGCTGATGTTTGCCCTGAGTACGGCGATGGTCGTGTTTAGCGGCTACCTGATGAATATTATGGTGTTCGAGATTGGAGAGTGGTGTCCCTACTGTATTGTTTCAGCGTTGTTTGCTGTCAGTTTGTTTGTTCTCAGTATTTGGGGTCACGACTGGGAAGATGTCGGACAACTGTTACTGACAGGTCTAACGATTGGCATGGTAACACTGATTGGGGCTTTGAGTCTCTATGGTAGTATCAATGCTTCTGAAACCTCTGTAACTGCGGCTAATCCCTCACAACCCGGTGAGATTACCACAACTTCAGGGCCGGCTGAACTCGCACTCGCCCGTCATCTTCAGCAACTCAACGCCAAAGAATACGGGGCTTATTGGTGTCCTCACTGCCACGACCAAAAACAGCTTTTTGGCAAAGAAGCATTTGCTATGATCGATTATGTAGAATGTGATCCTAAAGGTAAAAATGCTCGACCCCAGCTTTGTAAAGAAGCAGGAATAACAGGATATCCGACTTGGGAAATTGACGGTCAATTTTATCCCGGTACTGCATCACTGGAAAAATTGGCTGATTTATCGGGTTATCAAGGACGGCGTAATTTTAAATATTAGGGTGAAATTAGCTTAGGAAGACTTGTCAAAATAACGACGAGCAACACTGTTAAATTGATAGTGTTACTTTGAGGTCAGGGTCAACGATTCAAACCATTGAGCTAACATCTATTTTTCGATCAGCTTTCAACTGTGCCAGGAACACGAATGGATTTCTAAATGTTCCTGATTGCCTTGTTCTATACCCGTACAATCTAGCAAGCCGAATCTGCCTATCCTCGTGTGAATTTTTCAGGGAAGTTAGTCTTTCCAATCCTTTCTACACACCACACTAGATTCATCCCTGAGTGGGTCAAAAGCTTAATGGATCTAGATTATCAAGACAGGAGCTAGACGGTTGCTTTGGATACTGAGAACAAGAGTTGGAAAACTTCAGAAATACAAGCAAAAATTAGCATCGCTGACGGGATGGTTCTCCCAAAACCGTCGGGTGATCTTGACCTCTTCGAGCATTGCAGGAATTGTGATTGCAATGCGGGCTTTAGGGTTCTTACAACCTCTAGAGTGGTCTGTGCTAGATTTGTTTTTTCGTTGGCGACCTTTAGAGCCGATTGATGAGCGTATCCTGATTGTCGGAATTGATGAATCTGACTTACAAGCCTATGGTTTTCCCATACCTGATAATAAACTGGCTCAGTTACTCCAACAAATTAATGCAGCAGAACCGCAAGCGATTGGTCTTGATCTTTATCGAGATTTACCCACTGAACCCGGTTATGCGGAATTAGTACAAGCTTTTCAAACGATTCCTAATATTGTTGGAATTGAAACGTTTGAAAGCGGAAATGGGTCAGCCGTAAACCCTCCTCCGATTCTTGCACAGAAAGATCAAGTCGGTTTCAATAATTTTATGACGGATACCGATGGGGTTGTGCGGCGAGGCTTGCTTCATGTTTGGTTTCCCGATGATGTCATTCTTGAGAGTTTTCCGCTCAAGCTAGCGACTATTTACCTCGAAAATCAAGGGGTTTCTCTCCCCTCCTTAGCACCCGCTACTGATTTTCCGCTTGGAGAAGGTAATATTACCCGGTTTCGTCAAAATGACGGGGCTTATGTACGCGCTGATGCCGGGGGTTATCAATTTCTGGCGAATCTTCGCGGGCCAATGGGTCGGTTTCGTCGAGTTTCCATGACGGAGGTATTGGAAGGTCGAGTCCCATCAGAGTTAATTCGCGATCGCATTGTTTTGATTGGCCCCACAGCTCCGAGTGTGAAAGATACTCACTTCACCTCTTACAGTGGGGGTTTGTTTCAATCTCGGGAAAAAATGTACGGGGTGGAACTGATGGCGAATTTTGTCAGCCAAATTCTCAGTACCGCTCTCGATAACAGAACTCAAATTCAGGTTTGGTCTGACCCCGTTGAATGGTTGTGGATTTTGGGTTGGTCTTGGGTGGGCGCGAGTTTGTGTTGGAAGTTACGAGCGCCTTATCGCTCAACGACGTTGGTTTTATTGTTGAGTGTGGGTTTGAGTGGAGGAGCTTATCTGCTTTTTTGTTATGGATGGTGGATTCCTGTTGTTCCTCCCTTGATAACTTTGTTGGCTTCGGCGGCGGTTGTGGTTGGTTATTTAGCTCATTTACAAGGGGAATTTAAACGCTCTACTGATTTTTTGAGCAGTGTGATTAATACGATTCCTGATCCGATTTATGTGAAGAATAAAAACCATCACAAAATTGTGATTAATCAAGCTTATTGTAAGTTAGTGGGTTATCCGATGCAAACGCTGATGAGTAAGTCGGATTATGAGCTATTTCCCCAACAAGAAGCTGATATTTTTTGGAAACAAGATGAACTAGCATTTTATTTGGCGGGTGAGCAAGAAAATGAAGAAAAGTTGACTGATGCTCAAGGGATAACACGCTTCATTGCCACTAAACGTTCTATTCATCGAGATGCGGCGGGAAATATATTTTTAGTCGGTGTTATTCGAGATATTACTGAACGCAAGTGTTTAGAAGAAGAACTGAAAAGAATTGCAGCCGAATTAGAACATTATAATGCTCAACTTAAAGTTCATGCCGAACAAGATCCGCTTACGGGTTTAGCGAATCGTAAAGTTTTTAATGAACGTCTCGCTCAATCTTTAGAATGGGCGACAAATAATAACAAATTAGTGGCTTTATTTTACTTGGATTTGAATGATTTTAAGATTATTAATGATACAATGGGTCATCATATTGGTGACTTATTGTTGAAAACCGTCGCCCAACGCTTGAATGATTGTTTACGCAGTAGTGATACAGTGGCTCGGCTAGGAGGAGATGAATTTACGGTGATTTTACCGGGAATTCCTCGTAAAGCTGATGTTGCTAGAGTGGCTAAAAAAATTCTTCAGACGATTACTCAAGAAGCTCATTTAGACGGACACATTGTCTCTGTAACCACCAGTATTGGAATTAGTGTCTATCCTCTTGATGCTCATGACCTCAATCTTCTTACTCAAAAGGCAGATGATGCCATGTATCGAGCCAAACGTTCGGGGAAGAATAGATACAAGTTTGCGACTTCATCACCTGAGTTTAATGTGCAGTCGTCTCCAGAAGATTAGTGAATATTGCAATCTGGCATCATTAATCAAAATGCCCAAAAAATTCTTAAAAATTTACGGAAAGGGGTGGGGGTAAGAAGTAGATTAACAAGTCAGGTATTTCTACCTTCAGGGGGTGTTGCCATTATAACGACTCTTTTGTTGCAATTCAAGGAAATGCTCAGATTTTTCAGTAAGTTTCCTCTAAAAACGGCGTTACTCAGCAATTTATTTGAGAATTTCTCAACTTTTTTGAGTCAAAAGGAGTATTCTCCGACCTCCGACTAAAGGCTTAGGGTCGTCGCTTTCGTCCGTTTAACAAAAATTTTGGGTGAGAAATATTTAAGTTTGTAGCAACTCCGTAAAAATACTGATATACTGAACACAACAGAAATCCTATTGATAATTCTTGTGGGTAAGTTGAGTTAATCAGGGGTATAAATTCCATGGGGTGCATAATTAGATTGACAACGACTGTAACGCTGATCGCAGGTGTGCAGTTCTCGCTAGTAGAAGCGGCTCAAGCTCGCTTTGAACCCGAAAATAGAACGAATGAGTTTCATGGGTGTCAGGTTACATCTGGCCCTCTAGATTCGATTATTTGTCCTGTCAAACAAACGGAGGAGCAGCCGCCGAACACCAACGGTAGCGGCGGAGGGCGTTAATCGCTCAAATCAAACACTCCTCACTTCTCCCAAAAATTTAGGTGATTAAGGAAGCCTTCCAGGTTTGATCGCCTTGAGTCAAAGTATGGACTTGCCAGCTAGGATTGGTTTCAGGATAATCTTGACGATAATGACCTCCTCGGCTTTCTTGTCGAAAGGCAGAACTTTTGAGAATTAAATATCCAATATCGAGCAAGTTACAGGTTTCTCCCCATGTTCTCAACTGGGAAGGCTTGATAGTTTGATCAAACTGAATGGTTTGTTGCGGTTGCAAGGTTAACAGAGTTTGACTCAAAGGGAGATTGAGGAAGGTTTGATGCCAAGCTTCGACTAGACAGAGAGCTTGATCTAACCTCTGTCCGTCGCGACAAATTCCTGCACTTTGCCAAACTAAATCGGGTAACTGGGTTTTAATCTCCTTAATCTGATCATACTGCTCTTGCCAATCCGAAGGTAAAGAAAATTCGATCTTTTCCGAAGAAACAGGTAAATCTATACTGGTATTTGTGTATTGAAGTTTTGCCATCTGAGCGCCATAAACCAAACACTCTAGCAAAGAATTACTCGCTAAACGATTCGCACCATGTACACCTGTACTTGCAGTTTCGCCAATTGCATATAAACCCGGAATCGAAGTTTGATTGAGGGTATCCGTCACAATTCCACCCATCCAATAATGAGCCGCAGGAGAAACCGGAATCGGTTCTTCAAATAAGTTTACTCCCCACTGTTGACAAACTTGAATAATATTCGGAAAACGGGAGCGAATTTTTTCAGGGGGAATCGGACGTAAATCCAACCAAACATTCTCACTATTAGCGCCTGGAACCGCTCTCATCTTCTGTAAGTGATTAAAAATCGCTCGACTGACCACATCTCGGGGGGCGAGTTCTCCGTCAGGGTGATACTCAAACGCAAACCGTTTCCCTTGCTGATCAATTAAATGGGCACCTTCTCCCCGAACCGCTTCACTAATCAGAAACCGAGGCGCACCCGATATTTTCAAAGCTGTAGGATGAAACTGAACAAACTCTAAATCTCGCAGTAACGTCCCTGATCGCCAAGCCATCGCCACTCCATCCCCCGTACTGACACTGGGATTTGTAGTCTGGGAAAAGACTTGTCCACCGCCTCCTGTGGCTAAAACCACGGCTGATGCTCCTATCCATCGCACTTGGCGGTTACAAATGACACTAATGCCTTGACAGTGTTGCGTTTGTGGATCTAGCCACAAGTTTAAGGCAAAAGCCGGACACACAAGCTGAATATTTTGGCGGTTGAGAACCTGTTCCGCGAGAATACTGACCACCGCTCGACCTGTTGTATCTGCCGCATGAAGGACGCGATGGCGAGAGTGAGCGGCTTCTAGGGTTAAAGCTAAATTTTGGTCATGTCGGTCAAACAAGACTCCCATTTCGACCAAACGATGAATACATTCAGGACCGTGAGAAACCAAAAATTCAACCGCAGATTGTTCACATAACCCGGCTCCAGCTTTTAAAGTATCCTCCAAATGCAGGCGAGGTGAGTCCTCAGCAGAAATAGCCGCCGCGATACCTCCCTGCGCCCAATCACTAGCGGAAAGGGGAAGGATGTCTTTATTGACTAAGCCCACATGGAGATCAGTCGGTAAACACAAAGCAGCATATAAACCTGCGGCTCCTGCCCCGACAACCAATACATCAAAATGGTCGGGTATATTAACAGGAGATGATGGATCAAAATGGGTCATATTCAAGGTGACGGTAAAGGATGGCTATGCCCGGATATTATAGAAGCTCTGACTCAACCTCGACTACCTAGAATTTCTTGATCCTAATATTCTTAATTTTGTTCATAAAAATAACAATGGTTTTCTTGCATCTGTTCTTAGAGTTTGTTGTTTCTTTGAGGTTTAACTCAATCGAGACTTTTTCGGCTAAACACTCAACCTTCTTTGAATCATCCTGGGTTATTTGTCGAGAAGACTTTTCTAGGGACTTAAAAGCTCCCGTTATCGCTGACAGACTCTAACGGGAGTTATTTTCTAATCAAAATCGACTTTCAAAACCGAAAACCTGAATTGAAAATCTCAGCCAGTCTAGTCGTAGGTTCCTGTATTCAAGCGGAAGTTTCCTTCTTGTAAAACAGAAGCAACTGGAGTGACTGTAAATTCATCTAAATGAGTTTCCAGAATTTGTTTTTGACGCTCTGTTAATCCCTCCATTTTGAGGACATCCTCAACTGAATCAAAGGGGGCTTGATCAACAATCATACTCGCAAGAGTAGGAAACATTCCCCGCAATTGTCTAAATTCTCGAATCGAACTATTGTTGAGATCGAGCTTCTCTCCAAATTCGCCTAACTTTTCATCAGCCCGATTTCTTCGTTGTTCAACAGCCAAAATGGGAGAGACAACAGGTAACTTATTCAGACTCAAATTAGCTGCATAAGCATTCTGATGTCCAGCCCATCCTAGACAACTTATTAATAAACCTACTAGAACTAACAAACGACCTAATTGTTTCATTGATATTTTTCTCCCAACTGATCTAAACAGCAGTGACAAGTACCTCGTGACACACTCCACGCCCATTGGCAGTGGATCTAATTAAAGTGATTGCAGTCACCTTAATGCAGTCATTACCCTACTGTTATGGTAATATACCGCACTCTTGACACCATGAACACCTGTTAAGATTGCTGTTTGATCAAAAAGCGTTTTTTTGACAAGACTGTTCAAACTAATATCTTAGTCCGACTCCTAAACCCAAACCGTAAATTTTTGTGACTTGATCATCGATATTGAAAATCACCTTAATTCCGCTTCCATCAGGATTCATCCATTCATAGGAGGTTTTAAAGTTTTCGTCTCCATCTGGGTTGAAACTGGGATTGGGCTTTCCCTCTGTTCCCATGATGGATGAGACTTGATCATAGGTCATTCCCATTTGTAGTTGATAATATTGTTGACGTGTGGCTAAAGTTTGGCCTTCGGGTGTTTGAGAGGGAATGGGATCTCCACCCATCACATATTCGTTTAAATTGTGGGTAATAATGGAACGAACTCGATTATCTTGATCAAAAACAACACTAATACCCGTATTGTCTGGGTTTAACCAGTGATAGCGAGTTTGAGAAGAATCACCACTGGTATTGTAGAGTTCTTGATTGGTTTTTCCCTCGGAACCCATGACGGTTTTGACTTCTTCATAGGTCATACCGATTTTGAGTTGATTATAGTAATCTATTGTAATTGGACTTTGATATAAGTTTTGGAGGCGATTATCTTCTGTTCTCGATAAGTTTGTATGTAGGGGAGGCATTAAGTTGTAAGAACCCAGATTAATCACTTCGTTTTCTGGACTAAATACAACTGTAATGGATGAACCATCGGGATTAATCCAATGATACATCGTGCGAGGATCTTCTTGATCTGAATCCTCTCGAAACCCCTGATCCCGTTCTCCAGGTTCTCCTCTCATAATTGCTTTGACTTCTTCATAAGTCATTCCATGCCGAATTTGATCATATTCAACTTTAGTAAAAGGGTTAAAAGGCGTAGCATTAATCGGTACGGCAAAGAAACAGTTTAAAACTAATCCGGCTGAAATTAGAATTATTTTCATTTTTGAGTCCTCCTCATCCCTGAATATTATTAAATGACTAAAACGATTAGAACCAACTATTTTAAACCTCTAAACTTTCGCTTTTTCAACCGTTTAAGATGAGCTTTTTTTAAATTATTAATCAAGATTTTCATTTGGTTTATATTTGCTGATTTCCCTCCATATCGCCACTGCATATAAGTCTGAGAAACTTCCTCAATCACCTCAGTTTCATCGACAGAATGATATTGTTGCATAGAGTGAGCATATTCTAAAGGCGTTTGTGCGGCAGACTTTTGATATCCTTTTGCAGCTAAAAGCTTCAACATCTGTTGATAAAAACGTTCTTCAGGAGGGAGTTTAGACAACCAACGATGATAACGCCAAACCTGCCAACGATCAAACCCAAACCATCCTAAAAAACTCACGGCTAATGACACAAATAATGCCGTAAATAAACCCACCCATCCTCGAGTAAATAGAGTTAAAAACCACCGAATACTTCGCGCGATCCAAATAAATAGCGTTCCGAATATTGTTTGTAAAATACTCGTAACTGGAGACGGTAGCCAACCCGCTATCCATTGCCAAAATGAACGTAATGCACTAAAAGTTTGGTTTTCTTCGATAGAAGGTGGAATTAATTCCATACCTGGAATTGGATTAAAAGCAAACCAACCATACTCAGGAAAATACACCTCTGTCATCGCATGAGCATCGGTATTTTTGACAACATATAAGCCTGTAAAGGGATTAAATTCTCCCGAGTCAAATCCCGCCACTAATCGAGCTGGAATCCCGATAGAACGCAGCATTATGGTTAAAATGGTTGCAAAATGATCGGGATAACCCCCTGTGATGGTTTCGTCGGGTGGACTGTCTTTGTATCCAAATAAAAAGGCTTCGACTAAATCTTCATCTTCTCGTAAAAATGGCGGTGCTTCTTGAAGACGATAAACCGGATTTTGTTTGAGATATTGAGCAAGATAAAGTGTTTTTTCGTAGGGGTTATCTAGAGGAATTTTAGTTTGGGCAACTTGATTAACGTTCTGTAAGATTTCTTCGGTTTTTTGACGAACTTTTTCTCGAATTTCTTCGGGAACTTCTAGATAATGATCGGTAATTTTCTGGGGATATTTTGTTGAAGCTTGTTGCAAGAGCGAACGATTGCGAAAAGGAACTTGAGAAACAACAGTATAGGTCATTCCTTCTCGTAAATCCAAAGGCGATCGCAAATTTCGTTCAGCATCAATTGCTAATTCTTGAGTTGGGAAATACACTTCTTTTGCCCAAGGCATAGAAGGAAGTAAGTTTGGGAGTTGAGAAATAATCGTATAACTTTGAACAATTTCTCGGGTTTCACTAGCTGTAATGAAAGGATAAAGCAGAAATTGATAAGACCAAGGAGGACGGTTGACCACAGACATTTCATCCTCATCATTGCGGGAAATTTCCCACCCTTGACCTGTATATTGATCAAAAGCAACAACACGCCAAAATCCTCGGGCTTGTGATCGCACACGCATCACCACTCTCGGCGTTAATTGACCCCGTAAATTTTGATTGATTTGGGTATCAAAACCATAGTAAAAAGTCGAATCCAGTTGACCTGCGCCTCGCCGAGGACTGCGACCACTACCACCATTTTCTGAGTCATTATTTTGGTTATCTTCCGAGGCATAACCGGGATTAAATACACGAGTCCCATCAAATTGACCTTGAGGTAAGTCAATCGGAGAACTCACCGGAAAAGAGCGGAGTTGGTAACTCGGAAAACGAGGTAATAGAGCAAAAATCAGCAGTCCGAGGACAACAACAACAATAAAGCTAACGCCTAAAAATTTTACATTTAATGCGGAAAAAAGTTTAGAGGGTTGAGATTGATCGGTTTTGTTTAAATTGAGTTGGGCAAAGCCCAAACGGGAGCGATAATCAAAAATTAAAGTGGGTAATGCAATGGCTAAGAAAACGAGAATAACAGGCCCAAAAGTCAGGGTTTGACTGAGGGTAGCCGCAACACCGAGCAAGATTAACCCAATCACCATTGAGTACCCCAAATCTTGGCGACGAGGTAAATCAAAACTGTGCAGAATTTGCAGATGAATTAACAGTTGAGCCAAAACCAGACGAGTATCATTGAGTTCTCCCACCAATCGCCCAAAAAAAGCCGCCAGTGCGACCAGCATTCCGATCGCAATACAAAATTTTACGGGTATATTACGATGACGACGGCGAAAATAACTCCAGGTAGCTCCGACCAGGCTCACGGGAATTGCCCACAGGTTGAGAGGTTCTTCGATGGCGATATCAGTCGCAACAATCCCGACAATCACAAGCAACTGTACCAAGATTCGCAAACTAATGGAATCTTCGGGTACGGGCTTCGGCGTTGCTTCGATCCGACGCCAAAGTTGAGTGAACGGAGAAGTGCTAGAAGTCATAGCTCAATCGCGGCAAAGATCTGCAAGTGCTATGAAACACTTTACCTGATCTCGGATGAGCAAGCCATATTAATAACCTTGATTGAGAGGCACAATTGAGGAGATTTTACCTAAACGACTGTGGACAAATCGCAAAACTGAGGGGATGCTGATCTTGATTGTGTAGGATAACGTTCAGTCGATAGGTGTGATCGGGCTGTGGATCAACTAACTCCAGTCTGAGAGATCCGCGATCGCTGCGTTGGGCTGTTGTTTGTACGTCCGCTCCTGTCAGCCACAAATGTCCGCCATCAGGTAAATGACCTGTCACTTTCAAGGATGCACTCTGCCCGTCTTTTTGAGTATATTCAGCCTCTAAAGTTAGCACACCTAGATTGGTTAGCCATTGTTGTTTAATCGCAGCTTGATTGAGATCACAGGTTAAAGTCAGAGCCTGAATAATTTCTTGGGCTGCTAACAGCGTCATCAACATCTGTTGTTCGGGGTTAGCCGTTTCGTATTCTGGAAGGGTTAAATTTTGAACCGGATCTTCTCCTCTAGCCCAACCCAACATCAAACGATGAGTTAACTCGTTGAGCGGTTCAGATTGATGGGGAAACAACGTTTCAACCACTTGAACCAATTTCGCACCCTCTCTTAAAGAAGACTGAATCGCTTCTTGACAAGGACTCAGCAACTGAGCAAAAACGGGATCAGGAATCGGAACAGACCACCGTAGATTTTGCTTGTGAGCAATCCAGGGAACTCGTTGTTCTTCGATTACGTCAAGATAACAAGCGAAATCAGATGCTTTTGTTTCCCAAGGAAATAACGGTGGATTGCGTTCCATCTCAGCTTTTAACCGATTTTTCAAAACCGTTTCAAACCTGTTTTTCACGGCTGGTATCTCTCCCAATGTAAAAAGTTGACCTTGGTAGTCGGAGTCATCAATCTCTTCAGAGTCTAATGGGTCCAGTTCTTCCCATTCTTCTGGCTCCACCCTGGTGGATTTGTTGTAAACATTTGATTCGAGATCAGATTCATTCTCCACAGAAGAAGGATTTTTGACTGACCAATGCTCACTGTCATCTCCGTCGTCGCCCGGTGAAGCAGTGTGATCCTGGGGGTTTTCCCCCTGAGAAACTGCCAACCCGTCAGGCGGAGTCACTGGTGACTTTTGCATGAGCCAGTCAAAAAAGTGGCACTCGAATGATGGATCATCTCGGTATGTTTCGTTATTCATCGCTAGATGCCCCTGCTCCGGATACTGATTGATTTCTGATCTCCCAAGATAACTCTAATACTTTAAACCACCGTTTTTGGACTTGAGTGACCTTGCAGTTAAGGGTTTGGGAGATTTCTTGTTCTGATAAACCCTCTTGTTTTAACCTTAACAGATGTGCTTGCTCACCGCTGAGTTGCTCTTGCAAAAGTTGCCATTGTCGAGGGGTAAGTCCCAGATCTTTTTCTAAATCAGCTTCGAGCCACTGATGCACCAGTTCCCAGCGATGTCCCAAGGCGAACCGCAGCAGATGATATTTGAATCGTTGCTGTAAGTAGTCTCGCTGACGAGGGGTTAGCCCTAAGATTTCTTCGATTTCGCGAGTGGGTAAATCTTGTAAACGTAAGGCAAAATAATCAGCACAATCTTGTTGGTTGTGTTCCTCTAAGTAGGCAATAAGTTCTTCAACGACGGTTTGACGTAAAGAGTCTAATTCTGGCTCACTCGATTCTGCGGCCATGGCATTTCGTACTTGTTGCATCGCTGAATCATTCCAAGTTTGATCCGAGTCTTGAGATGATCCTTCGGCGGCTTGATCCAAATCCACAAACGTTTCTTTCGGCTGTTGTTGAGAAAAGGTTTGGGCGCGTAAAATCACCAGTTGTTGACTACGACCCCGAGATAACGGAATCCGTCTTTTCCCATAGCGTTCTGTAAATGCTAAATATTCCGCTAATTCTACTATCGTTTGAGGACGATAGGTTGCAGGGAGTTGAGCCTCTTTGCGAAAAGCACTTAGGGTTTCAACGTAGAAGCCCTGCAAGAAATCTCTGATTAATTCCAGTCTCGCTTGATAACTTGATTGGACTTGGGGAGGTGTAATATAGCGGTAGACAATTGCACTTAAGGTGCTGTGAAGTTCGACAGGAGCTTGTCTTGACCCTAGCCTGTAATAATGCAGACATTGCTGAAGGCGATGTTGAGCTAATGTCATTGCCCAAGTTTCAACTTCACCCGAAGCCTGAATTCGTCTGCTTTCGGTACAAATCCGAATAGCTTCTTCGGTTAAACGTTGAGCAACATCCCGGCAATTCTGCTCAGAGGCACGGGTGGACTGCTTCAGTTCACTAAACAGCCGTTGATAGATAGTATCGCTCTGGCAGATTTCCCCCATATTTTGAATACTTAATAACAGTGGCCCTAACACACCCTTTCGAGGGAAACCAATGGATTTCCGGAGACTCCTAAGCTGTTAACTGGGATGGGTAATAATATTTTTAGGGATGAGGTGTGACAATTGACCCGATATTAGATGATCGCTTTGTTCTCCGCTAACCTTTTATTTTTTACTAGAAACGATGGATTTAGATCAACAAATTCAAGCCTTAATTGATAATGCGCCTCAAGATGGTACGACTCCTGGGGTGATAGAAGCGATCGCCCCGGCTTTGAAAACTCTCGCCCAACAATTAAAGCATCATCGCTACTATATCTTGCAAGCGACGGATAAAAGTTGGGTCTTGACAACATTGAGTCATCTGGATCAGCCCGATGTACACAAGCAGGTCATTTATGCTTATCCTACTCCTGAAGATGCTTCCAATCGTTCCCCGATTTCTGGAGTGACGGATGTAGTAGCTACTCCCATCGCCGTCACACATATTTTATTTCAAATGGTTGCACTTCAACCCCTTGAAAGTATTATTTTCTTTGAAATTCCGGGTAATTTGGATAAAGGAACTGAGGTGAAACGGACTGAGGTTCAAGATTTAATTCGTGTCTATTTGGAGCGATATCGAGCAACAGTTCAATCCCGAAATATTCCTCCAAATCTGGCTTAATATTTAAGACCTCTACAGATGAGGTGTCAGTGGTTAGAAACTGATTGCGAATAGTCTATTTTTCAAATTTTATAGAATAGTAATCTTGAAAAGCTAACGACTGACATCTCCGGTAAAAATGGCGATCGCTGCTAAAGTTGTCTGTTCTCAATTAGCATTGTCTATTATTCTTTTATTGGACATCTACCACACAGAACAAAACAATAATTAAGACTTAATAGCCTCGCTTTCGGTCAACGATATACTTTAATGGTCTTCCCTTGTAGGAGGTAAAGGCTGAGTGGTATTGCCAAAAGCCATCATAAAAATTTTCGGTTGGGGATGGGGTTTTCGATAAGCTTCAACTTTACTCCACACTTGTTTAAAAACGATTTCGGTATAAGTTTTCTCTCCAGTTAATTGGCTAAGATTTAAGTTTTTAGTAGCCATTTGAGTTGAACGTTTAATTAGTTTTTTTCAGAATTATTCATAGATTAAGTACCAAGATGTAAGTTTATGATTTTTTTCAAGATATAATACGCGGGTATACCGACTCTGGGTTGAGATATCAGTGGGATGCCACCCTTCAAGCTGGCATGATTCAATCACTTCTGTTGGGCAATTTTTCCAATTAGCAATTGAACCAAAGGAAAACAGAGGACTCATCACAAAAAATCTTGCGACTTTGAGGTGTTTACAAAAGCCTAGAATTTTCTTTCCTTTTGCTATACGTCTGATATTATTGCTGATTTCCAAAAGTGCTGATGTTCGGTACTTCTTTTGAACCCATAAGGTTCCCAATTCAACATATTTTGATTCTGAATCTGGTTTCAGCGAATCATGCCAAATAAAACAACAGCCAATGATTTGACCCTGAATAACAACAAAATGTGCAAAGCCGTCTTGAAATCTTTCCCACAAGCTCTCCGCTCTATTTCGAGACAAAGCAATGCCTGATTCATTTTGTAGCTTTTCTATTAGCAATGGCATCATTTCTTTACAAAGCATTCTTATCGTCATCCTTTTTTAACTTTTGCTGTATATATTGCGACAGCTTGTATTTTTTCAAAACATTTGGGGGTAAATGGGATGCTCCTTGAATGTATTCCAGACAATTTTCGCTTTGACAAATACAATCAAAACCTCGATCCATAGACCATTCTGTTGATGGATAAAAGAATGTGAATTCTTCTCCTATTTCTATGTTTCCTAAAGCAATTACCACTCTCTTTTGAGTATCGAAGAAAACATTAGGATTACAACTATGATTGATGTATTGCAAAAATTCGGGGTCGAGCATAATATGTTGGTGATCGTCGCCAATTTGGACGGTTAAATAGTTGGGGCGATCAAAGATTTCTTTATTGCCAAAATTACTGATGACTTGTCCAGACTTAAATTCAACGGTGGCATATAGAGATTTGTTACCTGTAGTCTGGCATTCTCCGATCTCAGCAAAAAGTGATACTTTGTGTTTTCTTCGATTTTTTTTTTGTTCTGCATTATTTGTAATCCTTTAGAGTCAAGGGATTTTTAGGGATCTGATCGAATATATTAACCCTTCTTTAAATACCTTCAATTCCACTCTACATATCATAAATTTTTTTGTCAACAATAAATTCTATGCACCTTCAGAGCAGAGAAACTGATAGGAATCGTCTTTTAGAGCGATCGCTTTGACCAAGATTGATTGCTCAAATCAATACTGTAGGTTAGGTTGAGGAAGGAAACCCAATACATAAAGCATTGAGTTGAGTTGTGCTAGCCTTGAGTCCAACCTACAGCTCAATACCACTTATCACAGATTTTCTTGAAACAATTCAAACAGCTTTTTTTGCCTTCTTCTGCGTCTAACCCTGTCCAATATATCAACACTACCAACTTCACAGACTGACGACTTTAATCTCAATACTGTTGATATCAGACAAAAATTAATCAGATCAATAACGTGAGGAGGGGGGCTTCTACACGTCACAAATCTGGCAAAAAATCTTTAACTGAACGGTGGCATTGCTACATAAACTAGGGTGGGTACTCCGAGTAGATGAGAACGGGTGAGAGAGTGACTGTTTTCTAATACAATCGACTCAAAACATAATCGCTTAATTCAATTAGAGCTTTTCGAGAATCACAATCGGGAAATTTGGAAATATGTTCGACAGCGAGTTTAGCATGATAGGCGGCAAGTTCTCTTGAGCGTTCAATTGCTGAACTTTCTTTAATCAAAGTGATTGCTTGTTCTAAATCTCCTTCTTGAGCAAACTCCCGTTCAATTAAGGTTTCTAAGTATGGTGTTTCTTCGAGAGTGTACAAAGTCGGAGCGGTTAAATTGCCACTTTTGAGATCAGAAGCCGCAGGTTTTCCAAGGGTTTCTGTTGAACCTGTGAAATCCAAAATATCATCGACAATTTGAAAAGCCAAGCCAAGATTCTGCCCATAACTATACAAATCTTCGGCTAACTCTGCTGAAACGCCACTCAATAAACCTGCCGCTTTAGAACTATTGGCGACCAAAGAAGCCGTTTTGTAGTAACTTTTTTCGAGATAAGCATTGATCGACATTCCGGTGTCAAATCGATTTAGTCCCTGCTGAATTTCGCCTTCAGCTAGATCCATAATTACTTTAGACAACAGTTTGACGACTTCCAAATTATCGAGGTTCGCTAAATACCAAGAAGATTGAGCAAATAGAAAGTCTCCTGCTAAGACAGCAATACGGTTGTTAAATAAACTATGGACTGTGGGCGAGCCTCTCCGCAGTTCCGACTCATCAACGACATCATCATGTACCAAACTCGCTGTATGGATCATTTCGGTGATTTCTGCTAGTCGTCGATGCTTGGGAGTGATCTCCTGGTTAGGCATCGTGGTTCGCGAAATGAGCAGAACAATTGCAGGGCGCACCCGTTTCCCGTGAACACTGAAAAGATGCTCTGCTGCTGCATAGAGAATGGGGTGACGAGCACCCACTAACTGCTTGAGGTTGTCTGTTAACAGTTGCAGATCTGTTTCAACCGGAGAAAATAAAAGAGTGCTTGAGGTCATGGATCAGCCAAATTAGGCAATGGGTTTAACAAAATTTTACATATTATAGTTTTATTTTAAGCTAACCCTCTAGGATAGTGAAGTCAAACTTCGCTAAACCTGAAAATAAACCCGATTGCCTGAAGGTAAATACCGGACAAGATCAGTCGGACAACAGTGCTGAACTTTCTTCTGTGTGGGAAATCCGACAGATTTGACTCTCCTAGACACTGAACGCCGACTACCCGAAAATCTGTGGCTGAGAAATGTCCCGTTGATTTTTGCGCTCAGTTCTCACCCCTCGGTCAAATTTTATCAAATTATTAAGGAAATTCCCTTTCAGGCTCTCACAATAGAGCGTTTTATGTTATTTTAGTAAGTAAGAGTTTAAATAATTATACACATTTCGGGCTATTGGTCTAACGACTGAGTATTAGCTACCTGTCGTTGCAGGGTCTATCCGTAGGTAAATGGATCTCTGCTCAAGATTGATAAATAGTTCAAAGCTCACCAGAGTGAACAGTTTAGGCCCGTATGTAAGTAGACGGCTTCTGAGCTTTAGATTGGAAAGTACAATCTAACCCTTCAGTTTATAAGTCTGTAATTTGAGTAAAGTCCTGACAACGTTTCCTGGAACAAGAAGTTTCCAGTTAGTGCTTTGAGTAGAGTGATCTAAGTTAGACCTTAGCTCTGTATGCTGGCCCGATGTAGCTGGTATTAAACTCCTTTTCTATGCTCCTCCCTATTATCTGTTTGGTTCTACCCGTTATGATTTACCAAGAAACTCCACTGATGATTCCCGTTTTAGCCGCAGGTTATGTTTTAACTGTTTATTTATTGTTAATGATTGCCAAGCGTACAGCTAAGATTTCTAGATCTAGATCCTAGCCAATAATGAATCATCGACAACTTGATTACACCCGAAATTCAGCTTTAAAATTGTAGCGCAATTGGAATCCGGAGTCAAGGGAAACCTTTAAACCAATGTTGTCGTATTTCAGTTAGGTTGGAGATTGTCCCACTTCCGTCGGGGGGTGGGATTATTTGATTGGGGACTCTTAATTTCCCTTGATCGCAATGAAATAGGCGATCGCAAGTGCTTCGACTCCCAAGTTACAAGCGTTTGAGGAATATTAAGGAGAAGCTTTTGGATGAAACATTTTCTCCTTAATATAAATTTTAATAGATACATCAATATCAGTTTTCTTGAGAATATACAGTTTAATTTTAACACAGCTAAATAGAGTTATCGGTTGACAAAAAAGAAATCTTCTGACGTTATAAAGGTTGCGTCGATTTCTTCTAAAGTAACCAGAACTTTTTCCTGAAATTTGATCAATGTATTGTTTCCGTCTTGGGTAATAAGTAATTCTTCAAAAGCAATAAAATTAGCCAGATTTTCGTTTAAATAAACCAGGATTTTATCTTGATTATCTTGAAAATCTAGAATGGTATTTTTACCCGTATTAACAAAAATTCCAAACCGATCATTTCCGGTTCCCCCAACTAATATATTGTCGCCTTCTTCACCAAACAAAGTATCATCGCCTGCACCCCCAACGAGGCTATCATTATTTGTTCCGCCATACAAAATATCATGATCTGAACCTCCATTTAAGGTGTCGTTTCCTTCGTTTCCAAACAAAATATCATTTCCTTCGTCTCCGCAAAGAAAATCTTCTTCATCTACTGAACGGATGTCGGGTTGTGAACTGAAGTTTCCATACAGTGTATCGTTTTCTTCCCCCCCACAAAGGGTATCATTTCCGCGATTGGCTTCGCCAGTGCCGCTACTGCGGCAATCGCCAAAGAGTAAATCGCGACCCAGATCACCAAAAATTAAATCATTATTTTTCCCACCATACAAGGTATCACTGCCGTCTCCTCCAGATAAACTATCATTTTCTTTATTTCCTAAAATTAGATCATTTCCTTCATTTCCAAATAATAAATCTTGCCCATCTTCACTCGAATCTGATGATTGATTGGCTCCACCCAATAAGGTATCATTTCCCTCTCCACCCAATAAACTATCGTTTTCTTCATCTCCAAACATCAGATCATTTCCTTCATTTCCAAAAATTAGATCATCTTCTTTTCCACCATATAATGTGTCTTCTCCATTTTCACCCAGTAACAAATCTGAGTTTTTATTTCCAAATAAAATATCATTTTCTATTCCTCCCACCAGGGTATCATTTCCCTCCAAAGCGGTTAGAGTGTCATTCCCTCCCAAACCTTCTAAAAAGTCATTTTCCTCAGTACCTAATAAGGCTTCATTTTGTTCTTGACCTGAAATTACGTTTGTAGGTTTAGTCAAACGAATATTAGGAAGACTGGGGAAGGATGGACAGAGACAATCTGGATCTTCGGGTTCACGAGTAGGAATGGGTTCGGGTTCTGGGGTTGGGGTGGGAGTTGGTTCTGTGGGTGTGGGAGTTGGTTCTGCGGGTGTAGGTGTGGGTGTGGGTTCCCCTGGGGTTGGGGTGGGTTCGGGTTCGTCGTTATCAATAATTTCAAGAGTTGCAGTATTCTGAGGATTAATGATTGTTCCGAGACTTCCATTTAGAAGCGTTAAAGTTAGAGTTTCATTGTCTTCGAGCAAAGTATCATCATTAATCGGAACTGTTAGGGTTTGAAAGGTTTCTCCCGAAGCAAAATTGACTAAAATTGTAGTGTTATTAAAGTCTATTCCCGGATCTAAAGACGTTCCTCCGTTGGCGGTTCCATCGGTTAGCTGAACTTCTACACTAGACGAAGTTGCTGTATTTCCTGTGCGATTAATTGTAATAGCCGAACCGACAACAGTACCATCTTCATTGAGTTGATAATTCCCTTGATAAAATTCAACGGTTGTTACCGGATTAACTTCTGTTCCTCCTGAAAATTCCGAGGTGTTATTATTTGGATCTGTAGCGGTAGCGGTAATAAACTGATTTTCAGTTAGACTCGATGATAATATTTCCTCAAAGCCAACATTCCCACTTTCATCAGTTGTGAGATTTGCAAAACCCAAAAATTGTTCACCTTCTCCAAAAGTTGTGAAATCTAACGTATTATTTAGGAAAAACTCAACTCTAAAGGTAGTGTTTGGGGTACTGTTTAAAGTTCCAGAAATTGTTAGATTGGTTCCGTCATATATCGCCGAAGTAATCACTGGGAAATTTTGCAGGTTGTTACTTCCCGCGTCAGCATCTCCCTCATCGTTTGCTGTGGTTCCTGCGTCATTAATAGAAGGTGCGTTGAGATCGATTCCTAACTCACCATTTGAGAAAATAGAATTTGATAATATAGCATTTCCTGTACTCCCATTTCCAACAAATACGCCATCTCCACTATTAAATGCTATGGTATTTCCTTCTCCTGTATTCGTTCCGCCAATACGAGTATTAACACCACCCAAAGCAATATCTATCCCTCTCCCTGTATTTCCTAAAGGACTCATCCCATCAATTTGAGTTCCGATAAAATTCCCAAAAATTTGATAGTTGGGTGCATCGATATAAATCCCATTTCCTCCATTTCCAGAAATCAAATTTCGTTCAGTTGGGGTTGTCCCTCCAATAATACTATTGGCTGGAAACGCATCGGTAGAAATCCCATCTTCATCGTTAGGAATTGCAACAGTTCCACTAACATCTGTTCCAATAAAATTCCCTAAAATTTGACTTTCAGAAGAATCCAAACCCAAATCAATTCCGTTCCCATTATTTCCAGAAATACAATTCCCCGATCCAGCGATTGTTCCGCCAATAATATTATTGGGTGCGGCTAATAAACTAATACCATCACCACCGTTTCCTATCTCGACAGTTCCGTTAATATTGGTTCCGATATAGTTCCCTAAAACTTGGTTATTTGTTGCATTAAATTGAAAGCTAACACCCGAACTATTATTACCTGAAATAATATTTCTTTCCTCGGGAGTTGTTCCACCAATTTTATTATTGGTTGCAGTTTGGGCGATTACAATTCCCGCTTCACCATTTCCGAGGGTTTCTATTCCGTCAATATCGGTTCCGACGAGATTTCCGATAACAGTATTATTATTTGCATTGCTACTGCTAATTAAAATTCCGTCGCTAGTATTTCCTGAAACTAAGTTATCAGCAATTGTATTATCCGAAGTGTCGATTCTTACCCCCGCTAACCCCCCATTTCCCAAAGCATTTTTACCGCTAATATCCGTTCCAATGATATTCCCGATCACTTGATTATTTGTTCCAGTTTCCAGGTAAACACCGTTAGAACTATTACCCGAAATTAAATTACCCTCACCCTCTCCCGTTCCTCCAATAATGGTATTAGACGCATTGGATGAAATTAGAATCCCGTAAAAACTATTGGGAATTGCAACTGTTCCGGTGATATCAGTACCAATATAATTCCCATAAATTTGATTTCCCGTCGCATCATTTCCAGAAATATTAATTCCTTGAAAGCCGTTCCCCGAGATAATATTGCGTTCGTTGGGGGTAGTTCCGCCGATAATATTATTAGGTGCATTTAAAATAACAATCCCGCCGTTTGAATTGGGTAAACTCACCGTTCCCGCAACGTTTGTACCGATTAAATTTCCCAGAATTTGATTATTCGTCGCTGTATTTCCTTCGATGCGAATTCCGGTTGCAGAGGCGTTATTATTTCCCGAGATGAGATTATCTTGAATAACGTTATTCGCCGAATTTAAAATAATAATTCCCGAACCGTTGTCACCCAGATCGACTGTTCCGGTAATATCGGTACCGAGATAGTTATTTTATATTCGATTTCCGCCATTATTCCTAATTAAAATAGCCGCATTGCTAAATCCAGCTTGATTAATTACAAACCCTCGAATTGTACTGCTTTCTCCCCCTGAAATTTCCAAAACTCCATCATCTAACCCCGCAGCCTTTGTACCATCAATTTCTATAACGGGAGTCTCTGTATATTCGGGTTGAGTAGTCGCATCTAGAATAACTGCTTCTGTAATTTCTGGAAGTTTTTATGCGGGTTGAATGGTAAAGGAATTGGTGTCTATATTAAAACCCGGATCGGTTTGGGGAATATTAAAACTGATGGTATTTTCGCCAGGAATTGTATTGGCAAAATTAATCGCTTCCCGCAGCGAACCAATACCCGAGTCGGCGGTGTTGGTAACAATTAAAGGATCGATCACTTCCACACCCGCAGAAAATTCTGAGGTATTTTTATCTATATTATTAGTGGCTGTGGCGGTGATAAATTTGTTAACCGTTATTCCCGCAGGAAGTTCAATATTAAAGTTGGCGTTTCCAAGATCATCCGTTGTTACTACAGTTGATAAAATGAACCTTTCGCCTTCTCCGTTTAAGGAAGGGTCGAGTACCGTATTTGAGAAAAACTCCAGGGTAAATTCTGCGTTTGGGGTACTATTTAACGTTCCGGTAACGGTGGTTATATCGTTAATAATTAGAGCAGAATTTAACACGGGTTCGGCTTTGCTGTTATTCGCCGTTGCTATTAAATCTATCCCCAAATTGCCATTATTAAAAATTTCATTTTGTCGGAGTTCAACGCCATTACTGTCGGTGATTTCAATCCCATTTAAACCGTTAAAGGCGATGATATTTCCCGCCCCCGCTTCTGTTCCCCCAATGATATTATTATTGTTATTGTTGACAGATTCTACTAAAATCCCCTGTTTTGTATTCCCCAAAGGTGTGATACCATCCGCTTGAGTTCCGATCAGGTTTCCGATAATTTGGTTGTTGCTAATATCATCGGCGGGATCGAGAGGATCGCCAATAATTTGAATACCAATTGCATTCCCCGAAATGAGATTTCCTTCTCCTAAACCTGTTCCGCCAATGCTGCTGTTAGAACCTACTATAATAACTCCAGCACCTTCTAAATCTGTTCCATTTCCAATCGCAATTGTTCCGCTTTCATCAGTACCAATATAGTTCCCAATCACTCGATAAGCATTTCGAGTATCATCTAAAATAAGAATACCCGCCCCATGTCCTGAGATAACATTGCGTTCTTCTGGAGTGGTTCCGCCAATAATATTAATAGTATTACCAATACCAAAACCTAGATCTTCTGTTAATAAGATACCTACACTGTCTTGGCTTCCTAAAGCAACTTTTCCGGTAATATCTGTACCGATATAATTCCCTAAAATACGATTTCCACTCGCAACTCCATCTGTTATAGGTGGCACTATAGCTGCTGGTGCAAGACCCATAATAATACCGAAACCATTGCTGCTGACACCAATAACATTTCGTTCAGCTTCAGTTGTTCCACCAATAATATTATTTGAGGCTTCAGTAATAATTATACTCCAAGTTCCATTGTTCTCTAAAGCAACTGTTCCGGTAATATCCGTACCAATTAAATTCCCAATAATTTGATTTTCGTTCGCCAAACCGCCTGAAATACCGATGTTAGGTCCTCCAAGACCGGGCGCTGAATTACTAGAGATCAAGTTATTCTGAATAATATTATTGGGAGAATCTAAAAGCAAGATTCCTGCGCCAAAACCGTCATTTCGTGCTGCTATTGTTCCGGTAACATCGGTGCCGATAAAGTTATCTTGAATTAAGTTATTTCCGCTATCTCTAAAGTTAATTGCTGCCAAACGAGAACCATTAAGAACTAATCCTTGTATGGTATTATTGTCTGATGTAATTGCTAAACCTTGAGCATCTACTATACGGAAATCAAGTTCAATAATTGGGTTCTCTAAAAACCCCGGTTGACTTTTACCATCAATAAAAAGAGAATTATCGGTTATTTCCGGCAGATTTGAAGCGGGTTGAATGGTAAAATAACCCTCAATATTAAAACCGGGGTCTGTTACCGGAATATTAAATTCTATTCGATCTTCTCCGGGGTTGGTATTAGCTGCGTTGATGGCTTCTCGGAGTGTTGTAATTCCGTTTCCGATGTCGCCGTCATCAAGATCACCCGTGCTGTTAACGGTGAAAGTCGCTAAAACGGAAGGATAAGCTTGAAGTGCTGTTTTGTGAAAGGGTAAATTAACGTTAAAATTACCTAGTTTAAACTCAAAATTCCAATTTCCACCTAAGAGATTATTCCCGGTTAAACTAGCTGTGGCGGCGATATTTTTGCCCGTAATTTGATGTAATTTTTTAATAAAATTCTGACCTGTTTTTCCCTTCGCTAGATGACAACCGTAGAGAATCAGAGAATCAACAGCAGAGAAACTTTGTTTTAAAAGGTGAGAATAGTTTTCTAGATTGTCTAGACTAAGTTGAGTTTTGCCCAGATTTAAACAACCCGGAGAACCATGACTGATAATATGAACTTCGCTAATTTCTTGTTTTTCTTTTAAATAATCTGCAACTTGTTTGAGGCTATCTTGAGTGAGATTTAGCGGAACAATTTCTACTGATTGAATAACATTTTCAATGAAATACTGAAAGGAGTCAATGCTTGGATCAATGAAGATACAGATATTCATCGACGGTTGCCTATTGAAAAGACTCTTTGTAGTTTACTCTATGAAAAACCAGTTTAGGGGAGACAAAAAAATTTGTAACAAATAGAGTACAACCTCAAACGGATTCAAAACAACTTTTTCTGATATAGCAACCGCCAAAAGACAAAGGTTAAAAGAGAAATTGGATCTAAAACGGGTCTGGTAATTAGACCCGTGATCTGAAAGCCTTAGATAGAGAGAATGTTTTAACTCCTTCTACCCTCTCCCAGTGAAAGATTAGCCGTTTCTGAAGTCTCAATCACCGGGAGGACTGTTGGTTCTACAGCCGGAGTATATCCCAACCACTGCACCGATACACTGGCAAATTGTTGGGGACAACCACTAACACAAAAACGAGTAGGTCGAGGGAGATTGGGGTTTCGCAGTCCCAACAGTTCCAACTCTTGAGTAATTGATTTGACTAAATGCACAGCCGGATCAACTAACCGAACACTTGGGGGAAGTAGCGATCGCAAAACAGGTGCCAAGTGAGGATAGTGGGTACACCCATAAATTAAAGTATCAATGCGTTGATCCAATAAAGGAGCAAGATACTCCTGAGCAACTTGATAGGTATAAGGATCGTGAATGCGATTTTGTTCAATCAAAGGGACAAACTCTGGACAACTCACCTGCCAAACTTGAACAGCAGCATCCATTTCCTGAATGGCTTGACGATAGGCATTACTTGTCACAGTTGCGGGAGTGGCAATCACTCCTATGCGCCGACCCTTTTGGACAGCGGCTTTCGCTCCCGGTAAAATCACTCCCAAAATCGGTATATCAAATTCTGATTGTACCGTTTCGAGGGCGAGGGCTGAACTGGTGTTACAAGCCATCACGATCATTTTTACATCTTGATCAATTGCCCAAATGATAATTTCACGGACAAACTGTAAAATTTCGCTTTGGGAGCGAATACCGTAGGGTAATCGGGCTGTATCGCCAAAATAAAGGATCGATTCATTTGGGAGTTGTTGGTATAACTCTCTTAAAACGGTTAACCCTCCCACTCCACTGTCAAAAACTGCTATTTTTCGCGCTTTTTTATCCGTTGTCATAGAGTCGAATGTCTTTGATTGTTGATTGGTTGTCCGTAAGACGGGTAATCTCTGACTCAATTCAATTTTTAGTGAGTTCCTAGTGTCAGAGAACAAGGGATACTACACTTTGCTCAACATCCATCCGGAAAGATCCGATATTTCACCATACAAGTCCCCGACTACAGATGAGGATGTAAGTAATATATCGTGAGTGTTTTTTACAGCCAACTTCAACGAAGGCAAAAGATAGAAGCTAGAAGGCAGATTAGATCGTGTTCTCTGGCTTGCGGATGCGGAAAATGTCAGGGTTTCTTAACAATAGTTGCTAAAACGAAGTCATTATGAGTATGATTTAAAAAGAATGCAAATCAAGGAGAAACGATCAAAATGGAAGTTCAGGAGGTTCCCCTGAAGCAGATTCGGCGTCCACTCCCTCGGGCGACCGATCAAGCCAAAGTCAAGGCGTTAATGGAATCTATTCAAGAAATCGGCTTACAAGAACCCATTGAAGTGTTAGAAGTAGACGGTCAATACTACGGATTTTCGGGATGTCATCGCTTTGAAGCTTGTACAAACCTCGGTTATGAAACCATTCGTTGTAAAGTGCGGAAAGCACCCCGTTCTGTTCTCCAAAAGCATCTAGCTTGAGATAGATTAACGAAAGTTCATAACGGAGTAAAATCCAATCAGACTTTGTAATTATTTGTTTGTTAAATCTTAAAACCAATCAACCTTAAAGGAGAAAAAATCCATGAGTACCCAGAACCTCAAAACTCGCCTCTATCCCTCTCGCATTGATTTTGCTGTATGTACTCGCCAAGAAGTCGCAGCAATTCTCAATGCCACATTAGCAACCACCTTGGATCTGAAAACTCAAACCAAACAAGCCCACTGGAACGTTAAGGGAATGCACTTCTACTCCCTGCACACTCTATTCGATGAAATTGCGGGTGAACTCGAAGGCTATGTAGATATGGTCGCCGAACGAGTCACTGCACTCGGAGGTTTTGCAATGGGAACCGCTCGGGTTGCTGCCACGGATTCTATTTTGCCAGAATATCCCTTTGATATCCTCGATGGCAAAGATCACGTCATTGCTTTATCAGATCGGTTTGCGATGTACGCCCAACACGTTCGTGAAGCCATTGACAAAACCGATGACTTAGGAGATGCAGATACGGCAGATTTGTATACTGAAATCTCCCGGACTGTGGATATGCGCCTGTGGTTCCTCGAAGCCCACTTGCAAGGAAGCGAGGGGAATGCTACCAATGGAAACAGCAGTGCAACCAAAACGGCTGCTCAGGTGAAATAGCATCTATCCGTGAATGAATGAATCCATCTTCATCATTTGATTATAGTCCCGAGTTGCGCCGCCTAATGCAACAGGCGGGGCTTTCTAGTGTCGAGGAATTAAGTCAAAAAGCAGGGGTTTCTCAGTGGCAAATTATTCGGCTGCGTCGGGGACTCGCCCGACAGATGCGAGTTGAGATTTTGCTTTATATCAGTCAAGGACTGAATATTTCTTTGGTAGAATTGTTGGCAACTTTCGCACCCGAGTCAGTGAGTTCTCCAGAAGCCGGTTCATCAGTTGAAGAACTGCAACAAGAGTATCAACGCTTGCAAACTCAGATGAAACAGCAACAAGACTCACAATTACAGGAGTTTGAGCGATCCAGTTTAGAGGTTTTAGAAGCGTGGTTACTCCAATGGCCGACAGTTGTTTATAAAGTTAAACAGAATTCAAAACTTCCTGCTATCAAATTATTACCTCTATTGCGCCCGATTGAACGGCTTATGCAACAATGGGGAGTAGAAGCAATTGCATCTGTGGGTTCGGAAGTTCCTTACAATCCTCAGATGCACCAGCTTTTAGAAGGAACCGCTCAAACTGGGGAAACTGTTTTGGTGCGCTACACGGGCTATCGATATCGAGGTCAACTACTCCACCGTGCTAAAGTTAGTTCCCTACCCCAAAGTCAGCAGTAGCTCGTTAGCTCTGAGAAAAGCCTTTGACGACAATCTTTGAGCGGATAACCAGGGGTTGTATAGTTTAGGATTTGGCGATGAGTTCATCTCAAGGCTATACTAGCGGAAACTGGCGAGTCAATTTCGAGGCTTCACTTTTAATAAATTATGAGTTCTGATGTTCAAGTGCTTCAACCCCAAGGCATTTTAGACGGAACGAAAGCAAGTCAATTCCGTCAAGAGATTAGCAACCTCGTCGATCAAGGAGCCAAAACCATCCTGATAGATTTTAAAGATGTCTCTTTTATGGACAGTTCAGGTTTAGGTGCCTTAGTTTTGGCTCTCAAAACAGTTCGCGCGGCTGGTAGTAAGTTGATGGTTTGCTCGATTAATGAGCAAATTAAAATCTTATTTGAACTAACCAGCATGGATCGAGTATTCGAGATTTTTGATAGTCGAGAAGATTTTGAAAGCAAGTATGCGGCTCAAAGCAGCTAAAGCTTGAGCTATAAATCTCTCATATTTGAGGTAAAACTGAAGGGGAAAGACTCTAGCTATTCCTATCCGTCGGGGTTGTGAATTGAGTTAAAAGTTATGAGAAAGGATAAAAAAGGTGGAGTTATTTCACCTTTTTTATAAGAGTTCTTTCCTCCTCAGATTTATTACAGTTGATGGATTAAATTGTTAATAAAAGTGAATTTTAAGCAAGGAAAAGTCATCTTCAAAAGGATTATAAGAGTTGATTGCTTTAATAGCATTAAGAATTGCATTGAGATTGGAAGAAGTATAGGGTTTAGTATTGGAGTCGGTGAGAAGACGAATAAAATCATCTAGTCCCCACATAGAACCATTCTGTTGATGAATTTCATAAACCCCATCACTAAAGATATACAAATCACTCTGGGCTTTTATTTCACAAGTCTCATCAATATATTCAGCTTCTAAAAACATTCCTACAGGCATTCCTGGCGTTTTTAGACGTTGAACTTGGAGATTATTTTGATCACCAGAAAGCAAAATTGCCGGGGGATGACCTGCACTGGCATAGGTGAGTTGACGAGTGACTTGGTTATAAACACCATACCAAATGGTAAAATATTTATCATTTTGATAAGACATTTGAAAGGTATTGTTGAGCGCTCTCAAGACGTCACTAGGTTTATAATAATCAATATTGGGAATAGTACGCGATCGTAATAAATTTAAAACCGAAATCGAAGGTAGAGTCGCTCTCAACCCATGTCCGGCTGTATCCATTAAATAAATTGATAAATAATCTGAATCTAACCAAAAGTAATCAAAACAATCTCCTCCGAGTTGACGTGAGGGAATAAACTTGCTTTCAATTTTCAACGGAGTTACAGTCGGTTCAGGAAGCAAAGATTGTACATATTCTGCGGCTTCGGCTAACTCCTGTTCTAAGAGTTGTTTTTGAGTTTGCAAATCTTGACTAAGTTGATGTAACCTTAATCCCGCCCGAACTCTGGCATACAACTCATTCATTTCCAGGGGCTTGGAGATGAAATCATCTGCACCTGCATCCAAACCCTTTACCCGGTCAGAAATAGACCCCAGAGAGGTCAGCAAAAAGAACTGAGTGGTCGAGAGTTCGGGATTGTCTTTCACCTGGCGACAGACCTCAATACCCGTCAATCTGGGCATAATCCAATCACAAATAATCAAAGCAGGGCGTAAGACTTGAGCCTTTTCAATGCCTTCCTCACCATTACTGGCAACCGAAACATCATAACCCTGCTTTTTGAGAGTTCTCCTTAGTAGCTCCCGAATGACCGTGTCATCATCAATCACCAAAATTTTAAACATGGACGCTCAGGTATAGATTTGCGAGGGGACGGTCAGCAACAAAAGTTTGAGCGACAGATTACTCCGTCATACAACGACGAAGCTTGCTCTAACCGTTTCTAACCGTTGGTCAATCCTTAGTTAGCTTAAGTAGAGTATAGTCCAAACCACATAGCCCCTATCAAAAGGTCGCTAAACTCAATGTGGGATCAGTCATTGGTCGTGCTAAATTGATCGTAGATGTAGGTTCCATACTAAGTGTGATTGAATTTCAAGGCTCCGAACCGTTACTTCTTCCCTTTAAAGCACAGCTTCAGGCTCCCAATACTCTTGATGCTTTATCGGATATTTTGTCATGGTTTGCTCGATTACAGCATCCATCGGTTCCTAGTTCTATTTGGATTCGCTGTCAACTCGCTTTGGCAGAGGGATTTACAAATGCTGTTCGTCATGCCCATCAGAACCTATCTTCAGACGTGACGGTTGAAATCGAAGTCGCTCTGTCGGACAGTCAAATTGAAATTCGAGTTTGGGATTATGGCCCTCCGTTTAATTTGATGGAAAAACTCCAACTCATGCCTCCTCAGATTAATAAAAGTGCAGGTGGAGGGCGAGGTTTGAAGCTGATGCGTGATATTGCAGACTACTTAAATTATGAACCGACTTCGGATGGTCGTAATTGTTTGTTAATTGTCAAAAACTATCAGCATGATGACTAAACTCCCGCAGTTGATTCGGAAGATATACCCCGAGAGGCAATACTCCAACAGTGAAAACCAGTTTTAAGGGTCTAGCTGCTGGCAACTCTAGCTCTACTGATTTGACAGTCAAATCCATTGAGAAAGCACTTTTAAGTTTTAGCTAAGGGGTCAAGCCAATGAAGAACTTCCTGTTTTAATCGATATAAATCTTTGTACACTTCTTGTTTAATCCATTGACTAATCGCATCAAAGGGTGTAAAGCTCTCTCCCACAGACGACCTGCTAAGATCTTGATTAATTGGGGTTAAATGATCTCCGCCTAACTGCTGAAGTGCAACCATTCCCGGAAAACGACTTTGCAAAATTTGATTGAGAATAGCGGTTTGGTCGAGAGTATCTTTGGTAAATTTAATTAAAAGGTTACGACGGATTTGATAGCGCTCCTGTACCATACAGTTCGTCTGCCCAGGAGAAGGAGTAAATTCTACCTCCATCATCGAGGAGAGTTGTTCAACGAGGGGAATGGACTCTCGCGCTGCGTAGTTATTGAACGAAATTAAAATATTACCCGCCCGCTTAACGGGAAACAAAGAACCGATGAGTAAATGGAGTTTACATCCCATACTATGCCCCAAGCCATAAATCGGTAAACTCCGTTGACGTAGACGCCGAGAGGAGTATAAGTCTTCTAAACCATCCTCAAACGTCCACAGAACTTTTTTCGCCATAATCCCATGATTGAGGGTATTAATAAAAGGAGTGGCGATCACGATGTACCCTTGTTGTGCTATCTGTTCTAATAGCCATCGATAAGTGATTTGTGGTGCGGTTGCCACAAATGCTCCCCCCAGGAAGTGAACAATTGCTTTTGGTCGGGGGGGAATCAAAACCCAGTTTTTAGAAACTTCTATCCACTCCATGGCGGTTTTAAATGTTTTATTTTAGAACGGGAGCAAAACTTAATGTTCTAACCTCAGCTAGAAGTTAAGTTGATTAGAATTCATTAGCTTTATGTTACATAAGTTGACAGTGAACTACCGAACGCTTAATCAAAGATTAAAGCGTCGGCTTCTTACCCAGACTACTGCGCAGTAGTAGATTTCTTGCGTCCTCTATTACTGCGTCTTACAGTTTGACGATCAGCTTGATCCCCCGTCCCAGAGGAAATAATACGCAGACCTTCATTTCTTATGCAGATGGAGGCGTTGATGTCTCTGTCGTGCTTTGTACCACAGTTGCTACACGACCAAAATCTTATATCTAGAGGCAAACTTTCTACTTGGTTGAGACATACGTGACAAGTTTTGCTACTCGCCAAAAATCTATCTACTTCGACGTAAGTTTTACCTTCTTGTTCTGCTTTGTACTTAAGCATCATACAAAACTGTTTCCAACCAACTTGAGAGATAGCTTTTGACAACTTCCGATTCTTAACCATATTAGCTACTGCCAAACTTTCAACACAAATAACTTTGCTTTCGTTAACTATCCTGCGCGATAGCTTGTGGTGAAAATCCCAACGACAATTAGTCACCTTTAGGTGAACTTTAGCTACTTTCTTTCTTGATTTATTTCGATTGTTACTTCCTTTTTGTTTTCTCGATAACTGCTGCTGTTTTATCTTTAGATTTTGTTCGTGTTTAGCTAGCCACCTAGTGTTGTCAAACTTGCTTCCTTCACTGGTAACAGCAAAATGGGTTAAACCCAAATCGATACCTATATTTTTACCATCGCCAACAGGTTTTGGTTTTTCTTGGCCATCATCAAACAATATAGCAGCAAAGTATTGACCAGCTTGGTTTTTAGACACAGTTACGGTCTTTAACTTGCCCTCAACAGGACGATGAAAAACTGCCTTAACATCTCCTATACTTGGCAATCGCAAACTATCATCAACTCTTTTTACATTTTGTGGATATTGGATTGATTGTTTACCATGTTTGGACTTGAATCTGGGATATTTGGTTCTACGTTCAAAAAAATTATTAAAAGCTACTCCAAGATTTAAACATACTTGTTGTAAACACTGCGAATAGGTAGATTTTAACCATTCGTGTTCTTTTTTTAACTGCGGTATTTGCTTTTTGACCGCATACCCAGACAACCCTTTACCCGTATCTTTATATGTCTGATTCATCAAATTAAGACAATAATTCCACAGCCAACGACAATTACCAAAAGACTGGCTTAAGGCTTCTTGTTGTTGACTATTAGGATCAAGTCTTACCTTGACTACTTTTAGCATAAGAAGTGTTTTTAATTTAATATAAAGCATTATAGCACAGTTACGCGGTGACGATTCATCTCAACACCGAATTAAAATTACGGTGTGAGGCTTCTCGTCACGTTAGCTAAAATGTCGAATTTCTCACAATTGCAACAAATATGAACCCGAAATCCTCTCCTAAACGCTCAATTCCCGCAACAGATGATCACTCAAAAGCTTCTGTTGTCAAACACTTGCGGCAATACAGTAACATCCTTGATAATGCGATTCGAGTTCCGGGTACCACCTATGGAATTGGTCTTGATCCAATTATTGGACTCATACCGGGAGGTGGAGATTTACTCGGGGGCCTGTTTTCAGCTTACATTATCTTGCGAGCTTTTCGACTGGGAGTTCCAAAAGAAACGCTTGTCCGCATGGCTTCTAATATTGCCACAGAAACTTTAGTTGGAACTGTACCTGTGGTTGGGGATATTTTTGATGTTGCCTGGAAAGCTAATGTTAAAAATGTTGATCTGTTGGAAGATCATGTGAATGCGCCTCAAATGGGACAAAAAGCGGATCGTTTATTTGTGATTATCTTAGTTGGGGGGTTAATGCTGTTTATTTTAATTCTTTCTCTGGTTGGCATTGCAGTTTTAACTTTCATTTATCAGGTTTTGAGAAGTTTGGTGGCGGGGTGAAAGGTTGTTGGGATTGGATTGAAATGATGACCAAGCTTGAGTGTAAAGAATAAAACGATCAATCAATCCCTAATCTTCTACTTCACCTAAAAGAATTGCGACTCCACGAGTTGCCTTAAATTGCCGACACATTAAGATAATAGAGATGGTCATCGGTACGCCCAAAATTGCACCGGGAATACCCCAAACCCATCCCCAAAAGACAATAGAAACCAGAGCAACAAAAGGGGATAACTGTAGGGTTTTTCCCTGCAAGCGAGGATCGACAAAGTTACCCAAAATTGTCTGTATAACGGCTAATCCTAATAAAGTGGCAATTCCGCGAGGAACCCCTTGAAAAATAAAAGCAACCAGCGTCGGAGGAATGACCGCAATAATCGATCCTAAAGTCGGTACATAGTTAAGAACAAAAGCAACTAATCCCCAAACCAAAGCCAAATCAACCCCCAAAATAAAACACCAGCTTGCGGTTAAAATTCCCGTTAAACAACAAGTAAGTGTCATCACCAATAAATATCGCCGCAGTTTTTCGCTGGTATTACTAACTGCATTAATAATGCGATCGCTAGCTCGTGAGGGAAAAGCCTGTTTTACCTTTTCCTGATATTGATTCACTTCTAACAATAATAAGACTAATAAAGATACAATTAAGATCAATAAACTCGCGGCAGATAACAAAGTCTTTATGCCGCCAATTGCCTGCTGAGTGACTTGATTAATTCCATCTTGGGCGTTAAACTGAGGGATAGGTAGACTTCGCTCGGAGGCCAACGATCGCCAAGTTTCTCCCATTTGCTGTAAGCGATCAAGATACTCAGGAACTTTGGGTTCAATAATTTCTGCACTTAGGGTTAAAGCACCAACAGCCACCCCCATAAAGCCGACTAGCAATAGCAGCACTAAAATCAAACTTAACCATCGAGGTAGACGACGTTCTAGCCATGCTTGCAAGGGATAAACTAAAACGGCAATAAAAAACGCAAACGCTAAAGGCATAGAAATTGATCGAGTGGCTTGGAGTGCAGCCACAACCAAAATTGTTGCAATAATCGCCATTAACGTTTTCGTTGTTGTGCCGGAAATTTGCATAGCTAAGACAAGATTTTTGAGATTTATTGATGAGAATAGAAAGCCCACACATGAAGACCTTCATTACTCATACTCGATTTGCAACAAGTTAACATCCCCCCCAAGATAGGACTATCTATTTCTTAGACAAGAATAGTTCAGCAATGGCTCAACTCCAGGACGAGTTAAGTTGTATTTTCCTGTCTTTCTACCATATGGGTGATTGCATTCGCGGTTTAGTTTTATATGCTTAAAATCAGATACATAAAGCATGATTAAACTTAAATGAAATGGAAAAAATAATCATTGATAGCGACGGCGTTCAGCGCGAAACCGGAAATCAAACTCCCAAAAATCAAACCCCCAAAAACCAAACCCCCAAAAATCAAACCCCCAAAAACCAAACTCCCGAAAACCAAACTCCCGAAAATCAAACCCCCGAAAATCAAACCCCCGAAAATGAAGCGGGCGATATCGAACGTTGGGCTTCCCTGCTGGGCGGGGGCGCACTGGTCTTAATGGGTTTAAAACAGCGATCGCTTCGTGGCATACTAACATCATTAGTTGGGGGCGGTTTTATCTATCAAGGCGTGAAAAATGAAAGCACCGTCAAGCAAGTTCAGCAGAAACTCGGCGAGGCGACAGAAGCCAGCAAAGACCAGCGGATCACCGCCGAAAAAACAGTAATTATCGAAAAATCACCCGAAGAACTTTACAACTATTGGCGCAATTTCGAGAATTTACCAATTTTTACAGATTATTTAGAGTCAGTCACAGTATACGACCAACAACGCTCTCATTGGGTGGCAAAAACCCCCGTTGTGGATCAGGCTATAGAATGGGATGCGATGGTTGTTCAGGATCGCCCCAACGAGTTGATCGCTTGGACTTCGGCAGAAAATGCGGACATCGATCAGTCGGGGTTTGTGCGGTTTCGTCCCGCTACGGGTGCACGGGGAACAGAAGTGAAAGTTGTGATGGAATATAGTCCCCCTGGCGGCGCAATGACGGCGAATATTGCCAAATTATTTGGTACCGAACCTGAACAACAATTGGGTCAGATGTTGAGTCGCTTCAAACAACTGATGGAAGCCGGAGAAATTGCCACAACAGAAGGGCAACCCAAAGGTTCATAGTAATATGAAATCGCCGAATTTTGCTACAGAAGATTGATGGGGAGATAGTCACCAGTCACCAGTGTTCAATGCGTAACTTTTGATTGTTGTCTATTGCCTTTTACCTTTTGTAGCATGATTTTTTCGATTTAATATCAGTTCAATGGATTGTAGACACAACAGCGCAAAAAGATTAATCAACAGTTACGGAGAAAAGAGGTTATGAAAGCAGTTTGTTGGCACGGTTCCCATGATGTACGGGTTGATACGGTTCCCGATCCTAAAATTTTAAATCCCGGTGATGCGATTATTAAAATTACTTCAACGGCAATCTGTGGTTCAGATTTGCACCTTTATGATGGTTATATTCCTACAATGAAATCGGGGGATATTTTAGGCCATGAATTTATGGGAGAAGTGGTGGAAGTCGGCCCCAATGTTAAAAAGCTAAAGGTTGGCGATCGCGTTGTTGTACCGTTTACGATTTCTTGTGGAAGTTGTTTCTTCTGTAAGCGGGATTTATGGTCATTGTGTGATAATTCTAACCCGAATAGTGGGTTGGTTGAGAAGATGTACGGTCATTCTCCTTCGGGTTTATTTGGCTATTCTCATCTGTTGGGCGGTTATGCGGGTGGACAGGCTGAATATGCCCGTGTACCGTTTGCAGATGTGGGGCCGTTGAAGGTGGCTGATGGCTTGAGCGATGAACAAGTTCTCTTTTTAACTGATATCTTTCCAACGGGCTATATGGCGGCGGAAAATTGCGATATTGAACCGGGTGACACTGTGGCAGTTTGGGGATGCGGCCCGGTTGGACAGTTTGCCATTCGCAGCGCTTTGATGTTGGGGGCCGAACGGGTGATCGCGATTGATTGCGTCCCGGAGCGGTTACAATTGGCTGAAAAAGCCGGCGCCGAGATCATCAATTTTGAAGAAGTAGATGCAGGAGTTGCGTTAAAGGAAATGACGGGCGGACGTGGCCCGGATCGCTGTATTGAAGCGGTGGGTATGGAGTCGCACGGTATGGATGCGATGGGAGTGGTTGATAAGGTGAAACAAGCTGTTCGCCTCGAAACAGGACGACCCCACGCACTGCGACAGGCGATCGTTGCTTGTCGGAAGGGAGGAACGGTTTCTATTCCCGGTGTTTATGGCGGTTTTGTTGATAAAATCCCGATGGGAGCGATTGTGAATAAAGCGCTAACGCTGAAGTCTGGACAAACTCATGTTCATCGTTATCTGCGTCCGCTGATGGAGCGTATTCAAAAGGGTGATATTGATCCCACTTTTGTGATTACCCATCGTCTCAATTTGGAAGAGGCTTCTCGCGGTTATGAGATTTTTAAGCATAAGAAAGACAACTGCATTAAAGTTGTTTTGAAACCTTAGTTCACACTTCCCGCTCCTCAAAAGGCGGGGATTCTTCTCACAAAGAACGACTATTAAACCAAGTTGTATCTAAATAATCAATCCTGGCGAGTGGACTCAACGCCGCTAAGACTTGTTCACCATAGCTGCGATGCAAAACTCGACTATCAAACAACGCTACAATCCCTTGACAGTCTCGCACAGGGGCAACAGCCCGTTGTAACTCATTTAAGGCGGTGGGAAGGAGATACAGTCGAAACCAGTCGAGATGATTCTGTTTGTAATAACTGACTCGCCCCGCAACCAGTGGATGTTCTAACGAAGGTAAAGGTAAAGTGGCGATCGCTAACAAATGAGGTGGGGGAAGTTTTCCCTGATGTTGTCGCCAAAATTCCCAACCAGTGACTAAAATTCCTGGCCGATCAACTTTAGTGGTTTCCACCTGGACTCGCGAACCAAACTCTGCTGCAAACACAGCCCCGATCTGAGTTTTTAGGGGTGTATCCTCAATGAGTAACACTGTCAATCCCTCTAGGGTTGCACTCATACAAAGTAAGCCGCGAATTTCCTCAATTAAAGCCGCTTGAAATTTGGGTGTATTGGGGAGTGGAAGGCGTGAGGGAAGATAAAGTTGAATCAGTTGGGAATTGCGATCCGGTGAAAACTTCACACCCGTAATGTCTCCGAGTCCCACTAATTGACGATAAGTCGGGGCAGTTTTCTGCAAGTCTAACGCCCCTCCAATCAACACAACAGGTTGTAACAGCCAAATCTGACTCAAGGATGAACTCACTTCTGCCGGACTACAATACAGGGAAAAAGTGCCTTGTTCTCGATTAACTTTGACCCATCGGAGTTGTTCTGAAGCTTGCCATTGATGCCAAAATTGAGTCCAAGCATCGGGAACCGCAGGGGAGACAGTCTCCACTAAATCTTCGTAGAGTTGCTCTAAAATCGCTTGTTCAGCTTGATCTAATAAATGACAGTGGTGGGGATTAGCAGGACGTTGAAAAATGGCTTGGGTGAGGTTAATTTTTGCCTCGCGGATGATATCTGTGTGTTGGGGTGCTTGTTGGTGGAGTTGTGTCCAATCTTGCGGTTGAATACAGGTGGTTAATTGTTCCCGTGTCCAGGTTTCTAGGTCATCAACTCCATCAATAATTGTGGGAATATTGGGCGGAAACCGTCGGAACCTGCCTAAGCGATCGCTTAACCATTCTTCGGGAGTGGTGAGTAAGATACCCTGAAAGTTGGATTCTTGGGGCCAGCGATCGCCTTGAATAATGGGTTGAGTCAGATGAGCGTCGAGTGCTTGGGACTCAAACAATTGGGGAATTTCTTCTTGTTGGAGTTCTGTTAACAACCACTGGGGGGCAACAATTAAGGCAGGTTCCGACCAAATTAAAACCGGAATGAGATAACTGAAACGATAGGAATGATGGTGACTAACTGGACTCACCCCAGTTTGAATTAAAGCACTACGTCCAAGTCGCAACGCTCGCGCCACTAATCTGGCCATTGTTAAATAGTGAGGCCATGAGATTTGACCTGGCGATTTTCCGACGGAAACACTCCGCGATCGCAGAAAGCTTTGCAGTAAATTATGAGCTTCTACCTCGATCAAGAAAATTAAAGCCTTTGCGAGTTGAGAACTGGAGAACTGATAGGAGCGGATGGTTTAAGTCGGAAATGGGTCTGTGGAGCATCTGAAATCATTTTACACAAGTGACCCCAACTCTATCAATCAACCTTGACTTCTAACTAAGATAATCAAAACTATCGACAAAATCAATCACCTGTTCTCCATCAAAGAGGATGGGTTCGATAAATTTACTCGAGTGATTGTCTCGTTCTCGATCAACAATAGAGGGTTTAAAGCGCTTACCGAAATCGCAATGGGTGTGGACAGTTAACTTTTTTTGACTGGTATTCGTTAAGATCATTTGAGTGGGACGGTGAAAAAAGCTAGGGATTTGTTCAGAGCGAATTGATTTGACCACTTGTTTGAGATCGTGAGCTTTAGAAATCACTTCTCCCATCGCTGCTAAGACTCGAAGTTGGTTCTGATTTTTTTCGCTGCGATCTTGCAAATTGCGAACTAAACTGACAATATTTTTTTGAGTTTTACTGGCATCATCAAAGGGAAAAATTGCCAAGCATCCCATTGAAAACAAATATTCTTCGCGATCAATCCGAAAGGTGATTACGGTGCGTCGGATATCAGTATCAATACTTGGAGGATGTTTGAGAAGTGCATACTCTTTGGCGATGTGATGGTAGGTTTCAGCGAGAACTAGATTGGCTTCAAGATCGAGGGGAGCATCCACAATCACTTGCACAGTGGGCAGAACTTGATTAAAAAACTTTTTGAGGGTTTCGGGGTTAAATTGATAAACCTCGCTATGATCACCATTTGCACTGAGATCAACCCATTCACAGGTAATGTCTTCGGCTTTTAAGTTAAATCGGGGAACTTCGTAGAGTTTGGCTCCGGTTAAGGTGGCGCCGGAAATATCAGCCCCCATCCAATCGGCTTTAATTAAATTGGCTTGGGTTAAATCAACATGAACCAGACTAGCTTTGGCTAAAGTCGCCCGACTGAGATTCGCCCCAGATAAGTTCGCCCCGGATAAGTTGGCCCCGGATAAATCGGCTCCTAACAAATTGGCTCCGCGTAAGTCAGCCCATCGGAGATTGGCTCCACTGAGGTTCGCTTGTCGTAAGTCTGCATAGGTGAGGTTGGTTTGTCGCATCTCGGCGTGGCTAAAATTGGCTTTGGGTAAATTAGCTTTCACCAAATTTGCTCGCCGTAAGTCTGCTCTTTGCAGGTTTGTTGATGCTCCCGACACGCCTCGGAGGTTGGCTCCACTCAGATTGGCTTGAGAAAAGTTGGCTTGTCCGACTCTTGCTTCTCGTAAATCAGCGCCATTAAGATTGGCTTTGGTCAGGTTGGCATTATTGAGTCTGGCTCTAATTAGTTCTGAACGAATGGCTAAGGTTTCGATTAGGATAGCATCGCTCAAATCCGCTCGCACTAAATTGGCAACATTGAGGGTGGCTCGACTGAGATTGGCTCCGGTGAGGTTGGCTTGACTCAATCGACCTACATTGAGATTAGCGCGACTCAAATTAATACCACTCAGATTTGCCCCACTTAAATTGGTAACACACAGGGAGGCATCGCTTAAATTGGCTTGACTTAAGTTAATCCGACTCAAGTTGGCTTCATTGAGATTGATCCCCGTAAAATTCCGTTCCCCTTCTTTGTATCTTTTGACTAAGTTGTAGATTTTTACGAGTTCCTGTGCCATTATCACCCCTGCATCCTGTACGAAATGACTAAAAAGATTGAAGTGTTAGTCTCATTAGAGTTTCTCCTCAACAAGTTAGTATGACATCTCTATTTAGTCTGAGATGAGCAGAAAGTCTGAGAGATTGTCTAATGAGGGAGCCATCATCTCCAAATATTTTTCTTGGGAATATCCCGAGGAGTTCATGAGTTCAGGCACATTGAGTAGGCTTCTTCCAAATTGAGGATGGCTATGAATTTTGAGGGTTCGATTGTGAAAGTTTCGCAGCGTTGTACGAGTGGGAGAGGTAAAGAAAGCTTGGGGACTTTCGGGTTCGGATGGGGATTTGGTGTGTAATTTCAAGTCGCTGATCTGATCGAGTTGTTGCTTGATTTCACTCACCAATTTTCCGATTTGATGGGAGTGCCGAACGCTTAAGCCGATGAACTTCTCTGATCCGAGCATTTGAACCAGATTCCGAATACTTTTTTGAGTAGGATCTGCATCTTTAAACGGAAGAATGACAATATAGGCGGTGGAAAACAGTTGTTCGTCTCTTTCTATCCTAAACGATAAAGTGGTTCGACGAGGACTAACCTCTATACTGGGTGGGCGATTGATGATTGAAGTATGGCTGATGATGTCGCGGTAAGCATCGGCTAAGGCGCAGTGAGCTTCGGCATCGAGTGCCATATCAATGCTAATTTCCACCATGGGGGAGGTGGCGTTAAAAAATTGGTAGGCTTCTTGAGCGCTAAAGCGGAGAACTTTACTGCCATCGCCGTTGGGACTGACATCAACCCAATCACAGGTGATTTCGTCGGCTTTGACTTCAAATCGAGAGACATCGTAGAGTTTAGCTCCGGTGAGGGCGGCTCCGGTGAGTTCGGCTCCTGTCCAGTCGGCCCCCGTCAGGTTGGCTTGGGTGAGATCGGCATGAATTAAATGGGTATATAGTAAGCTAGCATGGCTGAGATCGGCACCATACAAACTGGCTCCACTTAGTCGGGCTTGTTCGAGGTTGACTCCTCTGAGATCGGCTCCGTTTAGATCGGCCCAACGCAAGTTTGCACCTTTGAGATTGGCTCCGCTAAGGTTCGCCTGGGAGAGATTTGCCTGTCGGAGTTCGGCGTTGACGAGATTCGCCCCTCGTAAATCCGCACGGGTGAGATCGGCACCGTGTAAGTTGGTTCCTTCGAGGTTACTGGCGATTAAAACGGCGTCTCGCAGATTGGCACTTTTGAGGTTCGCCTGTCGCAGATCAACTTGTCGTAGGGTGGCTTCTCGCAAATCGGCTTCACTGAGGTTCGCGGCGGTTAAAATGGCATGGCTGAGATCCGCACGGATTAACTCCGAACGGATTAGAGAGGCTTTGATCAGAGTGGCTTGACTGAGATCGGTGCGAATTAGATTGGCAACATTGAGAATTGCGCCCGTCAGGTTGGCTCCGCTGAGGTTGGCTCCGCTTAATTTGGCGACATTTAGTTTGGCTTGGCTGAGGTTCGCTCCTGAGAGATTTGCACCGCTGAGATTGGTAATGCTGAGGACAGCTTGAGAGAAGTTAGCACCGGAGAGATTAGTACGACTGAGATTGGCTTCGCAAAGCAGGATCGCACTAAAATCTCTGATGCCGGATTGATAACTTTGAATTAGTTCTTCGGCATTCATGCCTTCAAGTTTTCCGAATAAAAAACAGGTTTTAATCTAATATCTACTATATCAAAATTTTTTCACTGCCTGCCGGGGAATGGAGATTCTAGATTATTGTTTGATCATTTTGTTTCAACATGAGTTAAATTTAAGCATATCAATCACTATAAAAGCTAAACAGTCTCACATGAATATTGGTCTGGTTGGGTTAGGTTTAATTGGGGGTTCTATCGGGTTAGATTTATGTTCAATTCAACCAAAATTGATACAATTACCAACTAAAAATAATTCCTCAACCGAGCAACCCTATCGGGTTTTAGGGGTGAGTCGTCGTCAAAGCACTTGCCAAAAGGCGATCGCAATGGGTGCTGTTGATGAGGCGAGTGTTGATTTATCTTTGATGGCGAGTGCTGATGTTGTGTTTATTTGTACGCCGATTGGGGCAATTGCTTCTACGCTTGAGGAGTTAATTCCTCATCTTAAACCCACTACTATTATAACTGATGTGGGTTCAGTTAAGCAGCCGATTGTAGAAATACTTTATCAACTTTGGCCCCATTTTGTCGGAGGACATCCAATGGCAGGAACGGCTGAAAGTGGTATAGAAGCTGCTCAAAAAAATTTGTTTTTGGGTAAACCTTATGTGATTACTCCGACTGAAAAAACATCAGAGTTTGAAATACAAATGGTTACTAAGATTGCTGAATTATTGCAAGCAAAAGTTTATCAATGTTCACCACAAGATCATGATCAAGCTGTGGCTTGGATTTCTCATTTACCTGTGACGGTGAGTGCGAGTTTAGTCGCGGCTGTAACCGCAGAAGAAGATGTCAAAGTTCAACAACTGGCTCAACAATTAGCAAGTTCCGGCTTTCGTGATACCAGCCGTGTGGGGGGTGGAAATCCGGAGTTAGGGGTAATGATGGCGCGATATAATCAAAAAGCTTTATTGCGATCTCTACAGGCTTATCGGAGTCGTCTTGATCAATTTATTGACATCATCGAACAAGAAGATTGGCAAACATTAGAACAGCAACTTATTCAAACTCAACAAGAACGTAAAAAGTTTAATTTTTAGCCAAAATCTGGATTCAAAAGTGCAGTCAATCAATCTAAAACAATCAATCTATTTCTGGTTTCTGATTTCATCTAGAGGAGAGAATTAAAAGTTTCAATTCTTTTTCTATCGTCTAGGTAAAAATCATGATTAACCATCAACGAATAGGGTTATTTGTTGAGGAGTTTTTGGGAACCGAGATTGACGATAACTCTAATCATCTCTGATTTTCAGGCTTACTGTCACCCCTTGAGGGGGGGGATTTGGGATCTTTATTTTCTACACTTTTTATTGTGCCTGATTCTTGATTCAATACATCGAACTGTTTATTATCAAGTTCCAATGAATCATCAAGATGATATGCCAGATTACCGACTAAAGAGAAGTTTGTCATCATCATCTCAGTTTGCGGAAAAGCGACTGCTAAAATTGTAATAGTAGTCAAAGTAGATTGCTTTAAAACGTTACTCAGATTCATTGTTTACTCTCACATTGATAGGGTTTCATAGGAGAGCGCCCTGACTTTAAAGTGATCAATAATTTGAAAGTTATTTGTTGTATTTCTAACTTTCCTTTCTATATTTATGTATAACTAATAATCTTTACACAATGCAACAAACTAAAGGATCTTTTACTCAATCTTCAACTTTTCTGGTGTCAGGGTTCTTTTTGTAAAGATTTAGTAAAGTTTTGGGAAGACTGGAATTTAGACTCACTCGTTTTGTTCAGAAAAAGTTCAACAATATAAGCAGAAAGTATTGCGTTGCTGTTTGGCTTTGTAGAGGGCTTTATCTGCTCTACTTACTAATACTTCAAAGCGACTAAAGGGCTGGGGAATTATCGTTGAAATCCCAATACTAACGGTGACAAACTGATTAACCGATGAGCGAGAATGTTCAATCGCTAACTGTTGAATACTATCATGAACATCTTGTGCAATTTGTATTGCGCCTTTAGCTGCTGTATTGGGTAAAAGGATCACAAATTCTTCACCTCCATAACGAGCGACTAAATCGCTAGAACGTTTTAGAGTTTCCTGAATCGCTTTTGCAACTTTTTGCAAACATTCATCTCCAGCTTGATGTCCGTAGGTATCATTATAAAGTTTAAAATGATCAACATCAAGTAATAGCAATGATAATGAATGCTGTTCTCGTTGCGCTCGCTTCCATTCTTGATCTAAATATTGATCAAAATATCGACGGTTAGCAATTTTAGTCAAGCCATCAAGTATTGCTAATTGTTCGAGTTGTTGATAAAGTTCAGATTGTTGAATCGCAATTGCTAATTGATCAGCAACAGCACTGGCTAACTCGATTTCCCAGGTTTGCCAACAGTCATAAGACTTGTTTCTTACTAACCCTAAACTTCCCCAAATGATCGAACTTAAGTGCAAAGGAATCATTAATAAATATCCTGGATAAATACCAGCATATTGATCACAAAAATCAGTTTTTTCCTCAATTTGAAAGATTTCCAAATTTTTGAGCCGAGCTGTAGTTTTATTATTTTGATCTGAAATTTTTAAACCCAATACACTGGGTAAATCTGGAGATTGATGATAATCAGCAACATTACACCAGAGTTTTTCTCCGATCAAATAGCGAGCAATTACAGTTCGTTCGGCTTGAAGTAATTTACACACTTCTTCGGCTGCGGTTGAGAAGACAGTTTGTAAGTCTAAAGAGGTACGAATTGCTTGAATAACTTGATTAAGAGCTTGTTCTCGTTGAGCTTGACGTCGCGTTTGTTCGTAGAGTTGACTTTGAGAAATTGCTATTCCGACTTGAGTTGCGAGTTGTTCGAGTAACTCAGTTTCATGGGTTTTCCATTGTCTCGGTTGAGTACATTGATGAGCAATTAATAATCCCCATAAGTGTTTTCCTTGTAAAATAGGAACAACGAGATTAGCCCTCACTTGAAACTGAGTTAATAAATCTAGATAACATTGACTTAAATGTGCTTGATTAATATCTTCTATGGCTCGAATTCTACCCTGGTTATATTGTTCAATATAGGTTTTTGAAAAGCAAGGATCATAAATATTTGTATTTAAAATTGATAACTCAGGAGTAATGACAGACTCTACAGATACAACACCACTCCAGTCAGGTTTAAAGCGAAAAATAACGGTTCGATCTGCTTGCAAAAGTTGTCTAACTTCTCTGACAGTCGTATTGAGAATTTCATCTAAATCAAGAGATTGACGAATCCGTTGAGCCGTTTTGGTTAATAGTTTTTCTCGTTCAATTTTTTGCTGTAATGTGGTTTCTACCTGAGTACGTCGGGCAATTTCCTGTTGTACTTGTTGATAGAGTTCAGATTGTTGAATCGCAATGGCGACTTGAGTTGTGAGTTGCTTGAGAAAGCTAATTTCTAACGATTTCCACTCTCGGGAATTATTGCAGTTTTGAGCTACTAATAATCCCCATAATTTGCTGTCTTTAACAATAGGAATCCCTAAGTTTGCTCTGACTTTAAATTTTGCTAGTAAGTCAATATAATCGGGATTAAGTTTGGCGGTATAAACATCAGAAACGGCTTGAATCTCTCCTTGCTGATAAAGTTGAATATAGAGTTCTTGAAAAGAGTGATTATCAATCACAATATTGAGCATTGAGATCTCTGTTTCGCCAAGAGATTCGGCAATGACAGTTCCCCCACATTTTTGATTAAACTGATAAATAATCACCCGATCACATTTGAGAAACTCTCGAACTTTGATGACGGTGATATTAAGTTTTTCCTGAAGATTGAGTGATTGATGAATGCGATTTGTTATGGCGATAGTTAATTGTTCTTGTTCGGCTCTATGTCGTAATATTTTTTCAGTATATTTAAGTTCTTCTTCTATTTTAGAAGACTTTTGTTGACGAGTAGAAGTTTTTGTTAGAATCTGGTGATAGGAGAGTTTGAGTTTTTGAATTTTTTGCTTCTGGGATGTACCTCTCAATTTAGAGATTAATCGATGGATGGGATGATGTATTTTGTTTCTGGTTTTAGATTGAAAAGCTTTATTTTTGTTCATGGTTTTTAAGTTAATTGTTAAAAATAATTGGTTAAACTAGAGTTTAAAAATTTAGATGAAATTTTGAAAATAATCCTACCGATCATTTTCCTCACTTCCCCTGCTTCCCTTCGGTAGCAAATATTTAAGTATTTCATATTATTGGTACAATTTCAAGAAACGATAGCGAAAAGCAGATTAAATCTTAAAAAGAGTTTCCAGTCAATGGAATAAAATATAGAGGGTTAGGTCGGAATCGATAAAAAGATGGAAATCCTGATTTTAATTTACCAGAGTTTGAGTTGCATTAGAATATCCTATCTAGAAGAAGATTTAACTTTTATCAAGAAAACTTGATAACATTTTGCTTAATAGGTTAAATAGAAGGTCTGGCTATCTATTAATTTGAATATGCTGATCTTCTATCAGAAATTTATTTGATTAAAGCTAAATCATTTCTGTTTTGAACTCATTGATATCTTTAAGGACTACTCTTTACAGTGTAGCGCCCAGAGGCAGTCGAGTAATAGTCGGATTGATTTTGAGGCGCGAGGCGGGTGTCTCGATCAAAGAAACCCCCGGCGATTGCTGAGGGCTAATGTGTTGTAGAATTTATTCAGGATTCAAAAATGATTATCGGCGGAGTTTAGTCTGAACTCCCCAAACTCCAACTGCTAGCAAACCTAACACAGAAAACGGTTCAGGTACGGTTTTCGGAGGAATCTGTGGGGTAAAAGCGATCCCAATCGGACGGAGTAACTTATCATTAGTCGAAACAAAAACTGCACTGGTATTTCCAGCCGAAGGCAACGGTTCTCCACTAATGCCATCGTAGCGCAGAATTGCTCCAAAATTATTATTGGTAAAGTCAAAACCGACGGTATACAGGATGTTGTTGGGGTCAAAGGTTAAATTTCCGATAAAATTATTACTCGGGATTGTTCCTGTGTAGTTCGTGGGTAAAACACTGACTAAATTACCCGTTTCTAGATCATAGCGGCGAATATCATTGGCAAAATCACTGACAAATAAATCCCCCTCAAACCCCAACGCTAACCCCAATAAACTGACAAACCCAAAACCATCGGGTGAGGGGGTCGGTTCGGCAAATACCATCGAGGTTTGTGTGGTAATATCAAAGCGCAACACCTGGCTGGGAAGACCTGCACTAAAGTCAGCCTCACCATTGGTTGCAACACTCCCCTGAGTCGTCACATAAAGGCTGCCATCGGGCGCAAACAACAAATCATTCGGCCCGTTTAACCCGCCTGGTAGACCGTTACCGGAGGCGAAGACATCAATAAATTCTCCAGCGCTATCAAAACGGAGAATTTCGTCACTCAAAAAACTGCTGACATAGAGGTAGCCATCTGGCCCAAACGCTGCCCCATAGGGCCGTAATAAGCCGTTACCGGCTGCGAAGACATCAATAAATTCTCCGGTCATTCCATCGTAACGGAGGATAGACGAAGTTTCCGGAGTTGTTCCACTGGTAACATAGAGGTTGCCATCGGGGCCAAAATTTAAGTCATCTGGAGAAACCAATCCCCCACTTCCCGGTGTGATAAATTCACCCAAAAATTCGCCCTTCTGTTCATCAAATAGAAGAATATTATTTCCTTCTGTATTCCCGACTAATAAAGCCGCTTGACTCGGTAAAGCGCTCACACCGGGAAAGGCTAAAGCCCCGATCATAGCTGCAATAGAAGCGATACATGGCGTTTTTGTCATTGAGATTCTCAAGTTCTTAAGATTGAATCAATACAGTCAACACTCCCAAATCTGATTGAGAAGGGGGTTTGAGTTCGTACTGTCTCAATATAGAGAGCCTAAACCCCAGAAAACCAGTAGCTTGTGTAAAATCCAAGAGGGGTAGTTGTAAATATTGAATAAATCTCTTGTCGTTGATTGATTGTTCGTGGCTTGACCCCGCGACCCGTCAAAAGATGGCTAATAAGGCTTAAAATACCAGAGAACCCTCTTGAGTCACCTTAACTGTAAATTCGGCAGTCTCATCTCTTGAATTAACTTCTCAACTCGACTGAAGTCTCACCAATACCTGCACCCCACTCAACTTGAACCCTGAGTTTAACCCCTCAAATCCATGAGTACCTCCATTTATCCGGGCCAAATTCTGCGAAACCACTATCACATTATGCGCCAGTTAGGGCATGGTGGATTTGGGCGTACCTACTTAGCAGAAGATCAGCATCGGTTTAACGAACTGTGTGTGTTGAAGGAGTTCGCCCCCCAAGTTCAAGGAAGTTATAGCTTGCAAAAGTCTCAAGAACTCTTTGAACGAGAAGCCCAAATCCTTTATCAACTCCAACATCCCCAAATTCCTTGTTTTCGAGAACTATTCCGCGAAAAAATTAACGGTAAAGGCTATTTATTTGTTGTCCAAGATTATGTTAAAGGTTTAACTTATCGCGAACTGAGCACCCAATATAAAAATCAGGGAACTCGCTTCAGTGAACTTGAAGTCACACAACTGATGTTGCAATTGTTACCTGTGCTGGAATACATTCACTCTCATGGTGTTGTTCATCGCGATATCTCACCCGATAATGTGATTCGTCGTCAGACGGATGGATTACCTGTTTTGATTGATTTTGGCGGGGTCAAACAAATCAAAGCTAAAGTTGATTCTGAGTTGGGTGTGCGTCATCTTCCCCCAACTCCTGCGACTCGTTTGGGAAAAGTCGGTTACGCCCCGGAAGAACAAATGCAGATGGGAATTGTATCTCCTCACAGTGATTTGTATAGTTTGGCGGCGACGGTGGTGGTTTTGTTGACGGGAAAAGAACCTCAACACCTGATTGATAGCTATCATCTTACTTGGAATTGGCGATCGCAAACCTCAGTCAGTCCGAAATTAGCGGCAATTTTAGATAAAATGTTAGCTCACAAGCCGGGCGAGCGCTATTCCCATGCCTCCCAAGTTCTACAAGCACTCAATGATACGCCTATGCTTCCTTCTATTCCCACACAAGCCCCACCGGAGATGGAAATCCGATCATCTCCTGTGTTGACGCAGCCTCCCCCGGTAGAAGCCCAAATTCCCATTCCAATTGCGGCGACTCCCAATACAACGCTGCAAAAAACCTCATATCCAAAGCTGAAGTTTCCGGGGAATTTATCTTCAACTTGGACAACAGTATTGCTAGTGACAATTTCTATGGTTCTTATGGGGGGAGTGGGTTGGATTGGAGGATTTTATTTTATCAATCATCTCTCAAGGTCTAATGATGGTGGATTTAGTGCGATGGGAGAACTCCAACGTCAAGAATATATCCAAAATCGCCGTCAAGAATTGGGGGTCGATTATCGGTATTTTATTGAATTGGTTAATGAAGAATTTTATAATCGTTATCCCTCTCAAAAGGGCAGAATGTTAACTCAAGATCCTGCTGATGCTTCCTGGCGCAAACGATGGGATAAAACGGCTTATGATGTCTTAAATCGGCTCACTGTTATTAGTGATGAATCTCGGAGTCAGTTAGGACAATATAGTGCCGATAATATTAAAAAATGGGCGAAGGAAGTTAATGCGTTAAATTTAAGTAGTCGGGCTTTAGAAGATTTATCTGATGCGCGATTTTTTTACTTGTTTCCTGAACAACCTCGCGGTGAAAATTTAATTGACTTGCCTATCGGTCAGGTTTGGCAAGCGTTAACCGCAGATGAATTAAAGATGTTACAACAAGGGCAGAATTTAAAAGAAGTTCAATTTGATGAAAATGCCAGTCGAAAAGTGCTGCAAGGTATCTTACAACCGGGAGAAGGGAAAGCTTTTGTTGCGTGGTTAAAACGTCAGCAAAATTTACGGATTAAGTTAGAAGTTCCTCAGAAATCTACTTTTCTTTCTCTCTATACTCCGAGTCGTCGAAAAAACGCTAAGATTATTATCGAAGATGCTCGACTTCAGAGTTGGTCAGGACAATTAGAAGATACAGGTTACTATGAAATTATTGTGGTTTCTGATGCTAAAGATCCTATAAATTATGAGTTGATTCTTGAAGTTGAATAATGTTAGAGAACCTTAAAATGCCGATCTATCAAGCGAAATACATTGGTCAAAATCGACGATTTTTTGATCAAGATATGTGGTAATTAGCGCGACCACTATCTAACGATACAACTAAATCGCTGTAACAACACTAAGGTCTGGTTTTAAAACTAACGAGCATGGAGGGACTCGAACCCCCGACCCTCAGAACCGGAATCTGATGCTCTATCCACTGAGCTACATACCCATATATTAGTAAACTATAGCATAATTTCAATGTCTTGGGAAACATTAGATTCAAAACATTAGATTAAATTCATGGATGCCATTCACATTCGCCAAATTCGCTGCTATGGTTACACGGGCTATTTACCGGAAGAACAAACGCTAGGTCAGTGGTTTGAGGTCGATCTAACCTTGGGGTTAGATTTAACAAAATCCGGACAAAGCGATGCCATTGAAGATACATTAGACTATCGAGAAGCGATCGCTATTGTCGAGAAACAGATCAAAACCTGTAAATTTGCCTTAGTAGAACGCTTGGCGAGTGAAATTGCTCAAGCGTTGTTACAACAGCCTCTTGTTCAACAAGTTAGAGTCCAACTGACCAAACCCAATCCTCCCATTCCTGATTTTGGGGGACAAATCCAAATTGATATTACCCGAACCCGAGGTTAACCGGGTTTTGGATAGCGTTTAGGCTAGACTGGCGACCCAGGGAGATTATGGATTCGGGGACTCTAACAGTTTAGAGATTTCAGCTTGAATTCTTTGCCTAAATTGAGGATCACTTTGTTGACGAAGGGTAATCTCGTTAAATCGAGTCAACGTTAAACCCCTAGCCTCAATAATTTGCTTCGCTTGATCACAATAGCTAACAGCGAGTTGGGGTGCATTTCCAGGAAGGGCGTTAATACTACTGGGTTGGTCACAAACAATCCGAGGAACTTCCCCCATGACTTTTTTAATCTCATTAAACACCTGATGTCTTCTCGATTCTAGTGCGAGAACCACACGAGCATAATTGGTGATTTCTTCATTGGTGAAATTAGGATTGGCTTGAGCGTGAACCGCACTTAAACCTAAGCGAGGAGATTGCTCGCTCAGAGTCGGAGTCAACCCACTCAGCAAGCTAACAATAGAAAGAAGACTAACGCCTACAGCTTTTGAGAGGACTTGAGAGAAGGAACGAGAGAACAGTTGAGTGTGAGTATTCATAGTGAATGCGCTATAGCAAATGGATACATAAAGTGATCAAAATCAAGTCGGTTAGTTTCCAGAGGGTTGTTGAAGTTGCAGCAATGCTCCCTGAATTCGTTGTTGAAGTTGAGCATTGGTTTGTTGTTGACGGGTAATTTCGTTGAATCTCGAAACGGTCAGATTGTTATCTTCTATCATTTTTTTGGCGTGAGAGCAGTAATTAGTTGCTAACACCCGAACATCTTGGTTCAAGCGGTTGAGACTGCGCGTTTCGCTACAAACCACCATCGGCACCGTATCACCAACAATTTGTCGAATTTCGTCGTATGTCTGTTGACGTTTGGGTTCAATGGCTAGTACCGCACGAGCATAGTTGACAATTTCCCCATCACTGAATTCCTGACGAGACTGAGCCGATGCAGTCTGAGTCAGGGTTGTAGACGGTAGCATCGTCAGATCGGGGACAATTCCAGCGATCGCCGCTATCATAGAACAAACACTGACCAGGATGGATGTGCGAAGTTTCGAGTTGATGTGCAGATCAATGGGATTGCGGAAAAGTTTGGTCATTTAATTACAGTCTCCAAGCTGAGAAACTTATTGCTACTCACAACAGATGGCAAGCTCAGTAATTTTGAGTCTTTCTAACGGTAAGAAGTTCCTCAAGGCACAAACCTAGCTAATCTAAAGGGTCATCAGTCGCATCGTGCCTAGTGGAAATTATATCTTGACTCACGGAGTCTTCACAGTCCACCCCTGACGTATTATCTGTGAATGGTTCAGAGAATTTTGAGCATTTCTTGACATCAGTGAGGAGTTGTAGCAGATTTCTCCTTTCTTACCCTGAGTCTATGGTTAACATAAGTAATTAAACTGAGTAACCCGATAGAGTCAGATTGTAGATCGTGTAAGGAGAATGATGTTGTGAATGCAGCCGAACAAGCAAATAACGTTGAAGTCGCGAGCAAAATTGCATCTGTCGTCAATTTATTCAAAGCCCAGTTTCCCGATATTCGAGTGGATCTCAAACCTTGGATGAATGATCCCGATACACGAGAATGGGTTGATCCAGACTCGATTGACATTGGCTTCCATTTTCCGGGAAGAAGTCGTTTGATGCAGAGTCGCTCTATTTTGATTCAAATTCGCTTCTATCAAGATCCCTTAGAAGGATATCGGCGAGCGATTGGGGTTGAAGCAGCCGGATATGATCATACCGGACAACAATGGAAAGTCTCAACGGTGGACAAGTGGAGTTTTGAAGGGACAACTCAACCGAAGCCTGAATCAGCGGCGCGACTAAAATCATTTTGTCGTCAGGTTTTAGATTTGTTTAACCAGACCCATTAAACCTCATACTTTCATAGAGTATCACAGATTAATTCTAGGTATTTGTAGGAGTGAAAAATGCACAAAAATTCATCGTCTTTGCTCAGAATCGGGATCACGATTGTAAGTCTCCTCTTTTTTAGCCAACCCAGTATGGCTCAACCTTTAACAAGCCAAGCATTAGAAACATTTACGTTTAAAGAATCGTCTTACGCCGTTTTGTTAAACTGAATTGTTATTGTTAAATCACAGACTAAAATATAGGGGAGAATGGATTTGCTTGGGGTGAGGTTTATTGTTAAACTGCGATTACATCAACCTAAATAATTTCATGATGAACTCCCCTTTCTATCCCACTCTCTATCAAGTCAACACTCGTGTTCGACTCAGACAGCTTTCTAATCAATTAAACCGTTTTGCGACTTTAGATGATTTTCCGGATAGTGAACTCGATCAATGGGTCAATCTGGGGTTTAATTGGGTTTACTTGTTAGGCGTTTGGGAAACCGGAGTTTTAGGACGTAATGTTTCTCGTTCTCACCCGGACTGGCGGAGAGAATACGAAGAACTTTTAAGTGATTTACAAGAAGAAGATATCTGTGGATCTTGTTTTGCCATTACCCGTTATCAAGTGAGTGAAATTCTCGGAGGAAATGAAGCGTTATTACGGTTAAAAAAGCGTCTTCATCAACGAGAAATCAAACTTATGCTTGACTTTGTTCCCAATCATACCGCACCCGATAGTCCTTGGGTTGAAGAACATTCTGATTTTTACATCTTTGCGACTCTTAATGATCTGCAACGAGAACCGCTTAATTATGTGCAGATTCCCTTAGCTGGAGAAAATCGAGTTTTTGCTCATGGACGTGATCCCTATTTTCCCGGTTGGCCGGATACTTTACAACTCAATTATAACAATCCGGCTGTTCCTCAAGCAATGTTAGCAGAATTATTAAAAGTTGCTCAACTTTGTGATGGAGTTCGCTGTGATATGGCGATGTTAATTCTTCCTGAAATCTTTGAACAAACTTGGGGAATGACAACAGAATTATTTTGGCCAGAAGCTATTCGTCAGGTACGAAAGCAATCTCAAGATTTTGTGTTTATGGCGGAAGTTTATTGGGATATGGAATGGAGATTACAACAACAAGGATTTGATTTTACTTATGATAAAAAACTGTATGATCGCTTACTTGAAAAACAAGCTGATCCGGTCTTTAAACATTTCTGGGCTGATATTCATTATCAAAGTAAATTAGTCCGGTTTCTTGAAAATCATGATGAATCTCGGGCGGCTGCAACATTTGCATCTGGTGTTCATCAAGCTGCTGCTATCTTAACTTATTTTTGTCCGGGTTTGCGTTTTTTCCATGAAGGACAGTTACAGGGTTTTACCCAGAAAATATCGGTGCATCTGGGTCGAGGACCAAAACAATTAACAGATGCAAACTTAGCCTCTTTTTATCATCACTTATTGACTTGTTTGCGTTTACCTGTTTTGCGACAAGGAACCTGGCAATTGCTTGACTGTCATAACGCTTGGGAAAATAATTTTACCTATAAAAATTTCATTGCTTTTACTTGGCAAAGTGATGAACAACGCTTATTAATTGCTGTTAATTATTCGTCTTATTCTGGACAATGTTATTTGCAACTTCCTTTTGATGATTTCAAAAATCGAACCTGTAAACTCAAAGACTTAATGAGTTCGACTTATTATGAACGTCAAGGAGATGAATTATTATCCTCTGGTTTATATTTAGACTTACCTGCTTGGGGCTATCATGTTTTTGATTTGAGGTAACTGAATCCCGAGAATTGAAAACAGTTTTCCGTATTCCTTCCTAAAATGATTATTATTCAACGACTTATTCAGGCGATCTTAACCCCACTCACTGGACAAGATTGGCGAGTTGTACTGATTAGTTTATTGGTTTATGGATTAGTCGCGCTTCCCCTGGGATTTTTCTCGGGATTTTTGCAGTTTAACCCCTGTTTGCGATCGCGTAGCGTGGCGTTAGCCGTATCGCCTGGGGCGGTATTCAGTAATATCGTCAAGCTGTTTTTTTTCCCGGCGTTGGTTGAGGAAATAGTCTTTCGAGTCTTTCTCATTCCTCATCCTTTAGAAGCAGTTTCTCTGAAAACTTGGGTATTTTGGATGTTGTTTAGTTTGGGGTTATTTATAATCTATCATCCCTTAAATGCTTTAATATTTTACCCCGAAGGAAACCCAACCTTTTGGAATCCGATATTTTTAATTTTAGCCGGATTTCTCGGACTAACCTGTGCATTTGTTTATAGACTAACAGGTTCTTTGTGGGGAATTGTGATCATTCATGGATTGATTGTTTTCGTCTGGTTATATGTTTTAGACGGGATCAACAAACTGGTTAGAGTTGATGATTTTGAGTTTTAGATCAATGACTTGATTAAACTTTCCCTATTGTTTTGAACTTGTTTTAGATATTTTGTCCTATACTTACATTAATTCATGATGTTTTCTCTAACTCAACCTCTCGCTTCTTTTGTCGCCCAAGCTTTCCCAGACGCTTTGTTTTATCAGCCTACGGTTAAACCTGTCATTGCACTCACCATTGATGATGTTGGGGATACCTCAACTCAATTAATTTTAGATGCAATTGGTCAACACAACCAAAAAGTCACAACAGTTGAACAACAAGCAAAAGCAACATTTTTCCTAACCACAAGTTATTTGATGGAAAAAAAAGATGCAATCATTAACATTTTAGACCAACAGCATGAAATTGGCAATCATGGTGTTTTTGACCGTACCCATGCTGACTTAGAACCTGAAGAATTTGAAGAAGAATTGTTGAAAGCCCATCAAGAATTAACAGAAGAAACAGAAGCCAAAATTAAATGGTTTAGACCCGGGCGAGGTCGTTACAATCCAACCATGCTTCAATCTTTACTAAAACTTTCTGAAACCGAAGAATACAATCGTCAGTTTGCTCTTGCTTCGATGATTCCACTTGACACTTATATGTTAACAGAAAACCCGCTCTTTACAGTGAGTTATGTCTCTCAATTTGTATTTCCAGGAGCCATTTTAGTGCTGCATGGAGGTTCAATGCGAAGATCTAAAAATACAGTTTTAGCATTGGAGAAACTGTTGTTGGAATTAACTCAAAAGAATTATCGAATCGTCAGTTTAACTGAACTTGTTGAACAACATTAACCTATTTTACTTCAACAGAGTCCAAATATCTTTCTCTCGTTTCCACCCGAAAGAGATAGGTTAAAGCGGCTGCAAACAGACAAATTAAAGCCAGTAAAAATAGCAACACAGGAACACCGACTGAATGCTGTAAAATCGGTAATGTAAACGCACCGATAACCGCACCCGCTTTAGCAAAAGCAGCCGCAAAGCCCGCACCACTCGCCCGAATAGAAGTCGGAAATACTTCACCCGATAACAGAAATGTAGTTGAGTTTGGGCCAGAATTCATCATTAAATTAAACACAAAGAAACCCACAAAAACCAAAATAATACTTGTTCCTGGACTTAAAGACAAAGTATTAGAAGCAGCCAATATTAATAAGCCGACAGCCATTCCAATAAAGCCGATCACTTGCAGGCGAATTCGTCCGACCCGCTCAATTAATAGCACGGCAATTAGAAAGCCAACAATTAAAAAGATATCAACAAAAGCCGATCCCATTGCTGAAGCCTTTTCTCTAGCGATAAAGCTTTCTTTCCCTGCAAACGCCAAAGCCCCAATAATTGTCGGGGTAAAAATCCCAATTCCATAAGTCGCAATATCTTGTAAAAACCAAGGAACAGACGCTAATATTGTCCGGCGCAAATATTGCCAGGAAAATAAAGCAGAATAAGATAAACGAGATTCTTGCTTGGGAGGATCAGTTTCTGGGGTAATATTAATCGGTTCATCGAGTAATGTAGAGGCAGCTTTTGAGGCTTCATCGTATTCTTCTCGATTGATATGATAAAGCGGACTTTCAAGTAAGAAACTAATCCGTAAAACACCGACTGCGATCGCTAAAATTAATCCGACTCCCAACATCCAACGCCACGCATATTGAATCATGGGTAAAGGCGAGTCAGGATAAACAATTTGAAAAATATGAATCACCGTTAGTCCGGTAACAGCGCCCAAAAGCGCACCGACGGCTTGAAATGTAAACGCACCAATTACCATCCGACCTCGCAACCGAGAGGGAACATTTTCGGTAATATAAGACACGCTGATCGGATAGTCCGCCCCAATTCCGACACCCACGAGAAACCGAAAGAAAATTAATGAAGTCGCATCCCAAGCCAGGGCGGTTCCTGCTGTTGCGAAGACAAAAATGGCGACATCCACCATCAACATCAGTTGACGTCCAAGTTTATCCGTAATTGGGCCGAGGGTGAAGGCACCAACCATTGATCCGGCGATCGCCGCCACTGCTACCGCCCCGATCTGCGTAGAACCCAAGTTAAAGTCTCGCTGTAGAAAGGGAAGGGCGACACCAATGATAAAAAAATCAAAGCCATCTAAAGCGATGAGTCCCGCCGATAATGCCCAGAGTAGCCACATCACAGGGGTAATGGGGGAGGCGTCGAGGCGTTGTTCAAAGGAGAGGGGTTGAGTTGCAGTTGTTGTCATTCTGGCAATTCCGCGTAGGAGGGCTGATACGGGTGTGGATTTATACAGAGGTAAAATACGAACGAAACTATATCACGTTTTCTCGGTGTTTAGAATCTATCTTAGGTCTTTGATTCAAGAAGGCAAATCTCTCAGCAGAACTTTTTGGATCTCCTAGACTCTGTATGATCACTCAGTAAAAGATTATTTTAAAATTCGTTATAGGCAAATATTTTGAGAGTCCTCAAAAGCAATTCTGTGACCCTGAAAATTTAGCTTACTCCAAATAAAAATCTCCCGATCAATCATCTGACCCTCTCGATTTTACCCAGTTTTCCAGGTGAAAAAACACTAAAAAGGTGTGAACATACTTGGTCAAATTTCAGTATTGGTTTCAAAAAAAGGGATCTTCCAGAGTGGATTGTTAACGAGTTATTTAATATAAGCTGTGCTGCGAAAAAATTCATCAGCTTTGTTTGATATTAATTGATCGTTATCACTCTAGAAGATCCAAATGGTTTAATACGTTTTTTTAATCAAATAAATTTTATAATGCAGAAGGTTTGAAACCCATCAGTCTTTTTTCTGCTGAACCTGCTTCCAGGGTTGAAGTGTTGTCGTAAAATTGCCTCGCAAAGCTGCTATTAGCTGAGGTTTTACGGCTTGCGCCCATCGTTCAAAGTTAAATTCCTCATAGCTGATATTGAGGAGAAGTTCTTGAGACTGATTTTTAGTTCCGTTGTTCATACCCTACCTTGAATGTGAAATGACTCGTTCTCAAATAGTGTCCCCGAGCATAACCCTCTGAAGAATAGAAATCCCCTTTGAACTTTTTCTCGTTTTTTAGGGTTCTAGCCGAAACTTGATCTCCTACCCCTGAGTAGTTTTGTTCAGTTTCACTGAATCTATAGATTAATTACATTTTCTCGGAAATGTTGATAAAATTCAAGAAAAAAATCGAATATTTGAATCAAATCGATGCAGTTTTAGGATAGGGCGACTCACCAGAGTCAAATTTGAGTAAACTTTGGGATTGTCCACCTGCAACTTTTAGTCCATTGTTGTTGATGATTACTTCAATCTAGACAGGTCACTGCAACCCTTAATCAATTCTCGTTAATGGTCTAAACAAATGTGTAAAATCTTACGAGGTCTATGCCAAAATTTTCAGCCCAATGATTGCAATAGATATAATCAATACCTTATTCCTTTCGGTGTATAGAATTCTAGAACTTGTGAACAAAATGACTAAATACATTTTACTCATTGATGATGAAGACGATATTCGCGAAGTTGCCCAAATCACTTTAGAATATCTTTTAGCGTGGCGAGTGATTACAGCTTCATCAGGTCAGGAAGGACTATTCCTTGCCCGTGAAGAACAACCAGACGCTATTTTGCTTGATGTAATGATGCCAGAATGGGATGGACTGATGACATTTCAAAAGCTTCTGGCTGACCCCAAAACTCAACATATTCCTGTGATTTTACTAACAGCGCAAGTACAAACTCATCAACACCGAAAATTTGCGGAGTTAGGAGTGAGTGGAGTGATCACTAAACCCTTTGATCCTCTGAGTTTAGGGAATTTAGTGACTCAAATTTTAGATGGGGGCAGAGTTTGACATCACCATTCAACTCTATCCAAAATTATTATTTTGACACCGAATATAGAGCCACTAAATTTTTATTGTTTTTGATGTCAATTTTCCTCTAAAATATCAAGTTTTGTAAGCTTCAGTATCAAGTTTTGTAACAATATTGATTGATTTAGTCAGTTCGAGATGTTTTACCTTTACCTTTAAATATATAGTAAAGATAGTCTATCCAAACCAGGTGACTATCTACAGATTCCCAAGGAGGTGTCAACTATGCCTGGGGTTTATATACTTTTACTCGCTTTTACACTGTGTTCCGTCTGGATCTATTTACAAACGTCCGAAGATATACTGTTTATTTTAGCGGGATTAACTGGACTTATTTGTTTTGTGTGGGGATTTGCATTTACCCATTGGAGTGTTCAAATCTTGATTTTGTGTGGGTTGTTAGGCTGGTACAAATTTTATCTTCCTGAAAGCTCTAGTTTGCGATAAATGAAAAAAAGATTTAAAAAATAGACTTCGGTTTTGATCATCGATTTTAAATTACATTTTAAACATCCTCCTACTCTCTAGTTCTGAGGATTTTTTTGTGTTTATTTTATTAATATCAAAACTAAAGGCTCCCGAAGCATTGCTCTCGGAAACCTGATCAACTATAGCTCAACTATTATGTATGGCAGCACTAAACAATTCAACTGACTTCAGTGAATCGCTTACATTATGCCGATTTGAGAAAGAATGCCTTGTCCAGTTAGGTATTCGGTTGCAAGTCCGATTACAAAACCTAACATAGCCAGACGGCCATTCCAAGTCTCTGCAAACTCTGTAAATCCAAATTTAGCTTCTTGGTTTTCCATGTCTAAAGACTCCTTTTTTTTTGTTTCTGTCACCTATACATAACTTAACATATAGACCTAAAACCTGCAACATTTTTTTACAACCGCTAAAAGTGGGGGCATCGGGACTACGCTACAGCCCCACAACAAACTAGACTCCTAATTTTTGGGTCAACAGTAACCAGTCTGAACCTGCTCATCCGATAATGAACTATTGTAAAGAAGCGATAGATTGATACCAGCCATGAATATTCGGATCGGTAACGGCTATGATATCCACCGTCTAGTAGAGGGACGGCCATTAATTTTGGGTGGAGTTCATATCAAACACGAACGCGGACTCCTCGGAAACAGCGATGCAGATGTGTTGACACACGCTATCATGGACGCAATGTTAGGCGCACTCAGTCTCGGTGATATCGGACTCTACTTTCCGCCAACCGATGAAAAATGGACAGGTGCAGATAGTTTAGTTCTACTCGCTCAAGTCCATCAAATGATTCAGCAACGGGGTTGGAAAGTGGGAAATATTGATTCTGTCGTCGTGGCCGAACAGCCTAAGCTAAAACCTCACATTTCAGCAATGCGTGATCGCATTTCCCAAGTTCTTCAGATCGAACCTGAACAAGTCGGGATCAAAGCCACAACCAACGAAAAATTAGGCCCAGTGGGACGAGAAGAAGGAATAGCCGCTTATGCTGTCGCCTTGTTAGAAGCTTAATTGAATTGAAGTTAGTGCAAGTTATGAAAGATCCTCTCATCCAGATTTGGCGTCGTGGACTCAGCATCACGATCACAGTCGTTTTAGCGATCACGCTTTCCGCCTGTGGCCCTGCAAAATCAACCCTTCCTTCTCGTTTAGTCGTTCCCACCCCGAGCGGGCCTGCAACCTTTAATTACCCCCTTAATAGTTCAGCTTATAGTGTTTTTGGCTATATTTACGACTCATTATTACGAGAAAATCCCTACACAAGTGAACTCGAACCTAGCCTTGCTGAATCTTGGGAAGTTTCTGCTGATGGCCAAAAAATTGTGATTACATTGCGAGACAATTTAAAGTGGTCTGACGGAGAAGATATGACCGTTGATGATATTATTTTTACCTACAATCAAATCTATCTCAACGAAAAAATTCCCAGTGGAGCCGCTGATATTTTGCGAGTGGGAGAAACTGGTCAATTTCCCACCGTTAAAAAGCTCGATGATCGCCGGGTAGAATTTTCGGTTCCAGAACCTTTTGCACCTTTTTTGCGCTATGCAGGCGGTTTACCGATTTTACCTGCTCATGCCTTAGCTGAATCGGTTAACACCCTTGATGAAGACGGAAATCCCGTATTTCTCAGCACTTGGGGAACCGATACCGATCCCGATAAAATTGTGGGAAATGGCGCCTATCGTCTCGAAAGTTATGCACAGAACCAGCGAGTTATTTTACAAAAAAATCCTTACTATTGGCGTCAAGATGAACAGGGAAATGAACAACCCTATATTGAGCAAATTGTTTGGCAAATCATGGAAAGTACCGATACTCAACTGCTCAATTTTCGCTCTGGGGCGTTAGATAGTTTAGATGTTCAACCCGAAGCGTATCCACTCTTGAAACCCGAAGAAAAACGAGGGAAATATACAATTTATACTTCTGGCCCAGATACGGGAACAGTTTCCCTAGCTTTTAATCTCAATCAAGGCCGAAATGCTACAACGGATCAGCCTTTTGTTCAACCTGTTAAATCTCGTTGGTTTAATAATAAACAATTTCGACAAGCGATTTATTATGCCATTAATCGTGAGGTGATGAAAAATAATATTTATTTGGGGTTGGGGGCGTTAAAACATTCTCCGATTCCTGTACAAAGTCCTTACTACTTATCTCCCGAAGAAGGACTAAAAACCTATGAATTTAACTTAGAAAAGGCAAAAGAAATTCTCGCGCAGGAAGGATTTAAACTCAAAAATGGTCGCTTAGTCGATCAAGAAGATAATCCCGTTCAATGGACAATAATGATTGCCTCCGGAAACAAAATTAGAGCGCAAATGGCAACCCAAATTACTCAGGATTTGGCTAAACTGGGAATTAAAGTGTATACTCAGCCTTTAGAGTTTAATGCCTATGTAAACCGCTTAAGAAATCGAAACTGGGAGACTTATTTGGGTGGCTTTACCGGTGGGTTTGAGCCTCATGGGGGTTATGTGATTTGGTCAGTTGACGGACGATTACATAGTTTCAATCAAGGCCCACAACCTGGACAGGAAGATATTGTCGGTTGGAAAGTTGCCGATTGGGAACAACAAATCGATGATCTTTATGTACAAGCATCTCAAGAGTTAGATGAAGAAAAACGCCAAGAACTTTATGGTCAAGCACAACAAATTATCGCCGAAGAACTGCCCTTTTTATATATGGTGAATCCACTCTCATTTGAGGCGATTCGCGATCGGATTGAAAATTTAGAATATACACCCTTGGGCGGTGCATTTTGGAATTTGTACGAACTCAAAATTGAAGAATAATTAAACACTTTGAAATAATCCCCAAAACTTTGAGATGAATCCAGAAGCTTTACAAGATTTACTCGAATCTGTCGCCAACGGTTACATGAGTCCGACAGAAGCCTTGCAAAAAATCAAACATTTCGACTTTGAACCCGTTGGAGATTTTGCTCGAATTGATCACCATCGCAAGCTGAGAACAGGCTTCCCCGAAGTGATTTGGGGGCCAGGTAAAACCCCAGAACAAATTATCGAAATTATCCAAGCGATGCGACAACATCACCCGACTGTGATGGCAACTCGCATTGAAGCTGATGTCTATGAAAAATTAACCGCTACAATTCCAGATTTAGTTTATTATCCCACCGCTCGAATTTGTGCGATCACCTCGCCAACTTCGCCCCCGCGATTATCGGGAACGATTACGATTTTAACCGCCGGAACCGCCGATTTACCCGTCGCCGAAGAAGCTGCCGTGACTGCAAATTTGTGCGGCTTTCCCGTCAAGCGGCTCTGGGATGTCGGAGTCGCCGGAGTACACCGCTTGTTGAGTAATTGGCATTTAATCGCTGAGGCGGATGTATTGATTGTTGTGGCGGGAATGGAGGGAGCATTACCCAGTGTAGTCGCAGGTTTAGCCGACTGTCCGGTTGTTGCTGTCCCCACCAGTGTTGGTTATGGAGCCAGTTTAAACGGTTTAGCCCCCTTGTTAACGATGTTAAACTCCTGTGCGGCGGGAGTCGGAGTCGTGAACATTGATAATGGATTTGGTGCGGCGATTTTAGCCGGCCAGATCTTACGAGTTGCCCAAAAACAACAAACCTCCCCTTAAGTTTTGAGGGTTTTCCGCATAAAGAGTCGTTTTGGCTGGCCAAAGAGCATGGAATTCCAAGCCCGATCAATTTCAGCTAGCCGATAACCAGCTTTGAAGTACAATCGTTTAGCCGGATGATTATCTTCTAGGACGTGGAGGTAAAGTTGAGAGTATCCCCATTGTTTGGCAATCAACTCACAGCGAGAGAGTAATTGTTGGGCGACTCCCAAGCGTCGATACTCTGGATGAACCGCCAGGTTCGACAAATACGGGAACTGACGTGATCGCGAAGCAATCCAAACATTGGGCGATCGCAGTCCCATTTCAACCGTTCCGACTAAGACATCCGTGGTGGTCGGGGACTGATTGACTGAACCCCCCGGAGAACTTGAACTCACAGCAACCAGACAGACATAATAATCTGGGGAATTGGCGAGACGGTTGCGTAAATCTTCATAAATTCCTAAACGTAAAATCGGATAGATCCATCCGAGAACGCCAATGCGCGAGTGGAAGCTTTCGGCTAAAACATCTGTTAATCCTAGTAAATCAGCCGATGTAGCAACCCGGACACTCAAATGAGAAGGATTGGGAGAATATCCAGAAACAGGCGGATTTTGAGACTTTGAGGTTAAGAAGAATGGATTCACAATTCTCAGTTCATGCTATGACACTTTAACTGATCTTAGATTTACTCAATGGAATTGCACCGATCACAAAGGATAATCTAATCAAGCCATCATCTGGTTAGTCACTGTAAAATGAAGACAAAGATACACGCTCACTCAATCAGATACTTTTTTAGTATAGAGCCAGACCGTCAACAGTTTGGAGTACACTGGGAAATTCAGGGATCTTAAAACCAATAAATGCAGTCCTGCTGAAGGGATTCAGAAGTCATCTGTTGCCGTCTCATACCAATAAACAAGAGATCAGAATATGATTGATCTGGGTGCATTTTAGACAAACTCCCAAAATCTCAAGAATGTTATATCTAAACCTATGTAAGCCGTTATGCTGACTCAATTGCGATTCTCCGGCAACTGTGATTACTGATCACTTGCCCCCCGTATTCTACTTTACCATTGACATCATTCGCTTTTGCAGCAGGAGAGCGGTGCATGAATTTCCTTAAGAAATCTAAACCCAAAATTCTAGTTGTTGACGACGAACCGGACAACCTAGACCTGCTCTATCGAACGTTCTATCGAGCATACAAAGTCTTGAGAGCTGACAGTGCGCCCCAAGCTTTAGAAATTTTAGCCCAAGAAGAGGACGTTGCTGTGATTATCTCTGATCAGCGAATGCCTCAAATGAGTGGGACTGAACTCTTGAGTGTGGCCGCAACTCAATACCCGGATGCGATTCGGATTTTGTTGACGGGTTATACTGACGTTGAGGATTTAGTTGAAGCGATCAACTCAGGCCAGGTGTTTAAGTATGTAACCAAACCCTGGGAAGCTCAAGAACTTAAGGTGATCGTTAACCAAGCCTTAGAAACCCACAACGTCCTCAAAACTCGTACCGAAGAACTCAAAAGAGCATTACAACAAGAATCTCTCCTCAACGCCGTTACTAGCACGATTCGTTCTGCGCTGAACTATCGGGAAATGCTGCAACGCATTGTCGAAACCGTTGGACAAATGTTTGAGGTGAGTTACTGTATCTTACAACCGTTTCAAGACGGAGAAATGGTTGAGGAATGGTTTGTCTATCAAGCGTCTCGTTTGAAAGAGTCTGACTTTGGAATTGAAAATTCTGAGTTTAAAACGCTGGTTTGGGAAACCACCGAGGTTGATATTATCCCAGATGCCCAGACTGATGAGCGAATTCAAGCTGAAAGTGAAGAACTTCTTGCCCGAAAACAAGCCTACACTGCTGCGAATATCTGCTCTAGTTTGATTGTACCGTTGTTTTATCAACAAGAACTGATGGCTGTTCTGGCTATGCACCAAGTTGATGAGGTGCGAGAATGGCTCGATCACGAAGTCCAGTTGATTATTACGGTTGCCGATCAAGCTGCCCTTGCTCTGTCTCAAGCTCGTGCCTACGAACAAGTTCAAGAACTGGCTAAACGTGAAGTTCTTGTTAATACTATCACTGCTGCGATTCGTTCGAGTCTCGATCCTCAGAAGATTTTTGCGGCTATTACTCAACAACTCGGACAAGCCCTCAGCGTTGATGGTTGCGCCCTATCTTTGTGGACGAAAGAGGATGAATTTGTGCAATGTGTGGGGTTGTATGATGCTCACTATGAAACTTCTGTTGTCCGAGACTGGTCAGAAGATGAAATAGATGAAGTTGATCAAATAGATGAAACTTCTGCTGATGCTAAAAGCCCAGAAAATTTACCCCAGTCAGCCGTTCCCATTCGCGGAAATCCGGTTCTTCAACGCTTATTAGATACTCAAAATCCTGTTGTTATTAATGATTTGACAAAAAAACCAGACTGGAACTTAATTGAGCTTCCTTTGCGATCGCCATCGAAGGCGTTAATGGTGGTTCCTTTACTTCTAGATGATCAAATTATTGGGAGTATTTCTCTGCGTCAAAATGACTCCATTCGCAAGTGGACTGAAGCGGAAGTCAATTTAGTTCAAGTGGTTGCGGCTCAAGCTGCCTTAGCCGTACAACAAGCCCGTCTTTATCAAAAAACTCGCCAACAAGCCGAAAGATTACTCGAAGTTGATCGCTTGAAAACAGAATTTTTTCAGAATATTTCTCACGAATTTCGCACTCCGTTAACGCTGATGATCGGCCCTTTAGAAGCGGCTATTAATCAGACCCAAGATTTACCCTATGAACAAGCTAAAATAGCCCTGCGAAATTCCCGGCGACTTTTGCGCCTAGTGAATCAATTACTGGATTTACAACGATTTGATGCCGGACGAATGCAACCGAGTTTTCGTCCTTGTGATCTTGTGGAGTTTTGTCGCCAAACAGTTGAATCTTTTCAACCCTATTGTGAGAAAAAAGGGATTAGACTTGAAATTACTCTACAACTTTGTGAACCCATTTATTTGGATTTAGAACGGTTTGATAAAGTTCTTTATAATCTCCTTTCTAATGCCATGAAGTTTACTCCAGAAAATGGTGTTATTTATGTGAGTTTAGAACCCTCTGGAAGTTATTGTCGTTTACAAGTTAAAGATACGGGAATCGGGATTCATCGCGAACAAATACCCCATCTATTTGAACGCTTTCGTCAAGCCGAAGGTTCCACCAATCGCTCCTATGAAGGGAGTGGTTTAGGATTGGCTTTAGTCAAAGAGTTGGTAGATTTACATCGAGGTCAAGTTTCTGTAGACTCAGTTTATGGCGAAGGTACAACATTTACAATTTGGCTACAAACCGGAATTGCTCATTTACCGGCAGATCAGGTTTTAGAAGTTCCCGCTGAGTTGAATCCTAGACGAGCGGCGGTAGAATTGTCAGATGTGGAAGTTGAATTGAGTGAGGATGAAGTCTCTAATACAACAGAGGAGATTTTGGCAGATAATCACCTGATTACAACTTCTGAACCTTTAGAAAATACAATTTTAGTTGTTGATGATAACCCCGATTTGCGTCGCTATTTATCTAATATTTTAAAAACAGCTAAGTTTAATGTTGTTATGGCTCGTAATGGTGCAGAAGGATTTGAACAAGCTAAAACCTATCGTCCCGAAGTGATTATTACTGATTTAATGATGCCTGTTATATCGGGGTTGGATTTAATTCGCATGATTCGCGAAGATGTTCAGTTAAAAGGGACTCCGATTATTTTATTAACCGCAAAAGCGGATGAGGATACCCGCATTGAAGGCGTTGAACGAGGTGCTGATGCTTATGTTTCTAAGCCGTTTAATGATCGAGAATTACTCGCTGAAGTTCGTAATTTACGAGCGCTAAAAGAAAATGAACGTCGGGTTGCGGAATTAAATCGATATTTGACAGAATCCGTTTTAAAGCGGTTTTTACCCCCTCCGATGGTTGAACGAGCGGCAGCAGGTGATTTGGTGTTAGATTTAAACCCAGAACCCCGTTTAGTCACGATTTTATTTACGGATATTGTTGGGTTTACACGAATGTCAAATCAACTTCAGTCTCGCCGGATTGCTCAGGTTTTAAATGAATATTTAGCCGCAATGACTCAAGCGGTATTTGAAAATGGCGGAACGGTTGATAAGTTTATCGGAGATGCGGTGATGGCGTTGTACGGGGCGCCGCAAGAGTTACCCCCAGACGAACAGGTGAGGCGGGCATTGGCTTCTGCACGGGCGATGTTGCGGGCTTTAGAGCAGCTAAACCTCAGTTGGCAAGAACGAAGCTTAGTCGGTCAGAATGGTGTTGAACCGATTCGTTTTCGCTGCGGGATTCATCAGGGGATGGCAGTTGTTGGAATGTTTGGGTCCAAGGAGCGATCAGATTACACGGCAATTGGCCCTTCGGTTAATATTGCGGCTCGTTTACAGGAAGTGGCTTGTCCCAACAGTATTTTAGTCTCAGCAGAAGTCGCACAATACCTCGACCAACGGGAAATCCTCTCGGAGGAAATGCAGTCATTGAAGGGGATTGATGAACCTGTATCCACCTTTATGATTAGTTCTGAGCCGATTACTGAGTGACCTCAAAATTTTTGCTCAAAAATTGCTCAACTTTTCAAAACTTGTGCTATTATAATAGAACTGCAATCTTGCGGGTGTAGTTTAGTGGTAAAACCTTAGCCTTCCAAGCTAATGATGGGGGTTCGATTCCCCCCACCCGCTTTTTATTCAATTTCTCATAGTGTAACGCTTTCAGTCTTCTGATCTCTGTAATCTGATTGACTGTTTACAAACGAGACAGCAAGTGAGGGTAAAAGAAAGACTTCCATAGAGGTTGATTTGTCATTGGTAACATATTTTTGTGATTGAGCAGAGAGCAATATAAAAAACTTACCTCTTTCCCTTTTTTCTTTTAGAGTTTTTATCGGGGGGAGTTACCCATTCACAATTAAAAGATTTATCAAGAAGCTTTTTGAGGCTAATAACCTTTATTTTACCATTACTGACTTCACCTGTGTAGCTTTGGATATTTGTAATTTCGTATCCTATGCCATCCAATTCTTCAGATAAAGCTACAGATCCAAAGTAATCGTAAGAGTCTTTTATTTGCTCACCATCTTTTGGAATCTTCATATCCCAACATACGATTTGATCGGTTACTATCAGTGGATGATTAAACTCGTCTCTTTCGTCAAAGGTATACTTGTATTCTAAGCCTTTCTGAACATTTTGCCCTAAACTTTTTTCTTGAATCTCTACAGCCATGCTATCAATTCCCGTACCCGAAAAAGTAAGTGGTCTTAACCAAAAATGAGCATATTGTGAGTCAACAGGAACAAGATGAGAAAACATAGTGTATAAAGCACCAACCCAATGCTCTTCTCCTATAGAGGGTTCTATTAGCCATCTGCCCTGAAGATGATCAATATCCCTTACTTGAAATCTTGGTCTATATATAATATTTTCCTTTAATGAATTAATTTGGCTGATATATTGATCGATTTTAAAAGACTGATTTTCTTGCTTAAGCCTTGTTATAAGCTGTTGAAAAACTTCGCTTTCCCTTTGGAATTGATCCAAGAAAGATTTAATTTTTTTGATAAAATTATCGTTTTTCATAAGTTTTAATCCCCCTTCACTCAATGAATTTCTGTCGGTCACGACTTGAAAGCTTCCGTTAATCATTAAAATGTAATGGGATTGTGCTTTACTACTACTAAGTATGGTATAGTCTGCTAAATCACTATGGTCAAATAACTCATTATATTGACAAATTTTTACTCCCTCTGAACAGATAAATGTACCTCTTTGATCAGTTAAGCGAATTCCCGATCTTCTTCCCTGTCTTCCCTGCCTATCAAGTTCTTTATACAATTCAAGCGCTCGGCGGTGGCCATCTATTGCCAAGGTAATGCAGTAAGTTCTCTCCTGAAATTCAAAGGTTGTAGCGTTTGTGTCATGAAATCTGCCATCGCTTAATCTCGATACCTCTTTAGGTTTTTTGATCGTCAAATGTTCTAGATTATTGGGCTGTTCTAAATAGGGATAACCCGAAGAAATTTTGGTGAGTTTGTCTTTTGTCCAAATAGATAATTGACAAGAATCATTGTATCCAGGAGTATGTTTAAAAAGTTCAGCTTTACTTGATGGAAATCCAGTTGTTCTTGGTCGTAAAATTCTCATATCTCCGTGCCTTGTATTAAATCTTATATAATTTCTAATATAAGACTTATCAAAATTAGGGGATGGATCATAAAATGATGAGTAATCTTCCACCTCAATCCATTGAAGAATAATCATTGTTCCATTAACAAACTTTTTATTAAACCAAGATTGATTAAGATACTGAAGGATAGGTGATGTTCGGTTATCGGGGATATTGAATAATTTTTCCAAGGTCAACCAAGGTGTATCATCACTTTTAGATGAAATATCATAATCAATGTTCAAGTTTGTTTTAGGGTTGTCAATAGATATTGAACGCCAGTTCTTCTCATCACTACAACGGGTGATTAAAGTGATCTTACTAGAAGCAAAGCACAGCTTTGAACCTTGGCACTTGTAACCTATAGATTTGCCCCTAGTTTTGGTCGTTCTACCTATTGAGAAAAAAGCTTTGTAAGGACTGATTTCATTAAACTCCTTTATTTCACTCATCCCTGTACCATCATCAAAGAAGATTAAGCCTTCATATTGTAACAAAGGATAGATCTCTATACTTGATGCTTGAGCATCGTAGGAGTTAGAGATTAATTCGCGAATAACTTCACAAGGATTTTTGCGATTAACTGAAAGTTCAGATAGAGAGTGTGTATAAGAGATTTATGGAAACTGAGGCATATACGCACAAGAAAGTAAAGTTTAAGGGTAGAAGAATACTATTTTTTAGTATACTGAACAAGCTGAATTTTTTCAACATTGTTTCGGATGACACGAGGTGTCAAGTACCAGATGAGATTTCGTTCATAACAAATTAATTTGGTGAAATAGCTGATATTTAGCTGGTTTAACAAATTAATTTCGTTCGTTTAATTTAACTAAATAAATCCCATACCCTACAACTAAAGTCAGGCAAAAGGGGGGTTGTCAGTAGCAATCCCCAGATCGGTTGAGAATGTCTCCTCGCAAAAGGTAAGTTGCTCATCCTCTCTCAATTTATGGCTTCCTAGATATTTGAGTTAGATCAAACGACAGGAGAGAGGGCAGCAAATACCAGCCACTCCTGGATTATTTGTATGATTGCGACAAAAGCAAAGTGACTCTGACTTTCGCAGAAATTGAGGCATTGACACACCGATTAACTCCCAGCTTTTCGGTAACTTCTCGAATTCTCTGTCCTCTTTTTAGAATATTCCCTCAGCTCCTCGATCTCTACAGCTAAGGTGATAATTTGGGTGAACTGTAGGGAATTAAAATTATTATCACTAATCAAAATTAGCGATTGCCGCTCCCGGCGCGTGAGCGGTATCTCTCAGACTCAATCTTTTCGGCGGCATCCAATGCCTGTTGGAACACCTCTAAAGAAGAGGGCAACAAACGAGCCGGCTAGTTCAAGCAGTTGCTCAACTTGTTCCGATGGCTTGTTGATTTCCTCAATCTCAGCCAACCGCTCTGTTATAGCGCTACTCACTAAGGTTAGGACATTTGTAAAGGCTGAAAACCCTTGATAATCGAACTTTTGCGCTTATTGCTTTTTGCAAGATTGCCGGAGCGTAGCGCTATACCCAATTTTCCGAGTTTACGGGTGTTTTGACACTCCCCCGAATAAATTCGTGGGGAATCTTTCAGCACTATTAAGAGCTTAAGATATTAAAATTAACATCCCAAATCCTCAATCGCTTAGGCGATGTCAAAACGCCCCTAGCCAAATCGTTAGGATTGAAATCAATTCCTAGCGAACTGGTTACTTTTCGAGCAATGTTTAATGCTCCGTTAATATCAGCATTAAAGATTAATCCGGTTTTAGATTTATACTGTCCTCTGGTTATTCTTTTACCTGATGGTTTCCATTTTTCGGGTTTTTCACCGTATTTTGGGATCGCATCAAGAGCTAAAGAATCAGACTTGGAAGTATAGCTTTCTTCTGTTTCTACAAACCTTAAACAACTTTGCTCGCAAAGTTGTTGAATGCGAGACTTTAACTTAGCAGTGGGTACAGAAACAAATTTTTGATTGTTCTTTCTACCCAAGCTTGATTGCTGTTTTTGACCTCGGTTCCAGCCAAAGATAACAGTGCCAATCTTGTTATTTAAACAGTGATCAATGACTAATCGCGCAGCTTTATTAACAGCGTCTCGCATCTGTCTGTTACGTTTTTCGGTCGTTTGGTCAAGCAATTTACACCAAAACCCCTGAGATTTTTTTTCTTTAATCGTTGCAACACGTTTGTTATACCACTGATTTAATGATTTCAGATGTTTGCCATCAACAATAAAGCTAGTGCCTACATTGCTAACTGCTGTTAACCAGTTATCTAAACCAGGGTCTAAAGCCAAGAAATTATTTGGATTTAGATCAAACACAATAGGTTCTATATCCTCAGAAGTAATCCAGACAGCATCAAAATAACCCGCTCTAGGAACGATTTGAAGTTCTTTAACCCTTGACCAGATTAGATTGCTGGGGAATGGTAAATAGATGTACTGAAGATTAAACCAAACTTTGCAGCTAGTTCCAAGTGGGACTCTAATTCCATTATCGGTAAACTTTAGCCATTTCTTAGGATATGAAATCTGAAATAACCCAGACTTTCTGTATTTAGGTGGCTTAGGTTTTTCAGGTAAACTACCTTGGATCCAAAGTTTACTTAATACTTTAAACCCCTTAAAAGCTTCTCCTACAGAAATACAAGTTTGTTGTGCCGCACTCGCATAAATCGATTTGGCGTGAGGATTATTTTTCATAACCGTTGATAACCAGCGTCCGTTAGAAATTTTTCCAGTTTTGAAATACAACTGACGAGCTAAGTATGTCGCACAGTTATAAAGTTTGTTGGACTCCGTGCAAAGATATTCCAGAACTGCTTTGAGTTCATTGTCTTCTGGCAGTCGATTGACTTGTGCGAAAAATTGTTTAACCATACAGAGATGTTAGCATAGGTTTGTCGATAACCACAAAACGGTCAACATGAGAGAAGCTTCTCAAGGATATCGCCACGACCCGCATTCTGTAGGCTTGGCGACAGTTCACCTTTGTTTTATACCTAAAAGGCGTAAACCCGTTCTCAAAGGTGCTATAAGACAACGACTTAATGAAATATTTCAATCTGTAGCGAAGGAGAAAGGTTGGTTTATCCGTTCAACAGAAATAGCACCTGACCATGTACATTTACTGATTGAGTATGACTCTAAACACTCTATTGCTGATATTGCTAAAGCGATGAAAGGAAGATCTTCAAGATTACTTAGAGAGGAATTTCCCGAATTATTAAAATTACCTTCTCTCTGGCCTAGAAGCTATTTTTATGAAACCAGTGGAAAGATTAGTACCGCTAAAATCAAAGAATATATTGAAGACAGGCATCACTGGTAGTATTTAGGCGAACTTTAGTCGCTCGTGGCAAGTTTCCGCCCCTGAATAAATTCAAGGGGCTACCACTTTACCGGACTGTTTCCCGTGTTGTCTGGCATCCCTGATAATCCTGCTTGAAAGTTTATCCCGGCTGAAACTGTAGATAATATTACCCCCGAATCCCCACCTTCCGGCGTCGATCTGGATTATTTTTTTACCAATCAGCTAACATTGTTATACAACGGTTCATCGGCGATCGCTTTTTTCCGAGAAAATTCCATCGTTAACGGCTGTCTCGACTTGAATTGGAGAAGAATCCAAAAGCCATCTAAAAAACTACAGTTGAGCGTTGCAAATCGCCGTTCAGTTTGTTGAGCGAAAAACGAGGGATGAGAGGACTGACTGTAGGTCAGTGCAGGTCTAGAACCCCTATCTGTTACTGGCGTAGGCAGAACGGGTGTGGCAGGACTCGAACCTGCGGCTCGCTGCTTAGAAGGCAGCTACTCTATCCACCTGAGTTACACACCCAAGATGACAATCTTTGAGATTTATTATAGCTTACCCAAGTCAAGTCTAAAATTTTCTGTTCAATTTTAGGTGACTCAATGACCGATGAGCTGTAACGAATCGTGAACTTGCTTCCCTCAAACAGACGAAGATGGGTGCTTGACTCGTGTTATTCTGGGAGGGAGCTGGAATCCCCCTAATTATGCTTCTCGTCGGAGGTCAGTGTTAGAGACTAAAATGACAGACACAGCCTCCAGCTCTAACAGGAGTAGGTCAGAGTGTCATGTTTATTCTGAAACGGCAGGATGTTGAAATTCAAACCATTCAACACCCAAATCGGGATCAGCAGATTCCCATTTTGAATTATCAGGGACAGAGTTTTCGCCTTATGAAAGTGTTTACCTCCCAGCAAGCTGATGAGGCGAGAGCCTTTTGGCGAGAGCTGACGGATAACCGAGGCAAAGCTTGCGTATTGCTTGAAGAACCTGATCGATATAGTGTTTGGGGGAAAGTTCGCCCGGATCAATTGGTTAGCGATGGTGTCAGTACGAGCAATAGTAAACATTCTGCACTCGTACAAGCGTGTTTGCTGGTTTTGCAAGCGGTTTATTTTGATGTGGAAGACTTATTAGGTGCTCGACAAGCTGGCTCTTTTGAAAAAGATTTAGCTCAAATTTTTCACAAAGCGAAACTTCCACAGATGGAAACTCAAGATGCCGTGAAAACCTTGCTAACAAAAGATCCTCTTGACGAGCTGCAAGTTCCCCCGTGGCAAGAACATCATCTCAACACTTTATTAGAAGAACTCTATCAACTTGCTAAACAATATTTTGGCAATACTAGCTTTGCAGAGGGAATGAATGAAGTGTTAGAAGAAATGAGTACCGAAGATCGCACTCACTTTATTGGTTGGCTCAATCAATCTTCGGTGGGTAAGCTGTGGGCAATAGGTTAAGGAATGTTGAGAAATTCTCAGCTCTGAGTCTCAGATATGGGACGCTGAACTATAGACCCTGCTAAAAAGTTGAACTTGGCAGCTTGTCGGGGGATAAAATCATAGTTTTTCATGTTAAATTGCCTGTTATTTTATCGCTATGAGTAGCACTTCACAAAAAAAATCGCTGTCGATATCGTCTATCCTTTCCGCTCAGAATCTCGTTATTTTTGGGATTGTCTGGGCGGTACTTGCACTACTGTTTTTTCTGCTATTTAGTGTCACCCCGGAAGGGGAGGAACTGCCGTTATGGTACTCCCTTGGCACTTACGTCTTTGAATTGGGTGCTTTTCTGGTGGCAGCATTAGTTTGTTACCGCAACTGGCAGAGTCCCCAAATGGTCAGTGGACGAAACGTTTGGCTAGGTTTTGGTTTAGGATGTTTCTTTTATTTCGCTGGTGGTGTACTGTTTGGCTTTTGGGAATTGGTCTGGCATTTAGATCCAGATGTTTCACTCGCTGATTTATTTTATATCCTCAGTTATGTATTCTTGGGTTGGGGTATGGTTTTAGCCGTCACCTCAAAACGGTTGAATTTAGAAATTTGGCAATGGGCAGCCATCTTGGGAGTCGCAGTCAGTGGAACAGCACTCGCGGTTTGGGTGGCTGATCCTTCCTTCTTTGGGCTAGTTGGCTCTGAAGAAACGGTTGTGATCGAACAAGTTGCCCCAGAAACGACTGCCCCATCAACAACTTCGACCGCAGCACCTGCTGTCATGTCTGCGGCAGAAGAAGAAGCAGAAGAAGAAACGACAGCCCCCGGTTGGGTAGTGGGTCTTGATCGCAAATTAGAGCCACTGGCGACTGGAGTGAATCTGTTTTACATTATTGGTGATGTTTTTCTGTTAATTTTGGCAACTGCTCTGATTTTGGCGTTTTGGGGTGGACGCTTTTCTCAATCTTGGCGAATGATTGCCTTTGCAACCTTCTCACTTTACGTTGCGGATATGTACTTTAAGTGGACAGACTCTCGCGGTCAAGGAGAATATGAAAGTGGTGGATTATTAGAAGTTTTCTTTGTATTTACTGGAATTTTGTTTGCCATTGGTGCGGTATTAGAATACGACATCTCCACTCGTTCTCGTCAGAGTAGACGGGGAAGACGTGGTAGTGGTAAAAGCTAAAATGGAGAGAACGGGTGAGCGAGTCATTCGGAACTCAAAAGCTCAGTTTTCCAGGAACGCTCGCCCCCTCAACAATCACTTTTTGATTCTCTATCTCAGATCTCAAACCCCAAAATAGAATGTCATCCTCCAAATTATCTGACGCTGAAAAACAGGAAATTGTTAAGTTGTATCAACAGATGCCAGAGGAGACAACTATTACTCTGGCTGACCGTTATGGCGTAAGCAGTTCAACCGTCAGACGTGTTCTTCAAAGTGCTATCCCCAAAGATACTTATGAGACACTGACTCAACAAAAACAACGCCTACATCGAACCGGTAAACGTTCAACCCGCAATGCTGAGGAACTGGAAGAAAGCCCCTTAACCTCAACGATTGAACAGGAGTCTCAAGAACAATTTGAAGAACAATTTGAAGAACAATTTGAAGAAGTCTCGCCGGGATCTGATTCTTCTCCAACGATTAAACGACGACGTAAACGGTCTTCTGCACTTGAAAACGAGGTTCAATCGTTAGACTCCGAAGCAAGTTCCCCGCCCATTCCCAAACCGATTATTAAATCAGGAGATGAACAATCCAACTCTTCTCCTAAACCCAATACAGCGACTAACATTGACCTCATTGCTGAAGACTTTTTGCGGGAAGAATTCAGTGAATTTGAACAGGAGGATGATGATGATAACGATGATGATGATTATATTGAAGAAGATTCCGATGATGAGGAAGAACGAGAAAAGTTCTTTACTTCTTCTTTTTCGATGGGCGGATCAAGTCAAGTTAAAATCTTACCCTTCACAGAAGCAGAACTCCCAAAAACCTGCTATCTTGTGATTGATCGGGCGGCAGAATTGGTTGCTAAACCCTTAAAAGCGTTTAGTGAGTTAGGGCAGATTCCCGCAGATGAAGTTCACCAAAAAACGTTACCTGTGTTTGATAATCATCGAGTTGCCAGCCGCTTTTCTGCGCGAAATCAACGAGTCTTTAAAGTTCCCGATACTCGCCTGCTACAAAAAGCTGCGCCATGTTTACAAGCGAAGGGAATTACTCGACTATTAATTGATGGTCAAGTTTATCGGTTTTAATTTTTAGGAGTAGGGTGGGCAATGCCCACACTACAGATACAGGTCTCTACGTTTGTCGTGAAAGTCGATTGTTTAACAACAGTTCACAGGTATCGCCTCGATAACCTCGCTTAGATTTAATAAACACTTGCTGATCTTTTTTAAAGTTCAGTTGAGTAAATTGTTCCCGAGATAGATGAGCCACAACCTGATGTTGGTCAGCATACAATGACAGTGAACAGGTTCGCGATCGCTACGAACAACTCTTTGAACTACGCGAAAAATTTCTCTATCATTTACTGAATTGCAGTTCTTACCCACCCCAAGCCGTGGCTACGCTTCTACGAGCGCTCATTTATCAAGAACGGGCGTTAGGAAATCAACCCGACTCTAAAGGTGTTTATAACTTTGACTTACCCATTGATGTCATTTCTCATGCTTGTCAACTCAATCACCGCACTGTTGAGCAAGTATTAAAGGGAATGCACAAGGTGAAACTGATTGAAGTGGCAAAATCTAATGATGAGTCTGGAGATCTCATACACGTTCTCAATGCGGAAGGCTTAAAAGAAGTCTACGGCGCAACCCGAGATCAAGTCTCTTGGTGGCCGTTACGCTAATAGTAACCCGTTTTTCTCGATCTCTCCATTTCTCGATCAACACTTAACCACTCTGTTATGCAGGCAGCATTGCAAATCAGCCCAGAAGTTTAAACTATAGAGGAAACCCTTTTAAAATCAGGATTATTCGAGTTTCGATTTCTCTTGATGCGCGTTCTATACCGCTTCTCGTCCTTGATATTGCATTTAGTTGACTCCTATGCCAGAATCCCCTCTTTCCATTGCTCAACACTTTCACGAGCGAACCAAATACCACCCAGAAACGATAGCGTCTAAAAGCCAGCAACTCGACTGGGAAACACAACCCACACCCTATAAAGAATATAAAATTGGCAAAACCTTCGATCTCAGACCTTATCTTCGCGAAGTTTCCGAACCGTTATCGGATGATTCCAAAATTAAGGAAGCTCAACGTTTGTCTCACCTGCTACTCCACAGCTACGGTTTAACAGCCAAGATGGAGACAATGCAGGGATTTCACTATCTCAGAAGTGCGCCGTCGGCAGGGGGACTCTATCCGGCTGAGGTTTACATCATTTCTCGGGGAACTCCTTTTTTACCCCCAGGACTTTATAACTATCAACCTGTCACCCATTCGTTGCTACAATTTTGGGATAGTCAAGTTTGGCAAGAATTACAAACGGCTTGTTTTTGGCATCCCGCTTTAGAAAATACCCATTTAGCGATCGCCATAACAGCAGTATTTTATCGTTCAGCTTGGCGGTATCAAGATCGTGCCTATCGCCGTATTTTTCTTGATACAGGTCATTTACTCGGTAATATTGAGTTAGCCAGTACGCTCAATGATTATCGACCCCATTTGATTGGCGGATTTGCAGATGAAGCACTCAATCAAATGATGTATCTAGATTCTAAGCGAGAAGGAGCAATCACCGTCATTGCAATAGCCGACTTATTAGAAATCGACCAAAATTTACCGCCAACAAAGACAGCTTTACCTTCGGCAACCCAAACCGATTATCCTGAACTTGATGATAGTGAACTATTGGGTTATCTCCATCATGCAACGAAGTTAGACTCTGATACTTCAGGAAGTCAAGGATGGACTCAAGCCTCCATTGATGAAGATATTGAAGACAAATACAATTTTCCCTTCTGTACAAAAGTCTCGACCATAACTCCAGCGATTGATTGGGGGAAAAATGGTCAGGGATTAGCTCAAACGATTCTCAAACGTCGTTCCACTCGCAGTTACAGTGGGGGTGATTTGAAGTTAGAAGAACTCTTGGCCTTGTTAGATTTTACCTACCAAAGCAATCACTATATCAATCAAGGATTTGATGGTTCTCCAGATTATTTCGATTTAGGCTTGATTGAGACATTTATCGCTGTTTCTGGAGTCAATGGTTTAGAAGAAGGATGTTATTATTATGCACCGCTTGCCCAAGAATTGCGGCAGATCCGCTTTAAAAATTTTCGCCCTGAACTCCATTATCTCTGTCTAGGACAAGAACTCGGACGAGATGCGGGAGTTGTCTTATTTCATACCGCAGATTTGAAAAAAGCTGTCGCAAAATATGGCGATCGCGCTTACCGCTATCTTCATATGGATGCAGGTCATTTAGGTCAACGGTTTAACTTAGCCGCTATTTATCTGCGGTTGGGAGTCAGTGGAATTGGAGGCTTTTTCGATGATCAAGTCAATGAAGTCTTGGGGATTCCCACCGATGAAGCGGTGATTTATATTACCACTTTAGGACGACCCCGATAATCTTAAGAGTTTCCCATTTCTTGTAGATGACAACAGTGTTCACACAACCCAAAAAACTCTAAAGTATGATAATAAATTTTGAAGTGATGAGACTGTTGCAATAAACTTTCAAGATGGTGAACCGGACATTCATTGAGAGGAATTGATTTTCCACATTCAACACAAGTCAGGTGATGTTCGTCTTGCTGAACACAACTATAGACGGACTCACCTGTGGGTAAGGTTCTCACCTGAACTAAACCTTCTCGTTTTAAAGCATCCAGCGCCCGATAAACGGTAGCCAACCCCATTTTGTGTGGAGTTTTGCGTAACTCGGCGTACAGTTCTTGGGCGGAAATTGCTTGCTTTTGAGTTTTGAGTTGACCTAAAATAACTTCTTGGCTGCGGGTGCGACGAATGTTCATCTGGAGTTTAGATTTGAATGAATGCCTCTTTCTAGGCTATCTTAATCTTTGACAACATTTCACAACGTCTCCCGTCCCAAATAGGACTGTAACACCTCAGGAATTCTAACACTACCGTCGGGTTGCTGATAATTTTCCAGAATAGCTGCCATTGTCCGACCAATCGCCAGCCCTGAACCGTTCAACGCATGAACAAATTCGGTTTTCTTCTTTTTCTTTCCAGACTTACTCTCTTTAAACCGAATATTCGCCCGTCGCGCCTGAAAATCTCTCACGTTTGAACAGCTAGAAATCTCCCGATACGTTTGCGAAGATGGCAACCATACCTCTATATCATAACATTTTGCGGCTGAAAATCCTAAATCTCCCGTACAAAGTTCGATCACTCGATAAGGCAATTTCAACGCCTGTAAAATGCCCTCCGCATCTTGAACTAATTTTTCATGTTCGACTTCAGAAGTCTCGGGATGAACCAATTTAATCAGTTCAACTTTATTAAACTGATGCAGTCGAATTAAACCCCGTGTATCTTTTCCATAACTTCCCGCCTCCCGACGAAAACAAGGGGTAAAAGAACAATGATAAATCGGCAACTTTTCCCCATCTACAATCTCATCTCTGTAGAAATTAACCACCGGAACTTCTGATGTTGGAATCAGCCACAAATCATCTTCGCTACACTTAAAACTTTCTTCGGCAAATTTCGGCAGTTGACCTGTTCCCTGCAAAGATGTACTATTAACTAACAAAGGCGGCATTACTTCCACATAACCCTTTGAGGTGTGTGTATCCAGCATAAACTGAACCAAAGCCCGTTCTAAAGCCGCACCCGCACCAACCAAACTCACAAACCGACTTTGAGCAATTTTTACCCCCCGTTCAAAGTTTAAAATTCCCAGGTTTTCCCCGATTTCCCAGTGCGGTAAAAGGTTAGGATTATCAGGCAAATATTCATCGCCCCAGCGCCGAACTTCGACATTTTCTTCCTCACTTTTACCAATCGGTGTAGACTCACTCGGTAAATTGGGGATAGGAAGTAATAACGCCTCAATTTCTGCTAAAATTTCCTTTTCTTTCGGTTCGAGTTCACTCAAGTTTTCTCGAATTTGTTGACCTTCTTCTTTTAACGCTTTAATTTCCGCCCCTTTGGGATCACTTCCGCCTTTAATTTTCTCTCCAACTTGTTTCCCAATTTCATTACTTCGGGTTTCGAGTTGAATGCGTTGTTGTTCAAGTTGACGTCGCTGTTCATCTAGATCTAAAATCGGTTGGAGATCATAGTCTCCCCGCAATTTTAAACGGTCTTGAATGGCTTGTGGATTTTCTCGAATTTGTTTAATGTCTAACACGGCTATCTTCCCAGAGTTTAACGAATAATTATATGAAATCGCTTAATGTTTGCAACTATTCTTGATTTTTAATCCCTCCACTTGCTATACTCTCCTTAATCCGATAGCCCCGTCAAGAAGACAGAGCCGTTTGATTCTCAAGAAGAAACGGTCAAGCTCGATCAGGTAACAGGTAAACTGGGCGAACTCCCCCTGCACCCCTGACCAGTACCGTGCAGTCATCAGTTTGACAGCAAAAGGTTGATAACCCAAGCGTCAACCCATCCGTTTCTTAGAGCGTTAACCTTGATAGCCCAACCGTCAAGTCATCCGTTTACCATCTTTACCCCTATAGGATTGTACTGGCGATCGCGCTTTTGACTCAAGTTTTAACCCCAAAAAAAAAGATAACAGTTACTCACCGCTACCTTTTCTTTGTATTCTAAATTTTATAAATGGAGCATATGGGAATCGAACCCATGTCCAAAACGAGTATTGACTTCTTGCTCATTCACAGGTTTAGCTCTTCTAACCCTCAGAGCGGGAACTATCTGTTACCCTAGATAGTGAGGGATACTGGTAGAGTTTTCTCTAGATCGGCTACCAGAAACGCCTCACTAGAACATCCGTTGGGGTTGTATCTATAGTCCTTAACGGAGTCAAACTATAGATGCTCAAAACCTAAGTGAGGTTTTTTGTTCCTACGCAGCTACTGCTACGCGAGGACGAGCGAAAGATACAATGTTGTTTGCACTTATTTTTTTAAGTCATGTATTTACGAGAGGTGACTTACTCTCGACCTGAATCACAAGGTAGTTTTCGTCGTCCTGTCGAAACCAGTAATGCCCCTTGCTTACTTACTATGTTATATAATAATGGGTTGACTGTCAAGGGCCTACAACAAAGACAGGCTTTTCAAAATTTCATCGGCTTCTCGGATTCCGCGACGAACAGACTCCGCACACCGCCCCAAAGCATCCCGTTCATCGGGGGTTAAATTCAACTCTAAGATGCGTTCAACGCCGCGACACCCCAACCAGCAGGGAACCCCGAGAAAAACATCTTCTAGCCCGTATTCTCCCTGTAGATATGCAGAAGTTGGCAGCAGGCGACAGCGATTGAGTAAAATCGATTCAACCATCATCCGAATCGAAGAAGCCGGGGCGTAGTAAGATCCTCCGGTTTTCAACAATCCCACAATTTCCGCCCCGCCGTGACGGGTGCGTTTAACCAAGCGATCGATTGTTTCTGCCGGCATCAATTCGGTAATCGGAACGCCATTGACGGTAGAATAGCGGGGCAAAGGCACCATCAAATCGCCGTGACTCCCCAACACCATCGCGTGAACGTCCGCCACCGAGACGTTTAACTCCATCGCAATAAACGTTTGAAACCTCGCCGAGTCCAACACTCCGGCCATTCCCATAATTCGGTAAGAAGGCAATTGCGTCACCTGCCAAGCGATGTAAGTCATCACATCCAGGGGATTGGTGACAATGATAAATGTAGCATTGGGAGAACGGGCGATCGCTTCTTTGGCAGCAGTCGCGACAATTTTGGCGTTGGTGGCAATTAAATCGCTGCGATCCATTCCCGGCGTGCGGGGGCGTCCGGCGGTAATCACCACCACATCTGATCCGGCGGTATCCGCATAATCGTTGGTGCCGATAATTTCGCGATCGTGACCTTCCACCGATCCGGCTTGCATCAAATCTAGCGCAATTCCTTGAGGTAAACCCTCAACCACATCCAGAAGCACAACATTCGCTAAATTGGCCTCTGCTATTCTCTGGGCGAGGGTACTTCCCCCCTTACCCGCCCCAATAATAGAAACTCGCGTAGCATGACAAGACGGCGGAAAAAACAAACTCGAATCCATTTTACTCACTTAACGTTTGGGCAGAAAGAATGGAAAATTAGGAAAGGGGAACTTTACGAATACCCCAAACTGTCGATCCTAATTCCCCAATTCTTTACTTAGCATCTTCAAGCTGATCGATCCGTAACCAAATGTTCGGAGTGGGAACCTGACCAAACTTGACTAATGCACAGTCTCCTCGCGTTTCCATCACTTCTCCTTTGGTTTCAAAGATATAAGCGGGAAAGCGGGTGTCGCTGGCTGTCGCCTCAACACTATTTTCTAGTTTTTCGCGAATGGCGTGTACCATGCTTCCTTTTTTGATTGGCATAGCTGATCTGATCGAGTTTGAATTTGTATATTCTAAATTCTATGAGCTTCTGAGCCAATCTTTATGATAATGGGAAAAAGTTATTGAGTGAGGGGAGAGGTGAAATAGCTGTTTTCTGGCTATTCTTGGCGATCGCAAGTTTGTTGTGGGGCTTTAGCTTTTTGTAGAAATCTGGGTTCTGGGGTTCGATGTTCGATCACTGAGAGTAAATTACTAAGACACAAATTTTTTTATATATTCTTTCATCACAGGTTTAAGCATGAACTATGATACTCCCTCAGCTATCGTTTTTTTGATTAAATTGCGTTTTCTCAAAGACTGTATTCCTCTCAAAAAATCGAAGTCAGATAAAAAGTCTGCGGGTTTGCTGGAAATATTAACTGCTGTCTCTTGGTTCGCTAACCATTGCATGATTAATTTCTCACCCTCAGATAACCGTCGATAATGTTCCTGTAAGATTGGTTCTAAGTCTCCTAAAAATAGAGGGGGATAAGATAAAAACTGGGCGACGCTCCCATTAAATAAATCTTGAATACTCGATGCAATTATATTTAACCATGCGGGATTGCCACTATAAAGGTTAATTAGTTCTAACCATCGAGCTTCATCGGTTAATTTTTTCGCCGTTAACAGTTCGGTTGCAGCCTCTCCCAAACCTTCAAGTTGTAAGGTGTAACAATGACGGTTTTCTGTTTCCAAGGTAGCAATTTCTCTGGGGATTTCCCAACTCAAAAGCAGCAAGCAACTGTTGTGAGAAGAACGGGCTATTTCTTTGATTAGTTTACAATAATTTGCGAATTCTGGGATGTAATTTCCCACCAATTCTCCAGGGGTTAAGGTTTCTTGGAAGTCATCGAGGATGATTAAACAACGATGCGATCGCAAATCGTCTAAGATAGAACTTCGCGATCGCAAATAGTTAATAATTGATGGGTTTTGAGTCGGCGGAGGTGGGGCGAGAAATTCAATTAAATTAGTTTTTAGGGCGTTAAGAGTCGGGAATTTTCGATGACTTCGCCACAAAATACGATCAAAATTGTCTTGAATTTGTTCAACCAGTTCTCTGGCGAGGGTGGTTTTTCCGATACCTGATAACCCGGTTATGGTGACGATGCGGCTATTTTCTTTGAGTATCCATTGTTTGAGGGTGGCGAGTTCGTTGGTGCGGTTGTGGAGGCGATAATATTCCGGTGCGTCGATGAGATCGTGTTGTTGTTCGGGTTGAATATTGTCTGAGTTTGTGGGGTTTCGCGATCGCTTTTTTGCCGTTTCGTCAGAGTCTCTACTTTCTCCACAAATGTTTATATTACCTTGATTAAAGTTACTTTGCACGAAATTTTTGGAGTTAGAGATATAAAACCGTTCCATCGTAGCGCGGAAGTTTTTTTTATCAACTTTTTCATCTATTTTTTCTGATATGAGTTTCCAGAGGTTGCCTGCTACTCTTTTGACATTGGCTTCACTACAGTGGTACTCATCTGCAATTTCGTTATATTTTTGATTATTCCATACCGCTTCTAATACTGTCCGTTCTAGAGTATTTAAGTGTTTTCCTGTTTTTTCTAAAACTAATTTGTCAGCCCATGTCAGGAGTTTTTGCACGTCCATTGGCAATAAGAATATTAGTTTCTCAGAATTTTACTACCTTTTTCACCTTTTTGCAACCCTTGGCAACTCAGTTATACTTTTTGCTACCAAAGCACATAAAAGTTTACTCAAAGTCTCTACTTTTTTATGCTTTTTTTGACTGAAAAATAGTGTCAAAACCTTTATTCTCAAGGCAAGCTGTGTGTCAATACTATAAGAGGAGTAAATAACACAAGCTAGTAAGTTCTTCTATTCAGCCAAAGCTACCAGCTTGGCTTGAAAATTTATTTTACTGCAAAAGAGATGTATCAAATAATGGATAATAGATATTTAACTAAGTCTCTGGTTCTTGCTTCTGCTGTATCAATCTCATCGATCGCTTTATTAGGTCAATCGCAGGCAAAAGCGGCTAGTATCCGTTTCTCCGCTGGAGATTTTGTTGAATACCGACAAAGCTCTCCTGGAGAAAGTCTATATGTTTGGGATCAACCTTGTGGTAATGGTTTGCAAGGAACTTTGTCACAAGGATCATCTGGACAAATTTCTCAATCTGGATATACAACTGCGAGTTGTTATGGCGGAACATACGATTGGTATCAAACCAGTTTTAATAACGGTATTTCTGGATGGGTAGCCGGTAATTTTCTAGTCAACGATACAGATTATCTTGACACTGGCACATCAGCTATTGTCAGAAGCACACCAAGTAATTCTCTGTTTGTCTGGAGCGAGCCTGGGGGAGGATCTAATCTTGGTAATCTTCAACCAGGAACTCAAGTCACTGTTAGAGAAACAGGCCCTATTTTAGATGTATTCGGTGGTACTTATTCTTGGTTTCGTGTAGACCAAGGCTGGGTTGCGGGTGAGTTTTTACAGACCATTAATAACCCATCGCCACCGTCGTCATCACCGCCACCATCACTACCATCACCGCCACCACCATCACTACCATCACCGCCACCACCACCACAATCAAGCTCTCTGACATTTATCAATGCTAACCCCAATGATTGGAAAATTCCGGGTTTTGATCATGTAGCTCTGGAGTTTGATGGACGTCTTTATGAATCAACAAATCGAGTAAATACACCAGGAGTATCTAACGATAGAACTCTTCAGCAAGTACAAGACAACCAATACATCACTGTCGCAAGAACAATTGACATCAGTAGAGCTAATGCCGAAAAACTCAAAGGCAAAATATCCTCAAAAATCGGTTCAGGATACTCCGATGTGAATATTTTCACTCTCTCACCAATCATTCAAAAAGGGTTGTTTGGTGAATATACCTGTGTTGGATTAATTGAGTGGGCTGCGGAAGCTTCAGGATTTGGTTTATTTAACCAGGGATATATATCGGGAGTTAATGAATATATTAACTATGGGGGTATGCGTATATCTACCTTGACTCCTAGTCTTCTATATTGGTCAATTGTTAATCCTTTAAGGGCTAATAATGCCGGACTTCATATGTTACTAGATCCGGCGGATTTCTTGCTCACAGATCCTATGGGGCGGCAGTTTGGTTATACTCAAGAACTAGGTTTGATTGAGGAAATTCCAGATGTTTTTTACACCGGGGATGATTGGGCTGAACAGCTTGCTTTACCCGATTTATTGAATGGCGAGTACATCCTTGAAGTGTTTGGCTTAGATGACAATGTTAATGTTGCTTTTGGTAATGGTAACAGTGGAGATTTTTTCTCGGGCTATCTAGCAAAAGGTGAATCAGCTGTGTTGAGATTTAACAAAGAAGAGGGAAATTACCAAAGTGTGCCAGAACCCAGCTTAATTTTTGGGTTACTATTTGTAGTTTTTTCTGGAGGATATTCTCTTCAATTTAGAAAGCCTTTCTAGACAGTCTGACAAGCCTATAACTGCAATAGATCAAAGCATTCTTGCAAATGCGATCGCCTCTAACATGGTAAGCGATCGCACTTTTTTTATCGAAATGCGATCGCGTCCGACACGGTAAGCGATCGCTCTTTTATTCAAACCAGTTTTCTATTTGCAGGGCCGAAAAATTATCATAATCTGATACATTATTCGTCACTATCATCAAGCCGTTAACTTTAGCAACAGCAGCAATTTGACCGTCAGCAAAAGAAGGCGTTTTGCCAATACTCATCAATCTAGCTCTTTCAACTGCGTGCCATGCTGCGGCATCAACATCATAAGGTAAAATCGGAATATTAGGGCGAACTATCTCATTCAAATATCTCTCTAAAAATCTTCTTTTCTGAGAATTAACTAGGCGTTCGCAACCAAAAAGGAGTTCGTGCCACGCAGTCGTTGAGGTGGCAATTTCTCCTTCATATTGTTGTAGCTTTGCCATCACAATTGGGTGAGGATGTTGGCGGGTTGGTTCGGAAAGAATGTTAGTATCCAATAAAAAACGTAAACTCATAAAATCACTTCTCGACCCGATGAAGAATCTCGCAGGTTCTCAAAAACTTCGGGTTCGATCCATACTCCTTCAGAATCAAGTTCTTGCCGAAAGCGATCCAGACTTTTCCAAAACCCCCCCTCCGTCTCAATTGCAATTATAATTTCTTGACCGTCAGGAATATTGATATCCTCAAATATTTCGATATTTCTCCCTTTTTTTATCCCTTTAACGCGCATTATATACCCTTCTAATTCTAAACCGGATACTTAACATTTTATCATAGTGGTTATTTTGGAGATGGAATTACCTCAATTCACATTGAATTCAGAATTGAGAAACAGCTCTATTTTTTTCAGCAAGTCTTATATGTTTTTAGAAGCAACTCGCCAACCTAAACGAGTCGGTTGTGAATAAATCCGTTTTAACGTGTTAATATCTCTCGGAGAAATTGGCGGGGGTTCTCGAACTTGAGCAAAATACATAACATCAGTTTGAGTCGGACTATGACCCCAAATTCCGAGTGCATGACCAAATTCGTGACGAGCGGCGGATGTAATATATTTTCCTGTTTGAGTCGGACTCAACCAAATAATAAAGCGATGTGACAACATCTGAGTTCCGTCTTCAAGCTGATGTACAAACACTTGATAACGAGTTTCGGCGGAACTTGCGCGTAAATTTCCAGGTTCGAGGGGCGGACGACGACGAAAGATTTGAATGTTTGCTAAGTTAGAATCTTCAACAAGGTGTAGCGGTAAATAATTATTCCATTCTTCTACCGCAGACAAAACATCACGATACCAGCTTAAAGCTTGATTTGGGGCGGGTTTCTCAATATAAACTTGAATCGGAAACTCAGACCAAATGAGATGACCCACTTTCGGAGCTTCAATTTGATCAAAGTAATCACCACTCTGGGTTTGATCTTGCCACTCGGCTAAAGGCATGGGCAACGGATGAGCTTTAACCGGAATGACATCTTCGAGCGCAGGTGTAGGTTGAGAAAGAATGAGGCTGAAACTGACAACAGCCACAGTCAAGCCGACAAAAAGGAGTCGTCGGTAGGATACTCGCATTCGTTCAAACACTACCGCGATTTCCTTTAACCGACCCAACCTGCGCTTAAGATAATCGTTAAGCCAATAAAGGTAATGGCTAACATCCAGGTGACACGATTAAGTGTCGTTTCCGCACTTTTGCTACTGGTAAACAGTTGAGCCTGTCCGCCGATACCCAATCCGGCATCTCCTTTCGGACTGTGTAACAAAACTAGAATGGTTAAACCGAGAGCAGACAATGCCCAAACGCCTCGTAAAATATCAGCAGTGGTCATGGTTTAAAGTTGGTCTTTAGTGATTCATTATCATTTAGACAGTTTAACACTCTCTAGACCCGAACTTTAATCGGTGTCCGACTTTCTTTGACTTCAAAACCCGCAGGTAAAATCATCGAACGTCCGGTCATTTCTTCCGGCTGAGGAAGTTTGAGAATTTCAAGAATAGTAGGAGCCATATCCGCTAAACAGCCATCTGTTCGTAGGTCAACATCCGTACCATGTGCCGGAATTTTCAGCTTTTCGCCTTCTACCAAGATAAAAGGCACGGGGTTAATCGTGTGAGCAGTCCAAGGATTACCTTGTTCATCACGCATATATTCCGCGTTGCCATGATCGGCGATAATAATTGCTGTTCCACCCGCTTTGTTAATACTTTCGATTAAACGTCCCAAACATTGATCTACAGTCTCGACGGCTTGAGTCGCAGCCTCGATCATCCCTGTATGACCCACCATATCCGGGTTAGCGTAGTTAATCACCACCAGTGAATAAATGCCTTTTTCCACCGCCTCAATTGCCACATCCGTCACTTCATCTGCGGACATTTTTGGATCTTGGTCGTAGGTGGCAACAGCCGGAGAGGGAATTAACTCTCGATCTTCTCCTTCAAAGGGTTGTTCTAAACCCCCATTAAAGAAATAGGTGACATGGGCATACTTTTCGGTTTCAGCGGTGCGGAACTGTTTTAAACCGTGAGCGGCAATCACCTCTCCTAAAATATTATTGAGGTTTTGGGGTTGAAAAGCCACTAGAACGGGAAAGTTAGCGTCGTACTGGGTGAAAGTCCCAAAGGCTAGGGGTTGGATGATTTCTCGTTCAAAGCTGTTAAAATTCGGATCAACAAAGACTTGAGTCAACTGTCGCGCTCGATCTGGGCGGAAATTAAAGAAAATCACCCCATCTCCAGCTTCGACTGCTCCCGGTTTCAGGCGAGTCGGAATCACAAACTCATCGGTTACTCCTTCCTCGTAGGAACGCTGTAAAACCTCAACGGCTGAGAGATCAGTTCCTTCCCCATCGACGGTCATATTAAGATAGGCTTTTTGAATGCGATCCCAACGATTATCGCGATCCATCGCATAATAGCGACCACTGAGAGTCACAATCTGTCCTAAACCGATTTGATCGATATGGTCTTGAATCTGCTGAAGTGCTTGGACTCCATTTTTAGGATTGGTGTCGCGACCATCGGTAATCGCATGAATACAAACTTGAGAAACGCCTTTGTTTTGAGCGAGATCTAATAATCCTAGTAGATGCTGAAGATGGGAGTGAACCCCACCATCAGAACACAAGCCGACTAAATGTAATTTTCCATCTCGCTCTCGAACTTCTTGACAGACCTTAACTAAGGCTGGATTGTCAAGTAGAGTTCCGTCTTCTACCGCATCCGTAATTCTGACTAATTCCTGGGGAACAATGCGCCCCGCTCCGATATTAAGATGACCAACTTCAGAATTTCCCATCTGACCTTCTGGTAAGCCCACTGCTTTTCCCGAAGCCCGAATTAATGTTCTCGGATAAGCAGTCCATAGACTATCCATGACAGGCGTATTACCTACCGCTATGGCATTTCCGTCCGTCTGTTCACGATAGCCCCAGCCGTCTAGAATGATGAGTACAACGGGAGATACAGACACTGGTGCCATGCAAAGTTATCCTATCTACAAGTGGTGTCATGGATATCATACCATCGACGCTCTCAAAAAACAGTTGAATACTGATACAAAAGACACAAAAAATTAGCTATTCCTGTAGAATCACTCTTCTAACACACCAACAATCAACTCCTAATTTGAAGTCGAGCCAGAAGCGAAAAAGTAATGATATGATAATCGGGAACTTTAACGAACGGTTATCGTAAAGTCTGTTCTCTGTTGGGGCGTGTTCCCTTGCGACTTGCGGGGTTAGACGGCTTGAACAGCCAAGTCTTCTATAACTGTGGCAAAATCTTCTCGATCACTTTTTATTTATAATTTGCTATGATTTATTCTTTGTTATCCCGTTGGACTTTTTTGAGATTTTCCGACAATAGACAGCAGGGTTGGCGCTGGCTGTCGAGAATTGTGTTATCAATGGGTACGGTGAGTTTGCTGGCTGCTCCGGTGACTGCATTTCCCTCTTTTAATTTAGTGAATGAGAAGGATTACAGAAGGTGCGCTGAGGGTTTACGGGATGCGGGAATTACTCCTTTACTTTCTTCTCAAGCCTGTGCTGGGGTGATTCGTCCTCGAGATTTGTCTGAATGTGTCGTCAGCATTCGCAATACTGGACAAATTAGTGGTGAAGAAGCGCTGGTGGGTTGTGTGAGTGTGCGGCGTCCGAAAGAGTTGGGAATTTGTGTCAATGATATTGTTACAGAAGGTCGCGGTGTTGAACCTTTAAATGTGTTAAATAGTTGTGCTTTAAGTTTACTCCCTGAACGTCATTCTTTTTGTGTTCTGGGATTAGCAGAAGTTCATCGAGATATTCCCGTTGATGACTTATTAAACGTTTGTCTGAACCCACCGGAACAGTTTACGGATTTGGAGTTGGAGTTGGAGGTTGTACCGGACTTTGATGAACCTCTGTAGAATTAATCGTCTTTAACAGTATTTGAAAGACTTTTTCGGCTGCTTGTTCAACGGATGGACTCAGTTCCCAACCAAATTCTAAACATTCAGCTTCGATTAAATAAACGCTAACGTCCTGCGGGAAGTTGTCTTGAAAGATGCGACGACCCGCAGCTAAAGCATGATCCCATCGAAAATCATGTAAATTGTAACTCGGTTCGGGTAATTGTTCAAGTTCAGTACCAGGAACTTCAAAAACTGCACCCGCTTCTGAACCGGTTGAACTTGCATCAATAATGATTAATTGTTGGCTTCCTCTGGCTTGAAACATGACTTCCATTCCCGCCGTTCCACAGTCGAAAATTCGCACGTTTGGATGGGGGTTTTGGCTGAGATATTGTTGTAAACGTTGAGCGACAATTACTCCGACTGCATCATCACAGCGATTGAGATTTCCACATCCTATAATCGTTAGCATTGATTCGTTAAATATTATTGTAACCGATAGTTGTACAACATGATCACAACCAACACCCAACTCACCTTAGAAGAATTTCTCGCCCTGACCGAAACCGACTTAAACTATGAATTAATTAATGGAAAAGCAGTTCGTGAACTACTCACACTGACCGCCGCGGTACAGTGTAAGCTTCTGATTTCTCAGCCCGATGCCCTTTCACCGTCGCGGTTATCTGGTCTTAAACAGGCTCCCTCAGCAGAGACGGGGTTCCCTCCGCCAAAATGTATTATTCTGATGCCTTCATTTCTTATGTTGAGTGCGGCGTTACTGTCACAATCGTGGTGAGTTTTACAGTTAAGACAATCCCATTCTCTGATATTT
>NZ_AUZM01000019.1 GCF_000478195.2 Lyngbya aestuarii BL J | reverse complement strand
TTTAGACTTGAATCTAGGGAATTTAGCTTGTCCTTTAAAAAAGTTTTTATAGGCTCTGTCTAGGTTAATTGCTACACATTGGAGAACCGATGAATAGCAATCTTCCTTGAGCCAAGGATATTCCTTTTTGAGTTGAGGGAGCATCCCTTTATAGGTTGCTAGTTTTAAGCTTTTTCCAGTTTCTTTATAGTGCTGAATGCAGGCATTTAAGGCAAAATTCCAATACCACCGTACACAGCCGAATGACTTGGCTAACGCCAATTCCTGTTCGGGTGTCGGGTAAAGCCTAACCTTAACTGCCTTAAGCAATTGAATCACCCCCTTCGTTTGAGTGCTGTATTTACAAGATACACTGAATATAGCACAAGTTTTTTCAAGTGGAGATTATGAAGAACGATTTTGTTAGCGCTCGGGAGATCTGTCAGTGACCTCAAGGTTCATTTGGTTTTGACAAACTTTGTATCGACACAAGGTTTTCACTCTTGAAATGCTGAATAGGTTACATTCCATCCTTGAAGAATTACTCCACAAGTGGGATTGTAAATTAATTGAGTTTAACGGGGAAGACAATCATGTTCATCTTCTTTTTCAATACCATCGGTGATATTGCTTTAAGTAATTTGGTTAATAATCTCAAATCTGTAACGTCCCGAAAGCTTAGACAAGAATTTTCCGACCACTTAAATTCTTTTTACTGGAAAGATGTTTTATGGAATGGCTCTTACTTTGTTGCTAGTTGTGGTGGAATAACTATTTCAACTCGGCGACAATATATCGAAAATCAGAACAAACCTAATTCCGATAAACCCTGACCGCAATTCATCTCACGCTGCTCTGTCGGGTCAGACGTGAGGCTTCTTGGGGAAGAAGCTAAAAATATTTTTTAAAAGGACGCTTGCTTTCGGAGAATTACTCTCTGTAGAGAACCTCAGAAATGGATTGAGAATTAATTAGTTGCGCTTTAGACTAGAAACGTGTATTATCGATCCAGTCTCTGGATCAACAACCTGAGAGCGGGAAATCGCTATCGAAGAATCAGCGGTCTCTACAGATTGCTTGAACAAGCAGGAAACGGAACTAGCAGTAATAAATCCCAAAGCAACAATAGCAGACACACCAATCCCTAGAGGGTTTAAACGCTTCATGGTTTTCATAACGTTTTTAGAGTTATACTTACTACTCTATTCTATTTTCGATGAGTTTGTCATGAATTCCGGATGAAAAATTTCTCATATTTGTTTAACCTCCACTGACAGGCGGAATCAGAACCACCTCATCACCATTACTCAGAGGCGTTTCTGGAGGAACAAACTGTAAGTTCACACCAAAATGAGTCAGAGGACGCCAGCGTTCAAGTTCGGGATGTTCCTCTATACAATGTTCGAGAACTTGAGATACTGGAGTTTGAGGGGGCAGAGTTAAAACCAGTTTCGGGACTTTGTAGACTTCTTGATACACCGCAAACAGTTGAACAGTCACGGTAATCGCTAAGTTAGACATACCAACACTACTCCACTTTGATAGATAATACTCATCTTAAGTTGTGAGGTCAGAAGTTAGAAGTCGAAAGGCAGAAGTTTTTTTCTCTCTCCTCTGCTTCCCATCAGAAGTTAAGGACTGAGATAAGATGGAATAAAGGTAGAAAACTCTGAATTGTGATAATAATTCTGCATTTCTTCAGGTAAAATTGTCAGGTTTTTTGGGATGCCGCGTTTAATATTGGTCTCAACAATTATAGTCTTTTCCTCCTGCAAATCTTCCAAATAACCTTCAAGAGAACGTTGAGCCTCAATCCCACTGGCAAACGGCCCAAAGTAGTAAATACATTTTGGAGATTCAGTCACAATCTCTATCCAACAGGCTAATCCAATCTTCTCTAAATATGAGGTAAAAATTTCTTCAGCCTCCTCGGTAAACTGATCTTTTTCAGACTCTAGTTGTTCTTCTAAAGATTGATCTTCTAAAGATTGATCAAACACTAGAGCCTTTTTTTCTGGCTGTTTAGTTTCGATCTTTTCATCCAGAAAAGTTCCGAGCAGTTTTTCAGCATAATACTGGATTTTCTGAGCCATTGTCTGAGGGTGTTCAAAAGTAGTCATAGTTTTGGGGTCTCCTTATCTTGTAAGAGTGTGTAATGATGGTTTGCCGAGTTTTCTATCTAATAATCACTCTAATACACCCCTGTCTAAGATGAAGTATATCCCCAAAATAATTATCGTATGACTTGTCAAATTTGTATTATTTGTTAGGAAATTTTACAAACTTATCAGTAACTTTATCCCTTCAAAGTTATCTAAATTAAGCTCTACGACCACTCCCTCTGTTCAAGTTCATCGATAGATAATAGCAAAGATGCTTTGATTTCCTGGCGTACAGCCTCAGTTACATTTGAGACACTATTGAGACAGTCGAGCAACAATCGATGAGCTTGGTAATAACGGTGTAAAGTCTCCTGTTGTTCAGGACTAAAGTTCCAATTGTGCTGAATATTTCTATACTGCACAATCTTTTTTCGCAGTTGCTCTATCCAATTTGTATAATTTACTTGAAATTCGTTTGGAGAGTTTGTTTGATTTGAGGATAAATCAACGAGTTGCTGTTTGAGTTTTTGCAAAACAGACTTAAACTCTGAATCAGCCACAACAATTAAAACATTATCTAAAGCTTCGCGAAAAATCTGAATATCAATCTCATCATTATGAGAACTCTTTTTGATTAAATCACTCAATAACCCATCTAATAAAATTCCCTGATCTAAGGTACAAGCTAGGGTAAAATCAGGGGCAAGGTGAGGAGATTTACTAAACGCAAAGTAAAACGCCCGAGTTGCCTCTAAAGGCGGTGAATTAGCAACCTTAACAGACTTTTTGCTCACCCAAGTTAAATACTCTTGCAGAAACGAATCTTCAGCAAGGATGCTATCAATTTTTTGCTTGATTAACACCATAAAATTATCTGAACTCCGTAACATAGAGGCGGTTAACAAAAAGATTTCTCGATATTGAGGTTCACTGATGTACTGAACCAAATCCTGTAAGTGTTGATCTCGTTGTCGTAAATTATAGTCAGCTACAATTTTTCGGGCGGTAAAATATTCTTGAAATGCTAAGAAGGAGAAAGAAAAAAGACCCGGTGAACGTTCTACTATGATTCCATGCTGGAGTTCAATTGCCTTGAGTATTGCTTCACTATTGAGCAGAAGTTCCTCGGTATTAATCGAATCTTGAGATAAATCAAACAGTTCCTCAGCGATATATTGCAAGATCAAACTTTTTTTAAAGATGAATTTTCCTTCTTGGAACATATCAGCCGCAAAATGACTAAATAACTTTAGCTTTTGAGAGAGTGATAACTTCTGATAAGCTTCATCTCCACTCACATTTTTCTCTTGATCCCACCGGCCGATCAGTAAGTCTAGACACTGTTTATACAGTACACTTTTTTGGAGAGGAAATTTTTGATCATAGCTAAATATCCAGCAAGCCAGATGTAAAAACAAAGGTCTAACAATCAGTTGACGTAAATGTAGGTGTTCGGGTTTATCAATCTGTTTGATAAATTGAGATGTTTGGATTAAGGCATCATCAATATCAGTCTTCGTAAATCCGATAAACCACTTCTGGGCAAAGTGAGCAATTTTTTCTTCGCTAAACGGAGCAATTTCAACATCAGTGAAGCCTCTGAGCTTGACTTCTTGGGCTGCTGTTCGACAACTAACCACAAATAAGTTATTTTGATATTTATCGGAAAAACGACGGATCTCTTTGATCATAGCTAGATCATTTTTTAATACAATTTGGTCAAATCCATCTAGTAAGATTAACATCCGACCTGTCTGTAGCAATGTTAATAATAGTGGTGTGCTGTTGAGATCTGAGGTGTTAAACTCTGTATTAATGTAGTTTAAGAGACTGATCTTTCCGGTTTCTTCACATTCATCAGCAAAATCTATCAAGTTGATAAAAATCGGAACTCGATTATTGAAAATTCGACCTCGATTGCATTGAATTGCCAGATGTTGTAAAAAGGTGGTTTTACCTGATCCGGGTATGCCTAATACTCTTAGTTTAGAGTAGGTTTGCAGGGCTTGGATTCCGGAGATCTTATTCTTGGTGACATCACCCAAACTTAAGCGTTCAAGTTCCTTTGATGTCGGATTTTCGAGGCTAGGATTGAATTCATTGATATCCATCCAGTATTTGTTATTGACGGCTTCTAAGATATCCACATCAATATAAATGTCATCAAGCGCGATCGGATGGTTCATTTCTAACAATGTTAAACTACCACATCGATCTTCAATTTTTTCGTAGCGTTTTGATCGCACCTGCTGAACGATAACATTAATATCAAGGTTTTCTGAGGTTTGTTGAAGATATGAAGATCTATCTAAGATGTCAGCCGGAGGATCTTGCGCTATTTCTCGCCATTCTAGATTCAGTAAATTACAAATCTCTAAAAAAGTATGACGTTCTATCGGGCGGTTTGTAAAAAATCTCCAAATGGGTTGACGAGTTTTTAGATTTACTTCTGCGGCTAATTGTTCTTGAGTCCAGCCTTTGGATAAAAATGCCTTTTTTGCCCTTTTTGCTCCCTCAACGGAGGTTTTCAGGGATCGCTTTGACATAAAATTACTCCTAATATATGCCCAACAAAAGCTAGGAACTATACATTACAAGCTTTTTTGGATGATAAGTATATTTGTCACTTTTAGATTATTAATAGATTCTTGGTATCTTGGGATTGCTAAGTATATGTTATAATGGTTGATTGACACATTTTAATCATCCTGAGATTCTTACGTTGTACTCTGGGGAAAATGATTGAGGTTTTCACTAATTTTATACCCAATCCTGGATGATCTTTGTTTCACTTTGTGGAAGATATACAAATACAGTATAAATTTTAGGTTGGAGGTAAAAATTAATCAACTTAAATTGATGAGTTTACCCAACTGGTTAAGTTCTTAAATATCCTATACATCCTTCTAGAGATAGATTTTAACATTTTTAGAAAAATTTGAATAGCTAATTATCAAGAATTGTTGATTTTTGTTAAAACTGTAAATAAATCAAACAAATCAAACATAAAATCAAACAAATTAGACTTCTTTAAACTTTGAATTTCAATCAACAAAAAATTAAAAATCTTGTGAACAGCTTTTTTAAAAAATGGAGGATTCTATATTTTAAGATATTTGATTCGTTTATTCTCTCTAAATTATACAAGTCATCTTTGATGAAGTTGAGGTGAATATGGATATTAGGCATTATTTGTCAAGTACATTCCGCCAAATAATCTATTTTGTTTGATTTTATTAATCATAAGTTATAACTATCAGTTCACAGCAAACAAGGATTTTTTCTGGGGATCACGGCACAATATTAAAGAAATGAACCGTGCCAGGAGTATTTGACTGTGACATCCACGACAACCACGACCACACTCGGAAAAACGGGAATCATCGTTCCCTCACTGTGTATTGGCACCTGGTCTTGGGGTGATAACTTCTTCTGGGACTATGGTAAAAGCTTCGGTGAAGCAGAAGTTGAAGCTGCATTTAATACCGCTTTAGAATTGGGGATCAATTTTTTTGATACCGCAGAAGTCTATGGACAGGGCTTATCTGAGGCGTTACTCGGAAAGTTCATGCAAAAAACCGACGAGCCAGTGATCATGGCAACCAAGTATGGCCCGTTACCCTGGCGAATTTGGGGAAATGCGGTGGCTGATGCGGTCACAGCAAGCCTGAAACGCTTACAGGTGCCTCAAGTGGCGTTGTACCAAGTTCATTGGCCGTTTACCTTTTTTATGACCCAGGAAACGTTAATGAATGCCCTCGCTGATGAAGTCCAACAAGGCCGAATTTTAGCGGTTGGGGTGAGTAACTATTCAGCCTCGGAAATGGAACTCGCCTATGATGTTTTAGCACGACGGGGGATACCGTTAGCCACAAATCAAGTAAAATATTCCTTGCTCAACCGCAAAATCGAACAAAAAGGAATTTTAGCGAAGGCGCGTCAGTTGGGTGTGACTTTACTCGCTTATAGTCCGTTAGCCCAAGGACTCCTGACCGGGAAATATCCCCCCAGTAACCCGCCTGTCGGTGGGCGGCGGATAGATGCTCGCTTTTCACCAGCCGGACTCCAACAAGTAGAACCAGTCATGTCTGTGGTGCGTCAAATTGCCACCAAATATCAACGTACACCCGCTCAAGTGGCGTTAAATTGGATTAATGCTCAAACCGGAGTGATTGCGATCGCCGGGGCTAAAAACGCCGCTCAAGTTAAAGATGATGCCGGGGCTTTAGGGTGGGAAATGAGCCAAGCCGAACTCGACCAACTTGAACAAGTGAGTCGTCCCTGGCTTTCAAAATAAATATAGCGCGTAGCGCTAGGGAACAGGGAACACCGGATCAGGGAACAGCGCTTGCCTTGCGGCCCGGCGGTTTCCGGGGGGGTGGTGTGAGGGTTTTTTTAAACATGAAAAATAGCTTTTTATTAATAAAAATCCTCCCCACTTCCCCACCTCCCTACTTCCCCACCTCCCTACCTCCCCACCTCCCCACCTCCCTACTTCCCTACTTCCCCACCTCCTTACCTCCCCATTTCCCCTTTTGATCCCGTTTGTTTAACCGGAAAATAGAGGGAATTGACTTGATCAACCTGACAGCAAGTTAATATCGGTTCTTGGGTGATATTATTCAAGCGAACGGCTTCATGTTCTAATAGACTAATCCATTGAGCAGTCACGTCTCGATTGTCAGGTTGAGTGCGACGCAGTTCAGCCAGTTGAGTCAGCATTTCATACCAAAGACCATTTTGGGCATAAAGAACGATTTTGTCACTCAGAGAAGCTTTTTCTAGCTGTTGGGTGAGTTGGGCTGACGGGGTAATACGAGCCACAATTCCGCTGACACTTGGGTTTTGGACATCAACGTTAGTCGAGTTACCGTTCGACTCAGATGCACAAGTAAAGTTAAACATCCAGCGATAAGCTTTGCCTTCTTGGAGGGGAGGAGCGGTATCCGGTAGACGGAAACTAACAATACCAGGCCCTTGTGTAACTGGAAAATCAACCTTATACAACTCTTTCTGACCTGCTTCGTCTTTAAGAATAAACTCTATCGCCGCCGCTTGACTGGGAAGATACAACCAAAACGTCGGATGAGCCGCTATGGTTTCACCCCAGTTGGTTGTCGGGATCAAAGCTGTCATCGGTTTTTTCAACTGAGAACAGTCTCCACCTCGACTCCCGGCATCGGATCGGTTTCCTGGCGCACCCCGGTCAGGAGGCTGAAACTCAAAAGTTTGTACAATCAGTGAGTTAGGATTCTCATCTTCGGCCTCTAACCCCCGAACGTTTTCTTGAGTAGAGGGTTCACTGACATTGGTTTGGCTGGGATGAGACAGTGCTAACTGAGGGTTAGCCCACTCAATTCCGGCTAAAATGAACAGTCCAATGAGTTGAATGGACTGACAGGATCGGTTTAACGACGGCATGACTATTTATACTCCCTGGTTGACTCGTAAAATGCTTTGTTAATATTTCCTCAATCCAGTTGAGTTGGAATTCAAGGAAGTCAGTTGAAAACTTTGAGTTGAGTTGCGTTTACTTTGATCCATTCAGTACGATTTGATGCACAAATAATCGCTCGCTTTCTTAAGGCTTTCTCAACTGCTTTATTTTACTGATTTCTCAACAAAAATGGACAAATAGCAGTGATCACCAAAGTTAAACTAGACGGTACTAATGGAATCCATCCTCCCCATAGGAAAAAGATGTAACAGACACCGGATAACATCAAAACAGCAACTGTAACTGTCGCTCCGCAATGGTCGAATCGACGGCAGTTCCAAGCAATAATACCTCCTACTATAGACCAACTTCCAATCCAAACCCAATCCCCCCATTGATTCCAAACCCAAATCAGTGGGCGTCCGTCCAATACGCTACTGAGAATTTGACTAATCATTTGAGCTTGTAGTAGCACTCCTGGCATTTTTTGATACTCAGTCGCATGAAGACTATAAGGTGTAGAAAAGTAGTCAGTAGAGATCGGCGCACTAATACCAATTAAAACCAAACGATCTTTGATCCAGTCGGGATCAATTTCACCTTCTAGAACTTGAGAAAAGGTGACTCGTTGAGGTTGACTGTTTTGTGTGCGATAGTTGAGTAGAAGTTGAAATCCCTGATGGTTGAAATTTTGATAGCCCCCGGCACGTTCGCCAAGCGGTTTTAAGACCACTTCACCGAGTTGAACCGATTCGTCATCTCTTAATTTGGGTGTAATTCCCTCTTGCATGAGGAAATGTTGGGCGAGTTGAAAACTCAAAGAAAATTCGGTTTGACAAGGAGAATTACTCTCGGGCGTCATAAATAATAAGTGGCGACGCAGAATATCATCAGAATCTACGACAACATCCGTAAATCCGAGCCGATGTTCGGGGACATTCGGAGGAGGACTCACACCCGGTTTATTGGCATCGTTGACATGAGACGCACTACAAACCGCAATCAAGTTAGGATTTTGAGTCAACTGCTTTGTCAACTCCATGTGACCGGGTTCTCGGGGAACATCTCGATAAATATCGATTCCCATGACTCGGGGTTGATAAGATTCGAGTTTGTTGAGCAGTTTGACTAAAGTCTGATCAGGGAGAGGAAAACCCCCGTATTTTTGGATATCCTTTTCCGTCGCTTCTACGACTAATACTCGATTTTCTAGGCTTTCTCCAGGCCGCAGTCGTAATAACTGATCATAGGCAATCAGTTCCCATCCTTGCATTAAACCGAGCGATCGCGCAGCAATCACTAAAACAGTTGCAATCACCCCTAAACCCATAAGATGAGGGGCTGAGGGCTGCTGAGAGCCTCGGAGTTGTTGCCAAGTCGGAGGAATAACAGTCGGATTTTGACAAATGACAGGGAGCCAACAAGCACAGGGATATTCTGGCTCTAAATCCTGTAATTTTTCTCGGGCTTCTCGAACAGATTGATAAAAAGATGTTCCTTTAGAAAAAGCACTCAACCAATGTTTTAAAAACGCTTGTGCGACTTGATCCGGTACGGGTTCGCGCATAATCACCAGTTGAGGAATCTGGACATCGGCCAGTTGTCTAGCCAGTCCTAGACCATCACAGGAGTTAAAAACAGCGAGTTGTAACCCTCGGGCGATCGCCGCTTGCAGAGCAAATTTTAACTCAAAGATCGTAATCGCTTCATATTGATTGATATTAATATATCCCGTCGCGCCGCTAGTATGACTCGAACTATGTCCAGCAAAAAAGAGAATATCCCATCCTTGTTCATCCCAGAGAAGGCGGTTGAGTTCACTGCGTTGCGGTTCAACCAAAAAAACGGTATTAGCGCCAGGTAAGCGTTCTAGCAAGGCGCGATCCTGTTCGATATTAATTCCGTGAGAGTTACCCAAAATGGCTAAAATTCTCACCGCCCCTCCCGGAGATCGGTGCATCGGTTCGATCCGTTCAGCTTCTAAGGTACTGCTCAAACCGACTTCTGATGTGGGGTAGTCTTCAAAAAAATTCCACAGATGCCAAGGAAGTCGCCGCAGTAAGGGATCGTCTGTTTCAATAATGACGCGAATTTCTTCGTGAGGCGAGAGTTGGGTGCGTAACTTCCGTTCTATACGGCCAAACGATCCCGAATCTAACCAACGATTGAGAGAGCGTTTTAACTGTCTTGATAAGTCTGAAAACTCAACTTGAGAAACTTGAGCGATTTCTTGCTCGTCAAATTCAATCAGTGTATCTACAACTCCCCGTCGCCAACTTAAACGCTGATTTAAAGCTTCGTAGAGCGTGCGCCAACGTTGATAGAGTTCAGCTAATTCTAAAGCAGGAGGCAAACTCCCCGTTAATCGAATGGGGGGATGATTTCCCGAAGTCCACAAATTAGCCACAATCATGTCACAGCCTTGTTGAGTGTTGCCGTTTCCAAAATTTAAGACAACAGAAAGACTTTCTGATTTGACAGATTTTGGGCGAGTGATTGAGGACGTTAGACTAGGCATGAGACAGTGATAACAATTTCCAAATTCTGTATTGATGCTCCGCTTAAAATTTTTCTTCTGATGGCTGATTCGCGATCGAAGTGAAGAAAATTTAAACTTGGAAATATTCAGTTATGGTTGTATCTTCTTTTGTAATTTCGACACTAAAGCGAAATCCTGATATACACTTAAATCGAGGGATTTGAATATAGTTATCTTGAGTGCGGGCAATCACAGAGCGCAACACTTCACCCGATTCTGAGCGTAATGTTAAACAGGTTTCAACGGGAAGACAGGAACGATTCGGTTGAGGATGAAGCTGTACACGCACTCCGACGCGGCCATCGCTTTCGGTACTCAATCCGACGAACAAGACGACGTTATTTGAGGCATCTTCGTTTCCTAAAGTAATTTGTTTAATGCGTTGAACTTCTCGTTCTGGAGCATTTGCCGTCCGACGGAAGCTATTTGCCAGAGATTGGGAGGTTGGGAATAGGGCTTCTATCGACTGCCAACCGCTATCAAAGAGATTGTCTAACCAACGGCCTAAGTTATGGGTGACTTGTCTTTGATTGTATTCGATCAAAGCGCCCCAGAGTTCAAAAGGAACAGCCAGTCGAGGCATCAAAACATCGGGATGGTTCAAGCGTTGAACTAAGTTTTCGGCTTGAGTCGGGGTTAATGTCGATAGGGGGGCAACTGCACTGCGAGTTTGTTCAGTCGGGCAGAGTTGACGGGCCACCCAGAGAACGTTGAGATCGCCGATCAGTTCGGAGCCATCTAAACTGTAAGTGCGATCTCTCCAGTTGTAGTCACCCTCAGTTTTCAGGTGAGCATGGGTAGTGTATCCCCAAACCTTCACCGACTGTTCATCGGGATTGACTTGGACGGCGAGGTAATAATCTCCAATCAAACTGGGAACATCAACCCATTCTTGAGGAACTCGAAATTCTTCAGTGTCAATGGTTTCGCTGGGAATTAAAATCAGTCGAGTTTGATCAGCAAGGGTAATCACAGCACCCTCAACCCGTTCTCCAATATTGGGGAGTAGAGTTGAAGATTGAACTGTGCAATCATAGTCTTCCTGTAACCAAGGAACCACTGTCTCGAGACAGAGTTGATTGAGATATGCACTCCAGCGACGACTCGGAGTTGAGTAGGGCATACTTTGCTGCCAGGCTTGATGTTGTAGGGTTGGGGAGATTTCCAACCTCAGTTGAGTTGTTTCAGCTAGTAAGAACGTCATTGGAACATCTCCTATGAGAGAAATGAATAGGTCGGTCTGATAGAATAAGCGCGATGTTTACGCTGTAACCATTCTCGGTATTGTTCTATACGTTTGGTTTGAGAATAATATGCACTTTTTGTTCAGGAAATATTTTTAGAGAGTTTACGCACGTTGTGAGAGTCAACCACTGTTTTCTTCATGCTATTGGCGAAAAATCCGGTTTTCGAGGGAAATTTCCTTAAAAAAGACGAGAAAATTGCTGTCTTGTGAGACTTCTTACTAGAGTCCCCCGCAGATGGTATGATATGCAGGCACACAAGCAGTGATCCCCGTAAAGTTGAGTCTGCTTTCTAGTACGCTCATCGGTGCGTTTTAGAAAGTCCCGAATTGCGAGATTCAGCGAACGGATGTCCATTTGTCTTGATTGATGGTCTGGCTCTGTCTGATGATAGAGGAATAATTCCGGGAGACAGTGGTAAACTGAACCCGAAAAAATAAATGTATGGAATCACCGATTGCGTGAAGTGTCTGCAATTGTAGGGCTAGAAATCTATTCCTTAGACGACTGTAGCAGTCAGGGTTTTAGGGAATATTTCTGCTGATCACTGCATTTTGAAATTGGGGAACGGAACAGGGTGCTTGTAGTCGAATAGAGTTGATTCATTAGGTCTAATTTGAACTTGGGTGGAATCATAACCCAATCTTAACCGACATTTTTCCCGTTCCCCCTTGTCAATTTGGGCTTACAGTCGGACACTAAACTTGGGAAAACATTGGCAGATCAGAGGTAGTTTTTGTGAAAAAAGTTTTATCGATTATTTTAGGTGGCGGTGCTGGTACTCGTCTTTATCCCCTAACCAAGTTAAGGGCCAAGCCAGCAGTCCCCTTAGCAGGTAAATATCGACTGATTGACATTCCTATCAGTAACTGTATCAACTCGGAAATTCTTAAAATTTATGTTCTGACTCAGTTTAACTCCGCCTCTCTGAACCGCCATATTTCTCGGGCTTACAACTTTTCAGGCTTCACGGATGGGTTTACAGAGGTTCTCGCCGCCCAACAAACTGTAAGTAACCCCAATTGGTTCCAGGGTACTGCTGATGCCGTTCGTCAATATATCTGGCTATTTGCAGAGTGGGATGTTGACTATTTCTTGATTCTATCAGGCGACCATCTCTACCGCATGGACTACCGAGAGTTTGTTCAGCGTCACATTGATACGAAAGCAGATATTACCCTGTCTGTACTTCCCATTGATGAGAAACGGGCTTCTGATTTTGGGTTGATGAAGATTAATGATACTGGCCGTATTATTGATTTTAGCGAAAAGCCCAAAGGCGATGCCCTGAAAAAAATGGCTGTTGACACCACCACCTTAGGACTTTCCGCCGAAGAAGCGAAGGAAAACCCCTATATTGCGTCGATGGGGATTTATGTATTCAATCGAGAAACTCTGATTAAGTTACTCACTGAAAATACCGAACAAACTGATTTCGGTAAAGAAATCCTGCCGAGTGCCGCCCCAGACCACAATGTTCAAGCTTATCTGTTTAACGATTATTGGGAAGATATCGGAACGATTGAAGCGTTTTACAATGCTAACTTGGCGTTAACGCAGCAACCTCAACCTCCCTTTAGTTTCTACGACGAAAAAGCCCCTATTTACACTCGTTCTCGGTATTTACCGCCGTCTAAAATTCTCGATTGTCACATCACAGAATCGATTATTTCCGAAGGGTGTATTCTTAAAAAATGCCGAGTTGATCACAGTGTATTAGGCCTGCGTTCTCGCATTGAAGCGGGTTGTGTGATTGAAGATACCCTTGTTATGGGTTCTGATTTTTATGAACCCTTTGCTGAACGTCAATCTAATATCCAACAAGGTAAAATTCCGATGGGAATTGGTGCCGATACAACGATTCGTCGAGCGATTGTTGATAAAAATGCTCACATTGGTAGTAATGTTACCATCACCAACAAAGAAGATGTCGAACAAGCAGACCGCGAGGAACTTGGGTTCTATATCCGCAGTGGAATTGTGACGATCTTGAAAAATGCTGTTATTTCGGATGGAACGGTTATTTAAGTTTAGCGTTCTTCAATGAGCAAACTCATTTTAATGATTGGACTTCCTGGAAGCGGGAAGTCTTTTTTTGCCACCCAACTTCAAATCAATCATCCTCAATATCAACTCATTTCGACTGATACTATCCGGGCGCAACTGTTTGGTGATGAGGGAATTCAAGGGCCTTGGTTAAGGGTTTGGAGTCAAGTTCAATATCAATTTAAACAAGCCGTTGGAGAAGGCACAGACGCCATTTATGATGCCACAAACACCCAACGTCGTCAACGAAAAGAGGTGATTACTGTAGCACGAGAAATTGGTTTTGATCCGATTTTTGCCGTTTGGGTGAATACTCCGTTAGAAATATGTCTGCAACGCAACCAAAACCGCCTTCGCCAAGTCCCCGAAGAAATTATTCTCAAAATGCACCGTCAGTTAACCGACGTTCCCCCTTCTCTATCAGAACCTCTCGATAGTTTAATTGTCCTCTAAAACCTGTAGCTTCCGCCCAGATATTACACCCACTTGACAAGTGTAATACAAAAATACTACAATTAAATTATACAAACGCTGTTATACAAACAAACTACTACAACCATGCCCTACAAACCCTTAGAAATATCAACACCAAAACCCGTATTATCTTGGGCAAATCATTCCTTAGCCTCCCAAGAAACCCAAATGGCTAAAAATGTCGCCTCCCTACCCTTTGTGTTCAAACACGTGGCATTAATGCCGGATGTACACTTAGGAAAAGGTGCGTTAGTTGGGTCTGTCATTGCCACCAAAGATGCAATTATTCCCGCAGCCGTGGGGGTCGATATTGGTTGCGGAATGTGTGCGGTAAAAATGCCGTTTTCAGGCGAACAATTAGAGGGAAAACTGAAGCAAATTCGTCTGGAAATAGAAGCGGCTATTCCAGTGGGATTTAACGCCAATAAAGATATCGAAAAATCAGTTAGCAATTGGCAAGGTTGGCGACAGTTTAAAGACTTACATTCAAAAGTTCAAAACCTCGAATCAAAAGCATTAAAACAACTCGGTTCTCTCGGCAGTGGAAATCACTTTATTGAACTGTGTATCGATAGTGAAAACGCTGTTTGGTTAATGTTGCATTCCGGTTCTCGCAATATTGGAAATATGCTAGCCCAACGTCATATTGAGAGTGCCAAAGCCTTAGCTAAACTGGCAGAAATGAAGCTTCCTGACCCAGATTTAGCTTATTTTATTGCCGGAACTCCTGAATTTTCTGCGTATTGGCGAGATTTACAATGGGCGCAAAATTACGCTCGTTATAACCGAGAAGTAATGATGGCACGGTTTAAACGAATTGTTGAACAAGCAATTGCTGGAGGAAAGCCAACAAAACCGCTTTTAGAAGTCAATTGTCATCACAATTATGCTGAAAAAGAAGTGCATTTTGGTGAGGATGTTTATGTAACTCGTAAAGGTGCGGTGAGGGCGCAAGAAAATGATTATGGGATTATTCCCGGTTCAATGGGGGCAAAATCTTTCATTGTGAAAGGGAAAGGAAATGCTGAAAGTTATTGTAGCTGTTTTGCGACTGGAACTAAGGTTTTAACTGAGTTTGGTTTGATGAACATAGAAGATATATTCAATTCATCTCTACCTATAAAGTTAATCTCCTATAACGAAAAACTCAAAAAGTTTGAGGCTAAAAATATTTTGGACAAAAGTGAACGGATAGCCTCCGCGAACAAATATTCTTTTTCTCAAACGAGACGCCGATTAGAAAACACAATTACCTGTACTCCCAATCATCCTTTTGCAACCTACCAACAAGGTATATTATCCTATCTTCCCATAGAAGATATTACTTCATTCCCCGGAGGAGCCATCGTACCCACAAATATAAACATTCCCTCTAGTTTGTCAGCAGAAGAACAAGATCTCAATTTTTATTACTTACTTGGTGTTATCTTGTCTGACGGTACAATATACAGAAAAGAACGGAAAAATGCACCCCAAATACAGGATAGAATCCGCAATGGTAAATACTTAAATTCCTATATTCGGATTTACCAGTCCCAAGAACCATCCAAACAACCTTTCATACAGCATTTAGAGGAACTATTTAAGTCCTACACTGCAAAGGTTTCTTCTCGAATACAAGCACCAAGAACTTCTCATTTACGAGGACGAGCAATAACAGGTGTGGGACTGGTTGAGTTAACCATAAGTGAACTGTCTTTTGTCGATAAAGTTCAACAGATTTTACCAGATTTACCTAATATTATGATGGGTAATCCATTTTTATCCCTCTATTTTTTAGCGGGCTATTTGGATGGTGATGGAAGTTATAACAAGGGAATTGTGTCTATCAGTGTCGGCAAAAATGAGATGTTTTCTACTCTAGTTTGTACTCTTTTGTCTCTGGGTGTGGCTTACAAAGTTTACCGTAATAGGACTAACTATGTTGTAGAATTTCGTGATAATATTGTATTGAGCAAATTGTCTTCTATGTGTCGCCGACTTGTGATTAATGAACCCCCATCTAGAATCTATTCTGATAAACTACTATTGGCGAATTCAGTCGCAGGAGGAACATTGCAGTGTAAGAATCTCGCGACTATGGCTAGGTGGGGAAAGATGGTAGACATCTCGAAGTTTAAAGGGGAATCTCTTGATCGAACTTTGGTAATGAATAGAGTATTTAAAGTTGAATCAGACTTGAAAAAAGCCGTCTACAACTTTACCGTAGAAGACAACCACAATTATATTGTCTTCACTGAATATTACACCCCATTGCTTGTACATAACTGTTCGCATGGTGCCGGACGTCTAATGTCTCGAACTAAAGCCAAAAAACAGTTTACGGTTGATGATTTAGTTCAGCAAACTGCTGGAATTGAATGTCGAAAAGATCACAGGGTTATTGATGAGATTCCCGGTGCTTATAAACCCATTGAGGAAGTGATGAACCAACAATCTGATTTAGTCGAAATTGTTGCAACTTTAAAACAAGTGGTTTGTGTGAAAGGGTAATTTTATCGTGCTTCACCCCCCTAAATACTGTTAGTCCTCCTCTTTCTTCCTGTTGCTGTCAAGACTGGGGAGGACTGTTTCTCGTGAATAATTTTTTTGTCATGCGCTAGGTTATTATTAACACCTTTTATATATCCTAGCAGATGATGTCTCAAGGCTTAATTCCAAATTTTCCGAATGTTAGTTTGGTTGCTTTTTATGGAAATAAATCTCCAGAATTTACGAGATTAATTCTAGAATTACAGCAACAGTTGTCTAATTTACTTCCTGGCGTTTTTGAATGTTATCCGTTAGAGTCTATTCACGCGACTCTTTTGGGTTGTGAAGGCGTAAAAACTGAACAAGGAATTTTGAGTCAGTGGTTTTTGGAAAGACGAGAAGAATCTCGAATTGTTGATTTTCATGGTTTTCTGAATTTCATCCAGAATTGTTCTCAACTTCCAATCAATATTCGGTTTGGTGGCTATGAATTTTCAGTAGACTATGGGTTTAATAGTGGTAGTAAACATCCCTATGAACGATCTTTTTGCTTTCAAAATAATATTGCTGTTTTGATCGGATGGCCGATAAAGATGGAAACAATTATGATGAATATTGATCATCTCCGTCGTTCGGCTGAAACCTATAATTTACTGCATAAATATCACGGAAATCCAGATAATATTGATAATGATTGTTATCTAAGAATTGGACTTTTAAACTCTACGATTTCAGTAGAAAAAAGGCAGGAAGTTGAGCAAAAAATCCAGGAACACTTAAGAATGCGATCGCCTTTAGAACTAGCTCTCAGTTTAGAGAATATAAGTTTTGTACAGTATAATGATTATACCCTACCGTTGGCAACAACACAAGTGATTCCCCTCAAAGAGGCAACCCCAGAAAAACTAGAACAACTTTATCCGATTTTGAACAAGAACAACACTTAATCTAACTTCTGAGCTTTGAAGTTTAAATACAGTCCTCTGGCATTTTCCGATAACATTCTTCGAGCAATATCTTCCGCTTCACTAACAGTTAAATCTCCATCTTTAATACTTTCTTCGAGAACTTGCTTTAAAATTTCTCGTCCCCATTTTGCACCCAAATAATAGAGTTCAGGAATATTATGAGCATCAGAAGAATACATTAACTTTGTCGTGGGAGAAAGCTCTAATAACTGTCTCAAAGTTGAACGCATCCCCATCACACTTAAAAACGGAACCGCTAAACCAAAATCGAGGTAAACTTGGGGATAAACTGAGGCGAGATATCCGGCTTCTCGGGTGTAAGGATAAGACGCATGAAGCAAAACAATGGGAGCATCACGCCAACGTTTTTCTTCGAGTAAAGGACGCAAAAGCACAGGATTTCCGACAAATAAATCTAGGTCTGGATCACCAAATCCGGTATGAAATTGAACCGGAAGTTTATATTTGGCGGCGACTTCTAAGGCTTGAGTAATCAAAAAATCAATTAACGGTTTATCAACTAAGCGAATTGGAGATTCATCTGCCGCTTTTTTGAGTAAAATAAAACGGGAACGTGCAAAATCAATCGGAGTGATTTGAATATCTAAACCTGTACGGTACGCAGCAATACTTTTAAAGGCAATGACTTCGCTTGGAGGTGGATCGATGGCTTGTAAAAACAGTTCTAAAAAAGTCTCAAACTTAGAGGCTTGACTGAATAGATTTTCGGCTAACTCCTCCAATCTTAAAATTTTTTGGGTGGGAATAAATTGTTGATGCCATGTCCAGGGTAAAATTTTGTCTGCTAAGAATCCATCATCGAGGAATAAGGCTTCTAAATTTGCAGCGTTTAAACAATGTTGGGTGAGTTTTTCTAAACCCAAATTCTGACGACAAGTTAAAATTGCGGTTTCTGTGGGTTCACAGTCTAAGAGTTGAGCAATATCACGAATACTGCGTCGATAAAACAAACTATGACGCGCATGATGAGCGAGAATATCAGGATCATATCCTTCTGTAAATGCAGCCACATAGGGCAAGTTTAAAGATGCTTCTGTCGTTAATAAATTGTGAGCGTGATGGTCAATGACGGGAATATCCCAAAGATTCATCATGGCAAATTTCAGGGTCAAAGTTTAAAGGAAGGAGGCATTGTTTGATATCCTCCCTATCCTAAGATACTCTTAATTCGGGAAAATTGTTGTTAGTAGCGATCAATTAATAACTTAACTTCTTGTTCAAGTTGCCAATCTTTCATGGCATTCCACTCCGCTTGACGCACTGCTAGATAAGCCGCCGCTAAATCTGAACCCAAAGCCTCAATTAACACTTGATTGTGTTGCAATTTTTGGATGGCTTCCCCTAAATTTCTGGGTAAACGATAGATTCCTCGTTCATTCCGTTCAGATTCGCTTAAAGTCGCAGGATCAACGGTTACAGGTTCGGGTAATTCCAATTTGTGACGCACTCCATCTAATCCCGCAGCAATGATACCCGAAAGAGCAATATAAGGATTAGCCGTCGCATCCACGGTTTTAAATTCTAGGTGAGTTGGACTGGGGAGTTCGGGGTTTTGGGGAACTCGAATGGCGGCTTCTCGGTTATCATATCCCCAACAACAGAATGCACCACTCCAGGTTTGAGGTTGAATACGTCGATAGGAATTTGGACTCGGAGTTGTTAATGCCATTAATGCGTCTAGATGCTTGAGTAAGCCAGCCACAAAATGACGCGCTAGGGGGGAAATTTTTCCGGTTTTATCGGGTAATAAATTGTTTTCTCCTTGCCACAAACTCAGATGCAAATGAGCGCCACTTCCGGCTTGATTGGGGAAGATTTTAGGTAAAAAAGAGGCATAAAGATCATGTTTTCGGGCGATGGCTTTGACAGTTTCTCGAAAGATAATCTGCTGATCGGCGGCGATCGCTGCATCAGTGTACAATATAGATATTTCTTGTTGTCCGGGGCCAGATTCAGGATAATATTGTTCTACAGAAATTCCTTGAGCAATTAAGGCTTCAGCAATTTCATCAATCGTTTGTTGTTGTAAGTCCATTGATGAAGTTGTTGCAAAAACAGTGTCATCTGCGGGAACAATTTCACCGGATAATGATTTGAGTAAATAAAATTCATTCTCAAAAGCGGCTTTGATTTCTAACCCCTGATCTGTGGCTGTGGCGATCGCTCGTTGCAGGCAATCACGGGGACAAAATGACCAGGGTTGTCCATCTTTGACCATATTTCCCATCACCCGAGCATGACCTATAGCATAGGGTATAATCGTTAGAGTATTCCAATCCGGTACAAGACGAATTTCTCCGACTGGCCCGAGTCCGACTCCTGAAACAGGCGCATCAAACATCACAGGAATGGCTTGTTGAGCAGCAGAAATACCAACACCGTAAGTAGAATAGGTTCGGAGTCGATTGCGATGAACGGCTTTCGCTCGAATGATATTGGCGTTATCGCACCACAAAATCCGAATAAAGCGCACCGCAGCTTGGTCAAGAGTGGAAAGAACGCGATCTTGCATCTGTTTTCTCGTAGTAGGTCGGAATGTCAACAAGTACCGCAGTCTTTGAGCAAACGGCCTTAAAATGAGATAGTATAATAGTTTGTCTTGTAACAATAATTTGAGTAATTCTCATGGCGGTTCCCAAGAAGAAAAAGTCCAGATCTAAGCGTGATATGCGGAAAGCGCATTGGAAGCGCAAAGCTAGAGTAGAAGCCGAAAAAGCCCTTTCTTTAGGGAAATCAATTCTGACTGGTCGTTCCAAGAGCTTTGTCTATCCGAGTGACGAAGAAGAAGAAGACGACGACGAATAAGGCTATTGTACTGCTAGGTATAGGGGTTGGCAGCAGCCAGCCTCGGTGTACTTTTAATCTCAACATTGATCAACTTCTAGAAATTCGGGCTTCGGGCAAAATTAACATTGCATCTCCAAACGAATAAAAACGATAGGGATGAGTAAAACCTTCAGCACTTTGAGCGATCGCGTCTTGGTACAAGTCTAACAGTCGTTGACGACCGATGAAAGCGGCGACTAACATCATTAAGCTAGACCGGGGAAGGTGAAAATTAGTAATTAATCCATCAATCACCTGAAATTGATAACCGGGATAGATAAAAGCATCTGTTTTTCCACTGTAGGGAGTTAGTTTACCTTCAGCCATCGCTACTCCTTCCAAGGTTCGGACAACTGTGGTGCCGACTGCTATGACTCGCCCCCCATTGGCTTTGGTTTTCTGGATTTGTTTTACCGTTTCTGAGGAGACTTCGATCCATTCCGCGTGCATTTGATGAGTGGTAATATCTTGGACTTCTACGGGGCGAAACGTTCCGACTCCGACGTGTAAGGTGACAAACGCTTTGTGAATTCCCTGATGGTGTAAGCGTTCAAAAAGTTCTTCAGTAAAGTGTAAACCCGCTGTGGGTGCTGCAACAGCCCCCGGTCGTTGGGCATAAATTGTTTGATATTGTTGCGGAAAAGCTTGTGATTGGTTAACGTAAGGGGGGAAGGGAATATGACCAAACTGATCTAATTGTTCAATTAAAGATTGTCCTTGAGGAAGATTAAATTCTAATAACCGTCCGCCTGTGGTTTCGTCTGTGTCTACAACAGTTGCACTCAAAGGTTGTAGAATAGAATCAGGAGCTGGGTGAAGCGGTTCAAATTCAATCCGAACACCGGGTTTGAAACGTTTTCCGGGTTTAACTAAAGCTAACCAAAAATTGGGTTTTTGTTCTTCAAGCAATAGGATTTCAACAGAACCCCCACTCGATTTGTGACCGTAAAGACGAGCGGGAATGACCTGAGTATTATTGAAAACCAATAAGTCATCTGACTTCAGCCAATGGGGAAGATCCCGAAAAATACGGTGATGGTGAGAAGTGAGTGAGTCGATGACTAATAAGCGGGATTGATCTCGAGGAACCACCGGATTTTGGGCGATTCGTTCCTCTGGAAGTTTGTAGTCGTAACCTTCTGTCGTCCAGTCGAGTTTGTTTATTTCCATGGTGTTAAGAAGTCGGGAGAAAATTTGTTACCCCATTCAAAATAACTTTGGGTAGAATCCCCCATCTTAAATCGGGTGCTTTTCCCCTGGCAAGAGTAAGTTAATCTCGCGACCATAGAAGTATAAAGCAGTAATACCGATAGAAGCACAGAACCCGCCCTGTTTGCTCCGAGTCGTAACTTGGAAAACCAAGTCAAGCGATTAAATGGCGGGAGGACTATGCGGGAGATGATGATTGATGGAATACCTCTACTACATTGCCAATACTAGCCTGACGCTGAGAGTTGTGGATCATTTGCATACTCAGACCCAACTCCCTGTTCGGCTTGTTACAGTAATCCACCAAATTGATGGATGGATTGTCAAAGTCAAAATGAGTCAGTCTCTCACTGCTAAACAGCATGGAGATTTTAGAGCGTTTATGAGTGAGTTAGGAATCCCTTACGAACCCAATATTCGCATTAAAATGGCATTGTGGGGCCTAGAAACAGGACAGTCTCCCTTGAGTGTGATGCGTCGCTATCAAGTAGCTGTGGTGTCTCATGGCAAACCCAATCGAGAAGATATTGAAGCCTTCCGAACTCAGTTTGTGCAAGGTTTGGGTTATTGTCCAGAAGCTCTGGCTTAGAGTGACCCCTAACTGTTATCTCCAAATGCTGATTGAATATAGCTTTGAATGATAAGTTGATAGCCTCTAAATTCTATAGGTTGGCCTTTAGTTAGGGTTGGAAATGATGGCTTCTGAGCCATTGATTTAGAATCAGAGTTAAAATTAAAAGCTAAAGAGCGATCGCATCGAACTAAAGCGACATCAAACCGACACGGGGAGTCAGCGAGTTCGGGGTGGTCGCTTAAAAATGTTTGTGCCGATTTGATCAGTTTAGCTTGTTTGTTCGGGGTAATCGCTAAAAGACCATCCGAATCCCAATTGCGTTTGCTGCGGGTTTTCACTTCTACAAAAATCACAGTGGAGTCTAATTTTGATTGGACTTTTGGATCTTTGACTTCTCGCGCAATCAAGTCAATTTCTCCCCACCGACAGCGATACTGATGAAAGAGAATCTCCCAACCTTGTTGCTTTAACCAGGCTTGTACGAGTTGTTCTCCCAAAGTCCCAATTTTTTGAGACTGGCTAGAAGAAGAATTACGGCTCGAAAAGGGAATAGTCACGGTAGGATAAAGGTTGATTTCAAATTTGTTGGTTTACTTGATTAATAGTGATGGGACTCAAACCCTCGAAAGAGTTGGGATATGAATAGTAATATGTTCTCGCGATTTCAAAGGATTAGTTTAGCGATTCTCGTTGGACTTTGGCTCATTTTAACTGGAATTACGGCTCAAAGTGCAGGGGCCGAAAACTACGAGAAGCAAACCCTGATCGAGGCTGATTTTTCTGGACAGGTTCTCACAGACTCTGAGTTTGACTTTGCGAACCTACGAGACAGCAACTTCAGTCATAGTAACTTGCGGGGTGTGAGTTTGTTTGGCGCAAAGCTACAACGAACCAATTTTGAAGGGGCGGATCTCAGCTATGCCACTTTAGATACTGCTCGCTTAAATAGAGCAAACCTCACTAACGCTATCCTGGAAGGGGCTTTTGCCTATAATACTGATTTTTCGGATACGATGATCGCGGGGGCTGATTTCACCGATGTTTTATTACGTCGAGATATGCAAGAAAAGCTTTGTGCGTTGGCTGAGGGGACTAACCCAGTGACGGGACGTAATACTCGCGATACGCTCTATTGCAAATAATGGCTCGATAGCCTGAAAAGCTTTTAGATTCAAGTTTAATGCTTCACCCTTACTGATGGCGGGGTGTTTTTTTTCGTTCAGTGGCTCGGACTCTGGGGTTAATAGTAAACTTTCCTGATAAAAACAGATATCTTATGATACAATCGTTTGTCGAATCTTTAACTTAAGAATTAGTTGCATTAACCGCTTAAGTCTATATGCAGAGTTCAGACTATTAAACCTCTGCCAGTTCATTATGTCAAGGAATAAAGCCGCAATGAGTAAAATTACACGACGAGTATTTTTAGCAAGTGGAACTGCTTTTGCTACGGTAACATTAGGAGAACTTCTCAGTAAAAGAGGCAGTTTTGCCGATCCGGGAACCATTAACCTCTATTCATCCCGGCATTATGATACAGATAATCAACTTTATCAAGGCTTCACAGACAAAACTGGGATTAAAGTCAATCTGGTTGAAGGGGATGCTTCCCAGTTAATTGAACGGATTAAGAGCGAAGGTGCCAATAGCCCGGCGGATGTTCTGATTACTGTTGATGCCGGGAATCTCTGGAGAGCGCAACAGGAAGGCATATTTCAGCCCGTTTCTTCTTCAGTCTTAAATAATGCAATTCCTGCAAATTTACGAGATCCAGAAAATCGATGGTTTGGTCTATCCAAACGGGCGAGAGTGATCATGTACAATAAAAATAAAGTGAATCCGGCTCAACTCTCGAGCTATGAAGATTTAGCTGATCCTAAATGGAAAGGGAAGGTACTGATTCGCTCGTCTAATAATATTTACAATCAATCTTTAGTGGCATCGCTTTTAGAAGTTCATGGTGCCGCAGATAGTGAAAAATGGGCTAAGGGTTTTGTGTCAAACTTTGCTCGTCCCCCAGAAGGAAATGATACGGCTCAAATTAAAGCGGTGGCTGCGGGTGTAGGCGATGTTGGTATTGCAAATAGTTATTATTTGGCTCGTTTAGCGAGTTCTAATGATCCTGAAGATCAGGCGGTGGTTCAAAAGGTGGGGATGTTTTTCCCGAATCAACGAGAACGAGGAACTCACGTGAATATTAGTGGTGCTGGAGTTGTTAAATCAGCGCCCAATAAAGCAGGAGCGGTTAAGTTTTTAGAGTATTTGGTGAGTCCAGAAGCTCAAAAAATATTTGCTCAAGGAAATCATGAATATCCTGTTGTTAGTGGCGTTCCGGTTTCACCTGCTTTAGCTCAATATGGAACGTTCAAAAATGACTCTATGAATGTTGCTGCTTATGGTCAGAATAATGCTGAAGCTATTCGGTTGATGGATAGAGCCGGTTGGAAATAATCTGACTCTCAAGCATATTTCTGAAGAAAAACAACGGGGATAACCTAAAATCTAAATGGCTTTTGGGTTATTCCCTCAATCATTTTGACTTGATTTATGAGTAGTTAACCGTTTTCTAGAATCAAGCTCAACTGAGAGTCAAGAAATCTAACTAATTTGCTTCTTGGGAAATTAATTCAGATGATTTGAATGAGGGTGAGAGGGCAGTTAAATCAGTGGCTTGCCGAGATTGGCGCTGAGTGCTAGCTAAAATCAGGGGTAAAGCTAGACAGATCATACCATTAACAAAAGCGAGCAATAAACCTGATAATAAACCTGTATCCATGATTGTACCTGATTAGTTTATATCCTTAATTGTAATTTATTTTCGCTATAATTACAAGAAGTATGGCAATTTATTTCTGGTTTACAAATATCAATTTTTTGTAGAACTTATAAGCAAACTCAATTAACACTGTTCTATAAACTGCTGCAAAGCCTCGCGATATCGAGAACCTCCGGCTTGACGAACATCATTATGACCTGCACCGGGTATAATTAACAGTTGTTTGGGTTCAGTGGCGCTGGCAAATAAATCATGACTCATTTCGACTGGAACAACGCGATCGTGGGTGCCGTGAGTAAATAGAATCGGCATTTTTAGCTGAGAAACTTTAGCGATCGAGTTAAAAGTTTGAGTTAACAAAATATCAATGGGGAACATCCAATATATTTTTTTAAAATCAACCATCTTCCGAATTGAAGTAAAAGAACTTTCAATAATTAATCCCGCTATTTCTGGATGTTTAGAAGCCAAATCAATGGCAATCGCTCCCCCAAGAGAATGACCAAAAACAAAAATATTATGAGGCTCAATTCCCCGTTCATGGATTAAGTAATTCCAAGCGGCTTCGACATCTTGATATACTGTTGCCTCTGAGGGGATACGTTTTGTGCTGCGTCCATATCCTCGATAATCGATTAAAAATACCGATAAATTCATCAGATGAAATTGTTGAGCATAATCCAAATTTGCGCTGATATTACTGCGATTTCCATGACAATCTAAAATTACTCGTTCTGCTTTTAAGGAAGTCGAAGGAGAAGGAATCCACCATCCATGAACCTGTTCTCGCTTTCCCTTTTTTGTGGTGATCGGTAGCCAAACTTCTTGATAAGATAAATTAAATTCTTCTGGTGTCGCTTTGATTTTTCTAGAGGGGAAAAAAATAAACTGACTTTGAGCAAAGCGAAGAATAAGACAAGCAACGGTGTAAGCGAGTGCAGATCCTATAGCTAAAATGAGTTCCAGTCGTCCTAAAAGAATGGGAGTTGTGTCTGCCATACAAGCTAATTTTGCAAATCTCATCAAACCGTCTACTATTATAAACGTATTTGTAAATAAATTGATAACTCCTGCACGATCAATAATCCTAGATTCGTCTGTTTTTCAGAACTATTAAACAGAAATTAAGGCACTTTTGTCCCTGTTCTTCCCAATCATTAATAAATACTGTTTCTATAAATAATCTGGCTAAGATCTGGAGTTTGTAAATCGTTTGGCTTATTTGAAAGTTCCTCAATATTATCAGTAGATTATTATTGAGAGGGAAAAGTTTTGAGATTAGCCAGATTTAGATAATTTCTGTAAAATTTACCTCACCTCTCTCAACTTTAAAATTTTACCCTATGGTCAACTGGGGCCTCTATCTCCCTTACCTGGACTGTCAGGTTCAATCTTTTCATTTTCATTTGACGTCGGGCCTCGGTCTACCTTAGCCGGATTTTCAGTTGTTTCTGGGGTAGGTTTGCTTGGGCCTCTGTCACGACCTGGATCATCAAATTCAATCTTTTTATTGGGTGTAGGGCCTCTATCTGTACGACCTGGATCACCCCGAGATTGAAAAGTTTCTTCTGGGTTTTGATTTTCTTGATCGAGCTTTTTTTCTTCGTTCATATTAAAATAGTAGCTCATTCAATGCAAACATTTTAGTATTATACTCTGAATTACTCCTCGATTGATCCTAATGCTTTTAGCGCTACTTTTTGGGCAGAAGTTAAACCTGTTGTTGCGGTAATTTTCATCCCTTCATAGGGTCGGGCTAAAATCATCGTATTTAGACATTCTCCCGTTGTCATTTCCCACAATTTAATCGTTTGATCATCACCACCACTAGCGAAAATTTTACCTTCAGGAGAACAGGCGACAGACCAAACCGTTTGGCTGTGTCCATGACAAGTATAAACACAGTCTCCAGTGGGCAAATTCCAAACTTTTACCGTATGATCATCACTGCTACTAACTACTTTACTCCCATCATAATTAAACGCAACTGACCGCACTCGTTGTCGATGTCCCATCAGTGTTTGCACACAGTTTCCCGTTTGTATTTTCCAAAGTTTAACCGTGCGATCGCCTCCTGCACTTGCCAATATTTTACCATCTGGACTAAACGCCACACCCAATACCCAGTCCGTATGTTCAGACAAAGTTTGTAAACAAATTCCCTGTTTTATATCCCAAATTTTTAGGGTTTGGTCATCACTTCCACTTGCCAATATTTTACCACCAGGACTAAACGCCACCGACTTCACCCGATGCAAATGTCCGGCTAAAGTTTGTAAACATTCTCCCGTTTTAATATCCCAAATTTTTACGGTTTTATCGCGGCTTCCAGTTGCTAACAAACCCTGACGACTACAACTGACTGAATGTACCCAACTTTCGTGACCCCAAAGAGTTTTTAGACATTCTCCCGTTGTTATATCCCAGAGTTTAACGGTACTATCATCACTGGCAGTTGCTAATAGTTGACCCAGGGGATGAAAGGCGGCTGAGGAGACAATATTTGTATGACCTGTTAAGGTTTTTTCGCAGGTTTTAGTGTGAATATTCCACAGTCTAACTAAACCATCTTCACTACAACTAACTAACAGTTTACCATCAGGATTGAACGTCACAAACGACACCCAATTACTATAAGCATCTAGGGTCTTTAAACATTGACCCGAAGCAAATTGCCAAAATTTAACGCTTTGATCTTGACTCACACTAACTAACGTTTGACCATCTGGACTAAACCCCACCCACCACACTAAATGACGATGTTCTTGTAAGGTTTTGACGCATTCACCTGTACTAAAATCCCAGATTTTAATCGTCTGATCATTGCTTCCGGTTGCGAATTTTTGACCGTCTGGACTAAACGCCACCGCCCAAACTCGTTCTTGGTATCCGGCTAATATTTGTGTGCATTTTCCGGTTTCTATATCCCAAAATTTAACGGTATTTCCATCACTTGCTGTGATTAAGATTTTACCCTCTGGATGAAGTGCCATTGAAGACATCCAATTGACTTGTGTTTTTAAAACCCGCACACATTTTCCGGTGGTAATATTCCAAAATCTCACCGTTTCATCTTCACCACAACTGATCACTAAACCGTATTTTAAATGAAACACAATTGCTAAAATTCGTCGATAGTGACCTGTTAAAACTTGTAAACATTTTCCGGTTTCTACATCCCAAAGTCGAACGGTTTTATCATTACTTCCACTGGCGATCATTTTCCCATCTTCACTGAATGCGAGAGACTGTACCCGACTATTATGACCTCGTAAGGTTTTCAAACATTGACCTGTTTTTACATCCCAAAGTCGAACGGTTTGGTCATTGCTTCCACTCGCAAGAATGTTACTATCAGGACTAAAACTAACGGCCATTACCCAAGCTTTATGTCCGGGAAGAATAGATAAAGGTCGTCCTTCATTGATTTGCCAAAATACAATATCTTCATCAATTCCAGTGGCTAATAATTCACCATCGGGACTGAGGGCAATTGATAACACACCGCCCACCGTTTGAGTGAATACACATTGATTGAGATCGGCGTGAGAAAAGTTAACTCGATGTAAATTTACACCTTGTAAATAGGCTTGCAAAACGGTTAAATTGGAAAAGTCTAAATCACTGAGGGGTAATTTTAATTCGATTAGAAGATTGAGAAGATTTCCGGCTGCATATCCTCGTTTTTGAACAGAACGCGATCGCAATTGTTCTAAGCGTTGGGTTAAACATTGATAGACGGCTTCGGGATGGGAAAATAGGGTTAATAATTTTGCGCTAAGAGGTTTGAGAATGAGACGAATTTGGGCGGTTCTTAAATAGTCTTTGGTTTGGGCTTCTATTAAAGCATGAGTATCAAAAAGATTAATGTCTCCGGTGGTGATTTCTGCAAAGACTTTCTCGATCAATTGTTCGGTGATATACTCCATTACAACAGGTTGCTGTGTAAATTGGGCGGATTGTTTTTCGATCAGCGATCGCTGTTGTAAAGATTCTAAGGCTTCTAATAAGTCTCGTTGAGAAAAAGAAGTCACTAAAGCGTGTTTGAGTTGAGAAAAAGACATCCATTCTTGATGAATTGCTAGCCAATACATCACCTGTTGTTCGAGAGAGGATAAGCGACTAAACTGTTGATCGAGTAAGTCGGCAATATCTCCAAAAATAATCGTTCCTTCCGCTAAAAACTGACCAACATCTCCCTCAAATAGTTCGGCTATAGTCGTTGAGACAATTTTTAAGGCGAGAGGATTTCCAGCATAGGATTTGGTTAATATTGTAGCATCTTCTGGCAATATTTTAAAGCCTTTTTCTTGTAAAAGATACTGACCCGCATCTTGTAAACCTTCGAGTTGCAAAGAACGAATCGGTTGATTATTTCCCTCTCGATATCCAATTCCTCGGGGTTTTTCTCGACTGGTTAATAGCAAACAACTTTGATGTTGGGTTTCTCCAATACTTCTAAATAGTTGTCCGTAACGTTCATAACTATCTCGATAACTCCCCGCCCGTTTGTTGCTATCGAGAATTGACTCAACGTTATCTAAAATCAATAAAAAACGAGAGTATTGGAGATATTGAATCAAGGTAGAAATTTGTTCATCAACCGTTTTGGTAAGTTGGGTTAATTGTTCATTGGAGACGAATTGAATTAACTCGGTTAGTAATTTTTCAAGAGGTGGTGCATTGCGGAGACTTCGCCAAATTAATCCCGAAAATTCACCTTTAATTTGTTGAGTAAGTTTCACCGAAAGGGCGGTTTTTCCCATTCCTCCCATTCCCAACACGGTGACTAACTGACAGCGTTGTTCTAGAATCCAATTCGTGAGAGTAGAAAGTTCAGTTTCCCGATCATAAAATTCTGCACAATTTGGTGCTTCTCCCCAATCTTGACGCGAACTAACTTGATTGATACTAATATTATTGTTGGGTAAAATTTCAGTCGTTTGTGTTGGGGTTATTTCCAGAGTTGACTGCTTAGATTTCGGTGAACGTCGTTGTTCCCACTGTCGATCAAATTCTGCTAAATTTCCGGCTATATCCCGTCGATGATGCCATAATTTTAAAGTAAAGTGCCAATGATCTGATCCTTGAGTCGAACAGCGATTATCTTCTAATATTTCGAGAAAATCTTTGAGACGTTTTAGACTCTCTTTGAGTTGAGTACAATTTAACTTTTCTTCTTTACCGATTTCGGCTGTCAATGCTTCAAGATATCTCACCTTTGTACGGACAACCAATTGTTTCTCTGTTTGCCAGTTTACCTGAATCTGTGACTCAAAGCGATCGCATTCTCCAAACTCTCCATTAGCGTAGGTGATCAAGACTTCCAAAAGGCACTTTGTCCGTTTTTTAGACTGTGGGCCATAGTTAGGTCTTGGCATAGATACATCCCTGAATTATTTAATTTATTATCTCAAAAATACACGCATCAACCCAGTTTTTCAAGAGAATCTCTAGATTTCAAGTCAGTTGAGTATAAATCTCAGTGAAAAAATAGCGATACGCACTCAAATTTATAGTAAATTGTAGAATGAACATTTAATAGCTGTCATTGATCCGGTGAGATACGAACAATCCCCCTAAATCCCCCTGCTTCAAAAGGGGGACTTTGATCCCCAAACCGTACCTCATCAGCTTGAGAAACGCTATAATAGCTGTCATGTTGAGTGTAGCGAAACATCTATATTATTCTTCGTTTAACTCAGAATGACAAAATATTTCACCTTTTTAATAACAACAACAACGAGGTCAATTAACGTGGCAAATATTAATGAATTAATCGAGAATTTACAACAGTTTGACGAAGACGAACTCAAGATAAAATTGGGGACGTATGTTCAGGAATTGGGAGATAATTTGAATGAACGAGGTGCCATTAGCGATCTAGAAGAAGTCAGTCGGGGAGGGGTTCCGAGGGGGCCGCTGGCGGATAAAGCCTTAGAAATTGGCGAACGTTTATTAAAAAAAATGAATGCAGAATCCTATGATTTGTTGTGTGGAAATCCCTTCGGAGATCAGGGGGAAATGTTGCAAACCATTGAAGCTGCAATGAAGGAAAACACCACAAAAGCCGCAGGTTTAATTACTCCTGTTTTAGTGACAAATTTAGGGTTAGCACCCGCAGTTGCAGCGATTGTGTCAACGTTAATTGTTCAAAAAATTGCTAAATCAGTCGGGGAAACAATTTGTTCAAGTTGGGAAAAAACAATCTAAAAATAACAGGAAAGAGCGCAGAAAAATGATTCAAAAGGGCGCAAGCTTTGCGCTCATAAAGTTGAATATATTATCACTTATTCAGGCTGTTTCTATTTAGGGAAGGAACATCATCACATAAACGGCGATCGCTCTTACTAACATTAGGGTTATTCTGCAAATAGTCCCGCATCCAATTGCAAGTGTATTTCCTTAGCCCACCTACATCTAGATCGAGATCCAAATTCCAAAGTTTCACCGTTTTGTCATTACTAGCTGAGGCAAGTCTCTTACCATCAGGGCTAAAAGCTACTGCGTTAACCAGATCGTTATGCCCATAGAAAGTTTTGAGCAACGTGCCGTCTCTGTTCCAAAGTTTCACCGTTTTGTCATAACTTGCTGTGGCAATTAGCTGACCATTGGGACTGAAAGCTACTGCCTTAACCTGATCGTTATGTCCTACGAGAGGTTTCAGTTCTATGCCGTCTCTCTTCCAGAGTTTGACTGTCCCGTCCGCACTTGCCGCAGCAATTATTTGGTCGTCGGGTTGCTTATCGGGACTGAAAGCTACTCCCAACAATGAAGCACGTTGATCTCGGAGAGTTTGCTTAAACGAACCGTCTCTGTTCCATAGTTTCACCGCTCCGTCCCAACTCGCTGAGGCAAAAATCTGGCCATCGGGGCTAAAACTTAGACCCGAAACAGTAGCATTATGACCTTCGAGGGTTTTCAGCAAGGTGCGGTCTCTGTTCCAGAGTTCGATCTTCCCATCGACATCCCCAATAGCAAATATCTGGCTGTCAGGGCTAAAACTTACAGATTGAACTTCTTTAAGCTGTGTTTCACCCGTATGCCCTTCTAGAAGTTTTCCATCAGAACCGTCCGCTCTCGAAAGTTTGACGGTTCTATCCCCAGCCGCCGAGACAATTAACTGACCATCGGGACTGAATTCTAACGCAGTAATCGGTCCAGACTGCCATTTTTCAGTTTTCTTTAGGAGCGTGCCATCCTTTTGCCAAAGTGTTACATTACCATGTCCACTTGTCGTGGCAATTGTCTTGCCATCAGGATTAAAACGTGCTGTGTAAACTACATCCGAATCATCTAAGATTGTCAACGGTGTGTTGCCTAGCTTCCAGAGTTTCACCGTTCCGTCATCACTTGCTGAGGCTAGGATGTGACCATCGGCACTGAATCCCACCGCACGCACTGTATTTCTATGTCCTTCTAGGGTTTTCAACAATGTGCCGTCTCTGTTCCAAAGTTTTTCCGATCCGTCATTACTCGCTGAAGCAATCATCTGGCTATCAGGGCTGATACTAACACCCCAAACCTGACTCTTATCTCCTTCAAGAGTTTTCAACAAGGTGCCGTCTCTGTTCCAAAGTTTCACCGTTCCGTCATTACTCGCTGAAGCAATCATCTGACCATCACGGCTGAAATCTAATGCATTAACGGGATCGCTATGTCCTTCCAATGTTTTGTACAACGTACCATCTAGCTTCCAGAGACTTACCTCATTTCCCCAAGTTCCTGTAGCAATCATCTGGCTGTCAGGGCTGAATCTGACTGTCATTATAGCTTTGTTATATGTTCTATTATGTGCTTTGAAGGTCTTGTGCCAACTCCCATCACTCTTCCAGAGATTGACTGTTCCTTTTCCTTCTAAATCTCCCCTTGCAAACATCTTGCCGTCAGGGCTACAATTTAACACGGGAAGCAAAGACTTTTGCTCCAAAGTTTTGCAAAAATTGCCATTTGACTGCTGCACTATAGCATTGACTTCATCAAAAGTATACTTTTTCTCCAGTCTGCCATCTAAATGCCAAACGGCTATTCCCGCACTATCCCTTGTGACAATCATCTCGCCGTTGGGAGTAGACTGGAAATCTAATGCCATAACAGGACGACCTTGTGTTTCCAGTCGGTTAAGTTCTTGCACGGTATAAACTACCTTTGGCAGTGTTATTCTCAACTGCTGGATCTCTGCATCTGGCTTAAATAAGGACAAAAGCCAGTTGTCAAGTAACTTTCCTATCTGTAAAACATCTAGCAACGCTTCTAACTCGTGTTTCGATAGCCGCTTTTGTTCTGTAGATTGTCTCAAATTACGGATTTGTGCTATCTGCGTATCTCGCAGACCTATTAAAGCCCAAATCGTCAAACTACTCAATCCCAGCATAACGGCGATCGCAATTCGCCACCGCCAGCTCGCATTTTTTCGCCTTTGCAAAGTGCTTTGCTTTACAAACTTAACTTCTGTTTGATTCAACCAATTATCTTTTGAGTCTAATGTTTCATTCAATACATTGAGATAAGGATTCCCATTCCACAAAAACTGTTTAGATTTCTCGCTCGACGACTTTTGTTGATCATCTTTCTCTTTGGAAGACTTTTTTTGATCGTGCAATCGCCCAAATACTTGAGATAATAGAGCCGGAATTTTATTCACTCTGTTTTCGATAGTCAAAAGTCGTTGATCTAACCAATCTAATACCGGATCAGTTTTGTCTATAATTCCTTTCTGTGCTTCTTCGGGCTTATTTCTTGCTCGCTCATCCCATTCTTCAGCCGCAACAGTTAACCGTCGTTGTAATAGTAAACTTTCCTCATACTTCTGCTTCCAGGTTAATAACTTTTGCCATCCTGATACCAAAGCATCATGAGCAGGTTCTACATAATTTTTTTCCTCGGAATCTGTTCCTTTCACCAGTAACCGTGCTGCTGTAAAATTATCGATGACTGTATCAACTAACTCTTGTTTTTCTGGTGGATATTCTAGTTCAGATAATGGCACACGCCGACGGACTAATTCTCCTCCACCCAGAGCAATCATTCGCAGCATAACATGACGAATCACTTGCTCGTAAGCTAAATCTTTTGCAACTAATTTATGATCTTCTTCATCAGCCTTTTGAGTAAGGGATAGAATGACTCCTCCTAAGTCTTGATAATCTTCTTGAATCATTGTCCGCTCAATGATTATTCCTTCAATTTTTGCCTGGCGTTGTCGCTCTAAATACTTGAGATAAAGTTCACTCAAGGCAAAAGAAAGTAGAGGTAAAGCACCCGGCATATCTGCCACTTCATCAACAATTTTTTCAACCAATTCTTGGGGCTGAAAAAACATCACCCGTGCTTCTGCTGGTTTCTGAATGGCTTCGCGCAATTCCCCTCTCGTCATTGCCGAAACCATAAATCGTCCGTTTTGCCACCGATTTTTTAGCTCAGTTTGCTTGACGCTATAGCCTTCAGGGATAAACTGAAAACCTGCATCTCGAACTTGAGGTTCAAAGTCAGAACGCAGAGAGAGAATAACTCGTAATTTATCTCGATGAGCATCAATGGCTGTCAGTATTTGTTGGAAAAATTGTTGACGTTTTTCCTCATCTTTACACAGGGTAATAATTTCTTCGCTTTGGTCAATAAAGATTAATAGCTTTGTATTCGGGTTATCTTTCGCCCATTTCTTAATACTGCTTGCCAAATTTTGCTGTGGATTTGTAAATATTACTTCTGGTAACTTAGCTTCTTTCAACGCATTGTTTAAGGCAATTAAGGGAGTTTCACCGGGACGAATGGGAGGTAAAATACACCATTTATTAGTTTCATATTTTCGTAATTTAGGAATTAAACCCGCTTTGACTAAACTTGATTTACCAGAACCGGAAGCACCTAGTACGACTGAGAGTGCCTGATCTTTTATAAACTTATGTAATTCTTCAATCAGTTCAGTTCGACCAAAAAAGAGTTCGCTATATTTCTCATCAAAAGATTCCAAACCTCGGTAGGGATTATTATCTTGATTGAGTGGTGGAGCGGGTTTTAATTTCTCGGGTACAAAACCGGGTAAAGTCAAAATAAACTCCCCTCGGTCATGCTTTGGTAACGGCCAAAGTCCAGCGGTTTGTAATTCACTCAAGCCATCTTTATCGATTAAGCGATCACGCAGATACAGATAAAGTTCCGGGGCTGTAATTATCCCATCCTTAGTAAAATCTGCCTTTATATCCTTCAAGCCATTAATGAGAGCTTTAGCAAAAGGTGAATGCTGAGAGTCTGGTGCTATTCCGCGCTCATCAGTATAGTCTAGGGCTTCTTGATTATGAGCGGCGGAGGTGATAGCTTGCCAAGCCGGATAGCGAATAAAGCGGTCATAATGTTCTCGGTGAATAGTTTCTAATTCTGGAATTACATTTCGATGACTTGACCAGCGAAAATTCCCCGCAAAACAACAATCTAATACCACTAATAAATGATGGCATTCAAGTTTAGAAAGTGCCTCATTTAGCTTCTTCATCGGGAGATAAGTTTCCCAATTTCCTAACTGAGCATCTTGAGGAATTATGGCTCCGGCTGGCCCGTCTTCACTATTACGAGCAATGCCATGTCCAGCAAAATAAAATAAGAGGCGATCGCCTTCTGTTGGCTTAATTTTTTGAGGCAGTGTTTCAAACAAAAGTTGATTAAATTCAGTTAATGTTGCTTCACGAGAATCTTCATGCTTACCTGGAAAGAGGCGAATGATTTGATATTTGTATTCTTTCTCTAAAAGATTAGCAATGGCTTCTGCATCATTAACAGCAGTTTTGAGGCGATGAATTCCATGTTGGTAATTATTAATACCAATAACAACTGCGATGTTGCGATTAAAATGGGTTCTGTCTAAACTCCAAATCATAGCTGAATCTCCAAATCAATGACTTGATTTCCAGGAATAAAAGGGCATCTCAAAATACAAAATTTGCTTGAAATATAAGTTGAGATGCGCCTAAACTCAAAACTTGCGACAAGACAACTTTCAGAGTTCCTTTTAACGACTTACACCTTTTTTGACCACCAATGTTAGCTGTTCTGTTGTCCATTCTTCACTTGCATAAGCGGCAGAGCTGACATTTTTCGTGGGAGGGGCATCTTCACTGGCTAAAAAAGTTGCTAAGAACTTAGCGAGGGGAGTGGTTGCTTTTCCCGCATTTTTAGATTGAATGGGTTGATCTAATGCAGGTAGTTCTAGCCAGTCAAAGCTTGTTCCATCGATGGTGGCAAAAACTTTCAAAATATCTATTCCTTCTTGAGAGCCATTCGGAAGACTGGTTTTAATCGGCCACAGAATGTCTCGTCCCTTATCTAAGGGTTGAAAAGCGGCACCGTTTGGATAGCCTTTGACAATACTCCAATCTGGCTGGATTGCAAGTACAGTGATATTGAGGGTTTGGTGAGATTCATTGCGAATTCGCAGGCAAGCATATTGATTAACATCAAGGGTCGGGATGTTACCCACCGCGTTAAAGGGTTGTAATTCTAGCTTCTCGCCCGGTTCGTAATTGTTGGGTAATGCACAGAGTTCTACTGTGATTTTTCCTTGTAGGGGAGACATAGAATCATGATTATCCAGGTCTATTGTAGAGCGATATTTAGACAAATGCTTCAAGCGTTTAACCAGACTAACTGCGGCATTTGAATCATTAACTTTGAGAACAGGTCGCAAGTTCGCTACAGGCTCTCCTGCACTATCGGAAATGACATATTCATCTGCTGCAATAGACACCTGATAATCAACCGTTTCATCGCTAGACACTAACTCAACCCATCCCTTGCTTTCTGACATTGCTGACTCAATCGCTTGCAGTGCAACTTGTGAATTGATTTCTGTAGAAGGGTCTATTTCTTGTGGTGGTAATAAACGGACTTTACGCACAAGTTGGACATTAGGATGCAGCAGCAAAGCGCAAGCACTGGAATCAATATCCTCTATTTTGCTCTCTCCCAACATTTCAGTAATCGTTGCCCAGCATTTTCCCCCACCGAGTTGTGTAATTTCAGCTAGTGCTACTCGCCGATCAATCTGGGTTAAATCTGCTGTAGCTGGATAGATGGCAAATTTTGCACCTTTACGCAAACCTTGAACTTGACCTGCACCTAACTGAATCTGTTTTTGGTCTGAATCAACTTGGATGACTGATACAGTTAAGTCAGAGTCCGTGAAATTATTGCCGAAGAAACTGCGATCGCTTTCTCCTTGCAACATCGGTGTTTGTTTTTCAAACTGGGTATGAACTTTACCAAAAATGTGATTGTGAAGTGTTTTGGCAGCAACTCCGGTTCCAAATTTCTCTAAAGACCTTAACAGCCAGTACGTTAATGCTCCATGACGTTCGCCATCAAAATCAGTCTCGTAAGCATACTCATTATCTCGACAAGCCGCGAGTAAAGTGTAGCCTTTGGGTTCTGGTAGCCAACCACTACTGGTAACATTGCGAGTATTTTGGTTGTTCTGTGCCAAACTTTGCCAGGTTTGAACCAGTTCCTCTTGAGATGCAACTAAACTCTCTGTTGGTCGTGGCGTGGTGTCAACAGCACCCCCTGATGCTCGACGAATATCGCAATTCTCTCCAATTTTCCGCGCCGCACCTCCAGAATGACAGCTATCGAGAGCGACTGTCACCACTAAGCCTTTATCGACCATATTTTGCAGGAGTTTTGCTAGCTCAAGGTCCCGGAGATATCGAGCTTCTGAGTTACCAATATCTGTCGGAACGAGAGACTCATCAATTCCATCTTCTCCTTTGAGATTAGGATAAACGGTCGCTGCGCGTCCACCGTGACCGGAGTAGTGAATATAAACTTGGTCTTGAGGTTGAGCTTGTTTTGTAATTTCCTGAAACTTGGCGACCATATTTTCATAGGTTGGCCACTGGTCTTTCGGTTCCGATGGCTCTGTGGAACCTTTTAGATTAGAAGCTGTTAGCTTGGTAATGTGAGTTTCGGGTACTTGTAGTCGATTTTTCAGAAAAGCTTCTACATGGTTAATATCGCGTACACATCCTTTTAAACTTCCGTAGGAACCTTCAGGTAATTTATTCGGTAGATAGCAATCAATTCCGATCAGTAAAGCGTAAAGGTTGGTTGTAGATGTCGTCGTCATATCTCGTTATCCTTGTGAGTGTTTGGTTTAAGTTATGTGTGAGTTCAAGAAAATTGCTAAATTAGCAGATATTCATCTAGATATTTTGAGGTTTACTAGAAAAAGATTGACTCATTCAGCAATAAGTACATAGGAGAATATCAGAGCAGCTTATGCAGAAGTGGTAAATAAACTAGCCCAAGTTTTAGAGCCAACAACACCATCAACGGTTAAGTCTTTTTCTTGCTGAAACTGTTGAACAGCGCTATCGGTATTTTTGTCAAATATTCCGTTCGGTTCTACTGAGAAACCGAGTTTTTTCAATGCTGTTTGTACTTGAATAACGTCCTGTCCTTCCATTAATTGTTGCTTCAAACGTAACACCCGAGGAATGGGAAAATGACACCAAATTCCGCCACCAATATGACAAACTTCGCGAACGTTATCGTAGCTATAACGCACATTTTCACCGCTAGCATTTTTATCGTATCCGCCTTGATATCCCAACCATTTTCCGTTCGGATCGTTACAAATCCATTCGCGAGTTGTCTCGTCATAACCCTTGACAACAATAATGTGACCAAAGTTTGTAAAATAACCGTGAATAACGACCGGATTTCCCGAAGCAATGTGCTGTTTGATGTCATTTTCAGACGCGAATTCTTTGAAATGGGAATTTTGTAATGCACCTTGACCATATTTTTGTCCCCACTCCCGCAATAATCGCATCAAAAATAGGGGTTGATGACGTGCTTGAGAACTTCCATAAAATCCATTTTCTTTATCCCATTGAGTTGTTTTAAGATAAAGAACATCTTCGAGTTGAACATTGCGATTAATATCGTCTGGAGTGCGAGAATCAACCCCGTAATATTTCAAGATCATGGCGATACAAGTCACATTACAAGCACCGCTAGGATTCTGTTGATTGTTGTGTTGGGTGTGGAAAGGAACCTTTAAATTGACTTTGGGTAGAAGTGTTGGTGGAAATTTTTGAGCATCACGACTTCCGCGAGCAACTTCTGTGTTAAAGATTTCGACTTCACTCGCCAAACAATAGTATTGTTTCTCGATATCTTCGAGAGAAACTGAACGGACATCAACATTTTCTAAAATGACCCGGATGTGATTTCCTTGTAAGTTCGGCGTGTAGTCGCTGATGGATATTTCGTCGCCCGCTTTATAGAATAGGAGATATTCGGGTGAGAGTTTTTCGGGAGCAAAAGGAAAGCGTTTCAGGTAGGAGTCCGTTTTGAAATGTAGGATGTATTGCATGGTTTTTGTTGTGATTTTTGTGTACAATTTGAACGGATGAGTCGGTTTTACAAGCCCAAGGCGGTGACGGTGATCGGCCCAACTATTCCATCGGCTTCAAAACCTTTCTGTGCTTGAAATTGTTTAATAGCTTTGTCTGTCTCAAAGTCAAAAATGCCATTGGCTTGAACATCAAATCCTGCTTTTTGCAGTCCGTTTTGAATATAACGAACGTATTCGCTTTGAATTTTGGGTTGAGTTAATTGCAGGAGTTCATACTCAAGGAAAGGTTGCCAAGGTTTACCTAAAAACAAAGCTCGTTCAGCCATTCTTCGTCGGGTTAACCCCAGTAAAGGCTGACCTCCTGCTTTATTCCAACGGGCAAATTCTAGGCTTGCTTCTTGCAGTTTTCTTACATTTAAAAACTTGAGGAGAGTTGACTTAAATAATGAATTTGCTCCTAAGTTAAAGCAAAATGAAACTAACGCTGAGAATTGATGATCATTAATTTCAACTTGCACCGCATCTTCAACAGCGATTTCAAATTCTTCGATATCTTGGCGTAATAACTCCTCAGCTTCAGCTTGAGTAATTGTCATTCCTAAAAACACATCTTTCGTATGTCCATAACCAATGGTCGGCACACCAACAGCATCGAGATAAGCTTCAAGTTCAACGCCTTCAAAGGCTTTAATCAGCTTAATTCCTTCCCTATTAATTTTTCGGCTGCTGCTGCGAGGTGGAAGGACTTCTCCGCGAGGAATTGAATCAGCTTGTTCGATCATAAAACTATCCGCCAACGTGAACTGCAACGCTTTGATTAACAGTTGCACTTTTCCTTGAGTATCTACAACTCGCAGGGGTTGATTTCCTTCAAATTCACCGACTTGATAATCATCAAAAATCTTCAGTATTCTTTGCATCATTTGAATTCACCCTAATATTTCTCGTTCCAAGTTCATTCTGTTAAGGAGTGATGCTTGTGACCTTTTTTCGAGGTATGGCTCTAGAATAGTCAGAGAAACTGCACCGAAGCAAAGGGAGCATTAATCGGGCTGAATCCGGCTTCAGTATTGAGTTTGAGCAGTAGGGGAACTTGTTCCCCTTCGGGGAATCCCCGAACTTTATGATCTTAAAAAGGTGAGTATTGATATCTATAGCAATCAGAAATGAGTTGTCAACGATATTGCCCCCAAATCCTCAAAATGGGGGGGGCGAAGATAGATTGATTTTTTACAAATCAAGTAATATTACTATATGTAAGAATTAAAAATAGCAACGAAAGGTTTAAAGTTGCAGTCGTTGCTAGTGGAGATATTTATTAATCTTGATCAAAATGTGACCGATAATCCGGGTAAAAAATTGATTATTCTGAATTTCAATCTTCCATGGGCAAGTCCTGATCACGAGGTTTAAGATTAGAAGGCGGGCGATCACTACTCCAAGCCCACCAAGTCCCCCCACATTGACACTGATAAAATTCTTGCCATTTACGACGATGATTGTCACCATATACCGGAGAACGACGATTAATCCAGACTTGTTGTGCTTCTAAAGAATTTGCAGAACAATTCGGACAGCAAAATTCAAAAGCATGAATTGCATTATTAGTCCAAGCAGGCGGGGTTGGCTGAAAAGCATCCATTAGTCAAAAATTGGCTCATGTGAGAAACACTGTTACTATTGTGTGCTTATTTTGGAAGATTGGGAATGCAAGAGTTGAATTTAGGATTTTGGAGTTTTTTCGATTTCCTCTATCTCCTCGGTTTCTCCTCATCGGCTTACTCAAGCTTGAGAAGATAGATCCATTAGAGTCCGTTTATCGCTAATATGCTTGTCATGGAAGCCTTTATAAGGCAAGATGCCCTTAGCTGGAGAGGTTGTATGGTATGAACCCATTGTTGAACTTGATATCTCTGTTAGGAATTGCAGGCTTATGTACAATCGCCTGGTTGGGATCTGAAAATAGAGGCGTGATTCGCTGGAAAGTAATTGCTTGGGGGATTGGCTTGCAATTATGTATTGGGTTGATCGTGTTTGTGTTTGGCCCTCAACTGGTTGAAGGACTGAGTACCTTTCTCAACGCTATTTTAGATGCGTCGGAGGCGGGGGCTAGATTTCTATTTGGTGGCCCAAATTCAGTTTTGGTGAGTGATCCCAATTTTGCGGCGGGTCCCGGGCCGGCTGGTCGATGGATTGCCAGGGCTATCGGTACACCTTATGTTGCGGTTCCTGGCGATCGCATTGGCCCGGACAATATTAACCCCGGATTTACCTATATTCTGGCGTTTCGAGCTTTACCCCAGGTGATTTTCTTTGCAGGTTTGATCAGCTTGCTGTATCGGTTAAATATTATTCAACCGATTGTACAGCTTTTTGCTCGAATTTTTCAAAAAACAATGGGAATTAGTGGGGCTGAATCTCTCGCAGGTGCGGCTAATATTTTTGTGGGGATTGAGTCAGCCATTGCCATTAAACCCTACTTACTGGATATGACTCGCAGCGAACTTTGTGCAATTTTATCGAGTTGTTTTGGTTCGATTGCGTCTTCAGTATTAGCCCTATATGCTGGCTTTTTACGTCCGACTTTTCCAACGATTACCGGACATTTAGTTTCCGCATCTATTATGACGATTCCGGCTTGTTTCGTCTTATCAAAACTCCTCGTTCCGGAAACTGAAGAACCAAAAACAATGGGTGGGGTTCCCCAAGATCCCGAAGAAGATTTAGAACAGCGTCCAAATCCCATGGATAGCTTGATTGGGGGTGCATTAGATGGGGTTAAAATGGCGGTGGGAATTGCCGCTGCATTAATTGCTATTTTGGGGATGGTTGCTTTGATCAACTTGCTGTTTTCCTCCTTAGCAAGTCTGGCTGATAGTCAAGTGATCATTCTGCAACCGCTTGGCAATGTTTTTCAGGTGATTACGTTACAAAATATTTTGGGTGCTTTATTTTTACCGTTAACATTTTTGACTGGGGTTTCGCTAAATTGGGCAGAACTTTGGCAAGCTTCGGTGTTAATTGGTAGACGTTTACTCGAAACGAATATTCCTCCTTATCAAGCTTTAGCCCAACTGAATGCAACTGGTGGAATTAGCGATCGCGCAATGCTAATTGTCAGTTATGTGTTGTGTGGTTTTACTCATTTTGCCTCCTACGGTATCTTTGTGGGGGGGTTATCTTCTCTGATTCCGACTCGCAGTTCAGAAGTCTCTGCTTTGGGTTTAAAAGCATTATGGGCGGGAACTTTAGCAACATTAATGACCGGGTGTATTGCGGGTGTATTTGACTTTGGAAATCCGATGGTATTTGGCAAATAAACTTACATTTTACTCAGGAATTTAACGATGAAAAAAAACCGCCTTACATGGATGGCGATCGCCACAATTACCACTTTAATTTTAATCCTCATCGGTCAACCTTCAAAAGTTATAAAATCTTCCTTTGCAGTTGTCAATATAGGTTTACCGACTCACGCCCAACAAGCCTCTCCCACGCCAAAACCTTCCCCTTCCCCGGCGGCTTCTCCCTCGCCATCACCAACTCCTACACCCACGCCCACACCTACACCGATACTCACGCCTCCAACTCCCGAAGTCCAACCGCTACCGTTAAGCGAGAGTAACTATAAAGATCCTCAAGGTCGATTTCAAATAGGGATTTTAGAGGGATATAATGTTGGTTTTGTGGGTAACTTTCCGTTAATTGAATCACCCGAAGGCAATTTAGCCTATACTGTTGTTGCTAAAACCCGAGAAAGTAACCGACAAATTCCGAATGCAAGTTTAGCACAAATTGCCATTGAAACCTTTGAACGAGGTGAAGGATTTAAGCCCGATTCTTATCAAGAATTAGGGACAGGTTCGGTTAGACTTCCTTGGACTGCAACCTTAAAAATGGGGGCAAAAACTCAACCCATTCAAGGAACGATTTTAGTACGTCAAAGTGGTAATAATATTTTTCTGTTATTAGTCTCTGCAACCGAAGAAAAAACCACAGAAATTGACGCAGCAATTGCCGCTTTGTCTGATACTCTTAAACCAATTTAACCGTCACAAAATCAGCCGTAAACTGAGTTGTTCGTGAAACAAACTGTTCAGCAAAAATTAATCATTGCTCTGAAAACTCCAAACTCTAAACTAACAATTGAGATGACCCATGACCCAAGATGCTGAAATTTATCACCTATTAGACTTGATGCCTGCTTCTGGTCGAATGATGACTCAGTTGGTGAGTAAACCCCAACAAAAAACAGTCATTGACAGCCCATTTCCGCTTCCCTGGAAACCCATGCGGCGAATTTTTATCAACTTTGACCTGTGGCAAAATTTATCTCGCTCTCAACGAGATTTGCTGTTGTTAAGAACCGTGAGTTGGGTGTCTAATATTCGCTGGATTAAACTGGATATTAATCAGGGTGTTGTCTTAGCCGGAGTTGTGGGAACTGTCGTTGAAATTTCTAACCAAGATGCTGTTGGAGTGATGTTAGCCGGGAGTTTAGCCGCTTTGGGTTTAGCTCAAATTTGGAAATCAAACCGCAGTTCTCAAGTTGAATTAGAAGCCGATGAAATGGCAATTCGTGTCGCCCAACGACGAGGTTATTCTGAAGTGGAAGCCGCTCATGCTTTGTTACAAGCGATTGAACGAGTTGCCGAAATTGAAAATCGGACAAGCTTGGATTTTCTGGAGTTAATTCGCTCTCAAAATTTACGGGCAATTGCCAAACTTTCTCCGGTTATTATTCCTGATAATATTCGACAGAAAACTTAATGATTAAATCTTGATTGAGTTAAAGTCTAAGTCTTCTTAAAGCTATCATTCTGTATTTAAAAACTTCATGTCAGCAACCTTCAAAGCCTTAAGGGTAACTCAAACCGCAGACCAAAATTTTACTCAAGAAGTCGTTGACTTAAACCGGGAAAATTTACCCCCTGGAGACGTTTTAATTCGGGTGCATTATTCTAGCTTAAATTACAAAGATGCCCTCTCAGCGACCGGAAACCCAGGTGTAACTCGTCAATTTCCTCATATTCCCGGAATTGATGCGGCGGGAATTGTGGTTAGTAGCCAGGTTTCTCAATTTAAGCCTGATGATGCGGTGATTGTTACGGGTTATGATTTGGGGATGAATACCTGGGGCGGTTTTGCGGAATATATTCGAGTTCCGGCTGAATGGGTTGTACCGCTTCCCCCGGAATTAAGCTTACAAGAAAGCATGATTTGGGGAACAGCCGGATTGACTGCGGCTTTGAGTGTTAAGGCGTTAATTCAACATGAAATTACCCCAGATTTAGGAGAGATTTTAGTCTCAGGTTCAACGGGTGGTGTTGGCAGTTTGGCGGTTTCAATTTTAGCAAAATTAGGCTACTCTGTTGTGGCGGTAACGGGAAAATCAACCAGCCATGATTTCCTGAAAATGTTAGGGGCAAAATCAATTATTAATCGCTCGGAAATTGATCAGAACACAGACAAATCGATGTTAAAAGGACGTTGGGCGGGAGTGATTGATACGGTGGGTGGAAACCTGTTAGCAACGGCGATTAAATCAACTCAATATGGCGGTTGTATAACGGCTTGTGGCTTGGTTGCAGGAGCGGATTTAAACTTAACCGTTTATCCGTTTATTTTGCGGGGTGTGCGTTTAATTGGAATAGATTCGGTACAATGTTCGATGTCTCAACGGTTGGAAATTTGGTCAAAACTTGCTAAAATTTGGAAACCGACTCATTTAGAAGAATTAGCAACAACAATTTCCCTCACACAGTTACCTGAAAAAATCTCAGAAATCCTTCAGGGTAAAATGCAAGGTCGCATTATCGTTGACTTACATCAAACGTTCTCTTAACTCTGATTGAGATCGTCACTTATGGCCCGAGATCAACAATATTTGAACTCCTCACAGTTTAGGTTTAGACTAGGAATGATTATTATTTTCCTCGTCTCGTTAGGGTTACGATTTTGGGGATTAAGTCGATTTAATCTGTTGGTTTTTGATGAAGTTTATTACGCTAAATTTGCCAACAATTATCTGACACAAACTCCTTTTTTCAACGCTCATCCGCCTTTAAGTCAATACATTATTGCGATTGGAATTTGGATCGGTTCTCGTTTACCCTTTGGTCAAGATACAGTTAATAATTTGGCAGGTTCAACCCTTTCAACCTGGAGTTATCGTTGGATGAATGCTTTAACGGGTGCATTTATTCCTGTTATTTCTGGGGCAATCATTTATCAACTCACTTCCCGTCGAACTTATACTTTACTCGCCACGTTGTTAATTGCTACCGATGGCTTTTTATTAGTCGAATCTCGCTACGCACTTAATAATATTTATATTGTCATTTTTGGGTTAGTTGCTCAACTTCTATTTATACTCTCATTGAAAGCCACAAAAGTCAAGCGATGGCTGCTGTTAATCAGTTCAGGAATCTGCTTTGGTGCAAGTGTAGCGGTGAAATGGAATGGTTTAGGATTTATTTTAGGAATTGTTTTACTGTTAATCATCGCTTGGATCATTCAATTTGCAAAGACTTCTACTGAAAATATCCCCACTTTTGGATATCCTCAATCTCCCCTCGAAAATTTAACCCAGTTATCAATCCTACAATTGGCGTTAAGTTTAGGTGTAATTCCAATTTTATTTTACTTAATCGCTTGGATTCCACACCTCCAAATTAGTCCTGAACCGGGACTCTGGGAACTCCAAACTACAATCCTCAACTACCACAAAACTTTAGGAAATGGATCAGATATTCATCCCTACTGTGCGGCTTGGTATACTTGGCCCTTAACGCTGCGTCCACTTGCCTATTTTTATGAAAGAATTGATCACCTCACCAACCTTGATCCGACTGTTCCTCCCCCAAATTTTACCCCCGTTATTTATGATGTTCATGCAATGGGAAATCCTCCCTTATGGTGGTTTTCTGTTCTGGCCATTATTTTAACAATTTGGGTATTATGGGAACGGATGATTGCTTGGGTTAAAATAAAGAAGAACCGCTCAATTTTAGCTACAACTTCAGTTCATGCTTATACATCTTTTCCGCCAAAAATCGAGTTATGGCTATTACTCTATTTACTCGTTAATTGGTTAGCAAATTGGACACCTTGGATAACTGTCACCCGCTGTGTTTTTCTCTATCATTATATGAGTGCATTTGTGTTTGCGGGACTCATACTTGCTTGGTGGATTGATCGCTGGTTGCAGAGTAATCTCTTTCACTTACGCTTGATTGGGGCAACAGCACTCGGTTTGATTTTACTCGGTTTTGTCTTTTGGATGCCTATTTTTTTGGGTCTTCCCCTCTCTCCTGAACAATGGAAAATCAGAATGTGGTTTTCAAGCTGGATCTAAAGAAAACGAGACTTTTATCATGTTTTTCAAGGGTTGATTGTCGGATTTTAATTAGGCTAAAATGGACAAAGATCGGGAAACCGAACCGCCTCAACTTCTGAAAAAACTCGCCGAATTTCCGGAATAAAAGTTAAATGACTTGAAGGAGATTAAAGTGATGTCAATCACGAAAACCAACCCAGTTTATCACGGCAAAATTAATAATTGCAGGTGATAATACTAAATTAAGATAAAGATCAAGTTAGAAGCGAGGAGACAACAATCATGGAAGACAACACAAACAAAAATTTGACCTCTAAATCCGAAGACAACTTAAAAGAGGAAACCCAAGAAATCAATGCACTTGCAAAAGCATTTATGGTCAGCCTCACTTGGTCAATGGCGGGTTTAACAACAGCGAAGAAATCTCCTCAATCCAAGGAAGATACACCCCAATAAAAAGTTCTGTTGCCTAAAACGGGGCGAGGTTAACCAATTATACTGTTTACCTTTCCCAACGTTTGTGGCTGTTGTTGAGTGAGTAACTGTGCGATCGCTAAACTGATCGGTTGATGAGTTTCTTGCTGATAAAATGTATATCCCGGCGACGGATTAACCTCAAAACAATACCATTCGCCATCATCAGTTTTCCGTAAATCAATACCCGCTAGAGGAAGTTTCAGGGTGGAAGCGAGTTGTCGGCATCGCTGTTCAATTTCTAGGGGTAAAATATCACTTTTTAATTGAGGATAATCCGTTGTATCACCGGGATAGCGATAATCATCCGCAGTTGATGCGATCGCACAGGCAAAAACCGCCTCACCCACCACATGAACCCGATAATCTTGTCCGGGAATATATTGTTGAAATTGAGTCGGACACCAAGCAACATTAGCCAGACGTTTGTGATGTTCAGGACTCAGACGAGAAACCTTACTCCGAGTCGAACTAATCGACTTATAAATCACACTTCCATGCTGTTTCCAAAACTTATGAACTGCATCAGAATCGGTTGTTACAAGAGTATCAGGAACAAGAAAACCTGCTTGACGAATCTTTTGTAATTGGTAGGGTTTAGAATTATTAGAAGCCATTGCACTGGGACGGTTTAAAACCAATGCAGAGGTCATTTCTACCCAAGAAAGTAACGCATCATCAACTGCTGCGGCGTGTTGCCAAATTCGACTATTAGAACCTGCTTCGACAACAATCGGAAGACGGCGAGACTCGTAGGGACGCAAATAGACACCTGTAACTTGATTGAGATCAATTTTGAAGTTAGGTGTACAAATTTCACCTGCAATTGTGCTTCCGACAGAGAGGGAAATTTCAATGTGGGCAATCTCCCGTTGGTCTAAAAATACCGTTGGAAAACCCAGATAATTCAACTCTTGATAAACAGTATACAAAGGTGAATCTCCGGGTAATCCCCACAGTAGAGTCAACATAAATTACATCTCGCTAAAGTATTCTAAAATGGCAGTGGTAATCTCCGAAGATTTGAGATCCGGCCAGAAATCTGCACTGAGAAAATGGGCATCTGCTTCCGGGCGATTATAATGAACAACTAACAACTCAACACCTGCAAATTCAGCAAGTTTTTTCGCTTGATTTCCTAAAATTGGATCAACTTTACCAATATAGCGATCGCCAATTACTGTTACACTAACTCGCTCTGAAGGAATTTGGGCTTGTTTAGGTTCAGTTTTTAAGCTAATATATTGATGGTGAGTTTCTACAGACATTCCCACTTGAGAAGCTGCATAAATCCACTGTTGAGGTCGCCAATTCGTACCCATTAAACAAATCGGTGTTGGTTTGTTCAGGATTGGACAGGAAAGATCAGCCAACCAAGACCCTAAAAAGGCTGTCATTTCAGCCGCCACATACGGGCGATCCGTCTCAACAATACTCAAGAGTTCTTGTTCAAATACACAGGGTAAACGAGTTAAAACTCCGGTAATTTGTTCGACAGAAATCACTTGATCTCTGATGACTGCTGTTGAGTCTTGAAGACTTCCGAGATAATGACGCCACCCACTTTTTGATAAATCCTCTGGAGTGAGTAACGTCACATCTCCATCTGTCCAATTTTCCACCCAAAAGCGAGCAGCCTCATCGTAACAACTAGCTAATACAATCAGCACTACTCGCCTCCTTTTTAGACTTCGTTTAGGACTTGATCTCCAACAGCCGGACGTTCATCAGGAGAGATAAAAGCTTCCCCATTTTGTTCGAGACGTTGTTGAATATTATCAATGGTTTGAGCCATTAAACCCAATGTTTCTTGAATTTCAGGATTGGGAATCGTAATATTATCGGGATTGGGTTTGTTAATGTCTGGAATTTCCCGAACTTTGATATCAGGAATTTCTTTGATTTCTGGTTTTATTTCTTTGAAGCTTTTGCCTCGGCTAGTGAGTTCAAACAAACTGCTTCCGGTTGCAGTCGGAAGGCTATAAACCAGTTGATCAAACTCAGACAAGTTCATCACACCTTTGTTAACAAAAGTACCGCGATGTTCAGGCGTAATTAAGACATTGAAACGTTGGAAATTTCCGAAGCGTCCTTGTAAAAATATTTCTACATAACCCCGAATTTCTAATTGATCCCTATCAGGATTGAGTTTAGTGATGTCGGGTTGTAAAATAACTAAAGCGGTATCGTGAGCGGGAATTGAAATATCATAGTTGAATTTCCGGGGATCAGCAGTGGGAACTAAGTCACCAAAAACATTATTACCGACAACATCTCGAATGGTGATTGTATCATCTAAATTTAGATTAGGCGTTGTTGCAGAAAACCGCAGTCTCAGTCGTAAAGGGGTATTATTAGGATTAGCAATGGTTAGGAAATAACCTTGCAAAACAGTACGGGCTGATCCGGGAACATTACCCTCAACCGGAGTAATGGGTTTTAACAGTAACTCAAATGTTGAAACGAGCATATAATTCCTTAAAACTTTGTGTTAGATGAGCTAGTTCAAGATATTTTTGTCTGTTCGTTGAAATTGAACCGAAGTAATATCTCGTTCTTGTTTCCAACTTTAACGAGTTTGTATAGGTATTGAAAAGTCGCTGTTTTAGGTGTCACCAATTTGAGTTACTCCGTTCGAGGGATATGAAACTTTCCGGAAAGATCATCTATAACCCAGGAAAGCATTTTTTATATCATCTTCAAAACCAATTATTTTCATGTCTTGCTGAACATCGTGAAGCATCTCTTAACTTCATCTTCAAAACCAATTATTTTCATGTCTTGCTGAACATCGTGAAGCATCTCTTAACTTCATCTTCAAAACCAATTATTTTCATGTCTTGCTGAACATCGTGAAGCATCTCTTAACTTCATCTTCAAAACCAATTATTTTCCTGTCTTGCTGAACATCGTGAAGCATCTCTTAACCTTATCCTCAACAAAGAGAAGTCTGTCAAAATGTCATTCTTAATGAGACGTAAGCCTTACACCCCTACAAGGTTTATCTAGTAGTTTTTCCGATCACTACTCCCCAAAAATGGGTTTTAAACGTAACTTCATCCACCTGAACTTGCATTTTTTTTGCCCAAGTATAAACCTCAAACAGAACAGAACTTTTAGATTGAACGACAATATTACCTAAAATTGATACCCAATGACTCGGATAAGGAATGCGTGGCGGTTGATTTCTGAGTAACCCTCCGTCGTTAATCAAAGCTAAAGCAACACCCCCTAGATTTAACGCCTCAGAAACATCTTGCATGGCTTCCAAATCTCCAAATAGATAAGTATTTTTATATTGAATTTTTTGATATCCTAAAATCTCTTTCACCCATTTGGCAATTTCCCAAGATTTCGTCATTCCGCCCACATTACGAACAATATCCGATGTATTGGGATGAATCGGAACCATTAAATTTTCTGACTCTCTTAAGATTGATAAGATCATCCAGTCAACTTGCGGCATTCTATAATTTCCTTCACCATTTAGCAAATTTTCAGATGCAGAAATCCAAGTTCCATTCTGAGTATGAAATCCGCCAATTTGAAATAGATTACGACAAATTTTTACATAAGACAAAGGATCACGACGAATCAGTTCAAAAATAATCACAGCCGGCCCACAAAAGGGTTGACTTCCTTGGTTTAATGTGAGAGGATTATTAATACGCGATCGCAATTGTACTATGAGTTGGTTTTTATCCAGTCCTCGCCAAACACCGGGAACTTTTGACTGTTCAAAGGCTGTAATTTCTGCTAAAGCTTGATGAACTTGTTCGGATTGGGGTAGTTGTGAAACCATCATTCAAAATTTAAGGTTAGCATCCTCAAGATTAGCAAGTTCTTCAAATTGCCTCTAGTTAGGGCTTAGGTGTCATAACCATGGTAAGTTAAGTAGGCTTGTAGCTTGTGACAGATTTCATCAGACTGACTTTTTACTTCCGGTAATAACTTCACAGGGCGAGGTTTGATTAAATTTTCATAATCTAAGGTTGACTTGGGTTGTAATTGTAGAAACCCTAGAATCTTGGAAATGATCGCTTTTGGATTTTTACAAAACTCTTCATAGGTTATGGAAAGATAGTCTATACTCGGTAATGAACTAATATTATTTAAGTAGTAAGAGGTTGATTGAGACGTGGTTTTAGTCACTTGCTTTAATCCCAGGTTAAAGTATGATGAATATAAAAATTGGTAGATTAAACGTCGAATAGGTTGATCGTATATTTTTCGGTAACGTCTGGAAATTAAAGCAGTGTATGCGCCCCTGATAGATAACATGAGGCGTACTGCTTTTAATTTTGAATTAATAATGTGAATGGGGTAACGATGAATGAAAATAAACTTAGCTGCTGGGAAAATACTCTTGACATCCATAAATTGGGGCATATCCCAAGGATTTTTGAGTAACAGAGGTTTATCTGGATCTGATGTTAATTGAATTTTGCGGCACAACTGTTGAAAAATAGGGAGGTTTTTAGGAGTAATAGAAGACTCATCTCCAGCAACATTTTTGAGAATAAATCCATATTCTTCAGGTAAATTTGGAGTCGCTACTACTTGATCAATTTTGCGATCACTTATCCCCAAAGATTTAAAAAGTTCCTCTAATTCTTGAATCGCTTGATTTTCTTTTTTGTAAATATAATTAGACAAAATCTCATCGTACTTGATGATGTGATACGCTTTGACAAAATTAAAGCATTCGGTCGCTGCTAATGTTTTGTATAGTAAAGTTGTCCCTGACCGATGATCTCCCATAATAAAGATAGGATTAAAATTGACCTCAGCTAGTCGATCTAGGTAAGGTTGATCAAGACTGAGAGTATTGTTAGTAGACTGCATATTCTCTATTTTCCTATTTAAGCTAAAACGGGTTTACCCGTAGATACCGCCCGTTCAATAATATCGGCTGCTCGTTGAACGCCTCCTGCTCGTTTAATGGCCTCTTGGAGTCTCAAAGCATTCTGTTTGTAGGAATCATCTTTGAACACCTTCTCAACCGCAACTCGCAGTTTTGAAGCATTTAACTTCTTCAACGGGACGACCTCCCCCGCTCCCGCCCAAGCGATTCTTGCTGCTACTCCAGGCTGATCATTTGCGACTGGAATTGCCACCATTGGTACTCCATTATTCAGGCATTCTAAAGTTGTATTCATCCCGGCGTGAGTAATGGTTAAACTGGCTTTTTGCAGCAGTTCTAACTGGGGTGCATACTCAACAACGAGAGGACTTCCGGGTAACTTTGGCAGAGACTCTGGCGATGCCGAACCCCCCAAAGAAATAACCAATTGAGCCTCTAATCCCTCACAAGCAGAAGCAATGGTTTGAAAAACCTCAACCAGGCGATTCTGCACGGTTCCCATCGAGGCATAAATGAGGGGTTTATCAGTTAATTTTTCCCAAGGAAAAGCAACAGGTTCTCGGCGACTTGAATAATGATAAGGCCCTGTAAAATGAAACCAGGCGGGGAAATTTTTTCGAGGAAATTCCAACTCAGCAGGCTGTTGACTGATTTGAGCAAGTTTAGAATAATTGTTGTTCGGATGAGTGTGAGGAGGTAATTTCCAGGCTCGACGGTACTCTGAAACGACTTCTCGAATCGGTTTCCCAACACGACCTAATATAAAATATCCCAAGCGATTGCGTAAACGCGCCCCAACAGAAGGACTATACGGCCAAACGGTGTTAAATGGAGGAACATTTGGATCTCGATTAAGTACAACAGCACTGCAAATTGTAATAAAAGGAATATCGAGAAATTCTGCAACTGTTCCACCTGGTGCTTCAGCTTGATCAACTAATAGACACTCTATACCTATTTCTTGAATTGCTTTTGCGGCTTCTTCTAAGATTAATACAGCCTTTTCTTTAAATAAATTAATAGTATACCGAAATGCAGCTAGACCGTTGAGTTCTCCCAGTTTTTGAAGAGATGCTGTTGTTGATCCTAGAGGAAAGTCAGACTCACCAATTGTTTTGAATTCTAACCCGGCAGAGAGAACTTTTTCTTGAGAATCTAGAACATTAATCACAGTAACACGATGACCCCGACGTTGAAGTTCCTGACCCAAGGGTAACATTGTATTGAGATGACCTGTAGATGCGGGGCAAATAATACCAAAATGAGTCATATCGTTTGATTGAATAACAATAAATCAGAGATAAAATTTATATAAATGACCTCTAAAAAAAGAATACAATAGATTATCCAATTCGTCAACTATTCTAATTATTAATTAATCAATTCAGAAATCAAAAAAGATTTTCAGATGCAGTTCCTGAATCCCTCATAATTCAAGTGCCTTTTCATCAAACGAATTACCGGAAGATATCCAACGAATGTAATAACTTTTTCTTGATAAAAAATTGCCTTATTTCCTGACTGTAAAAAACCTCCACCCCGAATTAGAGATGGAGATTTACAATAGAGTTTGTGAGTCCAAATCCTGAGAAAAATTATGCGGGTGAGATTATTTTTTTCCGCTGATTTGTTCCCAGAATGCTTGAAATTCTTGAGACAGTTCTTGACGGTTGGAAGCCCGCAACAAATACCGATAGATAAACCAAGCCGAATATCCCATACCAATCAACTCAAATGTTGGTGCGAGTAAAGGAATATCATTAAGCGCATCAATCACCGCAAACAATACTCTGAGAGACACAATGGCTGCTATAATCAGCAAAATTGTGATGATCGGTTTTTGGTATTCCTCAAAGAAACCAGAGACATAAGCCGGAAATTCAGCGAGAACTTCAAGAACTTTGGCTTTGATTTCCTCAAACTGAGTTGTCGTTGTCTGTTCTTCGAGTGCAGCTTGCGTCAAGGGATCAGCAGGTGTCGTGTTGACATTGACAGAAGTTGGGGTTGTTGTGCTTTCTACTTTAGGATCGGGCATATTCGCCTCCTGAGATGACATCAAAACATCATGATAAACCAGCAGAATCATTCTCCTGCTAGCAGTAGAGACAAGAGTAGCAGTCTTTTAGCTGTCATTGCTACTTATTTTCGTTAATTGTAAACTTCTCAAATGGGACATCAGTATAATGACCTATTGAAAAATCAAGATCGGCTCAATAATCTAACGGTAAGCCACAGCTTTCCAACACCGAGGAATCTTGCAGCAATTGTTCTGTGGGCATATCTACCCTAATTTTACCCTGTTGTAGCACCATTGCCCGTTGGGTAACTCTCCTAACCCAATTGAGATCGTGAGAAGCAATTAACAGCACTTGTACGGGTAACTCGGGTAAAATCTCGGCGAGATGACGACGCCACCAGGGATCAAGGCCGTTGGTTGGTTCATCTAAAATCAAAATAGAAGGGTTTAAAGCTAATATTGCGGCTAACGCGGCTAACCGTTTTTGTCCCCCGGAAAGTTCATGTACAGGACGGTTAGTTACATCTGCAAGTCCAAAGTCTGCTAAGAGTTCCTGGGCTTGTTCAGTGGCTTCTTCTGGAGAAACTCCGTAGTTACAAGGCCCAAAAATCACATCTTCTAAAATAGTGGGCATAAAAAGCTGATCATTGGGTTCTTGAAAACCAAACCCAATTTGACGCCGCACTTCAAATAAATTTTTTTGTTCTAGAGAAATTCCTTGAATCCAAATTTTGCCGGAGTTGGGTTGTTTTAACCCAACTAAATTTTCCATTAAGGTACTTTTTCCGGTTCCGGTTTTCCCTAAAAGGGCGATTTGTTCTCCCGGCTTTAGTGTCAAGGAAATTTCCTCTAAAATAGGATTTTGATTGGGATAACTAAACACTAAATCTTCAACAATAATTCCATTTTTATCAACCAAATCTGTTGAAGAAGAATTAATTTGTTCGGGTGTTGTCTGGCTCAAAGTTCGATAGTCCTCTCAATGAAATGATTACCAATAATTTATAATAAAAACTCTAATCCAATTAGTCCAATAGCGATTGCTAATGTAATGATTAATGCGATCACACTGTAAACATCTATGGAACGTTTTGATTGGGGAGATTTCATCGAAGTGCCATAGCCCCGTAGTTGCATCGCTTTATAAATCTCCTGAGATTGTTGATAGCTACGAACTAGCAAACTTCCAGCTAAAGCGGCATAAACTTGTAAATTTCGCCAACTGAATTGAGTCGGTTTAAAGCCTCGTAGTCGGGTAGATCGTTGCATGGTATTGAGTTGATAAGCCAGTTCAAATAAATAGCGATAGGATAATAACATCATATCGGCTAAAATCGGAGATAAACCTAGCGATCGCATTGCTTTAATCAAGTTTAAAAATGAACTTGTCCCAAACAGAACTAAACCCGTGATAAAAATCGCCAGAAACCGACAAACAATTAAGACAACAGCTAAAAGTCCCTCTTGTCGTAATGTAATAATTCCCCATTGCCAGATCACCGTTTCACCTGAAAAAAAAGGTAAGATGGCGACAACTGTAAATAGAAAAATCCCCGGATAGCGTAACCGAGTCAGTAAAAAAGAGAGCGGCAATCGTGACAAAAGATATAAAATAATAGTGAGGGTAGAGATCACTGGAAGTAAACGCAAATCCTCAACGGTAGCAAATGCAAACATTAAAGTTAATAATCCGATCAGTTTATACTGCGGATTCCAACGATGAATCGGTGATTTGAGGTGTGCATACTCATCCAGTGCAAATCTCATGCTTTATCCTAACTGGGTAAAAGTTCGGGTTTAACCCGTTGTAAAAAACTAACCACCATCGCTGTAAAAATCCCTTCAATTCCCATTAACGGAATATGAGCCAACATTAGTCCAAAAATTGCAGTTTGTTCAGTTTGAGCGTCAAAATCTGAAGGAATATTTGTAATCGTGAGTCCAAAAAATAATAAAGCAGCAATTCCTAACCCTGTTGCTCCTGCAAAAAATCCGAAAAGATTGAGGGACACATGGGGTTTAAGTCGGTGTCCAATACTGTAACGGAATTGAAAAATTTGAGCCGCAATAATTGCCGGAACACCCATAATAACCGCATTAATTCCTAATGTTGTCAGCCCTCCATGTCCAAACATAACGGCTTGAAATAATAAACCAATTAAGATCGCTGGAAACGCATAACAGCCTAACACAGCACCTAACAAACCATTCAGAACAAAATGAACACTCGCCGGAGGAATGGGAATATGAATACTAGAGGAGACAAAAAATGCAGCTGTTAATAATGCCGCTTTTGGGACTCCTTCTGTTGGATTCTTTTGTTTATTAATTTCCCTCAAAGAATACCACGTCGCCAAACCGGCGATCGCATATCCTCCTATCAAAACCTTAGCCGGGAGAATTCCCTCTGAAATGTGCATGAGATTAAACTATCAATTTGTTTAGCACTCTAATTTTAATTCAGCCTTCAGACTCTTGTTGTCTCACATTGGACGTATTTTTATCCGATGAATGATTGAAGTTAAACTTAGAGAAAAACAGAGCTGTTCCTACACATCCCCAGAGAACTGATCCGATCATTATCCCTTTCTGAATTGGACTTAACCCTTGACTGGTTTGGGAATAAAAAGAAGTCTGATTATTTTGATTGTCTGGGGGTAAAGAAGCAGAAACTTGAGCATTATTTGTCTCGGTTCCCACTGGAATACTCGTTAAACCTCCATGTCCGGCTCGTCGAACTTTCACTTCCCAATATCCGGTTTTTGAGGGATCAGGTGTGAACACAAAATTACCTTGTTCGTCCGTTGTTCCCTGCTTCCAAGGTGTTGTCGGGTCATCGGGTGAATAAACGGTAACTTGAGCATTTTCTAAGGGTGTACCCGTATCATATTTGGCATTAATCTCAATAGCTTGACTGGCACTATGTTCAATTTGAACGCCATGAGCTAAGACTTTTTCTGACCACCCTAAACTTGAACCTAAACTCGAAAATAGCACTAGCCCCAGAATTAATTTACCTTTCATATTCATTCTCGCCTGCGTTTTGTTTTCTCAATAAGCTTAGACTTGCATCTTTGTTTTTTTGTGCTGTTCAATCGGAATTCCTCAATTTATTTCAGCTTTTACTCACGTTTCTCAATTCTTTTGAGCAGTCAGTTGGGTTTCTTTACAGTGACCTTCACCGACATGACCCAAACTCGGCAATACTGCAATTAAAGTCTGATATTCTTCTGAAGAAAGTTGTTGTTCTAAGGTGGCTAAATCGGCATCTAATGAACCCCCTTGAGCCGCTTCTGCTAAGGGTTCAAATCCTAACGCACCTGTGTTAATCTCATCTTCTGGGGGAGCTTCTCCATCTCCAAATAAATGATCAAAGTGGAAAGTCGCTTCTAATTGTGCCGTTTCTCCCGGTTGCAGAATGCCTTTACGCTCATCTCCGACAAAATCTCCACAAACAAAAGCTAATTCTTGGTCAAATTTCAGCGTAAAAGGTACCGTTTGACCATCTTTGGTGGCCGTACCTTGCAGAACCATAGTGTACCCTTCAGCAGGCCCGGTTTCGGCTTGATCCATCTCCCAAGATAGAGCGTTGTATCGCCCCGGAGGTGCCGGAACTTCGTTAACAAAAATCGTTTCCGCATCCTCTGGCCCTGCGGCTAAGTCAACGGTTTTGTCAACCACTAAACTAATGGTTTGTTTGGCTTGGGGGTCGCCGCCTGCTTCTGCATCGTAGGGGGTAAAGGTTTCGTAAGCTTTGGCGTCTGAAAAGTTGACATAAATATGATCGAAATTGACTTGCCAACCGTCTTTGGTGACAAAACCCTGGCGAACAAAATCTTCTCCATTGGCCCGAAATTGCATTGTACCGACTTCGCCTGTAGGAGGCAAAGTTTCCGGAGCAGATCCGATTTGAGTTTGTTCAGCTTCTGGAGTCTGTGTTTGAGAACAACCCCAAAGGACTCCTGATACTAAAAAGATGAGACTTCCAAAGGTTACTAACTGTTTTTTCATCCCTGATGCCAGATTACGAACGTTCTTAACTATAGGAAACAAGTTTAGGTAAAACTTGACAATCCCCTCTAGGGGCATTTTCAAGAATTATTGACTAAAACTCTTGAATATTTTAAACATTAATATCAAGAATTGCCACTCAAAGGATTTTTTTCATAAAAATAGCTCAGAAATTTACTTTTTTCTGAGTACAAGTTAAAATAACTTCTATTTTTTAATCAGCTACTGCTACTTTTTGATACTGATATCTATTCAGAATAGCTTTGAGTCTCTTTCACTCTCTCCAAAGGGGGGTCGTGCGACTAGACTCATTTCTTGAGTTCGAGATCACAGCGACTGATAACCCCCCCAGTTAAGACGATGAGTGTTCATCTGCGTGTCATCACAGAGCGTTTACAGGCTTGTTAACCAACTGACAATTCCTTGTCCAGTCACTGCTTCTAAACTAATTAAGGAGACAAACCCAATCATTGCTAAACGTCCATTCAGCTTCTCGGCGTACTGAGTGAAGCCTGTTTTGGGGGTGTCATCAACATACATTTTCGGTTCAACTGCAAAATTGTTCAGACGACCACCTTCTTCGACGCTATAACCACGAGTTGTCATATTTTTCTCCTAAAATTTTTTCTATCTGTATCTAAATGTAACATATTATAAACTTTTGTAAAGTAGTTTGACATAATTTTTTTTTTATAGTAAGCTGTATGGTTAGCCTGATTTACAGTGATCAAAAATCTCAAGCAACAAATGTCCTGAAAGTGGAGTTATCCTAGAAATATAATTCATCTTTTCCAGTTCAGTAAACTCAAGTCGCACAATGAACACAAACCAACCAGGGCATTGTTCTCTCAACCCTAAATCAGCGTTACAAGAGGAGGAAGAATCCCTCGAATCTAAAGCCTCTCCCACAATTATTACCCTAGCTGTTGTGTTGCTGATGAGTGCATCGACAACGTTATCAATAGTTTCTGGAAACTATACTTCCCCGAAGCTAGAAGATCTCGAAACATTTTCTCTCTCCAAAGAGCCGGCTAAACCGAATGTAAAGACACCTTCTTCAGCAAAGGTAGACATCCCTAAAAAAAATACGGAAGCAGAGGTAGACATCCCTAAAAAAATTACGGATTCTGCTCAGTCAAATCGTTTAGAACGGCAGCTTTTTCAAACTCTAGATCAAACCTGGACAATTCCAGTTACTCAAACTTCTATTTATATCGTTCGTGTTGATGAAACTGGAGCGATCACCGCTTATGCTCCCATTAACACAATTGCCCAAGATAATCTGGAAAATACACCGCTTCCGGAATTAATTCAACCCGATAGTCTGGCTGGTTCAGAAAATGCGACGGTTAATTTTGCTGAATTTGAAGTAATTTTCAGTGACACTGGGATACTAGAGGTTCAACCTCGTAATCTTCAACAAGACAAATACTTTTAATTTTATTCACAGAATAGAACTCTGAAGCATTTCTAATCATTTTAAAATTTAAGACTTTTTGGAAAAGCCTATGCAAGCGACAACCGCAAGCAAAACAGAGGCTTTTCTTATTTTTTTTGAATATAATTTGAGATTTTTTATAGATAATCATAATCTAATTTGAACCTAGAAATAATTAACTTTGATCAATCTCTGTCAACGAATATCCTCCCCCCTCCCATTGCGGAAAATTAGATTCTCATCTAAAGTATCAAAGTTAAATTGCAATAAATAGAAAATTAATTCGCCGTCAAGATTGGTGAGTCACCTTTCTTGAAAGATCGGAAGTTGTCAATTTTATCGGTGTGAGGAAAAGATGTTAAAACAGGTGTGCAATGCTCTAGCCTTGAGTCAGAGCGTTTTAATTTCGTGTTCACTCGGAACGTTTTCTGCGATCGCAGTTGAGTTACAATCCGAGCAAGAGATAATATCTGACGCTTCAGATGAAAGAACAAGAAAAGTTGATTTTGCAACAAACTATCAACTATCAGATTTAGATCAATCTTTTGCTCAAGTTCCAGTTAACCCTCACAATGGTTTTGGAGAAGTTGAACCCGACTCGGTTGAGGGAGAGTCTCAAACTCAACTCAATCAATACTTTCAAGAAGGGCGAAATTCCCGCAAAAAGCAGCAAGTTACATCGGTTTCCCAACTGTCTGATGTTCAACCGACAGACTGGGCCTTTCAAGCCTTACAATCTTTAGTTGAGCGTTATGGTTGTATCGCCGGATATCCAGACGGAACCTATAAAGGAAATCGAGCCTTAACCCGTTACGAATTCGCCGCAGGGATAAACGCTTGTTTAGAACGAATTAACGAGCTGATTAACGCCTCTACCGCCGATTTAGTCACCCGAGAAGACTTAGCTAAATTACAACGGTTAATGGAAGAATTCGCCGCAGAATTGGCAGCATTACGGGGAAGAGTTACTGTTTTAGAAGCCCGAAGTGCGGAACTCGAAGCCAATCAATTTTCAACAACCACAAAACTTGCAGGTGAAGTCATTTTTTGGATCTCCGATACATTTGGCGATCGCGCCCAGTATACCATAGCAGGCGGGCCGAATGTTGAAGATAATGATGATCCGACACAAGCCTTTTTCGGGTATCGGGTACGTTTAGATTTTGAAACCAGTTTTACAGGCGAAGATTTACTAATAACCCGGCTACAAGCTTCTGATGTTAATGATTTAACTTCACCCGAACTCACGAATACTTTGATGACGATTCCAAGTGTAGATGATGGCGTGAGTGATGGGTTTGAACTCGATGATTTATTTTATGTATTTCCCGTTTTAGGAGGAAAAGGAGAAGTTTATTTTGGAGCAAAAAGTCTCGATCTAGATGATGTTCAAGATCCCCTGAGTCCTATCTCTGAGGAAACAACAGGAGTTATTTCTGCCTTTGCTCGTTATAATCCGACAACGTTTAGAGGCCCCCAAGGAACGGGAGCTGCGTTGAAATATACATTTAATGATCAGTTCCAATTAAATGTTAGTTATTTAGCCAATGATGCGGCAAATCCCGAGGAAGGATTCGGTTGATTTAATGGGGCGTTTAATGCGAGCGCTCAATTGATTTATCAACCTACTGAAAATTTAGTCTTTGCGGTTGATTATAACCGTAGATACTTTAATCCTGATGAAGTTTTTGTTGGGGGTGGAACAGGGAGTTTTATCGCAAATAAACCCTTTGGAGATAGTGCGACAACAAGCGATAACTTAGGCTTTCAGTTTAACTGGCGAGTGTTTGATAATTTTGAATTTGGGGGTTGGTTTGGTTCGACTTGGGCTGATCAAAAACAGGGCGGAGACGATAATGCAACTGTCATTAACTGGGCGACAACGCTAGCATTTCCTGACTTATTAAAAGAGGGAGATATGCTCGGGGTTGTAGTGGGAATGCCACCCAAAGTCGTTGATCACAGTATTGATGATTTAGAAGAAGATGATGATACTTCAATTCACATTGAGACCTTTTATCGGTTTCAAATCAATGAATATATTGGCATTACACCCGGATTTTATCTCATCACTGATCCCGAGCATGATAGTCGCAATGACACTATTTTTGTCGGAGTATTACGAACTTTGTTTCAGTTTTAAAACCTGAATCCAGCATAATTTTAGGGGGTGTAAGTGCTACACCCCGACAACTGAATTTGAAAATAATCTTTCTAGCAATTTTCGGAGCAAAAAGGTTTACGCATTTCTTGCTTGTTGAGAATTCTCAATCTCAAATTTTTGTGCAAAGCTCCCACTCGTTGGAGAGAGATACCCAGCTTTTCGGCAATTTCTTTATGCTTCAGCCCTTGCTGTAGCAGATCATAAACCTCTTGTTCTCTGGGTGTGAGTTCAATTCTACGATGTCCTTGCATAATTCTTTTTCCACTCGATACTACTATTGTTATCCGTTTTTGGGCAAATGGCTACCGGGAAAATACTGAAATGTGGAAGTATTTTTAGTAACTTATAAATCATTGGAATAAAAACTTTCCAACGTTGGAAAAGCATCTCTCCTGTAACTTTTGTCGGATTAAGTAGAATTATCAATAAAAAAACCCTAATTTTTCGGTATTACTCGTCAGTATAATTCCTCCATCATCTCAAAAAAAAGGTGTCCTTCCGCTAAAAGGATGGAAAATACCCTTCAGTTTTGATCACAATTGCAGGAGTCGAAGCCACTTACTCACTCACTTCATGTACCAGAAAGCTTCACATTCTTCTTTTATCGGGGCTTGGAAATACCATCTTCCAACGCCAGGTAAGATTCAAAATAGTTACAGGAGAAATTGAGATGACAACCTACAACATTCAAATGATTGATGGTGTTTTACAAATTGGGTTCGGAGATCCAGCCCAAAACGACCAAATAGTGCGGGATGCAGCAGCGCGTTTAGAGGAAATGTCGAAAACCGGAGAACTGAAAGGCGGGGAATTGTTGAGGGTTAATGACCCTTGTAGTCTGCCTGTTGCGATGACTCTCGCCCACAAAGTTAGTCATTTATTCGGCGCTGTTGGGGTGTTTGACCCAAAAATGGGAAAATACGTCATTTCCATTACTCATAATCCAAATTATAAACTGGGAGATTGTATTGATTAAAGTTGGGTTTGACAAAAAGTAATATAATGTACTACAGTTTTCAATGGTATTAAGAAAAAATCAATGAAAATTTTTGTGTGTGGGCCATATCATTCGAGAAAATCTTGTTTGCGAGAGGGGTTAAAACAGGCAATTATGCGATCGCATAGAATGGGTCAGGCTCCTTATCCTCTATTTATTACAGCCTGTCCTGACGGGGAAGGTTCATGGTTTGCACCAACCTTTAAACGAGGGAAAGATGTCTCTCAGCGTCCAATGGTTCAGAAGTTATCAGAGGTGTTAGTCAGATTGAGTCAGGAGATTTAGATACAGAGACTCGCTCTCGTTTTAATCGTTTATTGTTTTAGGAAAATGAGTTATGGAATCTCAAGATATTGCTTTACAAGTAATGCAAGAAGCTGTATTAGTTTTAGCCAAATGGGTAGGCTTACCTGATCAGTTTCCGACTATCCAAGAATATTCAGTAGTTACAAGAGCGAAAATAATTCTTTCATGGACAGACAACGAACCTAGCTGTTTGCGTTTATTATTCGATTTTGTCGAACTTTCACAAGGTCAAGCAAAAGAATATTATTGTCCTGTCGGTAAAATCGCAGATTCTGATCCTTATATTCCCTATCCAGTAGAAGAAAAACCCAACCTAGCTCACTATAAAGAAGATATAAAAACAGCTTTAGAAAAGCTACAACCAGAAGACTGGAATAACTTGTCCCTGCTGACTTTATTTATCGAAAAATACGGGTCATGTTTGAGCTTTTGTGAGCCAGATATTGCGTTAATTGATATGGCGCGATCAACGGCTGCGGTTGCTTGTGCGATTGGCTCGGCCAGTGACGCTACTGCGTCAATCGCTCCCGATCTTAAATCAGAAAAAATTTGCTTAGTTGCGGGTGATTTGTCAGGAATTCAAAAGTTTATTTATACGATTTCCTCCGATGGCGCGTTGAAGTCTTTGAGAGCCAGAAGTTTCTATTTAGAATTAGTTGCAGAGGAAATTGTACAGCAGCTTTTGGAAAAATTAAAGTTACCTAGAACCAGTGTGATTTATGCGGGTGGGGGAAATTTATATATATTAGCTCCAGCAGAAAAAACTGAAGATACAATTAAAGAAGTTAAGGATGAGTTTAATGAATGGCTACTCGAGCATTTTCAAGGAAAAATATTTTTAGCACTTGCTGCATCAGAATGTTTTACTGCGGAAGATGTTAAAACCCAAAAATTTGGTGAACATTGGAATAAAGTCATCAAAAAAGTAAATATACAAAAAAATCGTAAGTTTGATTTAAAAATTGATAAGTTATTAGAGGAAAAACCCAGTTATTTACCTTGTAAAGTTTGTCATCGAGATGATACAACCGATTTAGAACGTTTGAATCCTCAAGAGCCTGATTCTGTTGATGCTTGTCCAATTTGCCGAGAGATGTTTCAGTTGGGAGGTAAGCTGTTAAAAGTTGAAGCAATAATTCGGTCTAAAGAGAAGAAAATTAAAGGAGGAGATACTAAACCTATTACCTTTGAATTTAACACGGAAACAGTTTATTATCATATTTTCGATCAATGGAAAACAATCATCAATAATCCAGATACAACTTTATTAGTTAATGATTGGACAATTGAACATTATCAGTTTCGCCACTTCTGCAAAGTTTCACCTTTGTTTTTAGGTGATTATGCACAGCAGAGTTTAAAAGAAGAAGAACTTGACCAAACTATGCGTGCAGGTGAGTTTGCAGAAAAAGCTAAAGGAATTAAGCGAGTTGGCTATTTAAAAATGGATGTAGACAAACTGGGTAATATTTTTGCTAAAGGTCTTAAGGAAAGGACAGTTCAAAATTTACCAAGAATTGCGGGACTGTCTCGCCTAATGACTTATTTCTTTAAAGTTTATCTGAATAGCTTGGCAAAAGATCGGCGTGCTAATTTACCCCAAGAAACAAAGAGTTTTAATGAAGGTTATCGACCAAATTTACTCTTTATTTATGCAGGAGGAGACGACTTATTTATTAGTGGGACTTGGAATGAAGTTGTCGAATTTAGTTTTGATGTTTATCAAGCATTTCGAGCCTATACAGGTCACAATCCAGATATCACTTTATCGGGAGGAATTAGCCTTGCTGACTATAAATTTCCTCTGTATCAAGCGGCTAATGAGTCGGGAGAAGCGGAAGAAAAAGCAAAAGGAAATGGTCGAGATAGTTTAGGATTATTTGGAGAGGTGTTTAAATGGGATGAATGGTTAGGGACTAATCCATCACAAGTTATTGATGAAGAAATCAGAAATTATCTAAGTTTAGATTTACCAAGTTTATTTGGTGTATTACCCTTTGTACAAAAGCTCTATAATATAGAGCAGAATTACTCGCGGAGTTTTGTGAGAAACTTACTCGCAACTGCACAACTCCAAAACCAAATAATCAAGGAAATTGAAAACAAACGCAAAAAAGAACTTTATTCAGGACAAAAGCAAGATATTCGCTATTATTTGCATTTACCAAAAGTTGCATATACTCTCGCAAGGCTTCCCAAAAAAGTGCTGGATGATGATAAATTCAGGAAGTCTTTAAAGAGTCCCTATAACGCTCCCTATTTTCAAGCGATCGCTACTTGGATAGAGTTATTAAACCGTCAACAAAATCAAGGTTAAAACTATGAATACAACCACCAAACAGAAACTTACCTTTGAGGAGTATCTTAACTATGACGATGGTACGGATAACCGTTATGAATTGGAAGACGGAGAATTAATTATCGTGAATCCAGCAACATTTCGTCATGCGTTTATTATTCGCTTTTTGACTAATATCTTTGAAGGACAAATTAATCAGCTTAGTCAACCTTGGATAACTTTGTCAGGGATTGGGGTAAGAACATCTGTAAATCGTTCTCGAATTCCAGATATTTGTGTCATCGACCGAGAAAAAATCTCTGATTTGGATGTATCTGCTGTTATGGAATCAGCAATAATAGCGGTAGAAATTGTCAGTCCAGAATCGAAAACAAGGGATTATCGCTATAAACGTTCTGAATATAGTGTGGTGGGAATTCCTGAATATTGGATTGTCGATTCCACTGAACAAAAAGTTACTGTTTTAAGTTTAGTAGAGGGATTGTATGAACAGGTAGAATATAAAGAAAATGATAGAATTATTTCTCCAACCTTTCCTGAATTAGCGTTAACCGTAGAACAAGTATTGCAAGCTTGATTAAAGGCGATCGCTCTTGAGATAAAATTGATACTCCTAATTAAATTCAAATCGATGAATAAACCCACTAAACGAATAGAACAAAAGAGCCAACCCAAACGGGATATAAAATCAGATTATCGAGATGAAAACAATCAGCATAAGCTTGATATCACGAAAGAGATTATCGATACAATTAAAGGATTGAAAGGGGGTCTGAAAGATTATCCAATTCGGGATTTAGTTAAACACGCACAGAAATTTGGGCCAGAACTTAAACGACAACGACTTGAAACAAATCAGATTCGTAAGTTTCTAGATGCCATTAATCAATTGAAAGCAAAATTGATTGGAAATGATTTTTCTGCGATTGAAACAGAAGTTGTTCTTCTTAAACCAAAGCTTGCTTATGCAGCCGCACGTCAAGATGCAGTTAAAGCACTAAATGGAGTGATGGCAGAGGCGATTGATAAGGTACACAGCAAAGATGATTTTGAACGCTTAGTTCAATTAATGGAGTCAATTATTGCTTATCATAAAGCAGAAGGAGGAAAGTAACAATGACTGTGATTAAAAGACCCCAAAAATCTTTACTTGGAAAACTCATCATTAAGAGTATTCTAACAGTTGAAACAGGACTTCATATTGGTGGAGGGGGTGAAACTTTAGACATTGGAGGATTAGATAAACCCGTTATCCGCGATCCAATGACTAAAAACCCTTATTTACCTGGTTCTTCAATAAAAGGAAAACTCAGAGCAATTTTAGAACGGTTACTCAATAAACCTTTGAACCGTTCTGGAGGAAGTGGAACCTATCGTTATGAAAGTGATGATTTAGAGGACGGATATACAGAAGTTAGAAGTAGAAACGAACAAAAACAATATATTGCTTATGAAGGAGCTAAAACTTGTGCTGTTAGCCGCGTGTTTGGTTCAACAGGTGCAAATTGTTGGGTAAAAACTTCAGTCGCTCAAGAACAAAATTTAGACGGTTTGGAAACGGCAACTATTGAGGGTGAATCCTATACTAAAATCAAAGGTCGAAATTCTCCAGCACGCTTGATTGTTCGTGATTGTCATTTAACAGATGATTCTGCTCAAAAACTCGTACAGATTGACACGGGTTTGTATATGACTGAGTGGAAGTTTGAAAATGGTATTGATCGGATTACCGCCGCAGCAAATCCTCGTCAATTAGAACGAGTTCCAGCCGGATCTCAATTTAAGTTGGAGATGGTTTATACCGTTGAAGATGCAACTCAAGCACGAGAAGATTTAAAAAATATTCTACAAACTATCTTGGTTTTAGAAGATGATGCTTTAGGCGGACATGGTTCTCGTGGTTATGGCAAAATAAAGTTTCAAAATCTAGAGTTTTCTTATCGGGATTATTCAGGAATTAGTAACGCGGAAAATAGTGCGCTCAGTTTACCGTTATCAAATCAATTATCTGGAATCGAAGATACTAGCAAGCTACCGGAGAAATTTGATGAAATTCAGAAACTTTTACCCCAGGGAGATGAACAATGAGCGAATGGCAATTATACAAGTTAAACTTTGAACGCAACCCTGTTCATTTTGGTGAATTAGGAATAGGTTTAGAAGAAACAAGCGATTTCATTCATTCAGACACCCTATTTAGTGCTTGGGTTAGTGCTTATGCTCGGTTACTGGGGAAAGATGCTGTTGAGGAATTACTACAGCAGTTTCAAGCTGAAACGGAACCCCTATTTCGCTTAAGTTCTACTTTTATCTATAGGCAAATCAACGAAGAAACCATCTACTATTTACCCCGTCCTTTGAAACGTCCGGTCAATTATCCAGACGATGATTTAGAATTTTCCAAAGCATACAAAAAACTTAATTATTTACCGTTGGAAATCTGGCAACGTTGGTATCAAGGGGAGGGATGGAAAGAAAGTGATACAGAAGAACTTAAAGCGAAGGCTAAAGCAAAAAAGGGAGAAAAAATAGATGGAGAATTGGCAAAAGCAGAAACTTTTAATTATGGTGAAGCAGTTCAAAAAGGGAAAGTTCCTAAAATAGCAGTTGATCGCACCACCAGAGCAACCAACATCTATCACACCAATTTTGTCTACTTTAAAGAAAACGCCGGATTATATTTTATCGTTGAATTCTCTAACCCCGAATTTAAAAATACTTTTTTGACTATTTTAAAATTTCTGGGTGAGGAAGGAATTGGAGGCGAACGTTCTAGCGGTGCAGGACAATTTCAGGTTGAATCAAGCGAATTAACTGACGAATGGGAACAAGTGATCAAGTTTGACAAAGGAAAGTTTCACAGTCTGATTAGTTTATTTTGGGAAAAATCTTTATCAGAAAGCTTTTTAGAAAAAAGTAGCTATGAATTGCTGCGTCGAGGGGGTTGGATTTCGTCTTCTCCTTCAGGAAGTCAGCGTCGCCGCCAGTCAGTTCAGATGTTTGCAGAAGGTTCTGTTTTTCGAGTTCAACCAAAAGGTCAACTTGCAAATGTCACACCAGATGGCTTCAAAGTTCATCAAATCTATCGCAGTGGCATTAGTTTGAGTTTATCAATTAAAGCATTAGTTGAGTAAAATTATGGTTCTTAGTTCTGAAAATGCTCTGGTTAAACCGGAGGTTTACGAAACAAAACGCATTCGGCTTAATAGTCCAGTTCTGCATATTGGTTCAGAAGTTTCTCAACTGAATCCTTTTGAATATGTTCAAACAGCTAATAAAGTTTATTTTCCCAATCAAGAAGCTTTAGCAAAAGCCTTACAACAACGGGGAAGATTACAAGACTTTATTAATGCCATTAAAAATCGAGATGAAATTGCCGATCTTCTCCAACAAACTTTTGGTAATAACTGGCAGATTGCTACAGATTCAGAAGACAATCCTATTTTTCCTGAGTCTTTAGTTGATGCTAAGTGGACGACTCAAAAAATAACAGATTTACGTCCAATGATTCGTAATGGATTCGGACAGCTTTATCTTCCCGGTTCATCAATTAAAGGTGCAATTAGAACAGCGATTGCCTATTATTTAATCAAACACGCCGATCAATATCAAGTTCCCCAATCTCACAGGATTAGTGAAATTGAAAAACAGTTACGTCAAAAGTTAGATCGAGGAGAATTTAAAAGTAAGTATAAGCAAAAGTTTGCTGATGATGAGCTTTTGATGAATCACTTATTTTCTAGCTTCTCACTCAATTATCAAGGTCGTCATATTCCCGCAAAGACAGGGCCTAATACGGATATAATGAGAGCAGTTAAAGTAAGTGATTCCCAGCCTTTGCTCAAAAAAACAGTAGTAAGAAAAGCAACAGGTAAAAAAGTCACCTATAATATTCCTGTTGTCACTGAAGTAATTGTTTCAAGTCATTTCAAAGATTGTCAAGCCAAATATAGAGCATCGATATATCCTGAAATGGTGCGAAATATTAATACAGAATTTACTTTATCTATAGATACAGAAATGTTGTCTTGGTTCCAGCATGAACAAGGAATGAAATTACCGTTTCAGTCGGTTGATGATCTGGTGAAAATTTGTCAAGAATTTGCTCAAGAACAATGGGATGGAGAACATGATTATTGGCATATGGTCAAAGATAATCAACATTCCGGTAAAAGCTTATATTTTTCGGAAATTAGAAAATTTTATGAACCCGAAAAATGTCCGTATCAGTTGCGATTGGGGTGGGGAAGTGGTATGAACGGAACGACAATAGGTTGGTTATTGAATGATGAATTAAGAGCAGAGCTTCGAGATACCTGCGGAATTCCTGCACCTAATTTTGAAGCACCAAAATCTCGCCGAACAATTGTTGATCCAAAAGGTGAAATTAAATTTTTGCCGGGATGGGTTAAGTTTAAGGTCTTATAATGATGTTAATTCGTTCTACTTGGACTTTAGCAATTTCTCAGCCTGTAACTCTCCCACGCACCTATCACTTAGAGTTGGCTAAAAATTTACACCAACGAATGAGTTTAGACATAGGAGGTGATCAAATTCCAACAACAACTTATTCGGGAATTTTAGGGCGTTGTTTTGCTTCGGGTGATTTTTTAACCTTTCAACCTGAAGAATTTTATCAACTCACATTATGTGGACTACAACAGAATACAGCTAAAGCAATTCAGTCTCTAGATTTGGGTTCCTCTTTGGAATTTTTGGGAGCAAAATTTGATATAATTAATCGAGAAGATGAGATAAGCAGCTATGAACAACTGTATACAACGCTGGTGGCTAATGAACCCGAACCAACACGAGAATTTCAGCTTAAATTCAGCACCCCAACCGCTTTTGCACAGGGTAAATTACAGTTACCTTTACCCGTCCCCGGTTTAATGTTTCGGAGTTGGTTGCTGTCTTGGAATGAGTTTGCACCTGTATATTTAGGCGGAGGTGAACTGATTGGATATTTAGTCGAAGCAGTTGCACTCAAACGTCATCGAATTCAAACGTTACCGTTTAGAGTCAATAAAGGAATGGTTAATGGTTTTGTGGGAGAGGTGACGTTACAAGCCTTGTATAAAACAGATTTGCTGTTAGTTAATGTGGCAAATTTGTTAGTAAACTATTCGCAGTTTGCAGGAACGGGAATTAAGACTCGTTTAGGTATGGGTCAAACAACAGTAATATGATGTTCTTTTAATAACCTATCTGAACATTAGTTGCTATACTACAAGAGAAAACATTTTTGAGGTAGCAACTATGCCCAGAAATTCGGACAACATGGAGGTTAACCATGACTGAACCTCCAAACAATCATTATTCGCTTGTCAAACTACGATCCAGAAGGATAACTTCGGATGACCATCTCTTCTTCGCTCGTCTCCATCTTTCACTTGCTGATCTTGAGGAGGAAAATCTTCTTTTGAAAGAAGAAAATCTTCTTTTGAAAGAATAAAATAAATGTTTGAGTGAGGAAAATCTTCTTTTGAAAGAAGACAATAAGCGTCTCAAACAAGAAAATATTGAACTCGCTTCTCAAGACAGTCCGTATAGTCTTGATGGAGAGTCACGAGCGGACTACTCACAAAGGAATCAAGATTAAGATTTTGATTTCTAAGGATCGACAAATTTAATCGTTGTTCCCTTGGTATTATCCTAGTACCAAGGGTTTTTTATCTGTTTACATTTTCAGGAAGACTTGACCTTTTGACTAAACTACTTTATACTACATAAACGATTGGATAACATCAGCCTAGAATAGTGAAAGCTTCCCAAACTATTATTTATTCCCCGCAAGGGGATTGAAGCTATCTATTCTAAGATCATTAGTTAGACTATCGAATTTTGACTTTTAACCAATTCCCCGCAAGGGGACTGAACGATAAACTTACACTAAGAGTCCAGCAACTTGGCTAGAATTTGAGTAGATGGACTCTTAAAAGAATTTTCTAGGAATGGAATATGTGAAGGAGTAACCCCTCCTTACCCAGGAGCGATCGCTCCGGAGAAAACCAATGAAACGAGAGGAAATCGCATCTTTTAAACTTGTTCTCGTACCCACTGACGGACAGCCCGACGTAGCGCTCGGCGACCTTCCAACCGATAGGATTCTATTAATTCAGGGAGTTGATGAATGGATAACATGGGAAATATTGAACTTTGTTCAACTTCTTGATATTGTCCCGATTCTAGTTGATAAATTCGCAGTTTTCCCTGTTCATAACACCAAATTTCAGGAATACCCAAACGAGCATAAATGGGGAAGCGATTCAGAGATTTACTGGTGAGATCAATTTCTAGCGCTAAGTCAGGAGGTGGGTCTTGATTGAGGTCAAACTGCAACTTCCCACGCACTAAAGATTCATTTTGAAAATAGAAACAGTTGTCGGGTTCAATTCCCGCTAGACGTGCTTCTCGTTTCCATGTTGTTGAACCATAACTTTCATAATTAATGTCTAGTTCTTCTGCTATATCTTCAATTGCAATACTGATAGATTGTTTGAAATATTCGTGTTCAGGTAAAGGAGTCATAATTTCTAAAGTTCCGTTATTATAAGCAACTCTGGCTGCGCGGCTATCTCCTAGATCAATCAGTAAATTTTCAAACTGTTGCCAACTGATATTATATAAAACAACACGATCAGCACGCTGCTTTGTGAATTGCATAAATCCTCCAAAAAACAAGAGTTAAATTGATAGTGTTATTGTAGTGTAACTATGAATATTAATCAACAATTTCATTCACTAACCAACTTCTCACCTCGTCAGTTTCAACAAGAAACTATTTCTAAAATTATCAATAGTGAAAATGTGATTCTTCGCGCCCCAACGGGTTCGGGGAAAACGGAAACTGCGATCGCACCTTTTCTATTTTCTAAAGCGTTTAACCTGGACTTTCCGAACAAATTAATTTATGTTGTTCCTTTACGAACTTTAGCGAATAGTTTGCGGTTGCGAGTGGAAAATTTAGTCCATAATTGGTCAAAACAATACCCAGATACTCGTCCCTTAATTGTTACACTCCAAACTGGAGAAAACCCCGAAGATCCGAGATTTGAAGGGGATATTATTTTCTGTACTATTGACCAAGTGTTAAGTAGTTTTTTGAATATTCCCTTTTCTGTCGGGAGAGGATCAGCAAATGTGAATGCGGGTTCTATTTTTGCATCTTATTTAGTTTTTGATGAACTGCATTTACTCGACGCAGATCGCGCCTTTACTACAGCAATAAAAGTGTTAAAAGAAGTTCAGGGTATTTCTCAATTCTTATTGATGACTGCGACTCTAACCGATGAACTCGCTACCAAAATAAAGCAAGAAATTAAAGCGACAAAAACTGAAATTGTTCGCGTCGGGGATGAAGATTTAGCACAAATCGAAAATAACCGTTGTCGAACCTTTCAAGCGATTTCTGAACCCTTAACGGCGGATGTGATTTGCGATGATATTCAAAAACATAACCGTAAACGGGTAATTGTAATTTGTAATACGGTGTCTCAAGCACAGGGACTTTTTAAATATTTAGAAGATTTAAACATAAATAATCAATTTAAAATTACTTTATTACATTCTCGATTTTTAGCAAGCGATCGCACATCAAAAGAACGACAGCTTCAAGATATTTTTTCTCAAAATTGTGAGGATGATGGTTACTGTCACATTTTAATATCAACTCAAGTTATTGAAGCGGGAATGAATATTACTTGTGAAGTTATGCACAGTCAACTTTGTCCGATGAATTCACTCTTGCAACGAGTGGGAAGATGTGCTAGATTTGCGGGTGAACAAGGGGAAGTTTATATTTATAAAACGATTCAAACTCAACTCGATGAAGATGAATTGGATGCTGAAGCGATTGAAAATTCTACTCAACGGAAAAAACGTAAATATCCTCCTTATCCCGATGAACTCTGTGAACAAACCTGGGAAATTTTAATCAACCACACAAATTCTGAACAACAAGATAAAAACATCAATTTTAGAATCGAAGAAGATTGGATTAATCAAATACACACCGTTGAAAATATTCAACAGGCTGAACGGCGACAAAATCAAAAAGATGAATTTGAACGCAACTGGGAGGCTGCAATTTTTAGAGGAGATAAATCTGTTGCTTCTGAACTGATTCGTTTTATTGACAGTCGGAGTGTATTTTTATGGAAAGAACAGCCAATTATTCTAGGTGAAGATGATGAAGAAAATACGGTTGATGTCAGTCAGTTAGACGCTTTTTCAATTCCCATTGGAACGTTATGCAAAGTGTTTAAAGAAACTCAAGAAGAAGCTTATCGGCTTTGGGGTTGTGCGTTTCATCGGATAGAACCTCCCCAAAAAGGGAAAGAAGAAACCTACAGTCAAGATTCTCATTCTCCCATTGGTTCAATTTGTATTTTGAGAACGAGTGCTAGAATTTTACTCAATTCTAAATATGCTTATTATGATCGCAATATTGGTTTAGTAATGGGAAAAGATCTTGAACGCTTTGAATTAGAATCCTCAGACAGTGAACTCAATCAATCTCAAAAAAAGCGACAAGTTTTGAAAAGTGAATATCAATATAAAATGGATACTTATGTGGGTCATTTGGGTTGTATGTGGACTTGTTGGCGGAAACCGTTTAAAACCGAAATATTGAAGAATGGGATATTAACAGAGGTTGAATTTTCGAGTGTTAGAAATGAACTTTTTAAACCCGGTGGAAAGTTTATTCAAAGTCGCATTTTTCCCAATGCTTCTACAGAACAGAGTCAAGCTTTGTTTGAAATCTTAGTATTTCTGGCAATTTTAACCCATGATTTGGGCAAACTTCAGCAAAAATGGCAAGATGTAATGCAAGGTTGGCAAACTTTGGCTTATCAACAGTTTAAAGGTAAAAATCCCAAACAGTTTTTAATTGCACATACAGATTATGATCCAACGATTCCCGAACAAAAAGCGGCTTTAAAAACTTATGAAAAAAGTCAAAGAAAACGACCTAATCACGCAATAGAAAGTGCTTATTTATCTAAGGAAATTTTGAAGCAATCTTTAATTCCAATTTTAAAAGATTGTTTTGAAGCTGATCGCGAACAAATGAAGAATATTTGTTGGGTGATTTTAATGGCTACGGGGCGTCATCATTCGGCTTGGACATCAGGATGGAAAGCTGATGATATAGTGCGAAAAAAGAGAATCGAACTTCATCCTCAAGCCAAAAATGCGATCGCAGAAAGTTGGTGTCAGTTGGGGCGGTTTCTCCCGAATACTCTACCCCTGAACCCCACGAACCTCAGTCAAACTTGTTATGACCTCCATGAACTAAAGTTGGATATATTTAGTAGCGATGAGACGGAATATCAACAACTGTATACCCTGGTTGTACGGGCGTTGCGGTTGTGTGATCAACGTTCAGTGCAGTAAATCCGGGTTGGAAGACCCTATTTCCATAGGGATGTAGAATAGAATCATCAATTCAACCGCAAGGATACAGCCCAAATTTAAAAAAACGGCTTTTGAATCTTGCATCTATGTATCATTAAAAGGTGAAACATCTAATCAATGTTTCGTGAAATTTCCTCTGGGGTGTTCAAAGACTTATCCTATGTCTAGTATTCGGTTGAAAAGATATTTTTTTACCAACAACAGAGGAAAAAAAATGCACCCAGTCCTTATAATTTTTGTATTTTTGCTGTTTTTAATTTGGGGAACAAATCCACCCCCACCGCCTCCTCCTCCGGGGCCAAGATGGAGACCTGTAAGACGTTGGACGGGTACAATTACTGAAGAAATCGCGGAGTAAAGACTTGAAAATCAGGGAAAGTATCTGATGGTTAAATCCTTGTTTGTTCCCAAACAATTTGGAACTTATGCTGATACCTTTTTGATGTTGGGATTGGCACAACTGACCGAAGCTGCATTAAGAGAGACAGATTCAAAGACTGAAATTGTACTGAAAGATGCAGGAACACATTATCAGTTAGAATTGAAAGTGGAGGCAAATTTACAGGCAATTTCTCAACTGACTTACCGCGATCCGTTTCCGGTTGTTTTTGGTCAAAAAACGGATATTAGTAAGTTACCCATTCAGCAAATAACGTCTTTTGATGTTGTTAAAAACTCAGAACAACGCAAACGGTTTCGGGATTATCAATTTCAAAACCGAAAATCTAAAAATGCGGAAGATGATGCACCAGATCCCCCTGATCCTCGTACTCAAAATGGGGCGATTTTAACCTCAATGCGACACGATCGCAATCATAATGATTTGTGGTTATAATTTTGGCAACTGAAAGACGATTATGGTGTGTTAGTTGCAACGATTTTAGAGGTTTTTTCAGAGGAGGGAAATCATCAAATTAGTCGTATTTATCAACAGTTTGAGGCAAAAACAGGACACAAACTACCGACTGATAATAGTGCAGTCAAAATCTATTTTCCGACATCTGTTCAGGGGGTGAGTGCGATCAAAGCAGACAAAAACACGTTTAGTTCTCAGAAAATTGACGGGTTGAGTTTGTGGTTAATTGCAGGTGGATTTTTTCAGTTTAGTTTGGCTGAACGGGTGAAAGTTGCAGAAAGTGTTTTTGACTGGCGAGTTGTGGCGTTAGAACCTTATGAAATCACCCTTTTTAAGTACAAAAAGGTGTTAAACGATCTGCGAGTTTATAATCCTCCTGGTAGCGGACATGGAATTGCTCGATTTGATGCAGAATTAGTGTTAAAACTATGCGAGGAAATGTTGAACAATCATCATGCTAATGCTGAAGGAGAAGAAGAAGATCCCTTTGATTTTTTGGACAAACCTGTAAATGCTTTTGTTGGCAGTTTTAGAGGGACACATTTTGGTTCAAAAGGACAAGTTTATGGGGTGAAAGATGTTTTTTCTCTGGGTTTACCGAGTTGGGTTCGTCCCAGTAATTTAGAGGAAATCAAGGCTTACCTAGAAGTTTTGCAGGAACATTTGCGGGTCGTTCGTTCTTTGTCAATTGATGAAGGTCATAGCGAACTTCTGGGTAAATATCGAGACTTTATTACGGGGGATGATTTACTGAGTTTCTTTCGATTTATCATCAGTTATGGAGATTATATCACGGCGAGTCTCGCCAATAAAGAGACAAAAAATGTACCTCAATTTTCGATTGATGGGTTAAATCTTATGGTCAAATACATCAAGTCTTCTGAAAGAGATTGGTCACTGACAGAAATTACTGAAAATCCAGGTTTTCTGAATATTGCCAAAGCAATTAATAGTGCAACAGTTTATGCAGGGAAAGACGAAAAAGGGTGGGAACGAATTTATGGACTCGCTCAACGTTTGAGTAGTCAGTCGGGGTCTAAAAAGGAGTTTGTTACTGAACTAACAGCATTTTTAGCCAGTTATGAAAATGAGAATTTGCGACTGGAGGAAAAGTTAAAAGAGGAGAAAAAACCTCGTCGAATTTGGGTGACTAAACAGGATTTAGATCAACTGATTACGTTAATTGATGATCCTCGCTTTGGCTGTGCGTTGGTGGCTAATTTATTAATTGCTTATGGATACGCCAAAGGTTGGGGAAAACCCGCACAAAGTCAGTCTAATTCTGAATCCATTTCTGAATCAACAAACGATAACTTAACTGAAGGAGAAACCGAAAATGAGTAATCAATTTCCTGCATATTCTATCTCTGTAAGCGGACTACTCGCTTGGCAACTTCACGCTTTAAATAATGAAGGAACTGAGGGGAATCAATCTCTCACTCGTCGTTATTATATCGTCCAAAAAGAAGACCCTGAACCGCAGTTTGTGAACGGAATTTCCGGCGATATGCTGAAACATATTCAAGCGGAACATTTACACCGAATTGCCCTCGAAGATGGCTTGAATTTGTCGGAGGGTGGGAAAAAGTTTCATCCTGATAGAATTGGCTATGATATCGATAAAAAAAGCCTAGAAATTGCGAGTAATAAAAAAGAAGTTGACCTCGCCGCCAGTACCCAACAAGTGCTTGAACGGTGTACAATGAGTGATTTAGAAGGGTTTATGGTGACGGTAAGAGGGAGTAAAACGCTAAAACGAGAATCTGCAATTGAATTTGGGGCGATAGTTGGAATTCCAACTTTAGTCAAAACTCAAAGCTATTTTCATGCGAAATATGGCACCGAAAATCCGACACCTTATAATGTTCAAGTGAGTTCGGGACTTTATGCAACGGTACTCAATATTGAGGCGTTTCGCATTGGGTATAATCCTCATAATTTTGAATACGCAATCACCCCGGAAGAACGGAAAAAACGCCTGGATGCTTTGCTAAAAAGTGTATTGTATACCTATCTGCAACCCAACGGGGCAAAACGCAATACAAATTTACCGCATCCCAGCACTTTTGAAGGGGTAATTGCTGTGAGTACCCGTCGTTGTCCCGCCCCAATTTTGAGTCCCTTGGATGAAGGTTATCGTCGTCAAATAGAAGGAATTTCTGAGAGTTTAAATCGCATTAATGGAGAGGGAACTATTCGTCTTTTCCCCTTTGAAACAATGGCGGAATTTACCCAACAAATTGAAACACTAATTACTCAAGTTCAGCCTTGGGAAAGTGATGCGGCAGAAGCTATTGAGTAACAGAAATTAAAACCCCTGTTCTATTGGACTCTGCTTTGAAATAGTAGGTTGGGTTAGCAACCCAACATTCTAGCAAATACGATTAAAGGTGTTGTTGGGTTTCGATCTGCTTTAAATTTAGTAGTCCCAAACCTGATTTTCTCAACCCAACCTACAGCCTAAACCCGCCCTTACGAACTATTTTTTTCAATCAATATTATGTCAAAAAAATCGAATCAATTTTCATCTCGAACGCGATGGTTAACGGTTAGCTATCAACCCGTGAGTTTATTTTCCCTCAAACGTTCTGATGCGACGAATATGGCCGGACGTTCTAATTTAGTTCCGACACCGTACTGTATTAAAATGGCACTTTTAAAAGTGTTAATTGAAGCAGAAGGAGGTCAAAATGTCAATCGTTTTGAAACTTGGATAAAACCGGAGTTTAACTGGCTGCGAGACTTAAAGATTTACATCCAACCACCCGAATATTTAGTGGTGAACCGCAACAGTTATAAACTGAGATATTATGACCAAACCGCAGATAAAGCAGATAAAAAACGCCCTACAGTTCCGATGCAGGATGGTTTTGTGTTTCGGGAATGGGTATATTTTCAGGGAAAATTACAAATTTGTTGCGGTGAAACGGAACGATTAACAGACTTAGAACGGTTGTTTTCTCAAATTAATTACTTTGGGAAGCGGGGCTGTTTTTTCCAATATTTACCGGATGACACCCAATATACCGAAACTCCCCAATTTGAACTCAACCCAACTCAAGGGTTTATCGTTCAACCGATGGATGATTTAGGAGAAAAAACGACATTTCAGAAAATCAGTACCTTTTCCTCTAAACAAGCCAAGCTGGGAAAAGATAGAATTATTCGTTCTGGATTTTTACCGCTTAAACTCATTGCAACTACCCCGAACTATGACTTATACCAACGATGCTAATCCGGCAATTTCTGGGATTAATTTATTATTGCGTCCTGTAGAAATTAAAACCCCCCAACCTTCCCAGAAAGATTGGCTAAAAAACCTCAACTATCCGCCAATTTGGATTACTCATTCTCAAACGGATGGAGTGGCGAGAGTTTTACCCATTTTACCAAAAGCTTGTCATTATTCTACCTTAGTTCAAGCAATTTATCAACAGTTAACTTGGGATACATTTGTTGAGTGGCAAAATTCTGTTCATGGGATTTCGGGGGTTGAAATTAATACTCAGCCTTTACATACCGTTGAATTTTCGATTTCGGCTATAACTCCTTTATCAACACGTTTGGGACGGGGAATTCATGCGTTATTTTTTCGCTGGATAGATATTGCTGATTCTGCTTTGGCTGCGGAACTTCATCAACAAAGTGTTCCGGCTTTTTCTCTGTCTATTCAAAGTCTTTATCCCCGACAACTGAAGGTAAAAATTAACCTATTTAAACCCGAACTTCTCGCGCCTTTACTCTGGGGAATGAGTCATGATTTGGGTCAACAAATTCGCTTAGGTCGAATTCCTTGTTATCTCAGTAACAGGGCTAAACTGGTGCGTTCAAGTTCCTTTGAAGCGTTAACCCAAGTTCCGACTCAAAATGTGATTTCCCTAGAATTTCTCTCTTTAACCAGTTTCAAACAACAGCAGAAAATTCAACCTTTCCCTTTACCAGAATTAGTATTTGGGAGTTTGTGGCGTCGTTGGAATCATTTTGCACCAACCGAGTTACAATTCCCCGAAATAGAATGGGATGGAATGGTTTTATCCTATGACTTAAAAACTCAACCTTTGCAGATGGATGAAATTAAAGATATGGGTGCAATTGGAGAGGTTGACTATCGATTTTCTTGTCCTCAACAAGCGAGAATTGCGACAATTTTAGCTCATTTTGCCGAGTTTTCGGGTGTGGGAAGAAAGACGGCGATGGGAATGGGAGAAGTTGAGTTAAGGGAGTAACCCCCACCAACCTCCCCCTACACGGAGGAGGCTATTTCATCTAGACCCCCACCAACCTCCCCCTGGGAGGAGGAGGCCATTCGTTTCCTCTCCTCGTAGGAGAGGGCTAGGGAGAGGTGGAGAGGTCATTTAATTCACTTATTTTCAATCATGGATAACTATTTACCACTGTCTTACTTGAACGCTTGGGAATATTGTCACCGACGTTTTTATTTGGAATATGAACTCGGAGAAATGGAAGATAACGAACATATTCTTTTGGGACGGTTTTTGCATGAAAATGTCGATGAACCGGGAACAAATCAAACGGGAGATACTTTAAATCATCGCAGTCAATGGGTGTGGAGTGACCGTTTAGAAGTGAAAGGAATTATTGACCTCGTAGAAGAACAAAATCAACAGTTAATTCCAGTTGAATTTAAGAAGGGAAAAATGGCGCGACATCTCAACGACCATTTTCAGCTTTGTGCGGCGGGTATTTGTTTGGAAGAACGTTTGGGAAAAACGATTGATTATGGGGAGATTTTTTATCACGGAAACCGTCGCCGTCAACGGGTTGATTTTACGTCTCAATTGCGTCAGGCGACCGAAGCTGCTATTCAAGCCGCCCAATTTGCAGCGACACAAAAAATTCCGGCACCGTTGACGAATTCTAAAAAGTGTCAAGCCTGTAGTTTGCGGGGAATTTGTTTGCCGTTTGAGGTGAAATTTCTGCACGAAAATCTCAACGCCGTTTCCTCTTAATTGTTCACAACTCATCCTTATGATTCCCCCTAAGCCATCTTAAAAAGTGGGAAAATATCCCCCCTAACCCCCTTAAAAAGTGGGGAATTTGAAAATTTTTACCGTTTACTGATTTTAGGAGGTTCAAACTATGTCCGTTTTATACGTTCTGCAACCCAACGCGATTTTAAACAAAGTTCACGAAGCTTTTCATGTGGCTTTACAGCAAGAAGATGGCACCTGGAAAAAACAGGCGGTTCCAGCCCAAACTGTTGAACAGGTGGTGTTGATGGGCAATCCGCAAATAACGGGCGATGCGCTTTGTTATGCTTTGGAATTGGGAATGCCCGTGCATTATTTAACTAGCTTTGGAAAGTACATGGGTTCGGCACTTCCGGGTTATTCTCGCAACGGTCAACTGCGCCTCGCCCAATATGATCTTTACCACGATCGCGATCGCCGTTTAGAATTAGTAAAAGCGATTGTTATGGCAAAAATTCACAATCAACATCTGATTTTATATCGGCAAAAGGTCAAGAAAAATCCCCTCAAACAACGCAAAAAAGATGTCAAAACTCAAACCACTCTTGACCAAGTTCGCGGGATGGAAGGGTTAGCGGCGCGAGAATATTTTGCCGGACTTTCTAGTATTTTGGAGGACCAGTGGGGCTTTAAAGGTCGTTTCCGTCGCCCTCCCACTGACCCGGTTAATGCTTTGCTGAGTTTTGGCTATGGTTTATTGCGGGTTCAAGTCACGTCTGCGGTTCATATCGCAGGTTTAGACCCCTATATTGGTTATTTACATGAAGTTCATCATGGTCAACCTGCAATGGTACTTGATTTGATGGAAGAATTTCGGGCTTTGGTTGCTGATAGTGTGGTGTTATCGGTGATAAATACTCGTGAAATTCAATGTAATGATTTTACCGAAAGTTTGGGCGCTTATCGACTGTCTGACTCCGCCCGCAAAACGTTTATTCAAGCTTTTGAACGAAAAATGACGGATGAGTTTAAGCATCCGATTTTTGATTATCGCTGTACTTATCGGCGGGCTATCGAGTTACAGGCGCGACTTCTAAGCCGTCATCTTCTCGAAGATATTCCTTACAAACCTCTGATGTTGCGTTAGTTCAAATTTTCGTTTTTCCTCCTAAATCCCCCGCCCCTGTGACCTTTGCCCCCTAAATCCCCCAATACTGGGGGACTTAGAAAGATGGGGGACTTAGAAAGATGGGGGACTTGAATTTTGACTTTCAAATTAACTCGAATTACTGCCAATTTCAGCGATGAATACGTTATTTTATTTGATTATCTACGATTTGCCGGATTCCAAAGCAGCCAATAAACGCCGGACTCGTTTGCATCGGTTGCTTTCGGGTTATGGGAAATGGACGCAATACAGCGTGTTTGAGTGTTTTCTGACGGCAAAACAGTTTGTCATGCTTCAGCACAAGATTGAACGTTTGGTGAAAAAGGAGGATTCGGTTAGGATTTATGTGTTGGATGCCGGGGCGGTTAAGAAAACGATCGCTTACGGCTCCGAAAAGCCTAGACAAGATGAGACGATTATCTTATGATAGTTTCATCAGATTTTTCGTGTACCGAAGCGGAGGCGAAAACCCCAGGGGGTTCACGAAAATCGCCAGAACCTAGACAAATGAATAGTTTCACAGTTTCGGTTGTTGGTAAAAGATGCCGGAGTCGGGATTTTCGAGGGCTGAAATGAACCTAATTTTTAGGTTCACGAAAATCGGTTCTAGAAGTCTCTCCCTGACTCACCTTCAGTCGGCGGACTTTCCAACATTAAATTCCCCGCAAGGGGACTGAAACTAATCATCAATATTATTTGTTTTGTTTTGTGTTGGCTTTCCAACATTAAATTCCCCGCAAGGGGACTGAAACTACTTGAGTTAAGAGAGGCATACAAATTCCTTAAAAATCTTTCCAACATTAAATTCCCCGCAAGGGGACTGAAACCTCACAAACTGCCCAATCTAAAGGGTTGCGGTTTTCTAAGCTTTCCAACATTAAATTCCCCGCAAGGGGACTGAAACAGCAGACTATACACAAGAAAAATCAGCATTCACCCCACTTTCCAACATTAAATTCCCCGCAAGGGGACTGAAACATCGCTAATTCCCCCCAATCGGTCATTACCTTAACCTTTCCAACATTAAATTCCCCGCAAGGGGACTGAAACGAAACCGCGTCTTTTTTGTGGTAAGTGTAAGGTCTTTCCAACATTAAATTCCCCGCAAGGGGACTGAAACAATCCCTTCTGATCTGCTTCCACCGCTCCCACTGGCAGGGTCTTTCCAACATTAAATTCCCCGCAAGGGGACTGAAACCTCATGATCGCCGGATGCGGTACCGGCAGAGGGTCGCTTTCCAACATTAAATTCCCCGCAAGGGGACTGAAACTTGTAGGCGGTAACAAAGCTGATACCGTTAGGACTTTCCAACATTAAATTCCCCGCAAGGGGACTGAAACGCTTCTGCTCTTTACTTTCTAGCTCTTTAAGCTGCTGATTAAGCTTTCCAACATTAAATTCCCCGCAAGGGGACTGAAACGTAGTCTTCTAAAAACAGTTTAAACTGACTATATGCTTTCCAACATTAAATTCCCCGCAAGGGGACTGAAACATGACCGTATTAATGCAACAACAAGTGCAGTTAGATCTTTCCAACATTAAATTCCCCGCAAGGGGACTGAAACATAAATATCCCTGAGTAATTAATAAATATATTCAATCCTTTCCAACATTAAATTCCCCGCAAGGGGACTGAAACATTTGTTGTTGCTGAGATGGAGTTAGACCATCTACTTTCCAACATTAAATTCCCCGCAAGGGGACTGAAACTTAGATGCTGTAGGATATAATCTTTCACCTTTAGAAGTCTTTCCAACATTAAATTCCCCGCAAGGGGACTGAAACATTTCATCATTAATTTAAGAGGCAAAACTATCAGCTTTCCAACATTAAACTCCCCGCAAGGGGACTGAAACCTCTAAGACTTATTCAGAATATTCAGACTAATCAGACTTTCCAACATTAAACTCCCCGCAAGGGGACTGAAACCTTCAATAAAATTATCAATATTGAAGTCGTTCGGCATCGTCTTTCCAACATTAAATTCCCCGCAAGGGGACTGAAACAAACTTGAAGCTCTCTCGCCACCTCTTGATGTCATCTTTCCAACATTAAATTCCCCGCAAGGGGACTGAAACATAGTTTGTCTTTCTTTTATTACTCCCCCGAAAGGCTTTCCAACATTAAATTCCCCGCAAGGGGACTGAAACTAGTGATGGGTGTTGTGTTAAGAGATAACGCTAGAGACTTTCCAACATTAAATTCCCCGCAAGGGGACTGAAACTTCTGCGCTCGGCTTCTTCTTTTCGCTTTCTGTCTTCTTTCCAACATTAAATTCCCCGCAAGGGGACTGAAACTTCTCTGGAGTCTTAGCAGTTTTCTCTGGAGTCTTGCCGTCTTTCCAACATTAAATTCCCCGCAAGGGGACTGAAACAAACGCCATGATTGCATTCCGTGCGGCATCGCCTGCTTTCCAACATTAAATTCCCCGCAAGGGGACTGAAACGTTTGCAGCCCTGTTCTGTAATCGATCTGAGCGAATCCGACTTTCCAACATTAAATTCCCCGCAAGGGGACTGAAACAGACAGATAGATATAGCGATCAGCATTAGGGCGATAACTTTCCAACATTAAATTCCCCGCAAGGGGACTGAAACCTTGAGATTGGATTACACTCCCTCAGATCCTCCCACTTTCCAACATTAAATTCCCCGCAAGGGGACTGAAACCTAGAGCTGATGGGAGAGATCTGATTGATTTCCTTTGAATTGATTTAACTGTTTTGCATAGTTGTAGATTAGCGAGCAATGATGATCAAAAAATGACTTGTCAAAAGTAAGTAAATTTTTAGTTAACTTCTAACGTTTAGTAGTAAAATAATACACCGACTCAGAAGATGAATTAGCTGATGTCAGGAACACGTTGGATAGCTTGGATTTTTGTCCGCAATAGTTGGTTTCGCTTTTGGCAAGATGCTCGTCAACTCCCCAATCAAGTTTGGAAACGTTGGGCGACAGTATTAGCAATTGGGTTTATTGTCACGACAATTGTTGCTTTTGTAGTCACCTTTTGGGGGAAGTCTGCTGTTAATACGGGCGGGTTACAGGCTTGGGATGAACAGATGCTGATCGTGATTTCCCAAAATGTTCCTTTGAGCTTTGCCAGAAGCATCACCTGGGAATCTCCCGGTAATTTAGTTTATATGCTGCCCTTAATAGCGGGTGTAGTGTTAACGGCTGTGTGGCGATCGCATCCGGTGATTGCCGCGACGGTTGTAACCGCTTATATTTTACAGTTTGCCTTTGCCTGGACGGGTTGGCTGTACTGGAATCGTCAACGCCCGAATCTCATTGCAGAGGGTTTAGCGGCACCGAGTCTGCACTCCTACCCATCCGGTCATGCGTTAATTGTAACCAGTGTTTACGGTTTTTTGTTTTATTTGTGGTTTCGGTCAGCTAGAGGAGGTTTAGAGCGCAGTTTAGCAGTGATTGCGGGATTATTTTGGGTAGGTATGGTGAGCATCGCTCGTATTATACTCGGGGCGCACTGGCCGAGTGATGTGATTGCGGGTTTAGTGATTGGAATCTGTTGGCTAACAACTGTGATTTTGGCGTTTAACCGAGCTAATACTAATACTATTTTATAGTTTCTCTAAAAAGCTTAGTGTCAGTTCAGACCTCAACCCAAACAAAAATCTCCCCGACAGATCGGAGAGAACAGTTAATGATAATTATTTAGTTTAGGGGGCTACAGTTGAGCCGAAAATTTCCTAAACTCGCCGCAACTTAATAGCTACCGCCACCGAAGCGATTTCTGCGATCGCCTCTACCGCCTCTACCGCCTGAAGATCCTCGGTTTTCCCGAGGTTTGGCTTTGTTGACTTTCAGATCTCGTCCCATCCATTCCGCTCCGTCAAGAGCTTCAATGGCAGCCTCCTCTTCAGTATCATTTTCCATTTCTACAAATGCAAAACCCCGAGGACGACCAGTTTCTCGGTCAGTGGGGATTTGAACGCGGCGGACATTGCCGTATTCAGCAAAAACAGACTTCAAATCATCCTCGGTGACATCGTAGGATAGATTACCAATATAGACAGACATGAATGACCTCCCAAATCAAATAGATGTGGAGAGAGATTTCGGAAGGCGAGCCATGCCTGATGAAACAGAACAAAGTAGCTCAACACTTGACGCAAAACTGCAACCGAATACCTATTCTCGCGTTTCATTGTATCACAGCTAGCGCTTGCTATCCAATTCAGATGTCGATCACAATTAATCGAACAATTGGAAAGCGCAGTTTGCTGTTATTTCACATCATCCCACACTTAATCCCAGAAGTACAGCCTAGAACTAACTATTTCAGGAGACAACGATTGAGATCAGGTTTCATGACGGCTGGGGAAATAGGGTTGTTGTTCGATGGAGGTAAAGATTTCTCCATTTTGCTCGGGTTTTGAGAGGTTCACTTCCCTTTCTGTGTTTTCTTGAGCGATGCGATTTCTGTGTCGTTGTGAGATTTGTTGTTCTGGGTCAATTCCATCAAAGGTGGGGGGTAGCCATACCCGAGCCACCAGTAATAGGGTCAGTACCAGTAAAAAAGCACAAGTTGCTAAGGTTTGAGTCCAAGGGGTTTCTAGCACACCGCGAACAATAATTTCTCGCAAAACAGACACAATGGAAACTTCCACCGCCACACCAATTGAAACCCGATGTTCTTGCAAGTAAATAATCAGCAGGCGAAATAATTCAACCAGAATCAACAAAAATAAGATATCAGAGGTGACTCGTTGAAAATCTAAGGGCGGCAACAATGAGAGTACCATTTCTCGCAGTTGCATCACCATAAAGCTAAATAAACCAATACATAACGAAATAATAATCAAATCTTGAACCATTTCCAGAATCCGAAGAATTGGACCGCTATTGAGCCAGCTTGATCCGCTTTCAGATGAAGATTTTAGAGTTTTAGACATCTACTTTTATCTTGCTTGTGGACTTGAGTATAATCATATAAGACTTGAGTTTTATAATCAATCAAAATTGATACCGATTGATACAATTATTTTAAGGTATTTATAACATAAACTGACTGACTCTTAAGTTAATATACTTAGTTTATAAAAATAAATGTTCAATTTCAATCAATAAGTTTGGGAATTGCTCATCGTTAAAAACAAGTTAAAATCGCTATAAAAGTTTTAAAATATCTCTAAAATCCAAATTCTAAACAAAACAAATTCTGATTTTTAATTTTTGACTTATGACTGCCGTTCAAAAAATTATTGAACTATAACCAAAAAATGTTGCTCAACAAGGTAAAATTAAAGCAATGACGTACTTTAACGAGATTTCAAGGGTTCTGTCCGATGGGCTTTTGATTGAGCAACCTCAGATTTCCCATAATGTACGTTTTTGTTTTGTGTGAAGACATCCTGTTTTTGTTCTTTTTTTTCAACCTTATTAATAAAGGAGTATTAGAAATGTCAATTCGCATTAAATTCTCAGACTATCAACGTCTAGCACAAAACCAACCCACCGTGATTGTGTATAGCAATCCTGAAGGAATCGAACCCGGTCAAGAAGTCGATGTCAACTTCAGAGGTTCGATAATTGGAGTCAGAATTATTGATCTGTGGAGAGCATCTCAAATGTCAGAGTGGTGTTTGAAAATCATTCCCACCCTACGCTTGAAAGCCTAACACTTTCTAGGTCAGGTTGAATTGAACTGCAACTTCACCGAGGAACATCACAACTTTTTTGAGCTTTGATTAGACAAATCGGGGCTAGTCATCGCTCAAAATTGACCCATAACTTTTATTGAAAATAGTATAAAATTAACCCTTTAAAACAATGACAATTATTGACATCATCAAACAAGATTATCAACGATTTCCTGAAGATCAAACTTACAATCTTTATGCCCAAAACGTTTATTTTAAAGACCCCTTAAACCAATTTAACGGAGTCGAACGCTACAAACAAATGATTGGCTTTATCCGTCAGTGGTTCATAGACGTTCAGCTTGATTTACACGATATCTCCCAAGCCGAGAATATTATAAAAACCCGTTGGACACTCAGTTGGACAACACCGCTTCCCTGGAAACCCCGTGTTTCTATCCCCGGTTGGAGTGAACTCAAACTCAACTCAGAGGGACTGATCAGCAGTCATATCGACTATTGGGACTGTTCTCGCTTGGATGTTGTTAAGCAAATATTGCCAAAAACCCGCTAAAGTTAAAATAATATGAACAAATTTTAAGCAGGACTTGACGAAATGCGTGTAATTTTAATGACGGGTAAAGGTGGCGTGGGAAAGACCTCAGTCGCCGCAGCCACAGGCTTAAGGTGTGCAGAATTAGGGTATAAGACCCTCGTCCTAAGTACAGACCCCGCCCATTCTCTCGCCGATAGCTTTGATGTAGAAATGGGTCACGAACCTCGCCAAGTCCAACCCAACCTCTGGGGGGCTGAACTCGATGCGTTAATGGAACTCGAAGGGAACTGGGGCGCCGTTAAACGGTATATTACACAAGTCCTGCAAGCCCGAGGCTTAGATGGCATTCAAGCCGAAGAATTAGCCATTTTACCCGGGATGGATGAAATTTTTGGCTTAGTCCGGATGAAGCGTCATTATGACGAGGGCGAATATGATGTATTAATTATCGACTCAGCCCCGACAGGAACCGCGTTACGCTTACTCAGTTTACCCGAAGTGGGCGGTTGGTATATGAGAAAATTTTACAAACCGTTTCAAGGAATGTCAGCAGCCTTGCGTCCCATCGTTGAACCGATTTTTCGACCCATCGCCGGATTTTCTTTACCTGACAAAGAAGTGATGGATGCGCCCTATGAATTTTATGAACAAATTGAGGCATTAGAAAAAGTCTTAACCGATAATACCCAAACATCGGTGCGGTTAGTGACCAATCCTGAAAAAATGGTCATCAAAGAATCTCTCCGCGCCCATGCTTATTTAAGTTTGTATAATGTTGCAACAGATTTAGTCGTTGCTAATCGGATTATTCCCGCCGAAGTCACCGATCCATTTTTCCAACGCTGGAAAGAAAATCAACAACAATATCGTCAAGAAATTCACGATAACTTCCGGCCTTTACCCGTCAAAGAAGTGCCACTCTACACCGAAGAAATGTGTGGACTAGAGGCATTAAATCGACTCAAAGATACTTTGTATAAAGACGAAGATCCGACCCAAGTTTACTATGCAGAAAGCACAATTAGAATTCATCAAGAGAAAGATTCTTACAGCTTAGAATTGTATCTTCCCGGAATTCCTAAAGATAAAATTAAACTGAATAAAAGTGGAGATGAGTTAAATATTCGGATCGGTAATCATCGCCGGAATTTAGTTTTACCCCAAGCATTAGCCGCGTTGCAACCCTCGGGCGCGAAAATGGAAGAAGATTATCTAAAAATTCGCTTTGGGGTAGCCGCAAAAGTTTAAACTCAGGGGACAGGTGACAGATGACCCGGAAAAGAACCGATCACTGTAAAGACTGGACTAAAGGCTGAAACTGGGAAACCCATTGTTCTTGGCTAACCACTAATATCGGATAGGAACGATGACCATAATCTTCTCCGGGTTGGAGGGGAAAAATCGGTTCAGGGTTTAGCGGCGTCCAAACCGCCCCCGCCGCCTTCAGAATCGGCCAGAGAGGGGCAATATCCCAAACTTTGGGTGTCGCTTCAACCCCAGCAATGGCAACACCAGAAGCCACCATCAAGAAGTTGTAACCCGCCATCCCCATCAGCCGAATTTTGCAGGGAATATTCGGGATAATAGCGGTACTGCGGGTGCAAACATTAAAAAAATGATCAGAACCGGGAGTGTCTAAACTGGAGTGAATCGGTTGCTGGTTACGAAAAGCACCACTCGGGCCAGTTAACCCCGTATTTTCCAGCCATAAGCCATGAAAAGACTGATTTAAGGGGGGGAGATGAACATAACCAAAGACAGGGGTTCCTCGGTACAACAAGCCCATGAGAATCCCCCAAATCGGAAGCCCCCGAGTGAAGTTGGTTGTCCCATCGATTGGGTCAATAATCCAACACCAATCGGTAGCGGGGAAAAGATGTTCTCCTTCTTCAGAAAGAAGACCATGTTCGGGAAATGTGTCGTTAATGCGACGACGAATTTCTAGATCAGCCCAATGATCAGATTGGGTGACTAAACTTCCATCGGACTTTTCCGAGGCTTGGACTGAACCCCAGTCAAGCCTTAACTGCTGTCCGACTTCAGTCGTCGTGGTTTGGGCAAAATTGAACACAGTCTTCCAAAAGTTAGTCATTGGATAAAGATAATCTATAGATTTATTGAAATTGAAACTCGTTTACAATGAGAATGCAAAGATCGAAATTTTAAAATTGCAGACGCTATGTTGCTCAAATCAACAACTCGGCATATTCAGATTTACACTGCTGAAATTAAGAATGATGAACTGGTTGACAATGACCAAGTTTTAACGATAGATGTTGATCCCGATAACGAGTTTAACTGGAGTGAGGCAGCACTAAAAAAGGTTTATCAAAAATTTGATGAATTAGTAGAAGCCGCCAATGGAGAAGACCTGACTGAGTATAATATGCGTCGCATTGGTTCTGATCTTGAACATTTTGTGCGAAGTCTTTTACAAGCCGGAGAGATTAGTTACAATCTCAATAGCCGAGTTCTCAACTACAGTATGGGATTGCCTCGCGTTCCCGGACAATAAGAGGTATAGCGCTACTTGAATCGGGAACAGGGAACACCGGATCAGGGAACAGTAGACTGTTAAAAGGTTCCAGGATTTATAAATGTCCTAACCTGAATGCGTAGTGCTATATCAGTCGATCAAACAGGAAGCCCACGCCGGGCGCGAGGGTCTTGGCGTTGGCTCAATTACCAGTCTGGCAACTTAACACCGAAACGCTACAATGATTCAGATAAGTTCTTGCTAATTTACTGATTCTAGGAAACCCTTCGCTTCTCAATGTTTAGACTCCATGACAGATTACTTGGGCTTTTAGGATCAGTCGAATTAGAGATCAACCGTGCGATCTCGATCATTTATCCTGTAGCATGGAGAAGAAACTTCGTACCGGATCGGTAGGGAGAAAAACCTACCCAACCTAAAAGTTAACAAGCTTGGAGACCACAATTTTAACTCTCAACTCTAAAATTGAGTGGCAACAGAGGCGTGAGGAACCTCTATGCAAAATCATATGCCAAAACACTATTTGTTAGCAGTGGGTAAAGGGATTGAGACTTTGCCTACAGGAACGCTAATTGCCGATCGCTACTTATTAAGACAAAATTGTATTGTGGTCGATACTCGACCCGAACAGTTTCCTGAAATTCCTGAAGGTATTCCAGAGGAAATTGCTGCCTATCTACGGCTATTTCCCTATCGACTGCATCTTCCCGTTGTTTACGGATTAATCCCCGCCGATCATAATCCCCTTCAGACCTCGATTTGGCTCTTAGAACAGGGGCCAGTTGATGAGACGAGGGAAGCTTTAATGCCCAGTATCTTAGAGTTGTGGGCGGGGACATCGGCTCTACGCCAGTTGAACTGGTTATGGCAAATTGCTCAACTGTGGAAACCTTTCCAACATCAACAGGTTGCTTCAAGTTTATTGAATCCCCAATTATTACGCATCGAAGGGTCACTGGTGCGATTGTCTCAGTTAGACCTTGACTTGACAGCAGCAACTCTGGCTCAACTCGGTCAACTGTGGCAATCTTGGATCGAGAATGCTCACCCCAAAATTCATTCATTTCTGGGTCAGCTGACTCAGCAAATGATCGCCAAAGAAATTCGCAAGCCAGAACACTTGATCTATCAACTCGATCAAGCAATGGCAATTTGTGGGCGATCGCTGACTCGTCGAATAGAAATTATTACCGCAACCGATACCGGGCCAACTCGCTCTCACAATGAAGATGCTTGTTATCCTCAGCAAGATACTCTCGTGAAAGTTCAGGGGAATTCTCAGGCTTTGAGTATTGTTTGTGATGGTATTGGGGGACAAGAAGGCGGAGAAGTCGCCTCAAACTTGGCGATTCGGGTTTTGCGCGAAGACTTGGAAAATATTCGGTCTCATCCGGCAAATTGGGATTCAACTTCCCTGATGAATCAGTTAAAACGGGCGACGAATATTGCCAACGATGTGATCGCTCAACGCAACGACAGCGAAAATCGCCAGGGACGTGAACGCATGGGAACAACCTTGGTGATGGCTTTGACTCGTGAACATGAAGTTTATATTACTCATGTCGGAGACAGTCGCGCCTACTGGATTACTCGCACAGGTTGTCATCAGGTGACCCTCGATGACGATGTTGCTTCCCGAGAAGTTCGTCTAGGTTATGCGTTGTATCGAGATGCGATTCAACCCCGATCTTCGGGCGCTCTGATTCAAGCTTTGGGAATTACGTCCTCCGCGACACTTTACCCGACTGTGCAACGTTTCCCGATTGATGAAGATTGTATCTTTCTGTTGTGTTCTGATGGTCTGAGTGATAAAGATCGGATTGAGTCTTATTGGAAAAGTGAAATATTACCTATTATCAATGCAGAAACCGATATAATCTCAGCTAAAAATCGATTAATTGAAATTGCCAATACTCTCAATGGTCACGATAATGTAACAATTTCTCTCCTTCACTTTCGAGTCTCCACAAAATCGGGGATTTACTCTCTACCTGAGATTAAAGTTTCACCGTTTGTTCCCAATTTAGAGGTAGATTATGAGGAGGACTCCGATATTTATCAAGCGGATGATTCTGAGCTACCCAACACAGAGTTTGTCGATGTACCGTCCTCAGCCAAGCTGTCTCAAATTTGGCTATTATCCTTGGGAATTGCCTTTTTATTAGGTTTAGGAGGAGTATTAGTTTATATTTTTTATCCAGAGCGATCCAGTCAGTCTCAAGTTCCTGTTGTTCCCCCGACAAACACAACTCCCCCGAGTCCAACTCCGCAATTTCCTATCTCTCGCAATCCAACCGTAAGTTTAAAATCGATTATTCAACTCGGGGAAAATACGACCGCTTTAGGTGAAATTCCGGTATCTTCTATTCAATTATTAAAAGAGTTTGGTAAACCTTGGATTAAAGGAGAAGTTCCTGAAGGAACAGTTTTTCAAGTGATGGAAAAACAATCTACTCCTCAATCGGGGACTTGGTTAGAGTTAAAGATTTGTTATTTACCCAATCAAAATGAGAATTTAACCTGGAAAAAGCGTTCTAAAGAAGAACAGGTAATTCTCGAAAATCCGGACTTTATCCCTTCATCAGAATCTGCCGAAATACCCGATCAGATTGAAGCCTCAGAAAACCCCTATCAGCCCACTGAATCCTCAGAAAACTTAGAAGCAAGCAGTCAACTCATCCCACCTCTACAAGCGGGTGATACGGGATGGATACGGGCGACAGATGTTTCCACCTTGATGGTTGATACTCCACTGTTTAGATCTCAACAAAAAGGAGTTTGTCAAGATGTCCCCTAATTGGTGTGAAAGAAACAGATATTAACGGTTTTTTCTTTTAAAATTGGGTGTGAATCTGCTACGATGACGTCAATATTTGAGGAATGTGGGGATGATGATGAAGAAATATTGTCAAGCGATCGCTGTGGCTTTCTCGATCACAGCGATCGCATCAGGGGTTTTTCCCGATCCAGCGAAGGCAGATGGTTATCCCGGTGGTAAAATTCCTCATCAACCTCCTCATCAATCTTCCTGCGAAGTCGATGACTGCAACTCCCCTCGCCGTGGATCTTTATATGATGAAATTTATTCCAAACATAAACCCTATTGTGGCTACTTAAAGAAAAATCGTCATTCTCGTCATTGGAGTGAAAATTACAACCCAGTTGAAACTTCAAAAGAATCCTCATCGGAAAAAACTTCATTCGAGCGAGAACCCGAAATCAGGGAAGATTTAATTGCTTCGACAGAGGGTTACTCTCATCTCAATGCTTCTGAACCCACAAGTTCTCGTAGCCGATATTCTCAAAGTAGTACAATGACGGGAGAGAATACTCTAGTATTATTTATTATAATTTTATTATGGTTTCTACTCCGTTCTGTATTCTCACCTAAAGATTCCCAAAAATCCTAATCTAGATCGGAACTTTTCTCGGAATTTTTGGGAAATTTTCAGTCCAAAGAATGCTGAAATTTCAATGACTGCGATCGCTTATGTTTAAATGCCCAGTCTGTCAACAGGAATATCTACTATCACTTCCTGAGTTTTGTTCAGTTTGTCACTGGAATTTACAATCAGGATTATCAGAGCTAACAAAAATTGATCAAGACTCTGTTAGACTCGAATGGGCAAAACAACAGTGGCAACAGTTCCAACTCCTGAAACAAAAGCTTAAAGAAAAGCATTCAAATGAAGAAAATTATCCCTTAAATTCTGCTTCAAATTTATCTAATTTAGCAAATTTAACCCGACGCTTAGATAGAATTGAAACCCAACTGCAAAACGCAACCGTTGAACGAACAAACTTACATAATCAACTCGAATGGGTTTTACATTATCTCGAATTACTCAACCCTGAACGTGTTTCTAATACCATCTCTCGTCTAGAAAGTTGGCTAGAGGGAAGTGTGGAAGAAACATCTTTAATGTCCGAAGTTGGGATGGATTATCAGCCCCTCAGTGAGTTACTCGCCGCAGGAGATTGGAAAAGTTCCGATCAATATACGTGGCAAATTTTGCTCTATTTAGCGAGACAAGAACCCGACAGTTGGCTGAGAGTAGAAGATATTGAAACCTTTCCCTGTGTTGATTTAAAAACAATAGATTATCTCTGGAATTATTATAGTAATGGCTTATTTGGTTTGGGCGTTCAGCAGCAAATTTTAAACAGTTTAGCCGGGGATTATCCAGCATTCTGTGATGCGGTAGGATGGCGAGAAGGAGAAAATTGGAAATATTACGATGAACTGACATTTAATCCCAATGCACCCGTCGGACATCTTCCAGTCATTGTTTGGCGACAACGCGCTTGTTATGGAATCGGTTCAGGAACCGCAGCCGAAAATCTTGCTTTATTTCTGAATCGATTCGTTGATTGTCAGAATTGTTGATAAAATCGCAACAGATCAATCAATCTACTGGGATTAATTTATGGGGAATAAATCGAGCGATTAAATCCAAAAATCATGAGAAAAAACGAGTTGATTTCTCCGACTAAACAAATCTTAACCCCTACCCAGTAATTTCTCAGAGAGAATTCAGCTTGTTGGGATGAAATAATAAAGTATCAATCAAAATAATAAATAGGGACTAAAATTATGGCTGTTGAATACGATTTAGTCATTATTGGTGGAGGTTCAGGAGGGTTGGTTGTAGCGAGTGCCGCCGCCCAATTAAAAGCAAAAGTTGCACTCATTGAACGCGATCGCTTAGGAGGGGATTGTTTGTGGTTTGGTTGCGTTCCCAGTAAGTCTTTAATTCACGCTTCCCGAGTCGCCTATGAAGTCAAAAATGCCGCTCGTTTTGGCATTCATACCGAACACCCAAAAATTGATTTTGCTCAAGCCGCTCATCACGTTCAAACCGTGATTAAAACGATTGAACCTCACGACTCACCGGAACGATTTCGGAGTTTAGGGGTTGAGGTAATATTTGGGGAGGGGAAATTTTGCGATCGCCAAACTTTTGAAGTCAACGGACGCCAACTCAAAGCCAGAGCCTTTGTGATTTCTACAGGTTCTCGACCTGCTATTCCATCAATTCCCGGTTTAACAGAAGCAGGTTTTTTAACCAATGAAAAAGTCTTTTCTCTCCAAGAACGTCCTGATAATTTTGCAATTCTGGGTGGAGGGCCTATTGGGTGTGAATTAGGACAAGCTTTTTCTCGGTTGGGATCAAATGTCACAATCATTGAAAGTGGCAATCATCTCTTACAAAAAGAAGATCCAGAAGCCGCTCAAGTGGTTCAAGATCAACTCATGTCAGAAGGGATTAAAATATTAACTCAAACTCGCGCCGAACACGTCGAATTACGGGACGGAAAAAAACAGATTAAAGCCGGAGAAAACACTATTATTGCTGATGAAATCTTACTCGCAGTTGGACGAGTTCCCAATGTAGAATCCTTGAATTTATCAGCCGCAGGGGTTGAGGTTGGTAAGCGAGGAATTCAAGTCAATGCTAAACTCCAAACCACCAACCCCCGAATTTATGCTTGTGGAGATGTCATTGGTGGGTATCAATTCACTCATGTTGCGGGTTATGAAGCGGTTGTGGTCTTAACAAATGCTTTGTTTTTTCCGGTGAGTAAAGCCAACTATCGAGTCATTCCTTGGGCGACATTTACTGACCCCGAATTAGCGCGAGTTGGGTTAACTGAAAAACAAGCGATAGAACGCTACGATAAAGATGTTTATGTGTTAAAACAACCTTTTTCGGGTGTAGATCGCGCTCAAGCAGAAGGCAAAACATTAGGGTTTGCGAAGATTATCACACGGGGAAATGGTGAGATTTTAGGCGCTCATTTAGTTGGGCCGTCAGCCGGAGAATTAATCCATGAAATTGTGTTAGCCATATCGAACAATTTAAAGGTTTCTGCTTTAACTGGAATTCATATTTATCCGACATTATCAGAGGTCAATAGTAAAGCCGGGTTACTCTTGAAAAAACAGAAGTTTGCTCAAAATAAATGGCAACAGAATTTCTTAGAAAAGTTCTTCAACTGGCGGCGATCACTTTAAGCTTTAGCTTGAATTGGATTTTGTTATCGGTTTAAACGTTTTAATTCTTCGGTGATAATCTCTTGCATAATGCTAGTAATAGTTGGCCCGATGACTTGAGTTGTCCGTTGAATCGATTCTTGTAGGAGTTGGGGCATGACTTCAATTGTTTTTTGTCCAGTCGGACTCTGATAAAAGTCAATTAATACCTGTAAATCTTCTTTTGAAAAGTATTTATCATAGAGAGGATAATAAACTTGTTCAACAATTTTCTGATAGTCAATTCTTTCGAGAAAAAGTCGATTATATTTCTGGGTAATACGGTTCATTTCTCGACTTAGATTAGCTGCCATTTGTTGACGTTCTTGGGGTGAGAGTTGTTGGCTTCCTAAGTCTGAATTTAACATCGCTCCAAATTGTTGTTCCATCTGAGATAACATAGCTTGACTCACTTGTTGAAACGTTCTTTCTCCTCCGGTGAGTTCAAGAAATTCTTCAATGAGTTGTCGCTTATCTTCTGGAATTTGTTGTGATACTCTGACTCCTCCTTCAGAAGAACGCAGGGAAGTTTGAGCATTGGAAACATCAGGATACAGAAAAAATAATGATGAAGTCAATCCGATAAATAATATTTGCTTTAACATGATAAAATCAAATAACTTTCAACCAAATAGATTTCAAAAAAATCAAATTTGAGTAACTTCAAAACAATGAAACCAACGCTTCAAAGTTGCATCCAACCCAGGTATACAGGAGAAGCTGTAGTTCGCTCGTCGAGTTGTTCGATATCTTAAGAAGATAATTTTAAAAAATAGTACACCTGAGTAGTAATGAAGCGAGAAAAAGTCTTTTTGTTCCTGAATGATTAACATTTTAGCAGCTTTCTAAGCGGGAAAATTGTAAAATCCCACAGATTTCGCTTGACTAAAGCTTCTTGGGCTTGTAAAGTTGCCTCAAGGATAGAGATTCAATACTCTAGCCCAACAAAAAACGCCCCCCCGAAGGAGAGCGTCTTTTGGTTATGTGACTAAAAATTAGCCTTTGATAACGGGAGCAGACTCAACAGAAGCTAAGTCTAAGGGGAAGTTGTGAGCGTTGCGCTCGTGCATAACTTCCATACCCAGGTTAGCGCGGTTGATCACGTCAGCCCAAGTGTTGATCACACGTCCGCTAGAATCAATTACGGATTGGTTGAAGTTGAAACCGTTGAGGTTGAATGCCATGGTGGATACACCTAAAGCAGTAAACCAGATTCCGATTACCGGCCATGCACCTAACAAGAAGTGCAGTGCGCGAGAGTTGTTGAAGCTAGCGTATTGGAAGATCAAACGACCGAAGTAGCCGTGTGCTGCAACGATGTTGTAAGTTTCTTCTTCTTGACCGAACTTGTAACCGTAGTTTAAAGAT